>CAZAFH010000004.1:0-158893 GCA_964484265.1 uncultured Singulisphaera sp.
AAACCAGGTGATTGAAAGGCCGTAGAGTGGGAGTGTGGCTTGAGTAGAAGCCGGCCGGGAGGCCGGGCGATGTTCCGTGCAAGGCAGTGCGGACTCGTTCAACCGCTACGGGTGGTGCCGGGCGGGATGATGACGACGAAAGAGCTGACGGATTTCTGATCGATGTTACGTGCTGGCCGCACGATGCGGCCAGTCCTTGGTAGGGCGCAAGCGGCTTCATGAAGCGCCACTGGGAAGTGACGCTTCATGAAGTTGGCAAATCGACGGCGTTTTCATGGTGCACGTCTTGAGTTCGCCTGAAAACGCCGACGGTTTTTTCGTGACGGGTAGTATGGATTGGGGAGGGCGAACTCAAGAATGTAGTTCGCTCGCGATTTTCCGGTCTGCACGCCTGTCGCGGTCGCCTTACTAAGGATCGTGGCTTTTCGAGGGATTGTGCCGCTGAAACAATCCCTCTCTTTGATGCATCGGAGGGACATGCAGTATCGTTCCGAAGTTGTTTCCGTCGCGGGCTTTGTCCAACAAATTGCCTGCTCTTATTTGCGACACGGCTACTGGTGGTATGTCACCGGCCGGATTCCCGCGGGCAAGGACGCCGAAATGATCGACCGCAAGCTCATCGAGAAATACGGCATCGGCGTATCGGAGAAAACGCGAGCCCGGCGAAAACAGGCGGGACTGGCCAACCTGCAATACCTTCGTCATGAACGGACTTTCGCGATATTCGCGACGAAGGGGCAACACCGTTTCTTCGAAGAAGAGGCCGCGGGCCTCCGGGACATTCGCCGGATTCCGCTGCGGTATTCGGGCTATTCGATCAGCTACCGGCGCGGCGGTCGCACTTCGGATGGCGCTCCCGATCATCGGTGGCACGCCCATGTGGAAATCGATCGCCATGTTTACCTTGGCGTCCGAGCCTACCTGCTCGAACTCGCCGTCCACCGGTCGGCGGAGATATTGGCGATGGAGTTCTACGAGTTGCCATTCGAGCCTTATGCCCCCATCCGGCGCCAGCTTCTGACGCTGCACCGTGCCGTCAACCGAGTTCGCAAACAAGCCGGTTATCACCCGTTACCCATCGAAGTGCTGCCGCTTCGTCGGCGCATCGTCAAGCCATTTGGCGAAAGCGACCAATTCCGTGTGACAACCGTCAGGCATAGACAAGCTGTGCTCGCTGAGCGCGTTGACGAGTCCGAAGCTGAACCAGGGCGAGAGCGTTGATCAGCATGCCCGCTTCGTGGGTGGTGAATGGCTTGCTCGGCGTTGACAGCCGAAGAATCCCGCCTCGGTAGCAAGTCAGGGCGATGCCGAGTTCGTGGAACCGCTCCCGCAACGTTTGCGGACTCCATCGGCGGACCGCTGGGCAAGTCGCCTGGAGGAGAACGGCAGCCGACCGGAAGTCATTTTCAGGAAGGAGCGGAGACCAGCCGGTCATGTGGCCGATGCGGGCGACGATCTCGGCAATGGCGATTCGCCGGTGATGCAAATCGTAAGTCGCCACCTCGGGACCGTGGTCCTGTAACGCGCCTCGGAGCGCGAAGAGAGACGAAACGTTGACCGTCTCGGTGAACCGACGCAACTTGCCTGTTTCCAGCCCGTGCAAAAACGCCAGGAGTGGGTCGTCGAGCGTTCTCCGAGCCAAGTATTTGGCGCATGCACTCTGGATTTCGGACCGAGTTGCCGCGTTCGGGCAGAATCCGATTCCCAGAGGAAGATGACTGCCGAGCCATTTATGACAGCCTGCCAGGTAGAAGTCGCAGGGCAATTCCGACAATCTCAGGGGGAGTTGTCCGACGGCTTGGGAACCATCGATCACGATGAAGTTATCGTTGGCTTCCTGCCGAAATGCTCGAACGATCTCGTTCGCGGGTAAACAGATTCCGTCATGGCTGACGTGCGGAAACATCAGCCCAGTGCATCTCCTGGAGAGGAAACGATCCATCATGGTTTCAATGAGTTGACGGGGCGAGATTTCGCGACGAAGAATCCGGGAACGAACACGGAAGCATTCGATTCGGCCATTCACCTTGCGTGCGGTTCGCTGAAGAGTGTCGAGGTAGCTCGGCCAGATGAGGTCGGTAACGAGGACCGTCCCGCCGTTGCGAAACAGTTGGCGTGCCGCAAGTTTGGCAAGATTCGTGGACCGGCCCGCCAGGAACAGTGGCGAATCGAATGAGAGACCAGCAAATTCGGCGAGCGCCGCCTTGAGTTCGGCGATGCCGGCCCAGGAACGCAGCCCCAGATATCGCGATTGAAGATGCGACGGCCAAGCCGAGAAACCGTCTCGCAGGAATTTTTCAAAGTACAGCGTGCAACCTTCTTCGCCGGCAACCCGCACGAATTCTCTCAAAACCAACTGCGCGGTCGGAGCCATTCGGCCCATCCGAGCCGCGTCGAGATACAACATCGACGGCATGGAAGGCCCAAAGTCTGTACACTATCTTGTACACCATTTTAGGAGTCAGCTCTGGATTCGATCCATCAAATTCTCAAACGAAGTCGAAAATAATTTCAGACGCTCCCAGCGGTCGAGTGTATGCAGCCTGCTTTGCTCGTCGAATGCCAGAACGAATCGGACCGTGTGGGATTGTTCGTCCAACTCTTGCATCCCGGTGGCGCGGTCGCCGTAAATGGCGAAATCCCGCAGCAGATCCGGTTCCTTTGATAAATCCGACTCACGAATCAGCGCCACGTGAATGCCGTGCCCGCGCTGCTCGACGAGCCATTCCAGGATCTCGGCCGTCGGCAGCTTTTCATCGAACGGCCAGAGTTCGTCCGAAAGGATGTGAACGCGTTCGATGCGAATCCCCCTGCCGACCAGTTCGTAGTTGAATTGCATGCTCTGCCGACCCGGGGCGTCATTCCAGTAGTCGTTCGTGCGTACCCAGGCGACAGACAAATACGTCTTTACGCGAAGCGTTTCGAGAATATGTTGATACGCGGTCCGCCAAGTTTCCGTCGCGTTAAAGACAATCCGCCCGGTCGCCATCAATCCGAATTCGTCGGCGATCGTCGTCAATCGGTGTAACGCAAGATCACGAAACAAACGATCGTTGTGGCGTCCGATTTTGGTGAGCGCGTCGGCGAATTTGACATATTGCTGGAAGAAGCCCGGCGCCGGCGCCAACGCAAACGGGATCGGTAGAACGTTCAACATCGCCGTCAATTCGCGGTGCCGCTGGCGATCTGCCTTGAGATGAGAAACGACCAGCACCGTTGGAACAGCAAGAGCGGCGAGCAAGGCCGGTGTCCCTGTCGGTAGTGCCGACGATTCGATCGCCATCAGGAACAGGCCGATGGCAATTACCAAAGCAAATATCCACGCATGGCGTGGCTCGAAGGAATGAACGGCAGAAGGGGTTTCTCTCATGACTCACCGAAATTATTTGTCTCCTTTCGATGCCGTGTCATCGTCGATCGTTTCGTCGCCCCCAAAAGCCGGTGGCTGGCGACGGCATTTGCTTGCAAAACCGCGAAGGCGGTGCGGCTTCCAGGAGTTCTTGCGCTCGCGCCGCCGTTGGCGTATGCTTCGCGAAAGTCACTCTTAACGAAGTGAAAAGGACATGGACACCGACGAAAAACCGCTGAATTTCGGGGAGGAACCGGCACCAATTCCCGCAATCTTTCGTGACCAATTACCTGGCATTCTTGACCCCTTGCCGCGGTCTCTCATGATTGCCGAAAGTGACCAGGAATTGACCGGGCGGTCCTTGCGAGAAGCATTCCTGGCCTGGCTGACGAAGTCCGCGTCTTCCGCAACCCAGAAGGCCTACGCACGCGATGTTGCCCTATTCATGCGTTTCGCTGGCATCGGGCCGAGTCAGTTGGAGAGGCTCACTCAGATTCGGCCGTTCACCGTGGCGGCCTGGCGCGATCACCTTCGTGATCGCGGTCTTGCCGCGACTTCCATCGGGCGAAAAATCACGGTCCTGCGCTCATTGTTCACCTATCTCCAGGTTCACGGCGAAGCGGAAAGCAATCCGGCTCATCCTCACCTGGTGGCGACGCCGCCCGTGCAGCGCGATGGGAAGACGGTAGGATTGTCGCCCGAGGAGTGCCGGTGCGTGCTTGACGCCCCAGATCCGTCAACACGAGCCGGCGTTCGGGACCGCGCGATGTTGGCAGTGCTGGCCTACACGGGTTGTCGTGTCGGTGAGCTGTGCCGGCTTCGCGTCGGGGACATCAAGATGACAATGGGTCACAAGATCGTGGAAATTCGAGGCAAGGGCGGGAAGGAGCGGCGCGTCCCCGTGAGCCGCGAGGCGTCAAGACGACTCGATGCGTGGCTCGTATCGAGCGGACTTGGCGAACGGCCAGATGCTGCACTTTTCCCGCCGGCGCGCTCCGCACGCGGCCGGGGATCGGATGGTTTTCAGTCCAGACAACTCAGTTCCCGCTCGGTACAGCTCTTGGTTGCTCGCTATGTCCGCGCCCTTGGCCTGGACCCGGCCGTGACGGTGCATTCCTTTCGAGTCACGGCTTTGACCACCGCACGCGAAAGAGGCTGCGACCTCGTTGATATTCAGACGTTCGCAGGGCATAGCGATCCCAAAACGACGTTGTCCTACATCCGCAATCGCGATCGCCTGGACAAGTCACCGGCCTATGTCCTGACTTATGGCAACCCTGAATTTACGACCACGACATAAATCGCGGCTGCCGTGAGCAAGGCCGTCAGCAGCACGATTGCCATCGTGTTGAAAAGTCGTTGACCCCGCGTTGGGATGGTTTTTCGCAAGTATTCGTTTTCACGTCGAAGGTCGGCAAGCTCTTGTTTGAGGGAGCCATTTTCTTTCGCCAATTCATCAGTTTGAACGTGCTCCGGCGTTGGTGCGGGTTCGCCGCCTACATCGGGCGTCGGCAGGACCGGTGGCGCTGCCTTCGCCCAGACAACCAACGATTCGCACCGACCGCGTTTAGTTGGGTACGCGAGCCGGCCCAATTCTCGAAACATTTGTTCGCCGAACCGATCCGTGTCGGCCTGTTCCGCTGGGAAACATGTTCCCAAGACAGAATGGCTCACCACGGCGACGCGAAGCGCATGGGGACTCCTTGCGATGGCACTTGCGTCGTCGCATTTTTCTTGCGGGAGTTTCTCGATAACAAGGAGGCCTGCCGGGCATTTGCGGATTGCCTTTGATTCGCTTTCCGACGAGTAGAGAACTGGCGTAACCGTCCTGATGATCTCCTCCAACACGTCATTGCCTATGTCCGGATGATAGGCCCATCCGGCGCCGTCCGCAAACCACATGTGGACGGCAACCGGAATCGGCGCATACAGTTCGACAGCCTTTGCTTCCATGATGACGCTTTCAGCTCCCATGGCAGATTCGCCCCACGCTCTACCCGTCATTCTGTGGTCCTGGTCCAGGCAAACCACAACAACGACGCGCCCAACAATAACGCGAAAATCACCAGCACCACCAACTCGACGAAGTGTTGCCGCCACGCCGCTCTTCTGCCACGTTCGCTTGCAATTCGCTTCAAAAGCTCGTTGCACTCATGCTTCATCGCCGATTCATTGAGTTCATCGGCCTTGCAAGCAAGGCGCATGAGTGCGTGTCGATCCTCTTGGCGAGGCGCTCTGCCTTTGTCCAGGCAACGCAGTAGTTGCTCTCTGAGCGCGGACAACTCCTCGCGAAGCTTCTTGCGGTCTTCGTGGTGCTGGCGTTCGTGCTTGGCCCGAGCTGCCACAACGTCTCTTTCCAGGGCGGCCAGCTCGGCTTTCAGTTGCTGCAGGTGCTTTTGCAACCGAGGTTCCATTTCCTTTCTTCGTTCCACCGCATAACGCAATGGCTCGTGGATGGCGATGGGCGCCAGGTCTTCCACGCTGAGTTCGCGTCCGCGCGGGAGGTTTTTCGGATCGGAGAAATCTTTGCCCAGAGGACAGATCGCCATGATTCCTGCCCGACCTGTCCGTCGATAGATGTCCCTGATGCTGCCGATCAGGTTGCCGAAGTAAATTGGGCTGCCTTGCTCCAAGAGCTGCAACAAGGCGTCAAGTTCCTCCGGCGACCGGGGCACGTCTCCTCTTTCATCCAGGCGAGTCAAGGCAAGAATGAAATGGGATGCGTAATCCGCCAGAACCCGGTTGATCGCCTCCAACGTTTCCTGGCTATTGTCATCCCATCGATGGCAACACAGGACGACATTCGACTTTTGCAGAAAGTCATGCGTTTGCTTGGCAAAGGTTCTGACGCCGGTCTTGTCGGCCAAGAGTCCGACAAACTCGCCTGAAAAATCCATGGTCTCGATTGTCCAAACCTCTCGTTCGGCTTCGCTCTCAAGCACGATCTCAAAGAGGATCGTCTTCGGTTCGGCCATCGCGGTCGCACGCGATCTCCCCAATTCCAAAATTGGCGCTCTTACTTCCTTGAGGTAGTGCAACGAGTCATCATTGGGAAAGCGAAGCTGCATTTGACGGGTTGGATCTGAACGGTCCACGCAGAAAAGCGACCACACCGCCAAGAGGGAGGATTTCCCAGAACCACGGACCCCGAACAGGCCCAGGCGAATTGTCCGGTCCATCTGCACGGCCAGAATGTCGGCTTCGATCTTACCAACTTCGTCCTCCATTTCCCGTTTTCGCCGTTCAAGTTCAGCAACCGTCGACTTTTCGATTTGCTCACGTCGTTTCAGATCCGCGAGCGCGCCGTTATCGCCTTGCGGCTGTTCGAGGGTCCAATCGATCACTGGCCGCGAGTCAGGTTGCTTCGCGGATACCAGGTCGGCAACCGCGCAGCGCCGTTTTGGATCCTTTTGCAGGCAGCGACTGAGCGAAGCTTGCCACGCCTCCGGCAAGAGTTTGAGCCATCGTTCATGTTCGGATGCAAGGCGGTCCAACGCGATGACATGGCCGCGAACAACTAGCAAAGCATGAAGGAAGGTGAGCCCAAAGGCATAGACATCCTCTGCCGGGCTTGACGTGCTCTCGGGAGGCAGGATCCTCGGCCCCGCGAACGCTGCGGGACCGGATGGCGCCAGCTTCCAATCAGCGCCAACGCAGACGATTCGGGCTGGGTGAACACCAGCATGGTGGATCCCACTCGTGTGCAAGAACGCGAGCGCTTCCGACACGGCGCTCGCGACTACCTCTAGTTCTTGGTCCGAAAGATTGGTTAGCTGTTGCAAGCGATCTTCCAGTGATTGCTCCCAGCTTTCCATCGCGAGGTATAGCAGCCCATGCGTTTGCCCCGCAGCGTCATGGCTGCAATCCAGACATCTCAGGAGATGGGGATTGGCCGCATTCTTGAAAACCTCCATCTCACGCTCGATCGCCTCAGCCCTGACTTTGTCGGGAAGCAACCTGACGTGGACAACCTCGATGAATACTCCGTAGCCCGAAGGATGCGAAGGTTGGCTTCCAAGCCCTCCGGCAAGCCGAGCGTACGGGGGGTCGTCCTCGGCGGTGAACAGTTCACCCCACGCTCCCGGGCCACGGGAGGTCCGCAAGTGGAACCGACCGGCGATCACTTCGTTTGCAACGGCCATGAAGCATCACCTCGGCACTTCTTGGCCGTTGACGAGAATAGTTTCCCCATCCGAAGCGGCGGTGACGGTGAGTTTGCTGCTATGCTCGGGGCTTTTGTAGAAAATCCAGCGATTGAGCGGTCGCTCTACGGTCTTTTCCAACATCGTCTTGATACCGCGCCCGCCGAACGACAGGCTGTCTCCTTTTTCAACCAGCGTGCGGATCATGCCGACAATCTGTTGCCGGTCGAAAGCGATCTCCAGGTGAAGTCTTCGGGCAGACTGTTCGAGTGCCGTCAAGAACTTGTTGCAGATTCCTTCGATGTGTTCCGGACGAAGCAGGTCGAACACGACGATGTTATCCCCGAAGCGGTTCAGCAGTTCGGGCCGGCCTAATCCATGAGGCGGCGACTGCGTGAAGTGCATTTTCACTGCTTCCCTGTAATGTCGTTCCACCTCATCGTAGGTGGGCTGGGATCCAGCACTCTGTGCGGGCCGTATCGACGCCAGCTTGTCGGAGCCAATGTTGCTGGTAAAGATGATGACCGACTGAGAAAAGTAACAAGTCTGCCCTTTGCCATCCGTAAGGCGGCCGTCTTCGAGTATTTGCAGAAACTTGTCCATCACCAGAGGATGTGCTTTCTCAATCTCGTCGAATAACAGCACGCTGAACGGCCGCTCGCGCATTCGGTTGGTGAGCTTGCCGCCTTCCTCGTAGCCAACGTAGCCGGGTGGCGAGCCCGTTAGTTTCTCGGCTGAATGCTGTTCCTTGTATTCGCTCATGTCGTAGCGATCGAAGGCGGCGTCGTCGCTGAAGATCAACGCCGTCAGGGCTTTCGCCAGTTCCGTCTTGCCGACGCCGGTCGGGCCAACGAAGAAGAACACTCCTTTTGGCTTGCCCGCCTGCGACGTGACTTCCGACATGCTCAGGCCCACGCGAGCCGCCGGCAGCATGTCCACTAATTTTTGGATTGCAACCTGTTGGCCAATCACGCGCGTTTCTAGCTTCTGCTGGGCATCTCGGATCTTGGCCGCGTCCAGCCGTTCCCACGGGTCGTCACGCTGGCCGTATTTGAAGTAGTCCACCAACGCCTTGGGCTGAGCGATGCTGACTCCCTCGGCAATGGAAGTGCGCCAGATCGCGTCGAGATCCCAGGCCGTCAGGCCGTCCGTCAAATCGGCGAATTCTCGTTCGACCTTGACGGCCTGGTCCTCGTCGAGCGTCCTCCCTTCGTGGAAATTGGCCAGGTGCGTGTGGATGTATCGGGCCCGGTCTTCTCGGCGTGGCTTGGTGACTTGAATCAGCGCGATGAATGGATTCTCCTGGTAGAACCACGGGGGGATCGCACCAAGTTGTCCGCCCACGACCACGAGAGCATTTTTGCGCCCGCAGAGCCGGTGCCCTTTCTCCAGGAATGCCGCCTTCTGAACGATCTTTTTCATCTGAACAAGCAATCGAAGTTCGGCATCGGTTTGATGCTTCGCATCGCCGAACAGCTTGTCGGAATAATCCACGACCATGGCGGCCGCGATACGTGGTTGGGTCAACACGATGCGCATCGCGTCGAGAGCTGGGGCGGGTTGCTCGATTCGAGCGGCCTGGCCGCCAGCACGGGGAGCCGCGCGGGGCGAGGCGCCATGCGTCCGCGTCGCCGTCGACTCGGAACCCACCTCGGCGCCGGGCTTCGGCGGAGTTGACACTCCTGGGCCGACGGGACGCTGGGCAACGACTCCCCCTTTTGACGCCGTAACAATTTCGTCAAGGACTGGTCGCATGGCAGCCGGGTCAGCAAACGTCAAGCCGTCAACGATGTCGTATTGGCCAATGACCTCGTAACCTTCATCGCCAAAGTAGAGCCTCAGGAATTCCGGGACAGAAACATATGTTCCTTGGGTCTCGCCGGTGCGGGTAACGTAAAAATGATCCAACACGTTGCCGTAGAGCAAAACGTGCTTGCCGCGGACGAGTTGCTTGTGGAACTCGCCCATCCAAGTCGCCGATTGATCGGGGATGAAGTGTGGCTGCACGTCATTGGCCTCTTGTCCGCGTGGCAGGGGTCGATTCAGGAAGTCTCTCCGCAGTCTTGCGAATGCGGTCCGGGTCTTTGCTGTCCCAGCGCAGTTCACCCGTCTCGATGCCGAACGATTCTTTCATCACTTCATGCAGGCGAACGATCTCCTGCTCGGCCTCATCGCAGCTGCGAACGGTCTGGCCCTCAGCAGTGGTCTCGGTGCGCATCGGGAATCCAGCCACGTCGTACCACATATCTCCTTCCTGTGGGATGCTCACGGCCATGGCGCCGCCGCCGATCCGCTCCGCTTGAATTATCACGGCGGACCCTGGCTCGTCCGGATGCTCCATTGCTGGGTAGCCCTGTTGCACCACAAATCCCAATAGCCCCATGCTTTCGAGGACGCCTTGCAGAATATATTGGCGACGATCTTCCTTGAGCTGAAGTTCCTGTGCTCTGCCCACAATCGCCGCGCCGTCGTCGAGAAGGTGGGCAATCTCGTCAGGGACAACGTCGAACTTCTCCGCCTCCGCCAATCCGATGGCACTTTCAAGTCGCTTTTCAAGAACAGCCAATTCACGGCCGGCCCAGCGAACGACAACTTCGTCGGCTCGAAGTCCGGCGATCTGATCACCTGCCGACGCCAAAGACGTTTCAGCCTGATTCTTGGCCGCCTGCCAAACTCTGAATCGTTCTGCAATGGCCGTCTCGTGGCTTGCCAGCCGTTGCTTCGCGGAGGCTGCATCGCGGCGAGCTTGAGCAAGATCCTTTCGCTCAAGGTTTGAGCGTGCGCTGCTCAGCAGGTTGTTTACTTCACGAAACCCCGTTGGGTCGAGCTTTTCACTTCGGGCAGGGTCCATCGCCGCCATCCGATTCTCAAGTTTCACCACCTCGGCTTCTTCGACTGCGAGCGAAGCGCATTGCTTGGCTGTTTCCGCCTGTGCCACAAGAGATTGCAATTTCTCGCGGACACTGTGCAAGTCCGTGCGTGCCCTGCGCAGACGGTCTTCCAGAATCGTCTCCTGGATGACGGCCTTGAAGTCAGCGAGCTGGGCACGCAACGCTTCAAGGCGGTCCTTGGGAACAAACCGAACGCCATCCGAATTGGACATTGCTGTCAGCGTCGCCTGGATCGCGCCCAGTTCATTCTGGGCGGCTTGCCGATCCTTCTCAAATCGCCTGTCGCGTCGCAGTTCCTCGGCCGCTTTCCGTTTGGCAAGTTCCGCGGCGGCTTTTCGTTCACGCTTCTCGCGCAAGCGGCGCTCGCGTTCCTCACGGAGCCGAGCGGTGCAGTATTTGGGTGAATCACTCACGGCCATTATCCTCCGCGTGCAAAAGAACGCCGATGCGGTCCAGTTGCTGCTCAAACGCGGTCCGAAACCCGAGCGGCGGAATTCCCATCCAGTGCAGTGCATCTTGAGCGTCGAACTCGAATTCGATCCATGAACCTCGCTCTTGCACCATCGCAGCAAGGTGCTGGTAACGGGGACTGAGGAAATGCACCTGCTGGTTTTCCGATCCGCGCCAGCGAAGCGTCGTGTGGCGCCGGCGAAGATACGGCCCGTCGATGAGGATATCCACTCGCTTGAGCAATTCCTTCTGTGCCAGCGTCCCCTTGCCGCGAAGGTGGCCAAGCGGAAACCCCGTGTAGCAAACAACCGAGAGATCGCGGCAAGCGCGAATGTCATCCACGAGTTCGGCCAGGGCAGCGGCCTGCGCCATCGGCTCGCCGCCGGAGAACGTCACCCCCTCAATGTTCCGCAGGGAGATCATCTCCTCCGCCAGAGTTTTTACCTGGACAACCTCCCCTCCCGCGAATGGCAGCGTTTCCGGGGCTACACATCCCGGACAGCGCAAAGGACAACCCTGGACCCACAAAACGGCGCGGACCCCAGGCCCGAGAACGGTGCAACGGTTGCTGCGCCGGGCAAGGTGCAGGACACCAGGAGCATCAGGCCATACGTTGCTTTCAATCATTGCAAACTACCATTGATTGAATCGCGGTTCACGGGGTCAGTCGGGCTGGAATAAACTACGATCTGGCGTGAGAGGGCGATGCCAAAACCTCCCGCAAAAAAATGGCTGGGCCTCCATGCCCTTGCCTACGCTCAATTGTAGCGTCTCTCATTCGCGTTGAAACCGTCGAAACCATTCTGGCTCGGCCAAGGCGGCGGCCTTGAGCCTGGCACCGAGCTTCGTCAGGGCACGGTAGTAGTTCTCGTCGGCGTGGTTCGTGCAGAACTCGTGGCCGAGTTCGTGCAAGATGAGGCTGTCCGTGTCCTCGGTCACGCCGCTGTCGAACCAGTTCCGCCCGAGAACGCCGACGTTGTAGTCGAACATCGACATCCCCAGAAGGTGGCAGGCACCGTAGCATGCACGCCAGGTTCCGCCCTCGCGGCGTGGCCAGTGGACGAATCGAATGATCAGCGCCTTGCCGCTCATCCGTTTCGCGACGCCTTGCGTGTATTCGTAGATCACACGCATACCTTCGGTCCATTCCGACTCTGGAATGACTTCGACCGGCGGCGCGTTCGGGTCGTCGCTGTAGGCTCCGTTGCCGGCCGTATGGAACGGTTGGGTGGGCGCGCGGCGAAAAATGCCAAAAGCGCGGCAGGCACTGCGAACAACTGCGAACAGTAGCGATAGCAGAAAGGCGACGCGGTATCCTTGTTGCCCCTTGTTGCCTTCCGAGCTTATCATGTTAATGATGCCACCACACAGAGCGATGACAATCGTCTGCGTCAAGTAGCGGACCAGCATCAAGGCAACAATGGCTTGACCCATGCGGTCTCGTGAGATTGCGCGAGGGTTGATGGTTGGTCAGTCCATCTCTAAGAGCGGCGGGCTGACGCTTGAATCGTTCTCTTGGCTTGGGTGGAAGGTAGCAGAGGAGAAGTGTGGTTTGGGAAAGCGGATATCACGCGATATCACGCAAAATGGCGAAAGACAGCTTGACAGGAAATGCTGGCGAGACTCCAATGTCTCGCATTCAATACACGAGGTAAACATGCGTGATCTTTCTTCCCTTTTCGTGGCCATTTGTGTTTCGTTGGTTTTCTTCGCGAATCATGCGACTCCGGGTGATCGCGACGAAGCTTTGGCGGTCATTGATCGAGCGATAAAGGCGGGGGGCGGCGGTGAGAAAATCGGTAAGTTCAGGGCCGTGTCATTCAAAGCCACAGCAAAACTCGCAGATGACGGCGTGGACGAAGTAAACTACATGGGTGTGTTTCAGGATGCGGAGCATGTTCGCGTGGTAATAGGAGCGAATTTCCAAGACATTGTCGTCGTTAATGGTGGCAAGGCGTGGATGAAGATTCACGGCAAAAAACAGGCGACGCAACTGTCTGCAGAGGAAGGCGGCGAGCTAGCAAAGTTTTTCCATGCTGTCGCCATGCCGGACCTTCTCGGCGTGCTGAAACAAAAGCCATACACTCTGACCGCACCTACCGAAGAGAAAATCAACGACAAGCCAGCAGTCGGCTTGCGCGTCACGCATGAAAAGCACGAAGAGGTTTTGCTTTTCTTTGAGAAAAAAACGGGCTTGCCAATCAAAACGACAGTCTCGATCAATAGCGGCACCGACGCGAAGCGCACCTATGAGTTCTTCTTCCGCGACTATAGAGAATTCCAGGGGGTGAAGCACTTCACGACAATCGAAATGCACTTCGACGGCAAGAAACAGGGCGAGTACCACATCTCTGAACTAAAGCTACTGGAGAAAGTTGAGGCCGGAACCTTTGATCGCCCGCAGTAATTTCGGCATGTTCTTCAGACGCGACCACGCATTCGGGAGATCACTTCGCGGGCAATTTTCTCGGCGTCGATGTGCTTGATGCGGTTCTCGAAGGCCTTGGCGAGTTCTTCGATGGTGATGTGCGTGAAGGGTTGCGGCGATGCGTCAGGCTTGGCGAGCTTGCTGACAACATCGACGACGGTCTCCGGGTTGACGGGGATCGTACCGACGGCGTACTCGATGAGAAGCCATTCTTCGATGATGAGCGTGCCTTCCTTGCAGCCGATGCGCTCCGCTTCCTTGGCGTCGGCGTAGTGCGATTTGGTCGGCAGCCAGCCGATGCTATTACCGTTGAGCAAGCCGGCCTGGATCTGCATGAAGACAAGATCGGGCTGCCAGGTTTCGCGGTCGGGCCAGCCGGCCGGTTTCGGCGGGTAGACCGTCTTGGCCTTGATGCCGCGGGTGTCGCCGTCCTTGACGAACTTGCGCCAAAGGGATCGGCCGATCGGCGGGATCGAGTAATCGTGATTGAGCGTGACGATCGGATTCAAGGCGAACTGGCTGTCGTCCATTCCCTTGGCGATGACGATGTGATTGTAGCGGTCGGCCGTCTCGGTGCTGATCCAGGACACGTCGGAGCGCTCGCCAGGGTTCGGCTCGGTCGGGGCCTTTGTGAAAACCGTCTTGCGGTAGTCGGGTTTGCCGAGCTTTTGCAGTATCGCCTCAAGATTGCGGGCCGGCTTGTCGGTGAGGAGGAAGCCGAGCGGGCCTTCGGGGCCATAGGCGTTGCGGATGGCGGACATGGCGGTGCGCTCCAGTGGTAGTGAACCGGAGGGCATCGTAGCTGATGGTTTAGTTGAGCTGGGGAGAGGAATTTCAGTTTCCGAGCTTCGGAATTTGCCAGACGCTGATCTCGCCCGTCGATGCGGCTAAGGCAACAAAACGACCGTCTGCCGAAATGCCGAGTTTGCCAGTCCCAAAGGTGCCCCGTAGAACGAGCACTTTTTTTCGAGCCTCAATATCCCAAACAAGCAATCCCCGTTGAGGCACGCCCTTTTCGTCGTTCCACACGTGTCCTGTAATGACATGCCTTCCATCGGGCAAAAAACCGACTGGCGCTACCGCACCGAGAATTGGTCCACCAACCTTCTCGCCTTTCTCAAGGTCCAAGACCTGCATCTGAATGTGAGTCGGAAACCCAATGGTTACGATTCGTTTGCCATCGGGCGAAATGCTAAGACTTTGCCCAGGCTGGACCTTGCCTTTGAGGCCGAATTCATGAGTGAGTTTGCGATTGTTGGCATCAAACACGCGAATGATCTTTGGGTCGGGACCTTTTGCCTGCTTTTCCGGCGGCAGGCCCCAGTTCGGGTCGTCGGAGGCGGTGATTATCTTGGTGCCGTCCTGTGAAAGAAATATCGCCTCGATCGTCAACTTGTGCTCCGGAAGATGTTTCGCTCCTTCTTCTTGGCCAACCGTCCACACATATGGGACTTTATGTTTGGACTCCTTTGCCAACGTCACAGCGCGCTTATGTTCCGGCGAATACGCCCAAGTACCACTTCCCCAAATATTCTCTCGTATGAATTCCTTGGACGTCAAGTCCCAACTCATCACCGCAAGTTGGGAGTTAACATCCGAACGGCCGGTTGCAAACAGCTTTGTTCCGTTTTTTGAGAACTGCACGCTGACTATTCCGTGGGTGGCGTCCTTTAAGACCGTCTTAACCTCCCGCTTTTGCATGTCCCACAATACGACGTCGCCGCTGGAGTGGCCAATTGCCAGGACGGTCCCGTCTGGTGAAAGTGCGATTGCGTCAACGCCTCTTTGCCACTTGACGCTGGCGAATTCTCGCACAGCTGGCGGTTCTTGGGCGGCTATGTGTTGGAATCCGCAACTGATCGCAATAAGGCTAAGTATCTGCTTCATCGAAATCCTCCGGATTGCAAAACACCTCACTCCACGCCACCGTAACTGCAAATTCGGAGCGTGATGTTATGCTCCAGGTAGAGGATTTCAGCATAAAGGCCGTTGCCCAAATCGACGGTGTTGTTCTCGTTCGCAAAGGTGCCGTCAAGCGTGTCGAATGTCACGATAATGAACTCGTCATCGACGCTGACGTTGCCCTGGACAGTCACATTGAGTAGGCCGGCCAGATTCAAGTGGCCACCAACGGTGAGTTGGTCATTCAGATTGTTTCCGATTTGGAACGTCATCTGAGCGGTGGCATCGACATCAAGGTTGTCGTCGATTGAGAACGTGCCAAACGTGCCAAGTTCGCTGACTTGAAGTGTGCCTCCGGGCCCCAGATTCATTTGGCCAGCTGGGCCACCAGGATTACCAGGATTTCCGCCGCGACCGGTGATATCGACGTTCTCGTATGAACTGAATCGTGCTCTGACCCTTCCGCCTTGATAGTTCATTGTGCCTCGCGCACCGGCGGGGCTGTCCATATTGATGCCGCCACCCAAGTTGATCAGGGTGTGTCCTTGGAGGTTGACGGTGCTGCTAATCCAACGCGTCCAATCGGCTTGACCAGTTGCGCCCAATACTTCTAGATCTCCTGTAAGGCTTACGTATGCCGTGCGGAATCGCAGTGTTCCGCGAATCGCACCGTTGAGCTCGACCGTGCAGTTTGTGATGTCAGTGTAATAAGCGGTAGGTGCTCCGTTTCCGGAATTGTTGATGTACCCACCGTCGAGAGTAATCGCACCGTCGGCTGCGACAAAAAACTCGTCAAAGGTGTATACTGTGCTGCCGAAATCGGCTTTGGCGTGCTCGCTGGTCTGGGTATACGATTTGAAGCGCATGCGGCCCTCGGCCAGTATTCGTCCATCATCGTTTGTTACGGGAACGTTGAAATAGGTTGTTGCCGTTTCCGAGTTGTCTTCCGTGTAAAACTTGCGTAAGGCGCCGTTGTTTCTCACGAAAAAGCTGCCCGTCTGCAACGGCGCAATTTCCATCACACCCGAAGGATTGTAGACATCGAATGTGCCGCCGTCGTTGTTGAACGCTCCGCCGGCAGTAAGGGTTATCGTCGAAGCTCCCGGCTGCCACTCGATGGTCCCGCCATTGTTGACGCGCCCGCCCAACGTCAGATTGCCTCCTCCCTCCGAGCTGGAACCGTCGAGGATAAGACGGTCGTTCGCACCGATTGTGATTCGGCCTCCCCCAGTTAGGCTACCATTACCCCAAAGCATATAGTGCGGAATGAACTCACCCCCACCCGACAACGTCGCGCCTTGACCAGTCATCTGGAAGCGATCCGCTTCCAACAAATGAAAAACGGGTATGACGATCGTCGCTGAATCGCCTGCCACAAAGGTGCCAGCTCCGCGCATTTGCCTGGCCTCGTTCTCCAAGAATGCGGTGAATGTGTATGAACCCGCTTCAAAAGTGATTGAGGTGCCAGCCTGGGCTTCCATGTAAGAGCCGCGGGCAGTGACAAAGTCGGGAATAGCAGAAAATCGCATCTGCCCGCCTTGAGCAACAATGGAGCCGGTCGCACCATTGCGAAACCGGCTGAACTCGCGGATAAGGGTCTGGCCATCGCCGGTTTGAACGATTTGGCCGTTGTTTTGGAAGGTGGGATTGAGGATTCGAAGTTGAGTCCAAACAAAATCAAGAGTTCTTCCTTGAACTGTTACGAAATTCCATGTCCCCGTGTTGGTGACGTCGGTGATCCAGAAGTCCCACCGGATCTGTGCCGCTGCGCCTTGGAAATTTGCGGTCCAATTGACGGTGCCCAGATTTTGGAACGTGCTTGCAGCGAGACGGATGGTGTTCCCGGCAACGTTCATGGTGCCGCCATTTACGACGCTCCCTAAGCCAGAAACTTCCCCGCCCGCGAAATTCCATTCACCGAGAACCTGAAGGTTACCTCCGCCGTTGATGGTTCCGCCTTGTGACAGGTTCAGGTTAAAGTGACGCGCAGTTGCATTAGGGTCGATCTGGTAGGTGGTTGCGTTGCCACCTGATCCGACGACAAACCGGCCTTGGCCTGTCCCCTCTGCCCCTTGGAACGCTGTGAAATCACCGCCACCTAGGAGAAACTCGGTGTTCGCGGCGGTGTCAATTGTGGCCGAAAAGCTACCGCCACCCTTGAGGAGTAATGCGCCAGCTGTGACGTTCACGTTGCCCGTTGAATTGAAGATGCCCTCAATTTGAAGTGGGTTCTCTGTGCTTCCTCCCGAGGAGGTCATGGTGCCGTCAATGTTTAGCGCGCTACTGCCAACGATGGTTCCGCCTGAAAAACTGAACGTCGCGCCGACATCGATGTTGAGGCTGCCAGCGTCCAGATTGAGCGTTCCGTCGGCTTGCGTGAGAAGATTTGTTATGGAGAGGTCTTTTTCAAAAGTGATTTGGCCCGTGTAGCCTGGCGTCTGGCCCGAGTAGCCTGCATTGACTTGCATCTCACTGAGGAAATCAGCGAAGGCCACATCGATGACTGCGTCCTTGTTGGACGTACCATTGAAAATGGCGATATCACCGTCAATAGGCACAACGTCATCAACCCAGTTGACCGCGTTGCTGGCGAGATTGTCCGCGCCGCCCCCGTCCCAAACCAGGACATGGGTCACCGAACCGCCTGGAGCGCTTGGGGTATTCCGATCTTCCAGCTGCTCGACGGACAAGCGAGTACGCTGCCGAGAGCGGGTGAATGGCCTGGTTTTGGTAGAGAAGAGGGACCGAATCCAGCTGGGAGGACGCATGACGCAACTCCTTGGATCAGGAGGTTTCTGGGGAGTGGAAATGTTGGAATGATACTAAAAGCTCGCCGGCGAATGTCAAGAATATTCCGGAGATTTTTTCAAGATTCTTGCGAAGTTACGTGGCAGGTTGCGCTTATCCAGTCAATTCGCATGGTCGGTTGGGTGCGCAAATGGCTTATCGCCCCACGGTACGGGTGGCAATCCTTGAGAGTGACGGGCTTCATTTGTGGTAATGACGCCAAACTCCATGTTGATGCGCATCGTTTCCCATTGCTGCTCCGGATCGACTGGCGTCGGGTCTTCGGACGCCAAGAACAATCGGCGCGTCGAGTCGTAGATCGGGATCATCTGCTCATTGAGCTTTTCGTCGCGGCGCTGCCAGCGTGGGCCAATCGCTTTCCTCATGTGCTGATGCACGGCGGATTGCAGGTTCGCCAGGTTTGTTTGCGTCGTCAGGAACGCGAGCGGGACGTGGAAGGCGTTGGCGACATCCTCTTTCGCCTTGCCCATCTCGGACATCGCGGCCACGTCGCCCATGCTTTGCGACAGGAGTTGCACCTTCAAGCCGGTCTCGCCGACGAGGATGCGGCCGGCGCCGCCCTTGCGGAACTAGCGATTCCATCGCTCTTCCAGGCGGTCGCATTCTTCCTCGCCGAAGACTTCGGCGGGGCTGACGATGGCGTAGTGTTTTGAAGCTGAACTGAGTGAAAGCGCCCAGCAATGCGATGCAGGGCACTTACATTGGGAGTCGGAGAAACTGGCAGCGTGAACCGAAAAAAGCCCCTGGGTCTCCGATCCCAAGGGGCTTTTGAAAACAGTTTGCACCTGACCGGTGAGTTGGCCGTCCTGGGCGACTATCCTCATGTCGCATCGCCACGGCACTTCATTTGCTCGGCAAGGAAGTCAACGTAGTACGTCATGCCTCCATCATGGAAGGCATCGGTCTCCACGTCATAGACTTCGCCGCACGATTCACACCGGACGGTAAGGGCGTCGTCCAGGGCGTCGACGATCTCCAACTGACCTTTGCACGACCGACAGCGGCCGTCCCGGGGATTCACACGCATGCGTTTCTCCTTTCAGTGGACCACGACGGAAAAGAATCCGTCGTGGTCGATCCAGACTTCAACGGGCGAGTCGAGATTGCGACAGGTGTTTGTCTCGGCGACCCGTTGCATGACCATTTCCACGTCGAGATTGTTCGGTTCGATGCCGAACAACTGGCGGGCCAACGAGGCCCATTGTTCGTCGGTGAGGCTCAAAATCGCCTGGTAGACCGAGGTCGGGCGATCGCTCGGCTTTATCTTTTCAACGGGAACCTTGCCCCAGTAGAATTCGGGGGCAAAGGATAGGGCATACGACATGGGGCTCCTTCCAGAAACAAAGCGGCCCAGGATAACCGTCACGCTGGTCGCTTCCTGGGACCGCAGATGGAATCGGATCGGATCAGTACGGAATATCCTCGTCCGATTGCTCATTTTCGTGGCCGTTGTTCGCCGGAGCGTGGGACTGGCCATGAATCCAGCTATTGGCCAAATCGGCAACCTTGGCGACCGTGAGCAACTCATCGCGACCAAAGCTCGACGACGACTTCCATTCGTCGCCGTCTCGGTAGCTGCGGGACAGCGTGACGTTGTACCACGTGCCATTGTCGTTCTGGTTGGCCCAGATCGTGGCCTTGATGCGGCCCAAACGGACTTCGTGGGCGGGCCGTTGCTTCGCGGGTTCTTGCGGAGCTGCCGGCACCTTCGTCGAACCATTTTTCGTGGACATTGACGGACCTACCTTTCGAGAAAAAAGTTGTGGGCGAGTCGGTTACATGCTGGCCGGCGCCACGAGGCGGCGGCCGTTCGTGCATTTACGGCAAATCGCGTTGCCCGCGCAGACGGTGCAATGGTGAACTCCGCAGTGGGAGCCGCACCCTTTGCAGCCGCGTTTCCTTCGGCGTCGAATCGCAATCCGATTGCGGGATTTCATGGCCGGGTGCTCCATTGTGCCTGGACGACTTCCAAGGCATGCACGCAGCCGGCGCGGGCGAGTGCGTGGTTCCAATAGGCATCAAGCTCTGGTTGTCGGAGGATCGTCGGCGGGAAGCCGCCGCGATCGAGCCACGCGAGCAAGTCGGTGGCGCGTTCTTCGATCTGGTCCCAATCGCCTTCCGCGTAGGCGGCGAGCAACCGGTCCCAGGCAACCTGGGGATCCATGCGTTCTCCTTTCATCAAGAGGAATGGGGTTACTGAGCTTTCGGGACGGGCGGGCGTTTCGACTTCGGCTTGGCGCCGCCGTTTGGCCCGCACGCTGAAACGTCGATGGGGTGGTCCTGCCATGTCCATCCATTCGGACCTTCGCTCGGCCAGATACGGACGGGCTTGTATTCTGGACCGTAGAGCTTGTGCAGCTCGCCGATGGCCGTGATGTGCTTGGCCTGGAGATGTGGGCGGACCGTGACGAGAAGTTTGTTCTCGCCGCGGAGGACGATGAAATCGAGCACGCCGACGTACGGTGCAACCGCAGGCGTCGTGCGCCGGACTTCTTCAATCGCCACGAACGCCAGGCCAGACTCGTTGAACCATCCCTCGCACTGCTTGAGCACGAAGTGACGTGGTTGCTTGACGGGCCGATCCTTGGCGTTCGTTGGCTCGGCGGCTGGCTCGCTTGGTTCTGGCGATTCGGATTTGTCGTCTTCGATGATCGACCCGGGCGTCACGACGCGCGTGACTTCCCGGCGAATCGGGCCGCGAGCAAGCGATTCTTCCACCGGTTCGCAAATGGCGACCCGATGGCCAGCGTTGAGCAGCTTGTGCAAGTAGGCTTCCAGCTGGTGGTGCGGGAAGCCGGCCATCGTGAGCGTCCGATCTCGCGTGGTCAACGTCAGGCCGAGCGCCTTGTGGGCCGTCTCGGCGTCCTCGCCAAACATTTCGTAGAAATCCCCCATGCGAAACAGGAGCAGCATGCCCGGATGTCGCTCCTTGGCAACACGGTATTGCTCCATGATGGAAGCACGTCCGTCCGCAGGGGACGAAATCGCATTCTTATCGCCCGCCGGCGGCGCCGGTGCGGGAGTCCGGGCAGACTTCTTCGGCTTCTTCGGCTCCGCTGGCTGCGGCGTTTTCGCCTCCGCCGGTGGGGCCGTCTGCGGTGGTGGAGAACTGGCCGGTGCGGACGTTTCCTCCTTCCGCTCAGGCCCGAGGATCTGAAATGCCATGCGGCGAATGTGCGGCTTGAGGCGAGCAAAGGCTTCACTCCCTTGGGTGGAGATTTCCACCAGGGCCTCGCATGCGGCCGCTATGGGGTCCTTTCCGAACTTCTCGGCAAGCGGCTTGATTGCTTCCCTGGCCTGCTCCATCGGCAGCGTCTGATAGCGAAAGAGCCGAATCAGCTCGATCCAGTCCTGGCAATGGTACATCTGCTTGAGCAGTTTTTCCTTTTCTTGACGGCTGAGCGGAACTTCCGCCGCCGGCGCAGTCACGGACGTAGCGGTAGCGTTCATCGGTATTCCTTTCAGGTTGATTGTGAAGAGTTGGTTACTGCACACGGCCAGACATGAGGTGGACATTGCGGTCACCGGCCGTGCCTCGATAGGCGAGTCGGCGCAGGCTCTCGACCCCGAGGCATTTCTTGAGCGACTCGGCAGTATCGGGCGGATCGTTGACCTGGATGCCATGGACGCCCTGGTCCCCGGCCTTCCAGACTTCCTTGCATCCGCTATCCAGAAGAGCAAACACGGCGATGGGCACGAGCAGTTCCGGCGCCAGCATGATGCTGCCAACGTGCGGCTCTGCCTCGCTGCCTTGGTTCCAGTTGTCGGAAAGACGCAACTCGGAAACCCCGAGGCACTTTTCCAGAATGGCTTTCCCCTTGGCGGTGACATCGCAGAGCATGCGATAACCAAGGCCGCAAGACTCGCCCGTGAGCGGGACAATGCCGAATTCGCTCAGGTGATCCCAGCGCGTAATCGATTTCATGGAGGTCCTCCTTTGTGGAAACGAGAAAACGAAATCGGCCGGCGCTTGCACGCGGCAAACACCGACCGATTTCGCTTCCCGGGAGGACCGAACCTTGCGGCATCACCAGCTTCTCAACCGGCGGCTTGGCCGGCTGAGATGGTGATGTTGGCTTCTACCTGGGCAAGGCGTGGAAAGAACTTCTTCCAGACGAGACGCGACACCGTAGCACAACAGAGAAAACGACTCAACTATTCGCTCCCCGGATGCTCGTCTCCCGGTTTCACCTGCTCCGGCGGTTCCAGCGCATTTTCATTAACAGCCGGGATTGGTTGCCGAACTAGGAAGCGGAAGCGGTAGTCGATAAACTTGTAACCAAAATAGAAGAGGAGCAGGGTGGTCACGATCCAAAAGATCCACGCCAGAGTATCGATCGCCCGCCAAATCCCCTTCAGGGTATTCCACATGAGATTACTCCTTGCCGTTAGTTTTTGGTCATTCGAATCCAGCGCGGTCTCCCGAAACCCACGCTCCGCATGGTCCCATAATGCGAAAAATCCAGGTAAGTTCGTTGCTTACAACGATCGCGGGAACCTGTTTGAGCTGTGGCTTGGGCATATGGTATTGTCCCGGCGCCCGTCCGCAGGATAAGGCTCTGCTGGGAAGCAACCTGAGCGGCGGACTGGGTGACCGTGCGGAGCGGACAGGATTGCTTCGGCATACCTGTCCCTCCTTATCATTTGAAGGTTTGCCATACCGAAGGTTCCGGGCTTTTTCGAGATTGAGCCGGAATCAATCTCCTTTTCCAGAGATGAGCCGGGGTAGGCCGTGCCTACTGAGGTATTTTACCACGACCTCCTCGTCATATTCCCAGCGCGCCGGCACACGAATCAGACATACACGGGCATCTCGAAAAAGACGATTGACGAACGCATCGCGTCCCCAACGTTCTTTTCTCCAATGGGAGCGATCATCCAATTCGATGCCCGCGACAATCCGCGACGTTTGGGCGCAACTGACGACAAAATCAATGTGCTTCTGGGAAATGCGGTTCGCGTAACCGAGTTTCCAGTCTCGGTCAGAGCAAGTGATGATGTCGGCGAGACGGACCTTGCACGAGATACGATAGCGATCCGCGACGACCGCCGTGAGTGCCCGGAAAAACGCGGCCTCGTTCTGGGTCAGCAAGAAACGTCGAGGCATGAAGGCGCCGTTTCGTGATGGCCGACGCCGAATGCCTCGGCGCTTGCACTTTCCGGGACGATTGTTCATGAGGACCACTTCCAGAGCAGTCTCGAAACAGCGATCAAGAAGAGCGCCAAGGCCAAATCGGGATGAGTCCAGGCGAAAATGCCCATGCCGAGCAGAAGGAAGAAAAACTGCAGAAAGGTCACGAGTCCTCCATGAGATTGAAGAGAGGCCCGGTGGTGCATCGGGCCCTTCTGATAAAACGGAGTCGCGCCTCAGTGCGCCGAGTCGCCATTGCCCTCATGGGCGTGCTGAAAAATCCACGTGTGAGCAAGGTCCGCGACCTTGGCCACGAGTGGCAACTCTTCGCGGCCGAAGCTGGTCGAGGTCTTCCATTCGTCGCCGTCCTTGTAGAGGCGAGTGATGGTGACGTTGTGGCGCGTGCCGTTGTCCGTTTCGTTGGCCCAGATCGCGGCCTTGATGCGGCCGAGTCGGACCTCGTGAACGGGTTTTTGCTTGGCGTCACTGGAACGGGATTGCTGGGGCGAGCGTTGGTTGTTCGCCATGGCACAGTCCTTTCATGAAAAGAGAAAAAGGGATGGAATCAAGCAGCCAGGGTCAGAAGGCCGGCGGCCTTCTGGTCGATTTCGGCGCGTTCGCCTGCGAACTTCAATTCGCCGGCCATGCGGGTCAGGGCGTCCACCATCGCGAAGATGGTGAATCGGCCTTGTTCTTGAGCGATTTCGAGGGCCTGCTTGGCCCAGCCGCGGTTGATGCCGTGCTGGAGCAAGACCTTCATGACTTCTTCGGCGTCGTTGCCGAGCCGCTCGTGCATGGCCTTCAGCATGACCTTGGCGAAGCCGTCGCGGCGCTGGTCGCGTTTTTCGACAAGCTGTTCGACGATACGGCGCATTTCTGCCAGGGACTCGTGGATGCTGGCCGTGTGCTTGCGCGTGAACTCGACGACTTCGACGGCATCCCAGACGATGTGATTCTGGCAAACCGCCTGGAACCAAAAGGTCTGAATGCCGAGAGAGCGCTTGCCGACTTCGCTGTTCCAGATAAAGAAACCTGGCGCAAAGGCCTGCCCTTCGATCTCGGCCCAGCCGGTCGGGTCGATGAGGAAGCAGAACATGTCCTGCTCGCCGGCATAGAGGCCGGTGCCGCCGCCGGATTCGTTGCCGCCAAAGGCCGCCCTCTGGGGCGGTCCGAAGTCGGTCGCGAACTCGGCGAGCATGGCCAGGATGTCGGCGTTGTAGAGCCGCGTGTAGCTGACGCCATGAATCGAGCGGATCATTTCGCCGTGCGTGTAGATTTGCAGCGGCTTGTTGCCGTCGGGCAAGGTGTCGTTGAACACCCGCCAAGCGGTGTCGGCCGAGACGCGGTTGACCGTATCCCGGCTGACCTTGGCGAGTTGACAGAGCTGGGTGAAGCTCCAGTCGTTCATTTGATACGCGCCATCCGCGCCGTCGTTGCCGGCGCCGGCGAAATCGACGACCAGACGGTCGAGAGCCAAGGGGCGCGGTCGCAGACTGCGTGGCGGCAGCCAACGATCGACCGATTTGGCCTTCTGCTCCTGGCAGAATGCAGTGAGGTCGGCGAGCGAATCGAAGCATTCGTCGGGACCACGGCGGAACAGTTCGGTATGTCCGCGTTTGAGGACTTGCATGGAAAACCCTCCAAGGAAAGAGAATGTGTGAGATAAAACGAGAGATGCACCACCGGTCTCTCGGCAGGGAGGAACTGCGAAGAGCCGGTTGGGGAAACTACCCGAACAGCAGGGAAGAGACCAATGAGCGGGATAGTGGCACAACTTCGCCAAGGAATCAAACCGGACGACAAGATGCAAGCCGGGAGCAGGCCGGATCCCCTCGGCCGGTGGAGCAGATTTGAATGAATCGAGGGTCCATGAAGTCGGTCAACCAAACGTGATCGTTGGCCTTTCGGAAAACGACGCCTGTTTCCAGAGCGGCAGGCGTGGGAATGGCAAAAATGGTCCAAGTTGGCTTGTCGCAAAGAAAATCAACGACCCAGTCGTAATCCGTCGAGAAGTGGACGAATCGGCGGCGCATTCTGAGGATGCCTTGCTGAAGGATGCTCGGAACGTTTGCGGAAGCCGTGCCGTGAAAAAGAAGAGCTGGCGGCGCGGTGGCAGCGGGCGGCTTCGCAAGGTCGATGCTGTGGCCGTAAACCGCGCGAATCATTCCGTCGCGGATCTCGAATCGGTCCATGCCTGCGATCGCAGCTCGGACCAGCGGTTCGTCAATGAAGGCCCATTCAAATCGCTCGAAACGAATCGCGATGATCAAATCTTCGAAGCGAGTCCAGCCTTCTTCGTCGAGTTCAAGTTCGAAATGGGCGGGGTCGTGGCGCAAAGCAAAGGCCATGGTGCTGACGAGCCGGCCCTGGTCGAGTTGGCGATGCACAAAAGGTCCTTTCGAAACGATCAATGATCAATGAAAGGGCGAGGGGTCCGTGGGGCTACTAATTGGGCCAAGCTCGTGCGCGAAGCGGTCCAGAGCAATCATGGCTTCACGGCAGTGCCCGCCGAGAACGAGGGCCTGAACGGACTGGGCTTCACGATCGTTGATGACGGCCCAGAAGCCAAATCGGCGGATGCCGCGGCGCATTTGGCTGTGAACGAGCGCGAGGGTATCGTCTCTCTCGGGTTGAAAGATCGCGAGACCTTGCTTGGAAGCGACACCGACGTAGGCTTTGAGCATGATCATTGCATAGCACGATTCGACAGAATGATTCAATTGCCGACGCTCTGGTAGGCATCATCAAATGATACCTGCTCGGAAAGGTCCGCGCCCAGCGATGCAAATCCAATGTAACCTCACGATTTTTTGGACACTCGTTGATGCGGAAATGCCCCCAGTCCCGGGGGAAGTTGAGGCTGGAAGTCTGAAATGAATCAACCCGTGAGCCAATTGGAGCTTAATCGAGCTTATTCCCCGGAAAAAGGGCTTCTTCGCAAACACCAATAGGCACCTCGCCCGTGCCCCCAGGATTCGATGAGCCCAAGGTCTCGGAGCAGAGTCAATTCTCGCCGTAGAGTTGCCGGGGCGATGGCCGTGCCTTAGTCGGAAGTGACCTCTCTTGCCGTTCGTCGGCCGTCGCCGAGAATGTGCAAGATCCGGCGTTGTCGGTCGGTCAAATCGTGTTCGATGCGGTGGGGAGGGCTGTAGCCGGCAATGGGAAAAGTAACGGTGACGCTGCCCGCAGCTTCCCGGAATTGGGGTTCGGGATGCCCTGCCTTGACGCAAAGCTTGACAAGCCGCTGCGTGTCGCTTCCCCAACGCTCGATGAGGCCCCGAAGATAAAAGAGATTCGCAAGGAGAGGGTTGCGTGGCTTCGACGGGCGCTTTCGCTTGAGATCGAGCACGGTCAGTCCTAAAGGGAGAAGTCCCGCACTCTCGATTTCCAGACGGTCGTCATAGATGGCGACACTGACCGCGCCGCCATGAATCCGCCGGTCACTCCTTTTTTCCGGAATAGGCGAATCTTGCTGAAGATGCCGCGTTTCTCTGGCCGATAAGATCCCCAGCGCTACCTCCGATCCAGCTCGTTCCGAATGGCGTTCCGCCATTGTCAATCTCTGTTTGACGATCTGTTACCTTCGAATGCAAGGAAGTCCCATGAGTGTCTGGGGCCGATGGATACTCTCGACGTGTCTGATTTCGTCCTTTGTGGCTCTGTCCGGTTGCAGTGCGACGCGACCGGGCATGATTCTCCAGTCTTCCCAGTCTGCAACGCGCATCGACGACAAGCAGATCGTTCAAGCGACGCTACTGGCACCGACCGAAGCAACGACCATTCGGGCGACGCAGTCGGATGAACCACTGCGCGTGGACAAGAACGACCTGTCTGTTGAGGACCTGGTGGCCGATGTGCTGGCAAGGAATCCAAACCTGTCGCAAATGGTGGCCGCCTGGCAGGCAGCTTCAGCGCGGTATCCACAGGTGCGTTCGCTCGATGACCCGATGGTAAGCACGATGTTCGCGCCGTCGTCGTTCGGCTCCAACACTGTGGACAGCGGCTATCGAATCGAGCTGTCCCAGAAAATCCCGTTTCCGGGCAAACTGAAACTGCGCGGCCAAGGCGCCCTGGCCGAAGCGGGAGCGGCGCAAAACGATGTCGAAGACATGCGCGTTCAGCTCACCGAGTCAGCGAAGCTGGCGTTCTACGAGTATTACCTCGTCGAGCGCGCCATTGTGGTGAACGACGAAGGGCTGCGGCTCCTGGGCGAGTTCAAGCAGAGCGCCGAGTCTCGGTACAAGACGGGATTGGTGCCGCAACAAGACGTTTTGCAGGCAGAAGTGGAAATCGGACGCCAGCGCGAGCGAGCCGTTACGCTGGAGCGCATGCGAAAGGTTGCGGTCGCGCGAATCAATACGCTCCGCAGTCTTCCCCCGGATGAAGCGTTGCCGAAGCCGCCCCAGGACCTGAAGGTGATTCCCGGCTTGCCGCCGGCGGCGAGCCTTCGTGAGCTTGCGCTATCGCAGCGCCCGGATCTGAGGGCGATTCAGGATCGCATTGCGGTCGAGGAAAGTGCCTTCAAACTTGTGTTGCGTGAATACTATCCGGATGTCGAAGTGACCGCGGCGTATGACACGATCATGGGCAATGGGCCGATGCGCGACCTCGCCCCCCAGGTCGGGCTTCGCATGAATCTTCCGGTTCGATTTGCGAAGCGTAACGGGGCCGTCCAAGAGGCACAGGCAAAGATCGCCCAGCGACATGCCGAATATGCCAGTCGGGTGAATCAGGTTCAGTTTCAGGTTCAAGAGGCTTACGAGCAATTGCTGGAAAGCGAACGCGTGCTGGTGCTCTACGAGAAAACGATTCTGCCGGCCGCACGCGAGAACGTGAAGGCGGCTCAATCGGCATACGTGACTGGCAAGACACCGTTTCTGAGCTTGGTTGAAGCGCAACGCAACCTGGTGAACCTGCGCGACCGCCACTACGAGGCGATAGCGGATTATTTTCGTCGTCTCGCAACACTCGAACGAGTAATCGGCGGGCCAATTACAGCCGCCGGCGAACCGATCCGCACAGCCCCAAAGAAATGAACACGATGCACCGAACAACGGAGAGAGCGATGCGGGTAACGGTTCTTGGAAATCGACTTTTGACGATCAGCCTGGTGGCGACATTGTTGGCATCGTTCGCAGGTGCGCAGACTTCGCCCACAAAACCGGCACCTCTCACGTTGGGCGATCTTGAGCAGATGGTGATTCAGGGAAACCCGACACTGGGCCAGGCGGCGACTCAGATTGACGCCGCCAAGGGTCGAACGCTCCAGTCCGGCCTCTATCCTAATCCAACCGTGGGTTACAACGGCGAGCAAATTGGTTTGCGGGGAAAGGCTGCTCCGGGAGAGCAACAGGGCATATTCGTCGACCAGACGATCGTGCGCGGCGGCAAGTTGAAATTGAACCGGGAGAAGTATGGCCAAGAGATCATCCAGGCGGAATTACAAGCAACGGCCCAGCAGTATCGCGTCGTCAATGGCCTCCGCATTCGCTTCTATCAGCTCCTCGCGATGCACCGTTTGATTGAAGTGCGAAGCCAACTCGTGAAGAACGCGGACGAGGCTGTCAAGACAACTGAAGAACTGATCAATGTGGGTGCGGCGAATCGGCCCGATCTTCTGCAAGCCAAGATCGAGGCCCGACAAGAACGCGTGGCACTGGAGAACGCGAACGTTCTTTTTGCGGCAGCGTGGCAACAACTCGGGGCATACATTGGCAATCCAAAACTGCTGGCAGGAGGCCTTCACGGCAGCATCGACGACGGCAAGGCTGTGCCGGACTTCGAGACGAGCCTGGCTCATTTGCTTGAAGCGAGTCCGGAATTGCAGATCGCACAGGTCGAAGTGACACGGAATCAGATCGGCCTCAAGCGCGAGCAAGTCGAGCCGATTCCGAATGCTCAGGTCCGCGTGTCGACCGGGTGGGACTTCGAAAGCAAGACCCAGACGACGACGGTGAATCTTGGCTTCAAGCTGCCGCTGTTCGACAAGAACCAAGGAAACATTCGCGTTGCCGAATCACAGTTGCACAAGTCCATGTTGGAAGTAACCCGTGTCGAGCTTTCGCTTCGCCAGCGGTTCGCCAAGGAATACGCTCGATACAAGACGGCACTGACGGTCGTGGAGAACTACCGCAAGTTCAATCTGCCGGAGGCAAAGGAAGCCTACGAGTTGTATCTCGAAAGCTTCAAGAAACGTCGCGCCGCATATCCGCAGGTGCTGATCGCTCAACGCTCGTATTTTCAGATCAGCGTCGAATATGTAGAGGCTTTGGAAAGACTCCGGCGTGCCGAAGTAACAATACGCGGCTTGTTGCTTACGGATGGACTCGAAGAGCCGCCCGGCCTTCCGAGTGATGGTCCTGTTCGGCGGCGAGGCTCGGAAGGAGGCGGACCGGATTTGCCTGACCCCATCGGCGGGGGCGGTCGCTCGATAGACAATCGACTCGGCAACAGTCCGCGGGATTAGAGTGACTCGACGACCCCGCCGCAAATATTTTGGCGCCTCGGTGAACTTGTGCGGTCACGTTCTACGGCCGAATACTTGTTCACCGATTTTGCTCGGCGAGCAGCGCCTTCATCTCGGTAATCTCGCGCTCTTGAGACGCGACGATGTCTCGACAGAGTTTCTTGACGCGGGGATCGGTGAGTGAGGATTCTTTGCACATCTGGATTGCTGCCGAATGGTGCGGAATCATTGCCCGCATGAACTGGCGATCCCCGACGCCAGTTTTATTTCGCAGAAGTAATCAAAAGAGCCCGAGCAAGACACCGACGCGACCCAGAGCGCGGCGTTCATCTTCTTGTTCTTGAACATTGCCGGCATGGTCAAGAGCATGATCGGAAGCATCGAACCGGCCATCCAGCCTGTCATGTCCTGTCATGTAGGCATTGCTGAGATTGACATTGACGTGGTTCCAGCTATCGGCCATTGAATACACGATGCCGTACATCACGATGAAAGAGACACCAAGCGAAACAAGCAACGCCAGGCTTGTGGTCGTGCGCATGGTCGGTTTGACTGTCGTGTCCCGTCTTGTGCTGCTCGTTCATATCCGCGCTCCCTTATTTCAAATTGGTCGACGCTCAACTACTGGCCGTGCTGCATCCCCGGCATCATGCCTGGTCCGGCGCCCGGCACGCTGGCGCCGGGCGGAATACTTTCATCACCTTCGAGGACGCGATCGTAGAGGTCGGGCGGCAATACGCGGATGACGGTCATAAGCGCCTCCACGCCAGCGAACCACATGCGGCGCATGCCGAGCGTTTCGGTCTTATTGATTTTGGCGAGCTGCGCATCGGTATACATTCCGTGCATGTCCATCATGTCTTGGGGAAATCCAGGCACGAGCCTAATTACGTGTTCGGAATGGCTTCCGTCTCCCTGCGGTCCGTTGCGAACGGTCCGGTCGTTGGCGGTTTGTTCCCCCATGCCGCGACCGATACTTGGCCCCAGTTCATTGGATAACGCCGGTCCGCGCGTGATCATGCCAAGACCTGAATTCATGCTGTTACCCGCCGGCATGCCGCCCATCGTATGTCCGCCCATCGGGCCGACCATGGAAGTCATGTGATTCATCATGTGATGGAACATGTGGCAGTGAATCATCCAATCTCCGGGATTGTTGGCGATGAACTCGATGTCTCGTGCCTGGGCGACGCCGACGAGAACGTTGTTGCCGGGAATCCAGGCTGTCTCGGGGATTCGGCCCCCCTCGGTGCCTGTGACCCAGAACGTGTGGCCGTGCAAATGCATTGGATGATGGTCGATCGCACTCATGTTCACGAATCGAATCCGCACACGGCTTCCCAGGCGCACTATCAGCGGCGTGGCATACGGGCCGGAGCGACCGTTGAGGGTAAAGAAATTGAATTCCATGGACATCGTGTTCGGAATCGAGTTTTGCGGCAAAATGGCCCATTCTTGGATGAGGAGAGCGAAGTCGTGATCGACAACGGGCGTGTAGGTCCGACGGGGGTGAATGATGAACAAACCGGCCATGCCCATGCCTTCCTGCATCGGGCCGTGTGAGTGATAGAAGAATGTTCCGTTCTGATGGAGTGTGAACTCGTATGTGAACGTTCGGCCTGGCGGAATCGGGTCTTGCACGAGGCCGTGGACGCCATCCATGCGAATCGGAACTTCTAGGCCATGCCAATGAATCGTGGTCGATTCCGGTAACTCGTTGTGCACGATGATGCGGACGCGGTCGCCTTCTACCGCTTCGATCATCGGGCCGGGCATGCTGTTGTTGAAGCCCCAAACGTCCATCCACATGTCGGGCAGAAATTCGCGCCGCATATGCCGGCAATGGAGATGAAATTCCTTGACGCCGCCCTTCATCTCCCAGAACAGCTTCGGCAGGTCGGGCGTCTCGACAGGAACCGGCGGCAGATCAGCCGCGCGCCGGCCGGCCACGAGCTTGCCGCGGTCACTCGGAGTGCCAACAGGTCCGCTGGAACCAGGAGCGTCGCGCGAAAATGCCCGTGCGGGCTCGTGTTGATGTTCTGGCTGCTGCTGCGCCACGGTGTCGGGGACGCCGGTAGCTCCTGCGAGCAACCCGACGGCCCCCGCGGCCAGAAAATCTCTGCGTGACGTGTCATGGCTCATTGGTGTCAACCTCTGGAAAAGGGAACGTCCGGATTACTGGCCAGCTTGTTCATCGCGAGTGATGCGCCAAACGACGCCGGTGCGCGGGAAAGGCCGTGGAGCTGGTCCGGTGGCGGTCGAGAAAATTGCGAGGGCGCCAATATCGACCACGTAAAGTGCGTCTCCGCTTGGCGTAAAGCGAACGCCGACCGGACGCTTCGGGCCGGTTGTCACAATGTAATCGAGTTCTTTCGGACCCAGAGCCGCCTTCTTGGCGTGAAAGAATGGCTCCGCTTTCGGTTTCGCTGGATCGATGCGGACGACCATGAATCCCGAACGTTCATCGTGATGTCCAGTGATCGGATTCATGTCGCCGACCAGAGCAAGGAACATATGACCTTTGAAGCCAAAACGAGCATCGCGGCTGAAGTCCATCTGAGCAGCGCCGGCATGGTGAGTCAGTGACAATAGCGGCCTTTCCGCGTCTGGATGATCGCGCATCAAGAACTTGGGCGCGGGGCCATTGGCCGGCTTGAATCGTGCGTCGGTGACAGGGATGCCGCCGACGTAATCGGGAAAGCCGTACCAGGCGCCTTGTTTGATGACCCAGACGAAATCGGGGGCGTGAGCGATGGGTCGGCTGCCGCGTTCATCGTAGCCGTTGTCGGACGCGTAGAGCTTGCCGTCGGGACCCCAGCGAAGTCCGTAAGGATTGCGGAGCCCCCAAGCATAGACTTCGAGGTCCGAACCATCGGGGTTCATCCGAAGAATGGTGCCGTTGGCTTTCAGGACCCCTCGCAATGCTCCATCATCCGGTGGCGTTTTGCCGAACGCCTGGAACGGATAGGTTTTCGTGGACATGGCCATGTCGTGAGGCTTGGATTTGCCAGTATCCATCTCCTTCTTAGGATCGTGGCCCTGGTGCCCTTTCGCGTCGTCTTTGGCCTTCTTGTCATGGCCTTCGTGGTCTTTCGCTTTTGCCTGCTCCTTGGCTTTTTTCGGAGGTGTATCAACGGCCTTCTTGGCGTCGTCGTGCTCGTGTTTCGCTGGCGTCTTGTCGGTTGGACCATTCTTGGGATCTGGTTTCGCGCCGTGGTCGGCGTGGTCAGCCTTTTTCTGATCGCTCATCTTGGCATCATGTCCGTCATGCCCGGTCTTTCCCGCGAGCAAAGTCAAAATGTCAGGCGTCGCGAAAGCTTGCTTGGTAACGCGAATGTCTTTCGGCGGGAGATCTTGAACGTCCGGGTATTTGGCCAGCCAGCCCATCTTGAAGTTGTCGAGGCCGACGACTCCCGAGTTTGTTGCAGTGCCTTGACCGAAGTAGATCTTGCCGTCTGGCCCGACAGCAAGTTGATTGTTGTGATGATCGCCAAGGCTCGGCAAGCCCGTCACGAGGTCGCGAACCTTCGAGCCTTCCAGCACGGAAATCTTGCCGCGATGCGAAATGTAAAGCCGATTGTCATGCCACAGCAGGTCGGTAATCGGGCCATTGAGCTGATCGGCGGCCGTCTCTTTCTTGCCGTCAGTCCGAACTCGAATGATGCGCGCGGGCGCCGCATCATCGCCGTAGATGTAGCCGCCCTCCGCGACGTAGAGAACACCGGCGTCGTCGATCGCGATGCACGTTGGATAAGTGAGGTCCTTCAAGACGATCTCGACGCGATAACCTGCAGGGACTTGAGCCGACGCGGCATCAGGCGGCGGAATCGTCGGCATCTGCTCTGGGGCTCGCGTCTTGGGGGGAACGGACGCCGACTTCTGCACATCGTACTCATCATGCTTCTGTGCCGCGGGCACGCCGTTCTTCTTTGCATCTTTCTTGTCGCCGTGTTTGTGCTTCCCGGGTTCCTGTGTCGGGTGCTGATGTGCGTCGCCATTTTTCATGGCGTCGGTCTTGGCCGCATGCTCGTGCTTTTCGTGTTGTGTTTGTCCGCCGCCATGCGTATGGCCCTCGCGTATTTCGGCCGCCAGGAGTGTAGGGTCGATGCCCGCGCCGCCATGATAAACAATGTAGCCGCCGATGCCTGAGCCGATTGCCAGCACCAAAGCCGCACCCCAGCCAAGCGCTCTCGAACCGAGGTTGAGCGGCTCGGGGCTCCTGTGCCAACTCAACCAAGCGAGACAGCCAAACAGGGCAAGAGCGAATGCTTGGACACCCATGTGCCAGAACATCAACGTATGCGCTTCCTCCGTATGACTCGGAATGGTCATGAACGCAAGCAAGCCTGCGAGAGCTGCCAAGAATCCGCTGCCCACGCCGACGAGCAAGAGCCCTCGCACCGCCCATGCAATCCGGGGGTGCGGCCATCGCCAGGCAATCAGGTCAAGAAGGACTGCACTCAACAGAAACGCGATGGGATAGTGAACGAGCATCGGATGAACCTCCCAAGGCTCGATAAACGACCGAGCGGAGTTCTGTTCGTAGTCGCCACTTTGCGCCGCCGCTATCGAAGCGAATGTAGCGGCCGCACAAGGCACCAGTAATTGAACTCGATTCGACATGTTCCGCTCCTGGCGGAATTGCAAGCAAAACCCGTGCCTTCAGGTGTTTTTAGCAAAGCTGCGCCATATGCACCGGTTTGGTATGTGTTTTGCGATTCCATTCTCACGACCGAAGCGTTCATTCCCAGATGGAGGAAGCCATGAGTCACCAATTGCCACAAATCTTGCATCGACGCCTGTCATGAGTGTGTTCAGGAATGCGAACACTGTGCGGAGGCCTGCCTTCGCGAACCGCACGTTGCGGACACGGCCGCGTGCATCCGCCTGGATCACGACTGCTCGCTTGCCTGCACGATGGCGATCAAGTTCGTGAGCCGTGGGTCGCAGTTCGTCGAAGAGTTTTGCCGCGTATGTGCAGATGTCTGCGGTGCGTGCGCAACCGAATGCGGAAAGCACGAAAACGACCATTGTCAGCGATGTGCTCAGGCATGTCGCCGCTGTGCCGAGGAGTGCCGTCAAATGGCCGGCGCTCACGCGCGTGACGATCTTTGCAAAACCGCGCACACTTTGAAACCCTCTAAGAACGAGGAGCGGGGGAATTTTGCCAGCTAATGGGAGCCGGACCTCTCATTTCGTCGGAACCAAAACCGGGCTGCAGCGAATGCGGTAGGGATAGTGATCGTCAGTTGAAGCAGGGGCCAAAGGCCGACTCGAAGACCGGGCACGGTCAGCATCGTGTCGGCATAGGTCCAGGGGCCGAAAAGCTGCGAGCGCCATTCGTAAGCAGTAGCGATCAATGCGCCCAGAAATGCAGCAGCAATCAAGACATGGACATGCCCGGTAAGCGCCCATGTCAGATTTCCGGATGCCGTCGCTCCAATTCCATAGACCAATAGCGCAAACGCAACATCTCCTGCCGCGGCCCAGGTGCATGGCAAGAGCGTTTCCGTCCAAGGGACAGTTTCCATCTGTGTGTAGGCTCGCATTTGGGCCATCTCCCAGAACCAGTTCAAGGCGAATGTGACGAATGCCATCGCCGCCAGAAACGATGCGACGTTTCTCAAGGAGGGGATTGACATGCCGGTCCTCCTTCCGAGCGTAGTGACGGTCGCAAGCCCCACACGGGGGCTACTTGCGAATGATCTGTCAGCCGTTGTGCGGCGTGGTTTTGACGGCAACGTCGTTGCCGGCGAGGACGGCTTTCAACGCGTCCTCGGCAGATCCGCCGTTCCTCTGCTTGAACTGGCCGCAGTAGCGAAGAACGCCGTCTCCATCAATGACGATGGTTGTCGTCGTTTTGGTGATGCCAAAGACATCCGCTGCTTTTCCGTTCAAGTCGATGGCAACGGGAACCGTCATGCCCGATTTTTTAAGGAACGCCTCGATTTCTTTCGACGTGTCCGCCAGGTTTGCGTCGAGAGCCATCACGACCGCCTTGCCGTCATAGTTCTTGGCCAGCTTCGCGAGATCACCTTCCACGTGCCGGCAGCTGTGGCAACTGGTGCACCAGAATGACAGGACGACGACTCCCTTTTCCGATCCCTTCTTGCCTTTCTGAAGCTCACTGAGCTTGACCGTCTTGCCGTCGAGCATGGTGATGGAGAGTTCGGGAACTTTCTGGCCGACCTTGAGCGCGCCTTCGCGCGGTCCGCCCTCCATCATATAGGCGTGTGCGACAACAATGCCGCCGATGATCGTCAAGAGGATCGGCAACCCAACAACCAGAGCAATCAGTTTGGATTTCATGAGACGCTCCTTGAAACGTGCTGCTTGTAGTTTAGCGATCAGACGGTGACCGGGTCAGCAACCTGATTCGCTGAATTCGTCGCCTCGGCTTTTTGTTTTTGCAATTCGAGCCAACGAGCGCGTCGTATCCAGTAGAACCGAACGGGCAAGAAAATATCCACGACTTCATCCGAGATCAGCAGGCCGCCGAGCACCGGCAACGCCATCGGCGCGAGAATCTCGCCGCCGACTCCGGACGCGAACACCATCGGGAAGATTGCGATGATGGCGACGCCTTCGGTCAGCAGCTTGGGTCTCATACGATGGGCCGCGCCTTCGATGACCGCCTCGCGCAGCTCCTCCAGAGATTTGATGTTCTCCAGCCCGCCGCGTTTGTCGATGGCGTCGCGAAGGTAAACGAGCATGATGATGCCGGTCTCGGTTGCCATGCCAAAGCAGGCAATGAAGCCGACCCACACCGCGACGCTGAAATCCATCGGCGGGGTGTTCCAACCGTTGACGATCTTTGGGAAGAGATACATGAAGAAAGCGCCGCCTGCGAGCGCCTCGGGGACGGCAAGCATCATCAAGGCAGCGTCGGCGAAGTCCTTGTAGGTCAGATACAGAATCACGAAGATCAGCACGATCACAGCCGGAAAGACGAAACGCAGCGTTTGGGCAGCACGGACCTGATGTTCGAACTCACCGCTCCATTCAATGTGCACCCCTTCCGGCAGCTTCACTTTTTGAGCGACGACGCGCTTGGCTTCATCGACGAACCCGACCATGTCACGGCCGCGCACCATCAGCGTCACGTAGTTCAAGAGCTGGCCGTTCTCGCTCTTGATCATGGATGGCCCTTCGACGATGCGAATTGTTGCCAACGCACTGAGCGGAATCGGTGACTTTCTTCCCTTGGAACCGTGCTCGGGCGCGGCCTGGTGAGGCTTTTCGCCGCCCGGAACTGGAGTTGCCATCGCGCCTTCACTGGCACTGGCCGATGCTCCCGGAAGAGTCATCGGGCCTGGGGTCGCCATGCTGCCGGGGCTGACGAGCAGACGCTTGACCGATTCCTCGTCTTCGCGGTTGTTGCGCGCATAGCGAATTCGCACGGGATAGCGGTCACGCTTTTCGACGGTGTAGGTGATGATGCGGCCGCCGAGCGCCACTTCGATTTCGTTCTGAATGTCCTCCACGGCAATGCCGTAGCGGGCAGCCTTCTCGCGGTCGATGTCGATTTCCAAATAGCCCTTGCCCATGATCGGCGCGGCGAGAACGTCGCGCGCGCCGTTGATCGGCTTTACGACTGCTTCGATCTCCTTGCAAACCTTCTCGATAACAATCTGGTCCGGGCCGAATACCTTGATGCCGATGTCGGTGCGGACGCCGGTCGAGAGCATCTCAATGCGATTGATGATCGGCTGCGTGAAAATGTTGCCCCAGCCGGGAACCTGAATGACGCGGGTCATCTCATCGTCGACGAGGTCGCCCTTCGGCCCACTCTGCCGCGGCCAGAAGAACACGCGTTCCTTGAACGGTCCTTCCAATTCTTGTTGCAAGGTCAGGAATGGTTCGAAAGCCTGCTTGTCGTGCTTCTTGTTGAGCTGGGCACGGACCGATTCGACGGTGAGCCGCTCGGATTGGGAGCCTTTGGGGGCGTCCTTCACGAGCGCTGATTCCTTGGCGCTCTTGAGCGTTTCCTGGATGGAATACCACGTGTAGGCTTCGACGCCTCGGTCAAAGAGTTCCCAGTTGACCTTGTGAACATTGTCGCGCCAGAGAGCGAGCCGTTTTTCTTCCGTCGCCTGGAGGAGTACGCCGCCAAAAGTCTTCGGCGCCGCGCCAAGAAACTCGGCAGTCACCGACAACGCTTGACCGAGCCGACCTTGCTTCACGGACAGCGCGTCTCCAGGCTCCAGCCGGGTGAAAGCGTGCTTGACGAGTTTGGCGTCATACTCCTTGAGCTGCTTGTCGGGGACAGCTTTCGCCAAGGCCGTGCGAAAATCCGCTTCCGTCGAAAAACGCCGATCCTTCAACTCAGCCAACTGCGACGCGACGGAGTTCGGAACACCGTCGGCGGTGGCTTCCTTCAAGGAGGACTCGGTCCATTCATACCAAGTGGGGAACAATTTTCTCTTGGCGACTTCCTTGGCAACTTGTAGGGTGAGGCGGCTGATGTCTTCGGGGGCCGGGCGCTGCGCAAGCCAGTTGCCGTAATCCGCGGCCAACTCCTTCGCCAAGGCATCGACGAGCTTTTCTTGCTTTTCGGCGTCGAAACCGGGCAGGTCGCCGGCGGCGGCGAATCGGCGCAAGGTCTCCTGAATTACGAAACGAGTCAGCGTGGGCCCAAGTTCCTTTTCGAACTCGCGATAACGAAGCAAGGCCGATTCCCGCATCGTCTCGTCAAAGCGAGCGAGCGCTTTTTGCGTTGCATCGTTGATGAGGTTATCGCGATCGTCTGCGTATTTCGCTTTCTGAACATAACCCTGCTCTTCCAGGGCGGCCAGCACCGCCTGGGTCTGGCGCACGGCGTCGTCAAACTTGAGCACGCGCTTGGGCCAGAGCGCCTTGGGCCTGAAGTTCACGATGGTCTCAAACATGTCGAGCGGCGCCGGATCGGTGGGCGTGTCCGCTCGGCCGGCCTTGCCGACGACGGATTCGACTTCGGGGAATCCGCGCAGCAACCCATCTCGGTGCTTCAGATCGTCGGCTGCCTGCGTGACGCTCACGCGCGGAACGCTCGTGGGCATGTCGAGCGTCGTGCCCTCGTCCAGTGCCGGCATGAACGAGACGCCGATTTTTGGGAAGTGATAGGACCACAAGCCGAGGGCGATGAGGGTGAAGAGGGCTATTGTTTGCCAGAGAAGCCCGCGCGTGAGAATGACCGTGACCGAAGTGACCACGAAGAATGTGATCAGAAATGCCGTCTTCCACGCAGTCTCGGACGCGCCCAAACCAACAACCGCTTGCAAAGGAAACATGCCGGCTGCCAAGAGAAGCAGAGCGGCGAACATCCACATCACCAGATTTCGGCGCGGCAAGAACCAGGTGAGCAAAGGCTTGTAGATCGCGATGAAGCTGTGAACAATCCAGTTGTCCTCCTCGCGTTTGAGCTTGCCGCGAATGAACGAAGGAATCAGGGCGGGCACGACGGTGACGGAGATGACGGCCGTCCCGATCAAGGCGAAGCTCTTGGTGAAGGCGAGCGGGTGGAAGAGTTTGCCCTCGCGGCCCGTCAGCATGAACACGGGAATGAACGAGATCAGCATGATCATGACCGAGAAGAAAATGGGCCGGCCAACCTGTTTGCAAGCGAGTATCACGAGTTCGCGTGTGTCGCCGGTAACCGGCTCGTCGCCAAATTTTTCCTTGAGATGGTGTGTTGCATTCTCAACCATTACGATGGCCTGATCGACGAGAATGCCAATCGAGATCGTGATGCCTGCTAGTGACATGATGTTGGCCTGAATGTCGACAATGCCGAACTGCCGCAAAAGCCACATCAAGAGGAACGAAAACAACACGGACAGCGGAAGCGTAATGCAGATGACGAAAACGCTTCGCAGATGCGTGAGGATGAGGAGAATTGCGATGGAGGCGATCACCATTTCATGCCACATCACTTCCGTCAATGTGTGGATGGCCCCGTTGATGAGCTGCGTTCGGTCGTAGGCGGAAACAATGCGGACGCCTTCGGGAAGAGCGGGCTGAAGCTCCTGAATCTTCTCCTTGATCCGCCGAGTGACCGCGAGGGGGTTCTCGCCGTGGCGCATCATCACGATGCCGCCGACCACTTCGTTGCCGTTCTTCTCGTAAACGCCGCGGCGAAATTGCGTGCCTTTCTGCACGACCGCGACGTTCTTGACGTAGACCGGCGTGCCGTTGACTTCCTTGATCACGGTGTTTTCAACGTCGCTCTTGTCCCGGATCCAGCCCACGCCGCGGACCAAATACTCGGCGTTGTTTTTCTGCACGACGCCGCCGCCGACCGCGAGATTGCTTTTCGCCACGGCCGCATACAGTTCGCCGAGCGTGATGTTGTAAGCGCGAAGGGAGTCGGGTCTCACGTCGATCTGGTATTCCACAGGCATTCCGCCCAGCGTGGCCACGTCGGCGACGCCGGGGGCGGAGTTAAGGACCGGCACAATCTGGAACTTGTTGAGCGCCCAGAGCTTGGCGGGATCTTGCGGACGACTCGAACTGGCTTCGACCGTATAGAAGAAAATCTGACCCAAGGCGGTCGTGTCGGGCGCGAGGTATGGCACGACACCGTTGGGAAGGTAGTTCGATGCCTGGGTGAGTTTCTCGGTAACGCGTTGGCGCGCGAAGTAGAAATCAACTTTATCTTCGAAAATGACCGTGATCATCGAAAAATTGAACTCGGACGATGACCGCACCGCTTTGATGCCCGCAAGCCCTTGCAGCTTTCGCGAAAGAGGATAAGTGACCTGCTCTTCGATTTCCTTGGGGCTGCGGCCCATCCAGTCCGTGAAAACGATCACTTGGTTTTCGCTTAAATCGGGCACCGCGTCGACCGGCGTGTTCAGCGTGGCATAGACGCCAAACGCGCATAGCGCAGCCGCCAGGAACATCACGATGAAGCGATTACGAATCGACGCTTCGATGATTTTCTCGATCATGTTCGTCTCTCAGGTGGCCAAACCGCTCAGTGCTTCTGCAGCTCGGTAATGATGTAGTTGGAGTCCTTGACCTTCAGCTTGCCGTGGACGGCGTCCCCCGCCTTTAGGCCGGCGAGAACCTTTGCGTCGTGCACGGTAAAATCCATTTCCATTGCCTTCATGAAGCCGGGGATGTCTTCGTGATCCAATCGCAACTTTTTCTTTTCCGCCTCCAGCGAGACAACTTTGCCTTTGATGTCGTAGACCTTTTCTTTGTCACTACTGCCGGGGTTGCACCCGGCGATGACAACGGCAATGAGAGCGAGCGAAACGATGCTTACAATCGCCTTCATAGAGATCCTCCTTTGCGTGTAAGGTGGGGAGCGGACGACCCGAACTTCACAAGCATCAGCGCTACCCGATCACCTGCTCGTCCTGGCGCCGCCCCCCATGTTGCGGGCGAACCTTTATTTGGCCTTCGCCTTGAGCTTGGCGACTTCGTCGAGCGTTCGCTGCGGGTTTGCGAGCGCGCCTTTTTCGCAACCCGCGCAGCAAACGAAAACCGGTTGAGTCTGGACCATCAGCTTGATTGGCACTCCCATGGACCCGAGTGGGCTTCCTTTCAGCACCGGACAATAAGCCTGGGCATCCGCCAACTTGCGATCTTCGGGACCGAGCTTGGCCAGATCGCGCGCAATCTTGGCCTCAAGGTCCGCCGGCGTTGATGGACGGACCGTTGACACGCCTTGACCGGACTTGCCGGTGCCGCTGCCGCCGAAATAGATGGAGCCGGACGCTGGATTGAGCCGCGTTTCGGCGTCGAGCAGGAACGAGCCCGTCGTCACGATCTGGTCGCCGTATTCCAGGCCGCGCAGGATCGGGTAATAGATTTGATCGTCGAGGCCGCGCATGCGCGGGCCGAGTTCGACCCGGACGCCTTCGTATTCGCCGTCATCTATCTCGCGGTAAATAATCTTCAGATCGCCGGTGTCGATGACGGCGCTTTCGGGCACGGCAAGCAGTTCGCCTTGCTGAAGCCGCTGGCTCCGACTCATGTGATGGAAAAACGGTTGGATGCTCGCGGGGCGAAATGGCCCCTGCCATGTTTGCAGGATGCTGTCGGAGACAACGTCCGCTTCCAGGTCTTTGTCGAATGTCCTCGCGAATAGAGCGATCTGCTTGGGCGAGATCTTCAACTTCATTGTTGTGGACGTTCCCGGTCGAAGTTTGTGGCCCTTGTTCGGGAACTCGGAGCGCACGATGACCGTTCGCGTGTCCTGGTCCACGTGGGGATGAATGAAGGTGAGCGAACCGTCGAATTTTTCGTCCGGATTGGCGCGAGCGAAGGCAACGACGGGCAAATCTGGGTGCTTGCCGTCCTTGTGGAACTGACTCTGCGGCGGCAAAAAGACCATGTCGTCTTCGTAGACTTGGCCCTGAATCCAGACTTTCGAAATATCGACGATGTCGTAGAGTGGCGTTCCCTCATCGACGTATTGTCCGGCCTTTACATACTTCTTCAGCACGTGCCCTTCGATGGGAGAACGAATCTTCAAATGCGTATTCGCCTTGCCGGTCTTGACGATCTCCTTGATTTGGTCGTCGCTGATGTCCCATAGCTTCAGCCGATCGATGGCGATCTTTTGCAGACCTGGATTGCCTGGCGGTTTCGCGGCATCGATCAGGTTCTGGACTGTATCCACCAGCTCCGGGCTGTAAAGGGAAGCAAGCTCCTCATTCTTGTGAACGAATTGTCCTGTCTTGTTCACGAACAATTCGTCGAGCCGGCCCTTCACACGGGCCGACACTTGCTTCATTTCCTCCTCGTTGAATTCGACGAAGCCGACCGTGGTGATTTCTTTCGTCAGCGGGAGGTATGCAACCTTCCAGGTTTCGATCCCGGCCAGGACGACTCGATAGGGCGACAGCTGGACGCGATTGACGATGCCGGGCGGGAGCGCCTCTTCCTTGTTGTCTCCCTTCTTGCGTTTCGACAGGGGCATGAAACAAATCGGGCACTTCTCCTTTGGATTGTCCCGGATGACGGTGGGATGCATCGGACAATAGAATTCGAAGTCCGAACTGGCAGTCTTGGAACTCGCCGGCCTGGTCCACTTTTCGTAGTAAGCGGACAAGAGGTCCCATTTCACGATCACCAGACCGATCACGACCAGGATGGCAATGAAGCGGAGCCGCGCGAGTTTGACGAGAATCCAGAAGTCGAACCACCACCAAACCCGGCGCCAAAAGCCATACTCGGGCGGCGGGCGCAATCCGCCCTCGTCGGTTGTGTTGGCCGGCGGACGCGAAACACCATTGTCAGACATGAGATCACCTTTGATCGAGCACCGGTCAACGGGCTCGCATGTTTTCACAAGAAACTTTCGTCCTCCGGCGAGATTGGCTTGGCAAATCCGGAGGCCTACGGTTCATTTCTTACTTTTTGTTCCTGCTTGATTCGCCTTCACGCCGGCGTCCTCCAGAGCTTTGAGCAATTGCGTGGACGTTACACTGCCTTTGTCTGCAAACTGAATGGCCACAAACTTGGTTTGCGGATAGTAAACTGCCTTCGCAACGCCCTCGACTTTCTCAAGAGTGGTCGTGGCCTTCGAGATGACTGCTTTGTCCTTGGCATCGAGTAAGCTCAAGAGAAGGAATCCGCCATACTTCATGTCCTTACCCATCGCATGCGGGCTTTGAAACATCGCGCGAGAAACGCCTTGCGCTGACATCACGGCTTCGTCGAATTCGATAGTCGCCCACTTCGTGGGAAAACTCACTGTGACGGACTTGATTCCGGGCACCTTCTTGAGTGACATTTCCAGGGCCGTAGCGCAATCAGGGCAATGTTGGTTCGGCACCCAGAACATGGCTTTGGTGATCTCTCCCTTAGCCGGTTCTTTTTTGGAATCCTGGCCATTGACGTTGGCACCCATTGCGGCAAGGCCGACAAATGCAAGGCAGAACAATAGTCTCATGAGAAACCTCACTTGAACCAGGCTCTTGAATCGCTCACGATCGACCGCCTGGAGCCGATCCGCGCAAGCATGGTCAGCGCTATTTCACGATTTTTCCGTCGAAGCCTTCGTCTTTGAGAACCTTCAATATGGCGGCTTCATCGTATCGGGCCGTTTCGGCGACAAAGGTGCCTTGCTTCTTTTCGAAATCAACCTTCACATCTTTTGCCCACGGCAAAGCGGCGAGTGCGTCGCGCGCTCGCGGTGCGCATCCTTTCTCACAGGACATGCCTGTGATCTCGACACTGACACCCTTGGATTTCGCGCTTACAGATGCCTTGGAATCGGAATCGGATTGTTGCTGACATCCGACGACCGCGAAAACGACAACCGTGAACGCAAGCGCTACTCGTGTGAAAACGGGACGGAACATTAGTAGTCCTCCTTGTTTGAGGCTGATAGTAATAGGGGTCGAAGAATGCCGCCATGCAAGGGCGGATGCTGATTAGCGTTTTGGCAATTAGCGCAGTTCCGCTAATAAGCCATCATTGAAAACGGAATGAGCGCGCGAAGGCTCAACGCTTCCAACAAAGCGGTGTGAAGTGTGACGCTTAAATGGTGAGGCGTTGCAAAGTTGTGACTAGATCAGTCGGTGGTGGGCCTTTGTCGATTCGCCAGAGGGTGATTTCGTAATCCACGCCGAACAGATCGAGAGTACTGGCTGCCGTCACCGGCAGAAGTGCGACTGGAACGTCCGATTCCGCGTTCACTTCCATTCGGCAAAGCGCACGTTCGTCGGGCTGGACGAGCGTCTTCTGGCACGGAATTTGGGCGATTGAAGGACTACCTTCCTTGTTCCCTGAATGAGCGTTGTTTGCTTGTGCGCAGTTGATCGGCTTGGCTGCTTGCTTCTTTTTCCCAGTCTGACAACAGGATTTCTCTTTCGTGCCGACGGCACAGCAATTCGTGGAGCAGCAGGAGGCGTCCGGTGAAATAAAGCCGACAAAGTGAGTCTTTATAGTCCCGTCTGGACAGCGACAAACGTAATACGGCGTTGAAGCGAGCAGCGTCGAAGACGCCGTCGCCCAAACCAAGACGATTGTCGCTAATCTACGGAACAGTTGCATGATTCACCTAATGCCATTCTGATCTTGCGAGATCGGCTCGTCAAGATCACCTTGAGATTTCTACGACAGCAACTGAATGTTTGGTCAGGTAATCACAGGTCTACTCGGCGGAGACGCAACGCGTTTCCGATGACTGAAATGGAACTCAAGCTCATGGCGGCACTGGCCCAAATCGGCGAGATCAGCAAGCCGACGAAGGGAAAGAGCACGCCGGCGGCAACGGGAACGCTCGCGACGTTGTAGATGAACGCTAGAAAAAGATTTTGCCGGATGTTGCTCATCGTCGCCCGGCTCAATCGCCGCGCCCGGACGATGCCGCGGAGGTCGCCCTTGACCAGAGTGACCGACGCGCTTTCCATAGCCACGTCCGTTCCCGAGCCCATCGCGATGCCGATGTCCGCTTGCGCCAGTGCGGGGGCGTCGTTGATGCCGTCGCCGGCCATCGCTACAACATGACCTTCGGCCTGGAGCTTCTTCACGATTTCGCTCTTCTTGTCGGGAAGAACCTCCGCAACGATCTCATCAATCCCGAGCTGTCGGCCGACGGCGTCGGCGGTTCGTTTGCTATCCCCGGTCACCATGATGATCCGCAGGCCTTCGGCATGCAGCGATCGAATCGCGTCGGCCGTCGTCTCCTTGATGCGGTCGGCAACGGCGATCAAACCGGCCAGCTGGCCATCGATGGACAAGTGCATGACCGTCTGACCCTGGCCCCGCAACTCGTCAATTTTGTCGTGAAGCCAAGCGGTGCCGATTCCGAGATCAGTGGCGAGCGCTGCATTGCCGAGTGCGATTTTCCGCCCTTCGACAGTTCCGGTGATTCCCTTTCCGGTGATCGACTGAACGTCTTTGGCATCTGGGATGGCGATTTGCTTCTCCTGTGCGCCCTTCATGATCGCCGTGGCCAACGGATGTTCGCTACCGCGTTCAATCGCTGCCGCGAGACGAAGAACGTCGTTCGCGTCAAAGCCTTCTAACGGGCTCACGGATGCCAGATGCGGCTTGCCTTCCGTGAGAGTCCCGGTCTTGTCAACCACAAGCGTGTCCGCACGTTCCATGATTTCGAGGGCCTCGGCATTCTTGATCAAGATGCCATGCTCTGCGCCGCGACCGATTCCGACCATCACCGCCATGGGAGTCGCGAGCCCAAGCGCACACGGACAAGCGATAATCAGAACGGCGACTGAGTTCACTAGCGCGTGTGCCAGTCGCGGTTCACTTCCCCAGAGACTCCAAGCGGCAAACGTCAGAACGCTGATGACGATGACGGCGGGCACGAAGTATCGTGAAACCTGATCGACGACGCGTTCAATCGGCGCCCGGGTTCGCTGAGCATCGCCGACCATGCGAACGATCTGCGCCAGCAAAGTGTCTTCGCCGACCTTTTCCGCTCGCATGAGCAAGCTGCCCGTGCCGTTGACAGTAGCGGCAACCACTTTGCTGCCTGGCTCTTTCTCGACCGGAAGCGGCTCACCGGAGATCATCGACTCATCCACGGAACTGCGACCTTCGATAATGACGCCGTCAGCGGGAACCTTTTCGCCCGGTCTGACACGCAAGGAGTCGCCGACGCGGATTTGCTGAAGGGGGACATCGACTTCCTTGCCCGCGGCATCCACGCGCCGAGCGGTTTTCGGCGCGAGTCCGAGAAGCCGCTTGATGGCGCCGCTCGTCTGGCTGCGTGCCTTCAGTTCCAGGACTTGCCCGAGCAAGATCAGAACGGTCACGACTACGGCCGTATCGAAATACGGCATGACAGAACCATCCATGCCGCGGAAGCCTTCGGGAAAGACCCACGGAAACACCGTCGCCGCGAAGCTGTAAACGAAGGCCGCTCCCACGCCAAGCGCGATCAGTGTGAACATGTTGGCGCTCATGTTCTTGATCGAAAGTGCGGCTCGCTCGAAAAACGGCCAGCCGCACCAGAAAACGACGGGCGTTGACAGGACGAGCTGCACCCAGTTGAGCGCCGTCGCGTAATGATGCAACGGATTGCTCGGCAGCATGTCCATCATGGCGATGAGGAAGACGGGCAGACCAAGAACGACGCCGACCCAGAATCGCCGCGTCATGTCGACTTGCTCGTGGCTCGGACCGGCGTCGAGTTCAACGGTGCGAGGCTCCAACGCCATGCCGCAGATCGGACATGACCCCGGATGGTCGCGAACGACTTCCGGATGCATCGGGCAGACGTATTCGACTTTTGTCGCTGCCGGCTGGCCGGTTGGCTCTAACCCCATGCCGCACTTCGGACAGATTCCGGGGGTGCTCTGGCGGATTTCGGGGTGCATTGGGCAGGTGAATTCGGTCGCCGCTGCCGCTTGGGCAGGCGGCGGCTTGGCCGCGTCGTCATGGCTGCAGCAAGAATGTTGCTCCGGGAGCGTGCGCTCTTGCCCCTTCGGCTTGGCGTCGGCCGCGTGAAGATATCGGTGAGGATCGGCAATAAAACGTTGCTGACACGATTTCGAGCAGAAGTAATATCGGGTTCCTTCGAACTCGCTATCGGCTGCGGCGCTCGCCGGCTGAACGACCATGCCGCAAACCGGGTCGAATACTGCCGTGCTGTCAGTGTGCCCAGGAGTAGTTGTATGTTTCGACATTTCTTGTCTCCGCAAATGGTCGATGACCGAACTCAGGCAAATAGCGAGCCACGCCAGCCGCTCGGCCACGTCAGCCTTGGGTGGCGTGGGCGCCTCGCAACAATGCAGACGAAATGCTCGGGGAAGCGTTACAGTTATGAGAACCCATTTGGCTATTAGCAGAACGGGGATAGTGTTGGGCCGGTGTTGACGTAACGTTCCTGTACGTCTTCCTTGCGTCAGGAGGTAATTCCAATGCAACGGCGTCGATTTGCAGTGGCACTTGCTGTGGTAGCGTTCAATTTTTCAGCAGCGCCCTTTGCGCAACACAAAGACGAAACTGCTCTCTACCCGTCAACCGATACTTGAAGGCGATCCCAGTAAGGATGGTCCCTTCGTTTTTCGTGCCAAACTCCCTGACGGCTATCGTACACCACCACATACACATTCGAAGCCCGAGCGTATCACGGTAATTGCTGGAACGTTCAACATCGGGATGGGCGACAAGTTCAATGTGTCGAAGGGCGAGCGATGCCGGCCGGGACGTATGGGCAATGGCCCGCAGGAATGAAGCACTATGTCTGGACCAAAGGCGAAACCGTCTTGCAGTTTCATGGCGTCGGCCCTTGGACCATTCAGTATGTGAACCCGGCTGATGATCCTCGCAACCAGAAGAAATGGCCTCCAAGGTAGTGATTCCTTGCGTGGTCAGTCCTTGCGTCCGTCATCTACGGAGACCTGCCGTTTCGTTGACGAACAGGTGCAATCAAGACAGCCATGCGTTGCACAGGTGCGGCAGGTCTGTTCAAGCTCGATTCGTAATGCCCTTCGGGCACGATGCAAACGAGTCCGTGCGTTTCCAGGCGTGATACCGTAGGACTCGGCGGTCGTGGTGAGGTCGCCACCATTCAGGTCGATGTCGCGGATAATCGCCGCGTATTCCGGCTTGAGAACACGAATCAAGTCGTTGACACATTCACAGACGACTCGTTCTATTTCTTCATCGGAAGCTGAATCCGATTGCGCGGCCTGGTGTGCGTAAGCATCCCGCGCGCGGTCCCCAGCTGCAACTCGCCGATAGTGATCGACGACTGCGTTGCGCAGCAGTCGGTAAAACCAAGCAATGACATGGTCGGGTTCGTCACCTTCTTCAGTTTTCTGTGCCGTTCGCACGAACGCGGCCTGAAGAATGTCTTCGGCATCATGGCGATTATCAACGCGAGATTCCAAGAAGGATAGGAAACGGCGATGGTTTGCGAGCAAAAGCTCCATGGTTGTAACTGCACCATGACTTGCCGCGCGTCCGTTCATTTCCACGCCCCCTACGAAAGGATACCACAGCCTATTCTACGACAGTGAAAACGCGTGTCGCTCCGTTGCGTGAACTGGTATGCGCAATACTTCGTCTAACCGGCATCATCGGAAAAACTGGATTCGATTGACCGGATTGCCGATTATGATATAGTGGGAATGGACTGCGGATCTCGGGCTCGGAACGAGAACTCCTGATAATGTCACGAACTTGGCTACGTCTGGTGTCCTGCGTAGGCCTGGGCGTTTACCTTCTGGTGAACACCCATGCTAGCCTTGCGCTGGAACGTTTCGTTCGCAGTCAGGTTCCCGACAAGTCGGCTACCGAGCAGCTGCCGTCTGAAGAAGAATCCGCGCCCAAGACGTCGAAGTGCAAGCATTGCAGCAAGACGACGGACAATCAGTCTGAAGAAGAAAACTCTCCTTGTCGTTCGGATGGCCCGACGCAACCTTGTGATGATCCATTTTGCCCGTGCTGCCCCGGCGAGCACGATGGAAAGCAGTGCCCGTGTCCAGGCGGCTGCGCGATGTGCAGCGTCGCCAAGGCGCCTTGCCTCACCTCTATCCATTTGAATCTTCACGACACGACGTGTGTCGACGATTGTGCTTTGCCTGATTCCCCCGAATACGCTTCTCCTAAGTGCAGCGGCCTTGATCGGCCTCCGCGCGTCTAGTCGCAAGGGTTTCCGTGGGTCTCACGGAGATCATCCAATCCGCGCATTCTTGACGAGCATATGATTCGGACATGCGTCCGGACTTGATGCCTTTCTGGCCGCGACGCGTTTCGTTCGTCGGTCCTTCACTGTGGCTACCCCAATCGGGGACTCACGCAGCCCCTTACGCGCGTCTGTTTCGCGTCCCGTGTTCTTTCAAACGCGGAGAGCGCAGAAGGAGAATCCAATGAACAACAGCGTCAGTACCTTGGAACCGCAGGCACCAACGTCGATTGCCAACGGGTCGTTGGGGAGTGTGCCGACGGTTTTGCCGCATCCACAACCCGAATCTTGGCTAGCGTGGCTAAATCGAGCCGGACCAATGGTCCTTGTGCTTGTGGTGCTGGGAGGCGTCAGTTACCTGGGCCATCGCACGGGATGGTCCGTCCCAAAATTCGCGGAGGTGTTCGGTGGCTCGCATTCGGTGAAGGACGATTGGTGCGCGGAACATAGCGTTCCAGAGTCGATCTGCGTCGAGTGCAACAAATCGCTGATGCCGAAACTGAAAACGACGTGGTGCGAGCAACATGGCATTCATAACTGTCCATTTGAACGACTGGAAGTCGTTCAAACGCAAGATGCTCCCGTCGTAAGTCAGGATGACATCAATCGCGCCAAACGAGCGCTCGCTTTAAAGGATCGAAAAGAGAACAACCCGCGATGCAAGCTGCATGAGCGGCGCGTTCAATTTGCATCCGTGGACATTCTCGACAAGATGGGGGTCAATTACCTTGAATCCGTGGGGCGAGAACCGATCTACGAGACGGTCACAGCCAGCGGTGAGATCGCGTTCGATCAACCCCGCGTTGCCCCGGTATCGTCAGCCGTCGCCGGCCGAGTTTGGCACCTTACCGAGAAGGGCACAATCGGCGCGCAGGTCAAGCGTGGCGAAGTGCTGGCACTCCTCGATGCAGCGGAAGTCGGCAAAGCAAAGACGGAGTTCTTGCAAGCCTACGCTCAGGCGGACTTGCGCAAGCGCACGCTCGATATGCAAACTCCTTTGGTGAGCCAGGGGGTTCTTCCGCAAGCTCGGGTTCTTGAATCAGAACTTGCCCTTCGTGAGGGGCGTATTCGGTTGATGGGCGCCCAGCAGACGCTCACCAACATGGGCCTGCCGTTTCAGATTGATGAAAGCAAGGCAATTTCCGTTGAAGAAATTGCCAAGCAAATTCACTTTTTTGGCATTCCGGGCGAGATTGCATCTCGCCTCGATCCCAAGATTACTACGGCGAACCTCATGCCCGTGATCGCTTCGCGCGACGGCACGGTGACTGCTGTAAAAACATCGCTCGGAGAAATGGCCGACGCCGGCAAGCCGTTGTTTGTCGTCTCGGACATGAGCCAGATGTGGCTCATCATGAACGTGCGGCAGGAAGACGTTAAGTACCTGCGCATCCGTGACGCGAAAACGCCCGGTCAGAAAGTGAAATTTCGTGCTGACGGCAGCGACCAAGAAGTTGTCGGCGAGCTTGTCTGGAAGAGAAGTGAAGTCGATGACAAAACGCGCACGGTCCAGTTTCGCGCCGAACTTCCCAATGCGGACGGGAAACTCCTTGCAAACAGTTATGGCACGGGCCAGATCGTCTTGCGCGAAGAAAAAGACGCAATCGTCGTGCCAAATGAAGCCATTCATTGGGAGAACAACTGCCATATCGTTTTCGTGCGCGACAAGAAATTCCTAGATCCGAACGGCTTCAAGGTCTTTCATGTCCGCTCGGTTCGGCCAGGCGTGACGAACGGACGGTACACGGAAATCATTGCCGGCGTTCTTCCGGGCGAAATCATCGCAACCACCAACAGCGGCAGCTTGCGTTCGGAGCTTCTCAAAAACAATCTCGGCGCAGGCTGAGGGTGCGGTCATTAACAGCCCGGTCGGGCTGATAACTGAACGCCGAGAAATAGAACTTCGCGGATATGGAGAACGTCTCGTGCTCAACTGGATCATTGATTTTTCGCTGAAGAACCGCTTCCTGGTTCTCATTGTTACGGCAGCGCTGGCGGTCTCGGGCGCCATTTCCATGCGCTACCTGGATATTGACGCCTTCCCGGACACAACGCCGGTACAGGTGCAGATCAACACCGTGGCGCCGGCGCTTGGACCGGAAGAAATCGAACAGCAGATTACCTTCCCGATTGAACAGGTCATAAGCGGCTTGCCCAAACTGGAAATGCTCCGTTCGGTTTCGAAATTCGGCCTGTCGCAGGTTGTCGTGACTTTTCAGGATGGAACGGACATTTACTTTGCGCGACAGCTCATCAACGAACGCCTTTCGACTGTCGAGATGCCCGGAGGAATCGAGCGGCCAAAAATGGGGCCTGTTGCGACCGGCCTCGGTGAGGTCTTCCACTACGTAGTGACTGGCCAGGGAAATGACATCACGGAGATGCGAACGATCCACGATTGGGTCGTTAAGCCTAAACTGCGTACCGTCAAAGGCACCGCGGAAGTAAACAGCTGGGGCGGCTTCGAAAAGCAATACCAAATCCGCGTTGATCCAAACAGGCTGGACCGGCACAAGCTAACGTTCGATGAAGTCGTCGAAGCGGTTCACAAAGGCAACCGAAATGTGGGCGGCGGCAACATTCGCATTAAGAGCCAGATGCTCCTCGTGCACGGTCTCGGGCGGACCGTCAACGTGGACGAAATCAAGGGCATCGTCATCACGGCCAAGGATGGCGTGCCGATCAAGATTGGCGACATCGGTGATGTCGAGGTCGGCCACGAAATTCGCCGCGGCGCGGTAACCGCAAATGGAAAAGGCGAAGTAGTCCTGGGACTGGGTTTCATGCTCATGGGTGAGAACAGCCATCAGGTCACCTGGTCCATGAAGAAAAAGCTGGAAGAGATCAAAACCAGCCTGCCGGCCCATGTGAAAGTGGAGCCCGTCTATGATCGCACGGAACTTGTCGATTTCGTCATCGACACGGTGCGCAAGAATCTCTTCGAAGCCGGCATGCTTGTGGTCGCCGTCTTGTTCCTGTTTCTAGGCAACTTGCGCGCGGCCGCCATCGTGGCGATGGCGATTCCGCTCTCGATGCTCTTTGCGTTCAGCGGCATGCTTCGCTTCGGTGTAGCGGCAAGCCTGTTAAGCCTCGGAGCGATCGACTTCGGCATGGTCGTTGATAGCTCGGTCGTAATGGTTGAGAATTGTGTCCGGCACATCGCGCACGGCGATCTGAAAAAGAAGAGCTTTCTCGAAATGATTCGCGACGCTGCCATTGAGGTGCGCAAGCCAACGCTCTTCGGTGAGCTTATCATCATGATCGTCTATCTGCCGATCCTCACGCTGGAAGGAATCGAGGGCAAGTTGTTCCGCCCGATGGCGCTGACGGTGATTTGCGCCTTGGCCGGCTCAATGATTTTTTCTATGACGCTGATGCCCGTTCTGGCGAGCCTTTTCCTGCCATCGAAAATCGAAGAGCGAGAGCCTTTGTTTATGCGAATCGCCCACGCAATTCACAACCCGATCCTAGATTTCTCGATGAAGCACAAAACGGCGGTAATTGCCATCGCCGTTGCCATTCTGGTCGCCGCATTCGGCTTTGTCGCACCGAACTTGGGATCGGAGTTCGTTCCGACACTCTCAGAAGGGGCGGTGACGATCAACATCGTGCGCCTTGCCGACACGCCGATCGAGCGCTCTATTGAAGAGAACACGCATCTTGAAAAGATGATCCTGAAGGCGTTCCCGAACGAGATCAATCACATCTGGAGCCGGATTGGGACAGCGGAGATCGCGACGGATCCGATGGGCGTCGAGCTGACCGATGTATTTATCAGCCTCAAACCGCGCAATCAGTGGACGAAGGCGAGAACTCAAGCAGAGTTGACCGACTTGATACAGAAGGAAATCCGCCCGTTCCTGGGACCCCGGTTCTCGTTTTCTCAGCCGATCAAGCTGCGCATGGACGAAATGATCACGGGCGTGCGCGCGGACCTTGCCGTGAAATTGTTCGGTGATGACATCAAGACGCTGCAAGCGAAGGCCGGCGAAATCGAAAAGGTCTTGAAGTCAATCGATGGCAATGCGGATGTCAGCGTCGAACCGCTCACTGGCCTTCCACTGCTTCAGGTCAAGATCAAGCAAGACGAAATCGCTCGCCATGGCGTGCCGGCGAAGTCGGTGCTCGATCTGGTCGAATCCTTGGGCAGCATGCGGCTAAGCGAAGTCGTCGAGGGGCAGTTCCGTTTTCCGCTGGTGATTCGATTGCCCGAAAAATACCGGGGCACGATCCAGACGAACGACGATGCGAAAAAGCTGATCGAGGAGATCCCCGTCATCACAGCCAAGGGCGAACGATTGCCGCTATCTCGCCTAGCGTCCGTCGAAATATTGAAGGACACGCCTTCAACCATTACGCGGGAATGGGGCCAGCGACGCATCAGCGTAAGCTGCAATGTGCGGGGAGGGCGCGACCTCGGCAGCTTTGTCCAGGAAGCTCAGAAGAAACTGCACGAGACCGTCACGATGCCGTCCCCGCGCTACCATATGGAACTGGGCGGCCAATACGAACACCTTATCAGCGCCCGCAATCGCCTGTTCATCGTTGTTCCCATCGCGGGCCTGTTGATATGCGGTTTGCTCTACATGACCTACGGCAACTTTATCGACATGGCCCGGGTCTTCACCGGCGTTCCCTTCGGCGCGGTCGGCGGGATTTTCGCGCTCTGGATTCGCGATATGCCATTTTCGATTTCGGCGGCGATTGGATTCATCGCCATGTCGGGCGTCGCCGTCCTCGATGACATGATTCTCGTCTCCTATATCCGCCAACTCCGGCGCAAGGGATTGCCCCTCGATGAAGCCGTGCGCGAGGCGGCGGTAACCCGTTTGCGGCCAGTGCTAATGACAACGCTCGTAGCCAGCCTTGGATTCGTGCCGATGGCGTTTAGCGATGGCATGGGCGCCGAGGTGCAACGCCCGTTGGCGACGGTTGTCATCGGCGGCGTCATCAGCGCCATGGTGATGTCGCTGTTCGTCGTTCGAGTCTTGTATCTGGTTTTCCAGTCGCCCATGGATCGAGAGGAAAAGAGTGAGGCTGCCGCTGTGTCGGATGCGCAGACGGCGTTTGAACCGGTTTCTGTTCCATCACACGATTAGGCAACATGCCTAGGAGGAATGACATGTTTTCGCGACTGTTCGGTGGCTTGATGATCTTCGGTGTCCTGACGATTGCCTTCGGCAGCGTCGGCTGCAACAACCAGCCCGCAAAGACGGACGACAAGAAGCAGGCCAAGAACTCGGATGACAAGAAGAAAGAGATCACCAAGGGAGACACCAAACACGATGGTTGGTGGTGTCAGGAACACGGCATCCCCGAGCACATTTGCAGCTTGTGCAGTACCGAGTTTGCGGAGAAGGCGAAAAAAGAAGGCGATTGGTGCAAGCTCCACGACCGCGCCCAATCACAGTGCTTCAAGTGCGATCCGTCGAAATACAAGAAATTCGAGGACATGCACGTTGCGAAGTACAACAAGAAGCCGGAACGGCCACCGGAATCAGAGTTTCAGAAATAGGCAGACGAAGTCCAAGTTGCGTTGATGTCCCATAACTTTTTTGCATGGAGGTGAAAGATGCTGAAAGTTCTCAGCGGTTTGGTTTTCTGTGCGGCCCTGACGCTTGTGGCAAGCGAGTTGTATGGCCAGAATCCGAGCAATCCGCCCGCCTACACAGTCATCACGCTTGAGAAGATGCATTGTGACGGCTGTGCCAAGCGCATTGCAGGCAAGCTCTATGAGGTTGCTGGGGTCGACAAGATCCAGGTGGACGTCGAGAAAAAACTCATGTGGGTCCATCCCAAGGCCGGCGCGCAACCGTCGCCGCGCGGTTTGTGGGAAGCCGTTGAAAAGGGTGCCGACCGCCCGCTTCGCTTGCAGGGACCCTATGGCGTCTTCACCTCGAAGCCGCAGCAATAACCCAATGTTCGAATGGATTGCCCGGGAACAAGGATGTTCCCTGGCTTCCATTCATTGTTTGTCCCAACCGTTTCTCAAGGAAGGCGAGGCAATCATGAATACTCGTTTGTTGGTCGCGTTTGGGCTTGCGATTGCGCTGGTGGGCTTGTGCACCTCGTTGGCGATCGCACAACAGTATCCCGTCGTTCGTGCCCAGTTCGGATCGCTCGGCGGCCCCACTGAACCCTTGCGGCTGCCAGCCGGTACTCCCCAACCGAAGCCATTTCCCGATGGTCTCGCGCAAAGGACCAACTATACATTGCAAGACTTGATCGAATTGAGCCTAGCAAAAAATCCAGGACTGCAGCAGGCAGGACTGAACATTCAAGCCGCACAGGGCAAGCAAGTTCAGGCAGGACTGTATCCCAATCCGACTCTTAGCGTTACAGGTGATGAACTCGGCGACCGCACCGGGCCGAGCGGCATCTGGACTGCCCAAGTTGGACAAGAAATTGTCCTCGGAGGAAAGCTCAAGCTCAGTCGAGCGGTGGCGCAACGAGAGGTAGATCAAGCGACGTTGGGCTTGCGAAGCCAGCGCTACTTCCTGTTCACCACGATTCGTCAAGGCTACTTTGAAGTGCTTGCCTTTCAGCGTCGAACGGAGATCCTTGACGAGTTGGTCAAACTCGCTCAGAAGGGACTTGAAAACGCCGAGAAGCTGCAGAAAGGCGCACAAATCGCAGAATTAGATGTTCTGCCATTTCGAGTCGAGTCGGACCGACTGACTGCTGATTTTGAAGCGGCGCAGCGGGAACTGATCGCGGCAAGGCGCCGCCTGGCGGCAGCGATTGGTCAGCCGGACCTGCCGATAAGCACCGTGGTTGGATCTTTAGAGCAACCCTTCCCGAGCTACAAGTACGAGGAGATTCATTATCTCGTAATGGATGTTCATCCCGATGTGCAATCCGCCGTCGTGGGTATCGACCGGGCAGAACTCGCGTTGCGACGCGCCCAGGTGGAGAAAATCCCAAATGTTACTGTCGGCTCGGGCTACACGCGACAGGGACAGAATCGCTCTAGCGACTGGTTGGTCGGTGTCTCGGTTCCTTTTCCGGTCTTTAATCGAAATCAAGGCAACGTGATGACCGCCAGCGCTGAAGTCGGTCGGGCCCGCTATGAAGTGTCTCGCGTTCAGAACGAGTTGGCGGGTCGATTGGCTGGAGCGCACGGCCAATTCACAGCGGCAAAGCAACGGGCGGATCGCTATCGAACGTCGATCCTCCCGAATGCAACGAAGTCGTATGAGCTTTCCATCACTGCCTTCAAGGGCGGCCAATTCGAATACTTGCGAGTGATCCAGGCTCAGCGCACGGTGGCGGAAGCAAGGCTCGAATACATCCGTGCCCTTGGGGATGCGTGGCGGGCAGCAAGCGAAATAGCGGGGCTCACCCTGGAAGACGACTTCCCGTTGATTCAAGTGCGGCCTCTCCCGCCCGGCAAGAAGTGACACGGTAATCCGCATAGCGTCAGTGCAGTCAAGGTTCCCGAAGGAGATTGGCGATGAAGCAAATGTCGTTCATTTTGCTTACGGGCGTGTTTACGTTTGTCCTTGGGGCCGGGGTAATGCTCTGGACGAAAGATGGCTGGCTGCCACTTGTGCAATCGCCCGTCGAGAAAAAAAAAGAGGACGACCATGCCGGCCACACGCACAGTTCCAAGGATCGGATTAAGCTCAGCGCCCAGGCAAGAGCGAATCTGCGCCTTGTAACTGACGAGCTTGAATTGAAGACTTTTCGCCGAACAATCCAGGTTCCGGGCGTCGTCGTCGAACGCCGGGGAAAAGGGGATCAAAGCATTACCGCTCCCGTCACGGGGGTGGTCAAAGCGATTCATGCGCTTCCCGGCGATGTCGTTCATCTCGGCGATTCGCTGGTGACTCTGCGCATCAATAGTGAGCCGCTTCAGTCAAGTCAGACAGAACTCTACAAGACAGCCCAAGAGATAAAGATCACTGCCGACCAAAAGGAGCGTCTCGACAAGCTCTTCAAGCAAGGGACCGTGCCCGAATCGAGGATCTTGGATCTTCAATATCAACTCGACCGACTTGGAGCTTCACGCAAAGCATATCGTGCCGACCTCGCGGTAAAGGGGCTTCTGCCTGACTTAATCGATCAGGTTGAAAAGGGCGATTTCCTAAAGGAAGTGGTGGTGCGGGTTCCGGCGATCATTGAAGGATTCAAGCCTACGGCTGCGGGACAAAACGGCGAGAGCAAATCACCATCGCCTCTGTTGGAAGTCGAGGAGTTGAAAGTGTTTCCCGGCGAGCAGGTTCAAGCCGGCCAGCTTTTGGGCTACCTTTCGAATCATCAGAATCTATACATCGAAGGCCGCGGCTTCCGTGAGGACACTCCGCTTTTGGAAAAGACGGCCGCCAAGGGTTGGTCGCTTCAGGCCACCTTCCATGAAGAGAAAGCCGCCAGCTGGCCTGCGCTCGAAAAGCCGCTGACGATCTTGTATCTGGCGAACAACATCGATCCAATGAGTCAGACCTTTCCTTTCTACGTCCCGCTTCCCAATCAGTATCGCGACTACGAACAGGCCGGGAAGAAATATCGCATCTGGCGATATCGGCCTGGCCAACGAGTGCAACTGGGTGTTCCCGTACAAGAATTCGAGGACGTATTCGTTTTGCCGCTTGCAGCCGTTGTTCGAGAAGGGGCGGAGGTCTTCGTGTTCCAGCAAAATGGCGATGTGTTCGTGCGCAAGCCCGTGAATGTCGTTTATGAAGATTCGATACAGGTTGTCTTGGCCAATGACAACAGCGTGCTGCCGGGTACGTATGTAGCATTCAATGCGGCGGATGCTCTCAACCGTGCGCTGAAAGCGCAGTCTGAAGAAGGTGGCAAGACCGGTCACGAAGGACACAATCACTAGGAGCCGGCCATGTTGAACGCCATCATTCGTTTCTCTTTGCGCTATCGCATGCTGGTTGTCATTACGTCGCTGGCCGTGCTCCTCTACGGCAGTTATGTTGCCAGCTCGTTGCCTATCGACGTATTTCCTGATCTTGACCGTCCGCGCGTGGTCGTAATGACTGAGTGTCCGGGTCTGGCGCCCGAGGAAGTCGAAACACTCGTCACGTTTCCGCTGGAGTCGGCACTGCTCGGCGCGACAGGTGTCCAGGCTGTTCGCAGTCAATCGGGACTGGGCTTGTCGGTGGTCTATGTTGAATTCGATTGGGGAACGGATATTCGCGTTGCCCGGCAAGTCGTTCAGGAGCGACTGACGACGACCCAAGGAAGTATGCCCGAGGGCGTGCGCCCACAGATGGCGCCCATTAGCTCGATCATGGGTCAAATCATGATCGTTGGCATGCATCTGCGGACCGGCCCGCATGGTGGAGAGCTAACGACCATCGGCAAAACGAATTACCTCGCGGAACTCGTACATGAACCGGTCAAGGGCGAAGCTAGATTGTATTTCTGGAATCCCAAGGACCGCGACCAACCAAAGAGTTGGGAGTCGGTCAAAGTTGAAAACCAGTCGATCAGCCTGCACTGGGCGGAACCGGCCGAGCCCGTTTTTACTGGCGCCGTCGTGAGCCAAACCGAAGATGCCGGCAAGGAACATACGATCCAAATGACGCCGAATGAGAAGCAGACTGGCGAGTTCTTCGTGCGTGCGGACTCGCTGCGGCGGAAGGCCCCGCTCGTCTCTTTCGCAGATCTGGATCGCAGCGCTACCGTTACGATTGGCAGTCAAAGTCATGTGATTCGATTCGCTGCTTTTCAGGTGCAGCAACTTGAACTGCGGACAACCGCCGATTGGGTAATTCGTCCGCGGCTGCTCAAGACGGCCGGCATTGCCCAAGTCATGGTCATGGGAGGTGGCCGCAAGCAATACCAGGTGCTGGTCAACCCCACATCGCTACTCGCCTACGATGTTACCCTGCAACAGGTCGAGCAGGCACTAAAGGAAAACAACCTAAATGCGAGCGGCGGCTTTGCGGTGCGATCGGGCAAAGAACAGCCGATCCGCGTCATCGGACGGTTAGGGCCTCGCACCGAACAGGTGCTTGCCGATCTGGGACAAATTCCCATCAAATCGACGGCTCACAGGACTGTACTCTTGTCGCAAGTCGCGCGGGTCGTGGAGGGACCACAACTGAAACGCGGTGATGCCAGCGTAAATGGCTTTCCCGCCGTGGTGATGACGATCACCAAGCAACCACACGTTGACACGCGCGACCTGACGGATCGCGTGACCGAGGCGCTCCACGAATCCGAACAATCCTTGCCGGCGCACATCGCCATCAACCCGAATTTGTTCCAACTCAAGGGCTTCATCGACCGCGGCATCTACAACGTCGGCGAAGCGCTTGTCATCGGGGCAACGCTGGTCTTGATCATTCTCTTCTTGTTCCTTCTCAATTTCCGCACGACTTTCATCTCCTTGACCGCAATTCCGTTGTCGCTCGTCATTACCGCGCTCGTGTTCAAGATTGTTGGTTGGTTTTCGGGATCCGCGTTAACGATCAATGTGATGACCCTGGGAGGAATCGCCGTCGCTCTGGGCGAGCTTGTCGACGATGCGATTGTCGATGTGGAGAACATCTTTCGCAGATTGAATGAGAATCACTCGTTGCCGAATCCTCGGTCGGACCTACAAGTCATCTACGACGCGAGCATCGAAATCCGCAGCGCCATCGTTTTCGGCACCATTATGGTGATCATGGTCTTCATCCCGCTCTTCGCCTTGAGCGGCGTCGAAGGCCGGCTCTTTGCTCCATTGGGCGTGGCCTATATCGTTTCCATCGTCGCCTCGTTGCTAGTGTCGCTCACCGTGACGCCGGTGTTGTCGTACTACTTGCTGCCGCAGTCGAAAGCGACGCATCGGGAAAAAGACAGCCCCTTGCTTCGTTTCATGAAATGGACGGCCAGCTTTCTCATTCGCTTCAGCATGTCGCACGCTGGCAAGATCTTGCTGGCGACCTGGATTGCTGTGGGCCTTTGCATCTGGCTCCTAACGCGGCTCGGTGCCGATTTCCTGCCGCCGTTCGATGAAGGAAGCATCCAGGTCAACATAATCCTCCCACCTGGGTCGCCGCTACAGGCTTCGAACGACACCGCGCAGACGGCTGACCGTTATTTCAAGGCTCAGCAAGAAAAAGGCGCCATCTTGCAATTCGCTCGGCGGACCGGGCGCGCGGAACTAGACGAGCATGCAGAACCCGTGAGCAACAGCGAGTACATCCTTGCCCTAAATCCCAAGGCCGGCCACCGGCGCGAAGACGTTATCAAAGAGATCCGTGAGGAGTTGCGCGCTGAATTGCCAGGAATCGATATCGAGGTCGAGCAGCCCCTGGCCCATCTGATCAGCCACATGATGTCTGGCGTGACGGCCCAGATCGCAATCAAAGTACATGGCGACGACCTGGAGACACTTCGCCGAGTTGCAAACCAGATCAAGGAGAACATTCAAGATGTCCCTGGCGTTGCTCCACCGGTCGTAGAGCCTGTGCGCATGATCGATGAGATGCACATCCGTCTGCGGCCCGACAAACTGGCCCTCTACGGAGTGAGCCGTCAGTACGTCTCCGAGTTCGTGAGCACTGCATTGAAAGGTGAGCCAGTGTCTCAAGTGATCGAGGGGCAACGACGCTTCGATCTGGTGATTTGGCTCGATGAACCGTATCGAACGGATTTTGCCAATCTTGACCGATTGCGGCTGGAACTGCCAAACGGCAAGGGTCAAGTGGCGCTCGGTGAACTGGCATATGTTGGGGACGCCAGCGGCGCCAATCAGGTCAATCGCGAGAACGTGCGCCGCCGCATCGTCGTGCGTGTCAACGCTCAAGGGCGCGATCTCGCCGGTGTTGTTAACGACATCAAAACACGCATCGATCAGCGAGTTCGGCCTGACATGCCAGCAGGTTACTTCGTGGAATACGCTGGACAGTTCGAAGCCCAGAGCCGGGCGACGACCCTCATCAGCGTGCTTGCGGTGGTCTCATTCGTGGGCATGTTCGTCGTCCTGTACATGTTGTTTCCATCGACGCGCATCGTCCTGCAAATCCTCAACGCGCTGCCGACAGCGTTCATCGGCGGCGTGTTGGCCTTGATGCTAACCAATCAAACTTTGACGGTTGCCAGCATGGTCGGCTTCATTTCGCTCGGTGGTATTGCGGCTCGTAACGGCATCCTCCTCGTTACTCACTATTTCCATTTGATGCGATATGAGGGAGAGAAATTCACCGAAGAAATGGTCCTGCGCGGCAGTCTCGAACGCTTATCGCCGGTCTTGATGACCGCGCTAACAGCGGGCATCGGCCTCGTGCCCTTAGTCGTCGAGGGCCATGCGCCCGGCAGGGAGATTCTGTATCCGGTCGCGACCGTCATCCTCGGCGGCCTGATCACCTCCACGTTTTGCGAGTTCTTGTTACATCCGGGCATCTTCTGGAAGTTTAGTGGCAAGGATGCGGAAATGCTAAGTCAGAGCGACGATCGACAAGAGGAAATCCAAGAGACGCACAACCCGAGCGCTCATTCGACTCCCAAGGCGGAGACCACAATCGCGTGATTGTGAAATCGTTCCCCCTGTTCTTTCTAGAGAGGACATCTATGCGTTGGTTCACCCGCGGAATCGCCTGTTTCGCTTTCCTCACGGCGGTCATGTTGCTCGCTGCGGATGGCGGCTTCACCACGGCCGTTGCGGCCGGTGGTCAGAAGGACAAGAAAGACGACCACCACGAAAAGGGACCACACGGCGGTCCTATCGCTGAATGGGGCGATGAAAAGTATCACGTCGAGATCACCGTCGACCACGGAAAGAAGACCGCAACGGCGTATATTCTCGACGGATCGGTCAAGAAAGCATCCCCCATTGCGGCCGAGTCCATCAAAGTGACATTCACAAGTTACAAGCCAGCCGTGCAGATTGTCTTGAAGGCTGACCCGGACAAAGGTGATCCCAAGGGCAGCTCGTCCCGGTTTGTTGGGATGCACGACAAACTCGCGGAAAAGGTACTGCTGAAGGGTCAAGTGAGCGGCAAAGTTAGCGATGTGCCGTACGTCGGCCCTTTTGAGGAGAAGGGCAAGAAATAACCCGAATTTGGCGGCCAAGGACCGCGTAAGCGACCCCCCCTCGCAAGCGTGCGTCCTGGCCGCCTTTTGGATGGCAACAATGAGTTTCATGCAACTGTGCGCCAATGGTTTGGCCTGCTTCATGATTGGAATCAACACGCTCGCCATGTTGGTGTTTTTCGGCGACTGGCTTTTGCGCGGTGTGACGATCAAGCTCGATAGTCGTAATGACCCGGCTTTTGCAACTGCATTCTGTGAGTTGTCGGTGCCGCACCGATCGAGCAGATGCAACGCTGACGATCGCGCTACTGCGATCGAAGTCTCGCGAACAACTTGGAGATAGTTCAAACAAAGAGGGGAGAACCATGCGGTTGCAATTCACAAACCTTCTGGTCGCCGTGGGACTGTGGGCCGTGACATAGAGCGTGTTAGTCGCTACGGCTGCCGGGCAGGGCGAGTCCAAAGGCAAAATCAGAGAACTTCTTGAGAAACGCTTGGTGATCGCCACGGAAATCCACAAGCAGCAGATGAAGGCGTTCAAAGGCGGTCAGCTAGAATTCAAACGAGTGCTTGAGGCGCAAGGCGTGGTTCCGGGCGCAACTTGATCTATGCGAGACGAAAGCGGAGCGCATCAAGGTTCACGAAGCGATGGTACAGGCAGCCGAGGAGGCCGTAAAAACCATGCAGCAGCTCCATAAAGTCTCGTCAGTTTCGCAGGTCGAGGTCATGCAGGCCGAACTGCAACTGCTGGAGGCAGGATCGGGTTGGAGAAGGCGAAGGCGGCGAAGTAATCCGGTTGGATATCTTGACAACGTGTCGGAGGCGGCGAATAATTACAAAAGGAGCATTGCCATGTTGCGCACTTGGCTGAGTTCTCTCCTGATTTGCCTTCTATTCCTCCCACCCGGAATGTGTGTTTGTGCAGCCACGCCTCCACTTCAGACCACAGACAATCAAGACAGGTCAGCTTCTCAAGAAGACGGCTTGCCTGATTCGCACGAACATCACGTTCCCGGTTGTCCAGCCATAGGACTTGATCGGCAAGCGCCTCGGCCCGAAGTCAAGGTGCAGCCGCTTGTTCCTGACTATGCGGCAACCCTCCCTTGGTGGATGGTGACCGGCGGGAACCCGTTTTTGCTTGCCTTGCCTACCACTGCGGAAAGCGGTTTTGCCGCGACGCCTTTGCACATCTTGCAGCGCATTTTGCTGGTTTGACGTTTCGCTTTGTTCACTCAAGCATTCCATTGAGTTTGCGCGCTGTTTGATAGCGCGCCGCAACTAACCGCTTATGCCCTGTCTACGTTGCCAGGGTAGACGTTCCATTCTGCCATTATCTCCCGCTGCGCGGGGATTCGAGGTCCATATGAAAACGAATGTGATGACTGCCGCACTTGCCTTTTTTCTCGGAGGCTCCGCCCTTCCGGCCCAGGCCCAGGTCCCCGCCGGAAAACATGATCCGTTGGTCGAGGCGCGGTTGCGTGCGGATTTCGCGCGCGTCGACTTGAACAAGGACGGCTTCCTCGATGCTGACGAGCTGGCGAAGGCGTTTCGCGGTCCCAAGGCCAAGGCGCCGCCTCCCCTGGAGTACGATGACTCCGGGAACATCAAGCCAGGAACGGGCCTGGACCGCAAACTGGCGGACCAGACCTACCTGTATGCCCTGGACAAGGACTTCGACGGGCGAATCAGCTGGCCTGAGTTCGAAGAGTACGGCGAGGCCTACGCCGCAGCTGTTCGGGGTCAGCAACTCGATCAGCAGCGCCAGCAGGCGCTCTACCTGCAAGCGCAGAGGAACATCGCCGCCGCCCAACTGCGGCGAACCACCTACTCGCGCTCCAACTACAACCGGAATCGCTACTACCGGCCTGTTCGCCGTCCTGTCGCGTATTCGGCCAGCTCGGCGCATCGCATCCAGGATCAACGTCATTTGATGCAGGATCGGATGCGGCAAGCGCAGGAATATCAGCGCCAAGCCTTGCAAGCTCAGCAACGGCAGATGCAGCTTTTGCAGCAACAGCAGCAACGCCTGCTCGCCCAGCAGCGGGCCGTGTATTCACGGCAGACGGTACCGGCGCATCGTGCGGTCAAGACGCCGCCGAAAGTCCAAAAACGCCGCTGATTTGAATGCCGCCTGCAAATAACCAATCGAAGAAGGACCCAAGCCGGAAGGATTGGGTTCGTTAGCGTTCGCTTCTGAAACCGTCAGTGAACGAGATGAGAGTCGCGCCCTTCCTTCGTCCAGGGAAGGGCGCCTCCGCATTCTCTTAAAGCGGGCATAGGAAAGAGAAAACAACTTCGAGCCTTACTTGTGGAGAAACCTATGTACAACACATTCCTGCTCACCGCCGCCCTGATTGCGGCCTTGGTTTTCGCTCAACCCGCGCCGGCCCAACATGGTCACGGCGGACATGGACACGGTCATGGCGGACACAGTTATGGCCACAGCTACGGTCATGGTTATTCCCACGCCGGGCATTATGGCCACAGCGCGCTCGGCCAAGTCCTGAGCGGTCACAATCACGGTTACCATCCGTCGATCACATACGGCTACTACTCTCAGCCGTACTATTCCTATTCGCCGCCAGCATACTACACGTATCCATCGGCGAACTATCAATACTACCCGCCCACTTCCAGAACTCCTATCGTCGATCAGGCATCGTCGAACCAGGCCCAGATTCAAGTCGTCTTGCCAAACCCAGACGCGGAAGTGACCTTTGATGGAGCGAAGACGACCTCGGTGGGGCGTGTGCGTTTGTACCATACGCCTGTTCTGGACCTGAGCAGCTCTAATTCCTACCGGATCGGCGCTTCCTGGATGCAGGATGGGCGGCCGATTACGGATGCCCGCGTGGTGACGGTCACGGCGGGCCGCACGGTCGTGGTTGATTTCACGCAGCCGACTTCCGAATCCGTGCCAATGCCGACGAAGAGCAAGTGACCGCATCGATTTGCCTTACGTGGCACGGCCAATGAATCGCATCTTTGATCGTGTTACGTTGGCAAATAACAAAATACTTATCAAAACGAGGATAATCATGAAGATCGTATGGAGCGTGTGCCTGTTGAGTTTGATCTGGACCGGCGCGACCTTGGCCGGCGGAACGTCCACGGGCAAAAGCAAGACGTTGGCAAAGTGCGTCGAGAAATTGAAGTCCGACGACGTCGTGGTGCGGCGCCAGGCCGCCAAGCAAATTCACGAACTTTGCGAGGAACAGGCAGAAGACGCGCGGGCCGCGGTCCCGGCACTTATCAAGGCGCTCGGCGATGACGACGCTGAGGTACGCGCCACCGTAGCAGACGCTTTGGGCCACATCGGCGAGGAAGCGAAAGCCGCCATGCCGGCTCTCATCAAGGCACTCACGGACAAAGACGCGGGGGTGCGCGGCAAATGCGCGTTTTCTCTCGGCGGAATCGGACCAGACGCCAAGGACGCTGTCCCCGCGTTGATTGACCTCTTGAAAGACAAGGATGCCGAAGTTCGGGTGAATGTCGTGGCCGGCCTGGGTGGGATCGGCACGGGCGCTAAGGCTGCCATTCCGGCCCTGATCAAGAGCCTGAAAGACGAGGATGCTGAGGTACGCATGAACGCCGCCGCCGCCCTGGACAATGTCGGCGCGGACGTCAAAACCGTTCTACCGCCGCTGGTCGAGGCGCTCGGCGACGCAGACGATGGCGTGCGCGGCCAGGCGGCGGTCACGCTCGGCAAATTCGGAGCGGCGGCCAAGGACAGCACGCCGGCGCTCATCAAGCTGCTCAAGGACAAGCACGCCGGGGTCCGCGGCGATGCCGCACATGCCCTCGGCGAGATTGGATCCCTGGCCAAGGAAGCAGTCGCACCTCTGAAGGACGCCTTGAAGGACAAGGAAGGCGCCGTCCGCGTTCATGTCGCCGAAAGCCTATGGAAGATCGAACGGCAAGCTAAAACAGTAGTCCCGGTGTTGATTGAGTGCCTGAAACACGACGACAAGTTTGTGCGCGGCGATGCCGCTCACGCCCTGGGCGAAATCGGCAATGAAGCGAAGTCTGCCGTCCCGACGTTGGAAAAACTCCTGAAAGACAAGGACGCAGGCGTGCGTGTTCATGCTGCCGAAAGTTACTGGAAGATTTCCGGTGAAGCGAAAACCGTGCTTCCCATTCTCATTGCAGGCCTCAAACATGAAGACAGGTCTTTGCGAGTAGAAGCAGCGGAAGCCCTCGGCGAGATCGGCCCTATGGCAAAAGCCGCGCTGCCGGCGCTGCGAGAGTTGTTGTCCGATCGCAATGGCGCCGTGCGACAAACGGCGGCGGATGCCATCAAGAAAATCGCGCCGAAAGGCAAGAAGTAGGCGGGGAAGTGAAATGGGGCGGGCAAGGATGTTGCTCGCCCCTTCGGTCTCTGACGCTCGCCTCAGCGGTGTCCGTGGTGGTGGTGCTGCGGATGATACTGGCCCTGCCACGACGAGATTGGCGGACTTTGATAGTAGTTCGGGACGTACCTCGGCTGCGTGTAGATTCCATAGTTGGAACCGTACCCCTGATTGTAGCCGAGACCGAAGCTGAGGCCCGGCGTTGAGTAGTTGAAACTGCCGGCGTATTGCGGCTGTGCATAGCCGTACGCCGGGGAGACGGGGTAATTGGGCGGACAATAGACATTTGGCGTGTTGTAGTGGACGCCATAGTTTTGCGCGGGCGCGCTGGTCGTGAAGACAAGCATCATCGCCGCAACGGTGGGTGCGAGAAGAACGTACCTCATGGAAGACCTCCTGGTTTGGGTGAAATCTGAGAGAGAGGCTGCCTCTCCTGATGATGGAACGCCGCGTTATTGCGGCCTTGCGCATCGCGTCTAACAAACCGTGCCTCGGTGGAGATTACAAAAATGGAAAAGACCAACGAATCGCTCGTGTTCAAAATTCAAGGCATGGACTGCGCCGAAGAGGTGACGGCTCTCAAAAAAGAGATCGGCCCTTTGGTCGGCGGCGAGGATCATCTACTTTTCGACTTGTTGAACGCAAGGATGACGGTCACTGCTTCAGCCAAAGATGTCACGTCGCAAGTCATCATCGACGCTGTGGGACGAATGGGTATGAAGGCGGAATCCTTCGATGAGACGCAAAAACCGGTCGAGCAGTCTCGTCATTGGTTCACCGATCCGCGCACGCTCCTGACGGCTGCGAGCGGCTTCTTCGGAGCACTCGGGTTTGGTTGGCATTCCTGGAACGCCGGCGGCATTCGCGCAGCGCTCGGTTCGGAAGGCATGGGCATCACGGAGGGCGAAGGTGTTCCACTGGTGGCAAGGGCGGCTTATGTCATCGGAATTCTCTGCGGCGTCTGGGTTGTCCTGCCGAAAGCGTGGGCCGCGGTGCGAAACCTGCGGCCGGACATGAATCTGCTAATGACGATCGCAGTTACCGGCGCGATCGGCGTGAACGAATGGTTTGAGGCGGCAACAGTCGCCTTCTTGTTTTCGTTGTCGCTCGCCTTGGAGGCATGGAGTATCGGCCGCGCTCGCCGTGCGGTCGAGGCTCTCCTCGAACTGACGCCGACAATGGCATGGCAAAAGCAAGAGGACGGCAACGTGGTTCAAGTCGACCCCGCCAAGGTGCTGGTCGGCGAAATCGTTATCGTGAAGCCCGGAGAACGCCTGCCGCTCGACGGCGAGGTGGCACGCGGAACGAGCCATATCAACCAAGCGCCTATCACCGGCGAGAGCGAACCGGTCGAAAAGAATTTTGGCGATCCCGTCTTCGCGGGCACCGTGAACGGCAATGGAACCTTGGAGATTCGCACCACGAAAGCGGCGGGCGAGACCACACTGGCGCACATCATTCGCCTCATAGGCAGCGCCCAAGCGAAGCGAGCCCCTTCTGAAAAATGGGTAGAAAAGTTTGCACAAGTCTACACGCCAACGATTCTCGTGCTTGCCCTCGCCGTTGCGTTATTGCCACCGCTTTTCGTGGGCGACTGGTTTAATTGGTTCTATCGCTCGCTGGTACTCCTGGTAATCGCGTGTCCATGTGCCCTCGTTATTTCGACGCCGGTCACGATCGTGGCCGCACTCGCGGCCGCAGCCAAGCAGGGCGTGCTCATCAAGGGGGGACTGCACATCGAAACTCCTGCTCATGTCAAAGTGATGGCGCTCGACAAGACCGGCACGATTACGGAAGGCAAGCCGCGTGTACTTGAAGTGTTTCCCCTCAACAACCACACTGAAACCGAGCTTCTCGAACGAGCTGTCAGTCTCGAATCGCATAGCGATCATCCGCTCGCCGCGGCGATCATCGAACATGCCAAGCAAAAAGGGGTGAAGGCTCCGCCCGCAGATGACTTTCGCATCATTCCCGGCAAGGGTGCCGCAGGTCGATTTCAGGGCAAGGAATTCTGGCTCGGCTCACACCGCTACCTCGAAGAAAAGAACATGGAGACCCCGGACGTTCACGAACAGCTTGTGAAGCTCTCGGACGCTGGCCGCTCCGTTGTCGTCATTGGCAATGATGAGCATGTCTGCGGTTTCATCACCATCGCCGATGCGATTCGACCGCAAGCGAAATCAGTGATAGAAGAACTCAAAAAGGCGGGCGTCGAAAAAGTGATCATGCTGTCTGGCGACAATAAGGGCACCGCCGATGCGATCGGCAAAGAAGTCGGCGTCGATGAAGTCCGCGCGGAACTGCTCCCCGCCGACAAAGTGACGGCAATCGAAGAACTGGTCAAGCAACACGAAACGGTGGCAATGGTCGGCGACGGCGTCAACGATGCTCCCGCGCTGGCGAGCGCCAGCGTCGGCATCGCCATGGGCGCGATCGGCACCGACGCGGCGATCGAAACCGCCGACATCGCCCTGATGTCCGACGATCTCAGCAAACTCCCCTGGCTGATGCAACATTCGCGCCGCACGCTCCGCGTAATCCGCCAGAACATCACGCTTTCACTTGCCGTGAAGGCCGTATTCGTCGTTTTGACTTTCGTTGGCTACGCCCATCTCTGGACCGCCATCGCCGCCGACATGGGAGCGTCGTTCCTAGTGATCTTCAACGGGCTCCGCTTGCTTAGGGTGAGCAATAACCTCAGCTAACGTTGCTGCCGTCTGGCCCTTGCGTTGCACGCGTCGGGTCTTCTTTCGCTTATGTTGCATCCTTCAAATCCTTCAAGGCACCGGCGGTGAATTGTCTAGTAACGGAAGGCCATGCCCGGTCCGCCAAAGTAGTCGGTGGCTCCTCGGTTGAGTCCGATGAAAACGTGAGCGTGGACTTGGATGTTGTTGGAGATCCAGTAAATGAATCCCGGGTTCACATAAAACTGCGAAGTCACGTCGGGGCTGCGAGCGCCCAGCGGATGCAGGGCCACCCCTTCGGCGAAGACGGAAAATCGTTTGTTAACCTGATATTTCACTTCGAACGTCTGTGCAAACTGCGCGTAATATTGGCGCGAATCGTCCATGGCCTTATCCATCTCGACAAGGCTGGTAATCGACCAGGGGCTATCACCGATTTTCCAGCTGACCAGATAGATGAAGCCAGGCAGCACATTTTCGGCGGACAACTCCTTCGTGCCGGTAGGGACCGTCGCTTGTATAAGGAGGATGCTTTCAGGAAAAATCTTTACCTGCTCGGTGAGAGCAAAGCGGACGCCGAGGTAAAGGTCATTGAACCCGCTTTCTCTTTTCGAATTCAACACGCCGATGCCGTCCGGGCGGCCGCCAAGGGGGGTGGTCCGAAAGTTGGAGTAGGTTTGTCCGATGCGAAACTCAAACCAATCCGCAAACAAGCCGATGTGAAAAAGGGCGTTTGGCAGAGAATACCCGTTGAGTTTTTCGTCCTTCGTGCGGTCAGAGTAAAAGTCGAACACGGTCTCCAGCATCACCCGGCCGCGGCCGACGTTGGTCGACGACACGCCGAAATCAGGATAGTCGGTCGACAGCGGCTCCTCGTACTCAATCTCCCATTTCTGGGACCTGTTTGCGCTCTTTTCTCCGTTACCGTTCTTGTCTGCGCTGCCTTTCTTTTCAGTGTCAAGGTCGTCCTTCTTTTCCTCGCCATTCTTCCCATTCCCGTTTTTTTCTTCTTTGTCGCCGTCCTTCTTTTCATCTTTGCCAATTTGCCATTCCAGTATCGTCTTCGGCGTTTTTTCAATGATTCGGTACCGGTAGCACTGGCCCTTGCTGAAGAGAATTGGCAAGGCGCTCTTGGGCGGCTCCTTTGGCTCCTCGCCGGGAAGCGAAGGCCAACCATCGCCTTCACAAGCAACTCGCCATGGCACGATTGAACAGCCGCTCACTAACAGCAGTCCCATTAGCGCCAGGAGACAAGAGGCACGATGCATTTGAGGTTTCATTCGTGTCAACCACCAACAACGAGAAAGGATCTGGCGATAATGACGACAATGACGACATTGCCGACTACCCCTAGTAGCATCGGCACGTGACGCGACCGCTCTTTAGGCGAGACTAATATTCGGTTTTGCCTTGCCTTCGCCCATACGAAGCTATGGCAAGTTGACTGCTTGAGACTCGAAAACAAAAAATGGCGAAGATCACTGGCGTTTCAGTCAGCAAAATTGGTAAAACCCGACTCAACTTGATCGACCATGTTGGTCGATGTGTAGAATGGATCAAACCATCGGTAGGTGCCGATACTGTGTTCAGTGTTCTATTGAGCAGGTAAGAGAATGGTGCGGTTGGGATTGTCCATCTATCTGACGTTTGCGACATTGGCGGGGCCACTGCTCTGCCCGTGTTCCGCATCGCAAATCTTTTCGCTTGTTTCCCCCCCGAATCTTGAAGCCCGTCCCGATTCTAACTCTTCTTGCCCGTGCTGCCCGAAGTTGCGGAACCTGCCGCTGCCACGAACGACAGACCCGTTCCAAGACGAACGCCAACCCACTCCTTCGATTCCACCGGAGCGGTGCCCGTGCCAGTTCCATGGGCATTGGAGCGCTGCGATTCCATCCACTCGAATTGAACAAGTCCGCCAAACCGCCAACAGTCTCCATGATGATCTATTCCAGGCCGTGGCCCTTTGGCGGACGAACTTCGGCGCTTCTTCCGTGGCATTGGGCAAGACTGACCCATTGGCTCGATCTTTCTTGCATTCCAAAGACCTTCTCGTCTTCCAAATTCTACGCTGTTGACACTTCCTACGGCGGTGATTGCCGTCTGTGGTAATACCGACCGCAAACCTCACGCTCTATGCCGGCGCGACCATCCTTGTTTCCCGTTGGTCCATGCGCCCTCATTTTGACTCATTAAACCGTTCGGGGCCGTCATCCCCGCTTACTATCAGGCGCACGGCATTTTCCTGCGGCCGATCGGAGTCAACTCCGCTCAGTTGCAATGTTGAGGATGCGCAGCGCCGCCATCATCCGAGGAAATAACGTGAAGCACTCCGTGTACGAGAAACAGATGGCCAAAGATTCCGTAAGGCCACATTTCGCTGCCACACCTTGCTTGCAACCAGAGGAGTCATCCACCGTGACCGACGCTTACCTCTGCCGACCGATCGGCATCCTCGTTATTGACGACGAGCGATTGCTGCGGAATGTGATTGAGAAGGTGCTGCGAAAACAAGGGTTCGCCGTGTGGGTTGCGGCGGACGGAGCTGCGGGAGTTGGCCTGTATCGCCGCGTTGGGGCACAAATCGACGTGGTGCTGTCTGACGTGCAGATGCCAGTGTGGGACGGCCCGAAAACGCTCGACGCCCTTAGAGAGATCAATTCGTCCGTCCGCTGTTGTTTCATGACGGGAGACACCAAACCGGCGTTGCTCGCGCAACTTATGGCGCAGCGCCCTGACGGCCTGTTCATAAAGCCTTTCGAAGTCTCCGAGGTGGTTGCTGCCCTGCGAGAACTCGCCGACCAAACGACTGATAACGCCGAGTCGGGTCGCAATTCCAATTGCAGCGAAAGTCGGCAGTTCTACGAGGCCCATAACAAGTCGACAAGCAATGAAGTGGAAAGCACATCCCATCGTCGCGTGCATCCATTGCTCCGCGTCTTCGCCGGATTAATCGCTTTGGGCGAAGAGTGGAGTGCCGGCCTCAAGTAAGCGCGTGTCATGAATCGCAGCCGATGGAGCTTTACCGTCAATCGTTACGAAATATCGATCCAACACTCCGAACAAGACGTTCGGTATTCAGGACTAGGAGTGATTCAAATGCAAAAACTGATCGAAGGATTGCGTCACTTTCAGGAGAATGTCCTTTGGGAGCGACGTGAACTGTTTGAGCGGAGCGTGCAAGGTCAGAAACCGCAAGCCTTACTGATCACTTGCTCGGATTCGCGCGTCTTGCCTGAGACGCTGATGCAAGCTGACCCCGGAGACCTTTTCGTTTCCCGCAATGCTGGAAATCTCGTTCCGCCGCCCGAGACACCCGGTGGTGAAGCCGCTACGGTCGAGTACGCCGTTACTACTCTCGGTGTTACCGATCTCATCATTTGCGGCCACTACCGCTGCGGCGCGGTCAAAGCCCTCCTTGACGCCGACTCCACACCCAACGACAAATCCCCCGTGACGATCTGGCTCACCCACGCCTTGGGGACGAAGGCGGTGATGGACCGCGATTACCCGGACCTCAACGGCCAAGAGCGCTGGGATAAGGCAGTCGAGCAGAATGTGCTGGTGCAACTCAACAACCTGGCAAAGCACCCGGTTGTTGCCGCTGGCCTCGCCGCCGGGACCCTGCGTTTGCATGGTTGGGTGCTTCGCTTCGAATCCGGTGAGGTCGTCGCCTACGACCCGCACGCCGAGATGTTCGCGCCTCTCCTGGACATGCCCACGGTCCACGCCGCCGTTCATTCTCCCGGCGACTGCTGCAACTTGCCCGCAAAGGCACAGTCAGAAGATTCAGACGCGCCACCGCTCGCCGCTGGCGCGAATTGGTTCCAAGCTCTCAAGAGCGATGTGCCCGCCTCGCTGGTAGTGTTCGCTGTCGCCTTGCCTTTGTGCGTGGCCATCGCCAAGGCGTGCGGCGTCCCCACCGCTGCCGGCATCATCACAGCCATTATCGGCGGCATCGTGGCAGGTCTGCTTGGCGGCGGGCCTCTACAAGTGAGCGGCCCCACGGCGGGATTGATCGTGATCCTCCTGGGTGTCGGGGACCGGCTTGGCCTCGCCTGGGTCGGCGTCGTGGTTTTTCTCGCCGGGCTAATGCAGGTCGCCGCCGGCTTTCTCCGTTTGGGCCAATGGTTCAGGGCGGTCTCTCCGGCAGTAATCCTCGGCATGTTGGCCGGCATCGGGACCGTTCTGTTCGCCCAGCAGTTCCACGTCACCGTCGATGACGCGCCCAGCCGATCACCGCTCATGAACCTTGCCGGCATTCCCGAAGCCTTTTGGGACATCCTCGACGGGCATGACGGACATCCCGGTCACTTCTCCGCCGCTTTGGTCGGACTGTTGACGCTTGCCGTGTTGTTACTCTGGAAGCCATTGGCTCCAAAAAAAGCAAAAGCAATCCCCGCCGTCCTCGTCGCCGTCGTGGTAGCGACAACGGTAACAAATGTGCTCGATCTGTCCATTCAGCGAGTGGAGTTTGACAGCCTCCTCTCTGGGGTGAAGCTATTCGACTTTACGGCGATTCCAGGGTTGTTGGGAGACTTAACTATCTGGCAACTCGCTGTCACCGTCGCCATCGTGGCAAGTGCCGAGACCCTGTTGACTGCGGCGGCGGTGGACGGGATGCACACTGGACCACGGACGCGGTACGACCGCGAACTGACTGCGCAGGGCATCGGCAACGCTTTTTGCGGATTGCTAGGTGCACTGCCGATGGCAAGCGTAATCGTCCGCAGTTCCGCCAACGTGCAGGCAGGCGCCAAGAGTCGTTGGTCGGCAGTTCTCCACGGCGTCTGGATGCTGGCGTTTGTTTTGCTACTACCTGGGCTGCTGCGCCTGATCCCAACGGCGGCTCTGGCGGCGATTCTTGTGCTGACGGGCATTAAACTCATTCAGTTTCGCGCCATCCAAAAGTTGTGGAAGGAGAGCCGAACGGAGGGCGTGATCTGCATCGCCGTTGCACTCACTGTCGTGGGCTTTGATTTGCTGGCTGGCGTCGTGCTCGGGGTGGCGCTGTCGGTCGCGAAGCTCGTTTACACATTTTCGCGATTGCGCATCCGTAGGCGGGGTGACTTGGCGAGTGGCCGAATTACGTTGGTGTTAGAAGGCTCGGCAACATTTCTCCGACTGCCCAAGCTCGCGTCGGCGCTAGACGCGCTTCCGCAGGGCATCACGTTGCACGTCGATCTCAAGGGCTTGAGCTACATCGACCACGCCTGCCTGACGCTGCTGATGGATTGGGAGAAGCAACATGAAGCGACTGGGGGAAAGCTGGAATTGGATTGGGAGACGTTGCGAGCACGTTTCCATCATGCTCGCCCTCGTCCGCGGAGCAATACCGAAACGTCGCTGGTTGCAAATGGGCATCGGTGCTGTCTGTGAGTCAACGTCAACGACTTGAAGCCTGGGATTTCCATGGACGGAAAATGGCCGTCACTTTGACGTAATCGGTCGGCGGCGGCCACGAGGCCGCCGCTCAGCAACATTCGCAGTCACGCTGCTTGGGTTTCAGCTTTTTATCGCGCTCGTCATCATCCGCAGCTTCAGGTCCCTTCGTCATGTCTTTGACGAGCAGCATGCCGCCCCACAAGGCCAGATAACCCGCAACGGGGTTGGGCTGTCCTTGGTCCTGCGCAAACGCGGCGTCCGTGGCACGCGTTTGCTCCGGAATAGGCATGGTGAGATCCAACGTTTCCGCCGACCACTCCACCGCCATTTTTGGCGGCGTCCGCTCGATCTCGTTGATCAATGCCTGTGCGTCGCAAAGTTCATCGGCCATAGTTGTAGCTCCACTGAGGGACCAGAAATGTCATTCGAGAATTGGGGTGATGCGATAGCCCGCGCTACTCCTTACTTTGACACAAGCCATTTCCAAGGTCGTCTCATGAAGATGATTATATCACGGATGGGGTAGCGGAGCCGGCGCTGGAGTGCGAGAGCGTTGTTTAGTTTGCTCCTCATCATCCGAAATTTTCGCCCAATCCCATAGCAGCTCTTGACAAGTCGACCTTTGGACGGAATACACCGTGGCGACTGAAGAGGTTGTTTGGTTCTACCGTGTTTTCCTAAAAGACAGGGGGACTGCGATGTCTGCGTGGAAACAGTTCGCCCAATTGATCGTGGTAACAATCCTCAGCGTGGTGATCGGGTCGGCGCTGGCTGGCTGCCGCTCAACAGGGGCCTCAAGCAGCGGCACGACTAGCGGCGGCACATGCTGTCCCGGACATTAGACCTCGCTTCGCACAAGCACCTGTGCTGAATGTTTGCAATCACGTCACCTGCCAGTCTCGTCAATTTCTGCGTAGACGCCGACGACTGTCGCGCGTTCGGTATCGCCATCTCAGCGTTTGACATGTACGTCACTCCTTCAGGGATTCACTCGTCTGACGAACTGTTGACCACGCACTCACAGCGTCCGCCAGTTGTCATAATTCGACACCAGCAATGCATGAAACGCCAGAGGATCGGTCGGACGGCGAGTCTGCGGGTTCGGCATCTGGCCGACCGGTGGCGTTTTCGGACATGTTAAACTTTGCGGGCTGTGCCGGCAGCGGCAACCGGCATTTTCGCTTCCCTCGGCCCAAGCGGTGTATCCGGCATAATCCTCGCGTCGATAAATCCTGGCAGATTCGGCACGCCCCGTTCAACCCGCACGACCGGCAGCCCGCGTGGGTACGCCGCCTTTTTCTCATCGACCGCTTCGGCGCCCGCCCAGGAAACATGGGCAAGCGGCGTTGCCGACGCAAGGAGGCCCACAATGCGCTCATGGATCATTTTTGCGATCACCCTGACGTGCTTCTGCAACGGCTGCACGCACCTGGCGTTGGAACGGCGTACCGTCAAGCAGGCAAGCACGCTGACGGATTTGCAGCATAAACAGGTGCTGGATAACTTGGCCATGTTCTGCTGCAACCCCGAGGCCATGCCGTGGCATGTCCGGCTTAAAGGCGGCCTGGTGCAGATCGCCGATCAAGGTTCGGGGGCTTTCGGGGCCGACATTGCCACGGCTGTGGGCGGCGAAGTGACGCGACTCCTGCCTGCGGCCAGCGCCCAGCGCGGCATCGTGGGCCAATGGGACGTGGACCCGGTGGTTGACGACGACGATCTGGAACTATTGCAGCTCGCTTACGCGAGCCAGGTGCAGCGCGACCCGAAAAAACTTGAAGAGCTACAGAAGGACATCCGACTCAAGATCTGGAAGCTAGTTCTTACCTATGAGTTTGCGCCGGGCTCCAAGTTTCTGTTGGACCTCACGAACGACGGTCTTGAAGCGGGATTTGAACATCTAACCAAAGAGCTCTCCAAGGTTGAGAAGGCTGAGCCAGCAGCAGCGAAAAGCATCGGCGAAGCGAGAAAGTCTGTCGAGGAAGCAAGAGAGAACTTGGAACGCGCCATTGAGTGGCAACGGTTCGAAATGAAAAAGAAAGATCGTTCCGAGAATCATGAGAAGGTACAAAACCTTCTTGCGTCTTTCGAAGAAAACCTTAAGAAGGCAAGCGAGACGAACCTTAAGACCGCAATCGAAATACTATCCCCGATTAAAGCAAGCGAGAATAACGTGAAGACCTTGAAGCATATCAAGAGCAAGATCGACTATATGGCCGACCGCGAAGAGAAGCAACACGAAAAAGAGAACTTGCGGCTCATCATCGCTCATCTGAACCCTGTCATCTCCCGCGACCTGGAAGCACGTCGCAAAGCCGAAGAGAAGGATTCCTATCAGCCTCGTTTCCATGGGCCGTTCTCTGGGCCGTTCGAGCCACAATTCAACTTTTTCAGTTACGTAGGGGCCGCGGACTATTTGTTTCCACAAGGGAGAGGAAAGGTTCAGGATCGCAATCCGGGGTTAGCCGACCAGGCAAAGAACAAAGTCGTCACTCTCAGGGAACTCCTGCATGAGCCAAAGCCTTGGTTTTGCTGCGGCGCCAAAAAGGACGTGCCCAAGTGCGCCTGTTACGTCGGCCACTATTGCAAATGCGGCAAGGAATGCTACGTCTGGGTTATGCCTGACCAGATGAAAGAGCTGAGGGAGTTCACACTCAAGGTGCTGAGCCTTGCCGCGAGCGAACGCCAGGATCTTACCGTTCTAGGCCGAGGCGCTGCATTCAGCCCCGGTCGCTAGGATTCGGAACGCAAGCGAAGGGACACGCCTGCTTCCCTGTGAAAGCCGGCGTCCGTCCGCTCACGCGAATGTAGAACAAAGCGAGTAAGCCTGCGTCGCCCTGCTAAAGCAAACTGCCAACGGCGAATCGGTTCCCGCGACAACGTACGGTTCGCCGAACTCCTTTGCCCACAACTCGGTCGTCCGGTCGAAGATTCTCTTCAACTCGGGTACTTCATCCGCCTTACGGCCGAACCCGCCGTTATGGTCAAGGATGGCGCCAAGATATGCCTCACAATCCTCCGCGTATGCCTTCGGCATGAGCATGTGGACATGCCACATTTCGTCGATGTCCGCCGTCGGCGCGAGGCGTTCTTTCGGGTGTCGCTTTGCCAAGGCCAGGAACTTGCGATATCGTTCCAAGACATATTCCCTGCCGGCTTTGTCAAGCTTCCCGAGTGAGCCAGAGGCTCGGCTGGCAGCTTCTAGCATGTCTCGGCTGAACTCGATGAACTCCCCCAATTTTTTCTTTGCCATGGCTAGGCTCCTCTTGAGAAATTTATCAGGGACTTTCGGTTTCGGATGATCGGCCCCATGCTCCTGCCCGCCTCACGCCGGCTACCGCCGAAGACTGGTCCCATTCCACGGAGTGAACGGCTGGGCTAATTCGCATTTTCTTCTGAAGGGCGATTCGACGATAGATCGGAGCCGCCTGAGTTCGCAATAACTTGCGCGAATGGACGGCGAGGCACGAATTTTTCGCCGCTGTTGACGACCAACTCCAGCTTGGAAAAGAACATTTGATGCCAAGCGATGAAGCCGGTGTCATGAATCATCAGGCTCATGTCGTCCCCCGCCCGCATGATCCGTCACTGGATTGTCGGTGCGTTTGGCGATGTGTTGATCAAACAGGGCGCGGAGTCGCGATTTTGGCACTGCTGAGGTTCTTCACGTACTTGCGGTTCTTTGACATGTCTTGCTCCATTGAAAATGCAGCGGAAGAAAGAGCGTGATAAGGAGCATATGTTGACGCGGCTTGCTCGGCCAATGAAAAGCTGACTCAGTCGCGGGTTGCGTGAAATCGACCACGGTCAGCCGGCACCCCTACACCTCAGGCGTCACGCGTGAAAGCAGGCAATCGGCGCAACGCAGGGAATTTGCTGAATTGCATTGATTTCCCGTTGACCGCAACCGATAATAGATTATGAAATTACCGGTGTGAATTCTTCTTCAGGCGAGACCCATTGGCGAGTAACCATGCTTCGGATCAGCTTGATCGCATACCTGATGGTGGGAGCCGTTGCCGGCCCGGCGTGGTGCTGCTGCACCTTCGACCGATTGGCCGCTTGGTGCGTCCCCGTCAGCAAAGCGAAATCCGAGCCGTCCTCGCTGCGAAGTTGCTGCCATCGTCAAGCTCCGCTTCAGACCAGAAACGATTCCGGCAAGCCGGAAAAGCAAAATCTGCCGCAAAACGAGTCGCCTTGTCCGTGCAAGGAACACCAATCGGGCCAAGCTGATTCCGCGATCTTGACGGGCCAGGATAGCAACAACGCTCGGTGGAGCGGTGCGGAATTTGATCAATCCACGTCTTTTGGTGTCGCCATTCACTGGGCGAACGCCTTTGCGAATTCGTTGAGCCCTTGCCCAGCGTTCCTATCTGTCGATTGTGGTTTGTCAGGGCGGGACACTCTCTGCGCATTTCAGGTCTTCCGCTGCTAATCACCAATTCACGTCCATTCATTGACCGCCGCGGGTAAATCGGCGGACTCGATTATCTATTTCGTAAATCCTCGGAACAAGTGCGCTTTCATTGCCCCCGGGCAAGAGAGGCGTGTTTTTGGCACAGGGCCATTATAGGTTCCTGTTGAAAGGAGTTTTTCCATGATGCGAAAATGGTCCGTGGCCGCGTTGGGAATTGCCTTGGTGTCCGGCTCTTTGGTGTATCTGTCCGGGTGCAACAACAACTCGGAGAACGCAAAGGCTCCGGACAGCGAAAAGCGAGCGCCCGGCGTCAAGGGCACACCGGTTGTTGACGCGAAGGACAAGAAGTCCGATGAGCACGGCCACAAACCCGGCCAGCATGGCGGCATCATCGTCGAGATCGGGCGCGACAACTACCATGCCGAAGCGGTTTTCGAAAAGGGCGGATTGTTGAAACTGTACACACTCGGGAAGGATGAATCCAAGATCATTGACGTCGAAAGCCAGACCATCAAAGCGTACGTGAAGGAGGAGTCAGCGGCGGAGTCCGTCGAGATGGAACTCATTCCGACGCCGCGCACCGGCGACAAGGAAGGCCGCACTTCACAGTTCGTCGGCAAGCTCCCGAACGAACTCGCTGGCAAGCAAGTAGTGGTCACGGTGCCCATCATCATGGTCAATGGCGAGCGCTATCGCATTGGCTTCACATCGGCGCCGACCCACCGCGATGAAGGCATGCCGATCGGGGCCAAAGGCACCGACGAGAAGGAACTCTATTTGAAGCCCGGTGGCGTTTACACGGAAGCTGACATCAAAGCGAACGGCAATGTGACGGCGTCGCAGAAATTCAAGGGATTCAAGGCCCAACATGATTTGAAGCCAAAGCCCGGCGACAAGATCTGTCCCATCACCTTGACCAAGGCCAATCCGCAATGCACCTGGATTGTTGCGGGCAAGACGTACGAATTCTGCTGTCCGCCGTGCGTCGATGAATTCGTTGCCCAGGCAAAAGATATCCAGACTGCGAAGGATCTCAAAGAACCCGAATACTACGTGAAGAAGAAATAGCGATGGAACGGATGCTCGTCGATTGGTGTGTTTTCTTTTGAAAGGAGTCTGTCATGCGTATCGTGAAGCTTTCCCTGATGGCAATGGTCCTTGTCGGCGTGGGAGGATTCGCCCTCGCGCAGAATCCCACGCCGCCGCCGTCCACGGCCATCGTGGTGCCCAAGATGCACTGCGAGGGTTGCGCCAAGAAAATGGCGGCCGAACTCTACAAGGTTCCGGGCGTCGGCCAGGTATTCGTCAGCGTCGAAACCACGACGATGACGGTCCGCGCCAAGGACGGTCAATCGCCGTCGCCGCGCGGCCTGTGGGAAGCGGTGGAACGCGCCGGGTATCAGCCGAGTAGGCTGCAAGGACCTGGCGGCGTTTTCACGACGAAGCCGAAATCATGATTTCCCGAATGGGAAGGGATCGTCCGCGTAGAACGGATCGAGGCGCCGGGGCAGAAATGGCCCGGCGCCGGCGCGGGTGCTAATAGGGAGAGCACATGATCGCAGAAACGCTCGAAAAACCGCTTGGCGGGGCCTCGCAAACATGCGAGGTCACGATCCCGGTGTGTGGGCAGGTCGAAGTAGCCGCCACAATCGCTGCGGTGAATCACGACCAGCCAGTTATCGAAAATGACAATCCGACTGAGAAACCCAAGCGGCTCTTGTCGCTGGAGGCCTACCGCGGCTTCATTGTGCTGGCCATGGTCGCGGGCGATGTCGGGCTGACGCAAATTCGGGATCATCTTGACGGGAGTTGGCTTGGAGCGTTCGTTGCGCATCATACCGAACACGTCCCCTGGGCCGGATGCTCGTTTTGGGATTTGATCCAGCCATCCTTCCTTTTCATGGTGGGTGTGGCGATGCCGTATTCCTACACCAGTCGGCTGGCTCGCGGTCAGTCCGAGACATGGATATTTGCTCATGTCCTTTTTCGTTCGGCAGTCCTGGTGTTGCCTATCGTCGTGGCCTCCTACATCCAGGCCATCGCTGTCCCGCTCTGGTCGCAAAGCAATTTGGGATTTACGCATGTGTTGGTTCAGATTGGGCTTGCGTACGGATTCGTCTATTTATTGCTTGGGCGAAGCGTACGTGTTCGGTTGGCGGCGGTCGCTGGCATTCTTGTGGGGTACACGCTGCTTTTCGCAATTTTCGGTGGGCTCGCATCCAGTTTCACCTTTGACACTGGCGGCCCGGATTCGAGTCGGTCGCTCGCCGGTTGGTTTGCCCACCGGGACATTCACACTAACGCCGCGGCCGCTTTCGATCGCTGGTTTTTGAATCTCTTTCCCCGTTCCGCGCCATTCAGCGAAAACCTGGGTGGTTATCAAACACTGAATTTCGTGCCGTCGATGGCCACTATGTTGCTCGGTCTGATGGCGGGCGAGCTATTGCGCGGACCACGAGGCTCGCGCGAGAAGTTCTGGGTGCTGCTCCAGGCGGGCGCCGCGTGTTTGGCCCTCGGTTGGCTGGCGGGCGAATTCGTGTGTCCAATCGTTAAGCGCATTTGGACCCCCTCGTGGGCCATTCTTAGCGCCGGATGGGCGTTCCTGATGCTGGCCAGCTTTTTCTGGTTGATCGACGTCAAAGCCTACCGAACTTGGGCCATGCCGATGATTGTCGCAGGCGCGAACTGCATTACCCTCTATGTTCTCGCGCAAATCGTCAAGGGCTGGAGTCGCAGCGATGGTCCCTTGTCGCTTAATTACTACGGCATTGCCGGGGTCTACGGTCCCGCGGTCCAATCGGCCCTCGCGTTTCTGCTGCTCTGGCTCGTTTGTCTGTGGCTCTACCGCTGCGCACTCTTTCTGCGTCTTTGAAATGTAAACTCGGTTAGGAATTGTACGCTGGCGATCACAGCGAACAATGTTGTTGCTCCAACATGATCTTCGTTTCACAACAGGAGGCGAATCCATGAAAGCCGTTCATCTGCTGGCCGCGTGTTTCTTGTTGTTCTCTCTCTTCCTGGTGGGCTGCACGCGAGATTCAGGCAAGGACCACAAGGATCACAAGGACGACAAGGGAAAAACTCAAGCCAAAGGCGACGACCACAAGGAACACAAGCACGACAAGGGCGAAAAGAAAGGCGATGGCCATGAGCACAAACCTGCGGCACACGGCGGAAAAATCGTGAGCGTCGGCACCGATGCTTATCATGCGGAGGTTGTGTTCGAGAAGGACGGCCAGCTCAAGTTTTACACCCTTGCCAAAGACGAGACCAAGAGCATCCGTGTCGAAAGTCAAACGCTCAAGGCTCATGTGAAGCACGACGACAAGTCGCATGAAATGGAACTCAAGCCGGAGCCGCAAAAGGATGACCCCAAAGGCAAGTCGTCCCTGTTCGTCGGCAAGCTGCCTGCCGAGGTCATCGGCAAAAACGTGACGGTCACCATTGTCGGCTTGAAAATGGGAGACGAAACCTTCCGCGTGGAGTTTTCCTCGGAAGGCGGCAAGCACGGCGATCACAAGGAGCACAAGGACGGGAAAGAGCACAAGGACCACAAGAAGGAACACGGCAAGGCTAGCAAAGTCGACGAAGAAATCAGGGAAGCGCGTGCGAAGCTGAATGAGAAGGATCGAGCGTTGGTGGACGCGCAGGAATGGTGCCCGGTCATGGCCGATAATCGGCTGGGCGAGATGGGCGTGCCCTTCATGGTGATGGTCAAGGACCAACCGGTGTTCGTGTGCTGCAAAGGATGCCAACGCAAAGCGCTGGCCGACGCAGACACGACTCTGAAGAAAGTCGATGAGTTCAAAGCCAAAGTGAAGGCGACGCCGGGACATAAAGGCGCCCTAGAGGTCGGCGACAAGGTGCCGGAAATCGCACTTACGCGGCTTAGCCAAGCCGGTGGACCAGCGAAACCACCGAGCGCCAGGGAAGCAAAACTGACCAAGGGACAAGTGGCTAAGATCAAGGGTGGTATGACGCTGACAGGGGTGATGGCCATTTTGGGTCCCCGCGCCGAGATCAACCCCGATCCAGTTCCGTTTGGCTACGTCGAGCCTGAAATTGTCGTCCTTTGGCGGGAAGGAAAGGAGCGTTGGGTAGGAGTGGTCTTCGTTCCGGAAAAGAATGGCGTTCTCCGCGTTCTGGATGTTGAGAAGGTCGGGGGCACGAACATCGGCGTTGGCGGTCTAAAAGAATGAGTCGCTGGGTTTGGATCCTATCAGCATTTTCCTTCCTAGGAGGGAGTGTCATGGCGACACGGACGTTGCCTTTGTTCAAACGTTGGATTCTCGTTGTGTTGGTTTTCCTGGTGCCGGCGTGTGTTGCGCCGGCGACTCGGTTCAATTCGTGAGAGGAGTTTATCATGGTGACATGGAAGTTGCTGTCGATCGGGAAATGGATGCTGTTTGTCGTGCTCGCTCTGACGCCTGTTTTTGCCACAGGGTGCAGCAGCACGAGCGGTTCGCGAGGCAGCGATGGCCATATTGGCCACTCGCATTGATCTCGCGGTGATTGGCCCAGCCGGATTGTCGCCGACCAGTGCTTTCTTGGCGCCGATCCGGCAGGCCAGCCATGCCGGGTGGATTGGGGATCACGATTCCCTTTGTTTCAGGAGGTGCACCATGAGTTTTGACTCGCGTTGGTTTGGGTTAGTTTTCTTGGCAGTTGTGTTCATCGGTTGGCTGAGCGGTTGCTCCCAGACTGCCAAAGACGGCAAGAGTGGGGATCACGCGGACCATAAGCAGGGTGGTGATCCAAAGAAGGATCCTCATGCGGGCCATGGCAAGAAAGGCCAGGCGGCCCTTATGGTGCAAAGCGAACCGAAGAGCATCGAGGCGGCCAAGCCGGCCGTTCTCAAACTAATGATTCACGATGCGAAGGGGACCGCAGTGCGGGACTTCGACATTCTTCATGAGCAGAAAGTCCATCTGATCATCGTTCGCGCGGGCCTGGACAATTTCGTCCATCTGCATCCGGAAGTCGATGGTTCGGGGAATATCACGGTAAAACATTCGTTTCCGGTGGGTGGAACCTACTTCCTTTTTGCCGACCATCAACCAAAGGGCCAAGCTCAGGCGACGGCAATGGCGGAGGTGAAAGTTTCCGGAGAGACCCCGGCAGCGCCGCCCCTGACAGCGAACGTTCCAGGAAAAGTTGACGGGGATGGATTGACGGCCGAAATCTCGATCAAGGGAGCCAATAAAGGCGGCGAGGCTTCGATCCGATTCGACTTGAAGAACGACAAGGGCAAACCCGTCACCGACCTGCAACCCTACATGGGTGAGCTAGGGCATCTGGTGGTTCTCAGCGCGGACGGCAAGGAATATGTGCATACTCATGCTGAGAAGGGAAAACCCGATCAAGGCGTCATGTTCATGGCCCATTTCCCCAATGCCGGGATGTTCAAAGGTTGGGGCCAGTTTCGTCGTCAAGACCAGATTCGCGTGATTCCTTTTGTGATGAAGGTTGATTGACTATCTCCGTTTTGGGAGTTCACCATGAACGTCCTCAGTCGCATTCGAAGCGCAAGCCTTGGCGGCCACATTTTGTGGGCGGCTCTTGGCCTTTTGGTGACTGTCGCGGTCACCTGGCTCTGGGCCCATGAAGGGCATGCTCCCTTGCCCACGAAGGGCATTCAGGTCGATGCGGCCAAAGGAACGATGCTCTTACTTCCGGATGCCAGGAAGGTCTTGGACCTTAGCGCCGAGACAGTGAAGCCGCTGGCGGTGAAGGACGAGATTCTGGCTTACGCGACGCTCGTAGCGCCTTGGCGGCAACATGCCTTCGTCTCGACACGGCTTCCCGGCCGTATTGTCAAGATCAACGTCAAGCCCGGCGAGGTCGTCAAGGCTGGGAAGGTGCTGGCGGAAGTGCAAAGTCTGGAACTGGAGGATTTGCAGCTCGAGATCCTCAACAACCAAGCGGCGATTCTGCTTTCCAGGAAGATGCTGGAGCAGATCAAGCCGCTGGTGGACCAGGGGGCGATTCCAGAAAAGGACCAGCGCGAAGCACTGGCCAAGCACCAGCAGAATCTCAATGCCCAAGAGATCGCCCGTGCCAAGTGGTTGAGCCTGGGCCTTAGGGCCGACAATCTGGCCCAGCTTCTCGCGGAGAAAAATCCCCGCGTGTTGACCGCCTTGCCCATCGTCAGCACCATCGCGGGAACGGTGATTCATGCGGACATTTCGCTGGGCCGCGTGGTCGAACCGACGGAGCACCTTTTCGAGATCATTGAGCTGTCTTCCGTATGGGTCAAGATCGGCGTCCTGGAGCGCGATCTGCACCTGATCAAGGTCGGTCAGGCCGTCGATCTGCGCCTGGCCGCTTATCCCGACAAAGTCGAGTCGGCTGTGGTGCAGATCAAGAGCCTTTATCTGGACCCTGTGACTCACTTGGGCACGGTGTGGGCCGAGTTGCGCAACGATCCCGAAGCGCCGCGATTCCTGCCTGGGATGCACGGACAGGCGCATATCCTTGTCAACCTGCCCGGCGACGTTCAAGCCGTGCCGACCGCGGCCATCGCCAGTGATGGCGTGGATCGTTTTGTGCTCGTGGAAACCGTGGCGCCGGACAAGGAAGGGAAGAAGCCAACGGAATACAAGAAGGTGCGCGTGGTGACCGGCCTTGCCAACGAGGAGTGGACGCAAATCGCCGGCGGCGACCTGTTCCAGAACGATCGAGTGGTCACCAAGGGAATGCATCAGCTGTCCGGCTTCTTCGTTCCCGGTATCTTGAGGCTAAGCCCGGAAGCAACCAAAAACATTGGCGTTGCCGTCGAGAGCGTGCAACTGCGAATGATTGAGGAAGTAGTGGAGTTGCAAGGGGCCATCGACGTGCCGCCGGATCGACGCGCATTTGCGTCGGCGCAGCTTCCCGGCAAGATTCAGGAAATCTTGATTGAACGCAACGAAGAGGTCCGCAAAGGCAAAATCATTGCCAAGGTTGCGAGCCTAGAGCTGCAGAAACTTCAACTCGATCTTTTGCAGGCTCATCTGCAAGCTGACTTGTTGGAGGAAACCTTGAAGCGGTTGCGCAAGGTGGAATCGGTTCTATCTCAGCGGCAGTTATGGGAAACCGAGAGCCTGTACAACGAAACCGTCAATCGGCGGGGTAGCCTGAAACGCAAGTTGGAATCGGTCGGTTTGGATTTCGGGCAGATTCAAGGCATCCTGGACAAGAAAACGCTTGTCGATTCACTTCCGATCCGCGCCCCACGCGACGGAATTGTCGTCCATTTTGACAAAGCGCTGGGGCAGGTCATTAAAGCGGATGAGCCACTCTTTGAAATTCACGATTTCTCACAGAGCTTCGTGCAGGGATTCCTTTCGGAAAAGGACGTGGCTGCGGTGCGCGTCGGTCAAAAAGCTCGTGTGCGCTTGATTGCGGACCCAACATTCCTGGGCGAAGGGACGGTGATGCGCAGCGGGCAAGTGGTCGGACAGGATAACCGCGTGCTGTCGTTCTGGGTCGATCTCGATCGAAAACCGGCGCAGCCGTTGCAGCACAACCTGCTGGCGCGCGTGACCGTTGCAGTCGGCAAAGCTAGGGAAAGGCTCGCCGTGCCGCTCGGAGCCCTGGCGACGGAGGGCACGCGAACGTACGTCTTTGTGCGCCGATTGCAAGTGGTGAGCACATCTATCGACGCCTTGGAAAAGACCCTGCCTGCCAGGGCCATGGAAAAGCTGACGGAGCTTTCTTCCAAGAGTTTCGCAACCGAAACAGACCTTCGATCCGTTCTGGACCAAGCCGCGTCCGGTGACATGCCGGCCGACTGGGCATTGCAGCGCGAGCGGCTGTTGCGCGAAGCTCTGCGGAATCCCGTTTTCGAAAGGCGCCTCGTCGAACTGGGTCGCCACGCGGATGATCGCTATGTGGAGATCGTAACCGGACTGGAGTCCGACGAAACCGTGGCTTCCACGGGCACTCGGGCTTTGCAAACGGCTTATGCCGGTATTCGTTAAGGGACTGCGATGCTGAATCATGTCATAGCTTGGTCCCTGAAAAACCGCATGGTGGTGCTGCTGGTAGCCCTTGTCATGATCTTCTGGGGCACTTTCAAGCTTCAGCAGATGCCGGTGGATGTGTTTCCGGAACTCAACCGCCCCACCGTCACGATTATGACAGAGGCGCCTGGTCTGCCGCCGCAACTGGTGGAAACGCAAGTCACTCGGCCCATTGAGTTGCTTCTCAATGGCGCCACGGGCGTCCAGCGTGTGCGCTCGGCGTCGGCGGTCGGCCTGTCGATCGTCTGGGTGGAATTCGAATGGGGCACCGACATCTACCGGGATCGGCAAATCGTCTCGGAAAAGCTGCAACTGGCGCGGACCCAATTGCCGGAAAGCGCCAATCCCGTCATGGCCCCCATCTCGTCAATCATGGGCGAGATCATGCTCATCGGCGTGCGCTCCACGGCAGACCTGAAGACTCCAGAGGAGAAACTGACCAAGGCCATGGAGCTGCGGACCTTGGGCGAGTTCAACATCCGCAATCGCTTGCTGTCCATCGAGGGCGTCTCCCAGGTCACGGTCATGGGGGGCGTCCTGAAGCAGTATCAGGTCATCACGTCGCCGGCGCGGCTAGCTGCCCAAAACGTCACTTTGCAGCAGGTCACCGACGCCGCCGAAAAAGCCAACGTCCTGGCGGGCGGCGGCGTCATGGTGCGCAAGGCCAAGGAATCGGTCATCAATATCAGTGGCCAAAGCGTCACCTTGAAAGACATCGAAAACACCGTCGTAGTCTGGCGCGAGCCGCGGCCGGTCTTGATCAAGGACGTAGCCGACGTGCGCTTCGGCGGCCCCGTGCAGCGCGGCGACGGCGGCATGCAGGTCCGCGAAGGCGACAAACTTTCTGGCGGTCCGGCAGTCATCATGACGGTACTCAAGCAACCGGACGTGAACACGCTCGTCTTGAGTCCCAAGATCGAGGAAGCTCTGAAGCTGATGAAAGACGAGCTGCCTGCCGACGTGCACATCGAAACGCGCATCTTCAAGCAGGCGGACTTCATTCAAGTCGCCGTGGACAACGTCATCGAGGCGGTGCGAGACGGCACGATCTGGGTCATCGTAGTTCTGTTTATTTTCTTGTGGAACTTCCGCACCAGCGCCATCACGCTCACTGCCATTCCGCTTTCGTTGCTCATGACCATCCTGGTATTCGCCTATTTCGGCATCTCGATCAACACGATGACCCTCGGAGGCCTGGCCGTCGCCATCGGTGAACTTGTCGATGACTCGATCGTTGACATCGAGAACATCTTTCGCCGGCTCAAGGAAAACAAGCACAAGCCGAAGCCCGAGAACGCGCTCAAAGTAATTTTCCTGGCGTCCGCCGAGGTTCGCAACTCCATCGTGTTCGCCACGCTGATCGTGGTGACCGTGGTGTTTCCGCTGTTCTCGTTGGCAGGCATCGAAGGGCGAATGTTCGCTCCCCTCGGGCTGGCCTACCTGATTACGCTTTTGTGCTCGCTGGTGGTATCGTTGACGGTGACGCCGGTGTTGGCCTCGTATCTGCTTCCGAACGCGAGCTTCATGGAGAAAGAAGGCGATCCATTCGTCTTGCGCTGGCTGAAAGCAATCGATGAGAAAGTAGTCCGCTGGACATTGCGGCGGCCGTGGCCGATTCTGATTGCGACCATCGTCTTGGCGATCCTGTCGAAGGTCATCTTGTTCTGGATGGGTTCGGAGTTTCTGCCTCCGTTTAACGAGGGAACCTTCACCGTGAATTTGGAATCCGATCCGGGCACCAGTCTAGTCGAAAGCGGCCGGATCGCCGGACGTGCCGAAGAACTCGTCCTGCAAATCCCGGAAGTGCTGTCCGTGTCGCGCCGGACCGGCCGCGCCGAGCTGGACGAACATGCCGAAGGTGTGAACGTCTCTGAGATCGACGTGCGCGTTCAAGAACACGAAGTTCCCAAGGCAGGGGTCGGCTGGACGTTCGTGCGTGCCGTGCCTGGTTTGCACCGCTGGGGCGTGGATGTGCATGGCCGACCGCGCGATGAAGTCGTGGCCGACATCCGCGACCGCATCGCGAGCATCCCCGGCGTCAAGACAAACATTGGCCAGCCGATTTCGCATCGCATTGATCACATCATGTCGGGAGTGCGGGCCCAGGTTGCCGTCAAAGTCTTCGGGCCGGACTTACGTGAGCTGCGCACCAAGGCAGCCGATATCCAGACGCGCATGAGCAAGATTTCCGGCGTGGTCGATTTGAAAATCGAGCCCCAGTTTGAAGTTTCCCAGATTCGCTTGGAAGTGGACCGCGATGCGCTGGCCCAATACGGCCTGACGCCGGGCGACATGACCAAGCTGTTCGAGACGGCCTATAAAGGACGGGGCGTTTCACAGGTTTTGGATGAGGATCGCTGGTTCGGGCTGGTCGTCTGGTACGACGAGTCGGTGCGCAATAATCCGGCCGTCATTTCGCAAACGATCCTTGATACGCCCTCGGGCCGAAAGGCGAAGCTCGGCCAGGTTGCCAAGGTCCTGGATACCACGGGACCAAACACACTCAACCGTGAAAACGTGCAGCGGCGAATCGTGATCTCCTGCAATGTGGACAAACGCGATCTTGGCAGCGTGATTGCCGACATTCAGGTGGCCCTGAAGCCGGTGGAGGAGCAGTTGCGGACGCTGCCCGGCAGCTATCGCATCGAGTACGGCGGTCAGTTTGAAGCACAGCAGCAGGCGACGTATCGGCTGAGCATCATGGCGGTTTTCGCGGTCGTCGTCATTTTCCTGCTCTTGTGGAAATGCATGGACTCCTGGGTAGCGGCGTTCCAGGTCCTCCTGGTCAACATCCCGCTGGCGGCGATCGGTTCCGTGATCGCCCTGATGCTGGTCAACTGGCCCAGTTGGGACAAGTTGCACGATGCCCCCTGGTACGCCTGGCCGAAAGTCTGGGCGGAGGCGACCACGCTATCAGTCGCGCATTGGGTCGGTTTCATCACTCTGCTCGGCATTGTCTGCCGCAACGGCATCATGATGATCTCGCACTACATCCATCTGATGAAGCATGAGGGTGAGCAATTCGACGAGAAGATGATTATTCGCGGCAGCCTGGAGCGGCTGGCGCCGGTGCTGATGACCGCAATCACCGCCATGGTGGGTTTGATTCCTCTGGCTCTCGGCGCGGGGCAGACGGGCAAAGAGATTCTCTACCCGGTCGCCCTTGTGGTCCTTGGCGGTTTGCTCGATTCGACCATTATGGATCAAGTCGTGACACCGGCTGTGTTTTACTTGTTCGGCAAGACGTTCGGCCCCGGCATTTATTTCAAGAAAGAACAGGCCGCTGCGGAAGGTCTGGCACTGGAGCGCATGGCCAATGAACAGTTCCCGGATGCTCAGGACGGTACAATTCACACGGTCGACTCAAAGGATGGACACGCAGCAGGGGCAGATGGCGTTCCTCATGATCACAAACAGGAGCCTGCGAAGCGCGGATGACTTTTCCGGCCAGGAAAACTCTTCCGAAAACGGCATCTGTGCGAATGGAGGTTTCAAGGAAATAGCGGTCGTGCGGCGCTGTCGGCTTCACCTGTTTGACGGGCCAGGAGCTACTGCGCGCCACTCACGTCTTGCGCTGCTAATCGTCCGATCTTTGAACCTCGTGGACTCGACTTGCAACCGCTCCCAACGGGATCGTTACAGTCAGTCCATCTAGTAGGCGGCGACATTCCGACAACCAGCACGAAATCCGATTGTGTGAGGCTAGTCGATGGGACGCAGATTCAGCTTTTTCAAATGGGCGCGGGGAGTTGCTTCCGAACCGGGAAGGGACTTCCGCCGGTTGTTGATCCTTCTTGGCTGCGTAATCGGCCTGGTCGTGGTCGTTGTCATCACCCGCGTGTTCTTTTGGAAAGATAGTGTCGATGGGGATCATCCCCACGAGAAGGGACCTCATGGCGGGATTGTGTTGGCCATTGAAAAGGAGGACGCTCACTATCACGCTGAAGTTGTCCTGGAGAAAGATGGCCGCGTTCGCTTGTTTCTGTTCGGCAAAGACACGGAGCACGTAGTGGAAGTGCCGGATCAACTCTTGATCGGTCGCGTAGAACGCCAGGGAGAGGTTGAATCGGCTTCGCTGATCCTTCGGCCTGCCAGAAATCTAATAGGTGACGCCAAAGCTGCAACGTCGCAGTTTGTCGGAAGGTTGAGTCCGCATTCTTTGGAGTACGATCTGTCCGTGTCGATTGACAAAATCGAGATTCACGGTCGGTCCCTCGATTTTCAGTTTGTGTTGCATAAACGCGCCGGCAATAAGGAAGAAGCAAGCGACGCAGAGAAAAGCATCGTACTGAAGCCGGGCGGGAAATACACGGTGGCTGATGTTGAAACAGCCGCGAACAACGTACCGTCGGAGAGTTTCAAGAACATCCCCGTGGCGCATGATTTACGTCCGAACATTGGTGAGCTTTTGTGTCCGGTGACGCGAGCAAAGGCCGATGCTCGGATTCGCTGGCGGGTCAATGGACATACCTACTGGTTCTGTTGTCCTCCATGCATCCTTGAGTTTGTCGAATGGGCGAAAAGCAGCCCAGACAAGATTGCCGCACCGGAGGAATTGAAAGCAGGATTCAAGTAACTCGAATCTTCAAGCGGCGATGGCGAACAGGCTACCGATCGTCTAGCTACTTCACGCCTGGGTCATTCGGAGGTGCGGTATGAGATCGTTCCTTTGTTTCGCAACCGTCGGCATCGTGGCATTGGCCGTTGATGGCTACGCGCAGGATTCAAAGAAGCAACCGGCGACGGGAGAGATCACCAAGGCCATGTTCTGGGTCCCGAACCAGCACTGCCCAGACTGTGCGACGGCCCTGGAAGGGTCGATGAGAAAAATCGGGGGCTACGTTTGGAGAGGGAGGGCACTCGTTCCCACCTCCTCCGCGCAGAAATTCTTGGGGGCAAGGCGGGTCAAGCGTGCCCGTGTAGGTAGACGCATCGTGAGTACAACGCAGGTGAAACATGGATGTCGCGGAAAGTGCAGTTTCTCCAAGCATTTTCGACGACAATGTGAGTAGAAGCAAGGTAGCTCCAACGAAAAAAAGAAGCGGAGAGGGAGGAATTCGAATCCTCCCTCTTGGAAATAATCAACAGGTCGGGCTCGCGGAGGCGAACCTTCTCTCAAAACCGACTTTGTATCCAAACGTCGAGCGACTTGCGTGTGCGATCGGCTCACGGAAAAGACGGCTCAATTTGGTAACTACTTTCAGGTATTCATGTTAGCCGTTACTAAACCGTCCCCGAATCATGTTGTCCCAAGTGGACACGCCTTGAAGGAAAAGTTCAACTGGCGTCCTGCTGCCTCCACTTTGTCAGTCGCAAGTCATTGTATTTCAATCACTTGCGACAATCGGGACTCGGATGAGAACCCGTGGCTCCATCACCGGTTCCTTGGTTTTTCTGGAGTTCCGGCTTGGCAGCCGATTTCAAACATCGAGTCTGCTGCCAAAACGCTGCCAATTGTCGCGCATCCGAAAAGTCGAACTGCACGAGATAGAGCGGGATTCAGCATGATTATCGAATCTCCACAGTAGGTCAGAACGTCTCCTCGGTCCTTCCGACCACACGACCGCTAGTGCGTAGTGGCGCGCGGCCAAATCAGGATTTGGCCGCGTGTCGAGGATATTTCGCAGCCAGCGGCCAGCCGTCGGCCGTCAGGGGTGAAAGCGAGAACGTAAGGGATTCCTTCCAGCGGCGGCGTGGTAAGTAACTCTTGTGCCGAAGCGACGTCCCAGATCTTGATGGTGCGATCCTCACTGGCTAATACCAAACGGCGACCGTCGGGCGTGAAGATCATTGCAGTCGGCTGTTTGGTTAGAGTCTGCTGCTCCCACAAAAGTTTTCCCGTCTCGACATTCCAGACGCGAAGGCTCGGCCTCCATTCGTTGCCTGTGGTCGCCAAGATGCGTCCGTCCAGACTGCTGAGGGCCATCAAGGGCGTACCAATCACTCGCGTCTCGAAAATCTGACCCGTATTGAAGCTGTGGATTTCGGCTCCCGTGACGGAATCCCATGTCGTCACGGCTGAATTGCGACTGTACGTCAGTAACTGTGCCTTCGTTGGATACCATGCCAAATTAATGACATCTGATTTGGGAGCAAGCCGTTGAAGAATTTGACCAGACCGGGCATCCAGAATATGAATCGGGTTGGACTCGGAAGAAACCTTGTCTTTTTCCGCGTTTGGGGGCATTTTTGACGGCAGGCGGCCAGGACGATGCAGCGCGGCAATGTGGTTCCCGTCCGGGCTGAAGGCCATCGGTTCGCCAACGTCGGAAATGGATTGAACTCTGCGCCGGTCAAGTACGTTCCAAATTTCGACGGCATTTCTCGCCGCGGCAACCAAGCGGTCTCGATTGGGGCTGAGTTTGAAATAAGGAGCGACGGAAGGGAATAACTCGCTTTTGCCCGTTTTTTCCAGTGAGTTCACCCGAATGCTTCGGAGGTCAAACGGATCCTTTCCGAGGTGGCCGGAGTATAACGCCTTTCCGTCCTGGGAAAATCCCAGGGAATAAACGCAAGGAATATCCGCAATCACGTCGGCAGCGAACGGCGTGACGCTCCAAGTCGCGATTCGTTTATCCATCCCGCTGTAGGCAAGTCTACCATCAGGCAAGAAAGCGAGCGACGCATACCTTCGCGCGAAGTCGTCATTTGTGCCAAGCGTCAGCAGTTCACGGCCCGTGGCGGTATTCCAAATCTTGATGCGACGATCCGCGCCGGCACTGGCGAGGAGCTTTCCGTCGGGGCTGAAGGCCAGGGCGAGTACGGGTTGTTTATGCCCTTGCAGCTTGATCAACTCCTCGCCCCGAAATGGCGATCCGACAAGGATACGGCCGTCTTGGCCGGTGGCTGCAATGAAGCGCCCGTCGCGACTGAAATCGATGGCGCCAAGCGGACCGGAGTCCAATTTCAATTCGAGTTCTCGTTTGAACGAAACATGGCGAAGGTGAATCGATCGAGAGATATTGTTCCAATAGGCCAAAACCTCTCCATTGGGGCTGAGAAGTCCCTCGGGGTGTATCGGCGCGGAGGCATCGAGTCGCGTTTCGCCGAGGTTCTTCCCGGTCGAGGAGTCGAATCGAACCAGACTCAGATGAAAGATGCTATCGATGCTTGGCCCATCCTGTTTCGGCTTGAACGCGGTGCGTGTGAGAAGGACCACGATTTCGTTCGCCTGGTAGATGACATCCAGGGCGCCTGACGGACGGGTATCCAGGCTGATGATGTTCGAAGTCCTTCCAGTAGCCGGGTCCATCACGAAGAGGTAGTCCGAGCCGAGGAGGCCAGGGCGAATGCTGGTCCCCAGGGCGGCGAACTGTTTCCCATCGGGCCGAAAGGCCCCGCGTTCGATCCGAAAATCGTCGGATTTCGGAGGGGACAATTTCTTTCCCGTGAAAGCGTCAACGAACGAGAGCTGCTTTTGATTGTCGATGCAGGCAAGGAGCTTGCCATCGTTGCTGATGCTGAATTGGCGTACGTCACCTTCATACGGAATCGCCGTCTGATGGTTCGCCAGGCATTGTCCCTTGAGATAATGCCACTCGATTGAGCGCCGCGCCGTATCGCACTTATCGAGAATCGCTTCCGCCCGGCCAACATCCATTTGTTCCCAGGCGGCATGAGCGGCGAGGAATTGGTTCAGGTACAGTGCATCTCCAAGGTCTTTGTTTTTCTTCCCCAGATTCGCGATGAGCGTTGCGTTTTCCGTGTCGGCCTGCTTGAGGTCTTCGATCAGTTTATCGCGTTTATCGCTTTCTTGCCCAAGTTGGCCGATGAAATCTTGATTATCCTGGTTCCATTGAGCCAGGAGCACGGTCGTAATTGCAAGCGTCATCGTGCCCATGAGCAGCAACACGGCGCCTGCGGTGACGGCCGTCCGATGCCGATTCATCCAGCGCCGTGTGCGCAACAGGGCAGGTTCGGGCCACGCTTCGACCGGTTCATCCGCGAGCCAGCGTTCGATCTCCAAGGCCAAATCGCTCGCGCTGGGGTAGCGGTCTTTCGGGTCGCGGTTCATGGCTTTCGAGCACACCGCTTCGAGGGCTGGCGGTATCGCCGGGTCGATGGAGCGTGGTTTCGCGAGCTGCGTGTCAACGGCAGTGCGCGGCGCGCTGCCGGTCAGGAGGTGATACAAGGTCGCACCCAGGCTGTACACGTCGCTGTGCTTGCCGGCGTTCGCGGGGTCGCGCGCCTGCTCGGGGCTCATGTATGACGCCGTTCCGAGTGTCCCGGCCGTTTGGCCAATCGCTGGTCCCGCGGCCGCATTTTCCGCATCCGACGCAGCGGTGGGCGCCGCCAACGATTTGGCGATGCCCCAGTCGGTCACGAAAACTTCGCCGAAATCGCCGACGAGCACGTTGTCGGGCTTGATGTCGCGATGAATGATTTCACGGCTATGCGCGAATTCGACCGTGCGACACATCGCCAGGAAAGTCCGCAAAAGATTTTGAAACGCGACGGTCTTCTCCGGCCCGGTCGGCATGGCGCGCGTTTGGTCGATGACTTCCTTGAGAGTCCTTTCCTGCTTTACGTACCTCATGGCATAATACGGCTGGCCCTGCTTGTCGTGCCCGAAGCCATAGATCGGTATGACTCCTGGATGTTCAAGGCTTCCGGTGATGCGGGCCTCTTGTTTGAAGCGCCGATTCGCCGAGGTCAACCAGTTTTCCTTTACCATCTTGATCGCAACGTCGCGTCCAAGACGCAAGTCGCGTGCGCGAATGACGCGGCCCTGCCCGCCCTCGTCGATTTCTTCGATGCCCTGGTACTGGTCGCAATGAAAATCGGACGCCTGTTGAGCCGATGTTTGCACTGGCGTTTCGTAGGCACAGAACTGCTTGAGGCAATCAATCGCCTCCGTCAACTCCGCACGAAAATGCGTGTCGCCTTCTGGGCAAAGTTCCTCAGCGGAAAAGAACGTCCCCGCGGCGGCGGCCTGTTCCCACTTTGCCAGAAGGTCGTGAAGTCGCTTTTCGTCGTCCTTTTGCATGGCGATGGCCCTTCTTCCAGATCAGCATTTCCTTTTCGTCGTCGGCGATCCGTTAGTGCGGGGCGAGAGGCTTGTTCCCGCCTGGCCGATCCATAAATTGCCACGGGTGAACCATGAACGACAATGAATCCAAAACCGTTTCCTTGATTGACGGCTGTCTTACCCGATTGGCCGCCGGCGACAAGTCGGCCTGGGACGAGTTGCTGGCTCACGCGTTCAACCGCCTGCTTGCCCAGTGCGAGCGCGTTATTCGGAAAACCATTTCCTGCCCCAACCCCATGGTGACGGCCAATTCCGTCCTGGCCGAACTCTATCTACGCTTGCGAACGGCGATGGAGAACGCCAATGTCAAGCCTACGACGGCGGTTGAGTTTTTCGGCCTGACCGCCCGCAATATTCGCTGGCAGATCGGCGACATGCTGCGTAGGCCGTCGATCCCCCAATCGGACCCCGCCGTTTTCGATCGTCTGGCAGAGGGAACCGGAGTCGCAACCAACGTTGAGACTCTGGAGCAATGGCGGCTTTTCTGGGAAGCGGTTGCGACGCTCGACAGCGAGGAACAGCAAGTCTTCGATCTCCTCTGGATCAATCAGCTTTCGCAGTACGAGGCCGCCGAGGCGCTGGGAATCAACCGCAATCGTGTCGATACGCTGTGGCGCCGGGTCAAACTCAAGATCGGCAAGGCGTGCAAGGACGCCCTGCCGCCGGAGTAGGAAACCATTCGCGGCATCGGCGCAGCTTTCTATTTCTGGGCTTGCGGAGGCGGCGTGATCTTGCTTCCGTCCTGGGTCCATTTCGTCAAGATTTGGTCAACGTGTCCAGACAACCCCTTGGCGTCGAAGTATCCGCTCAGACGTGCGATCTCCGCGATCATCGCGGGATTGGGTTCCAGGATGGATACCATGGGCGTACCTTTGCCCTTGAGGGCCTTGAACAAGTTGACGCCGGGCTCATCAGCGGGCTTTTGATTCTTGGGTCGTTCATCCCAGCCTTTTGCCTCCATATGCGCACCGTCCATGCCGAGGCTGGGTGAGGTGGATTTTTTGTAAACTGTGCGAGCGTCGAGTTCGCACAGAACGAAAACCGCCCTGCCGGCGAGTGTGTTGAACTCATCCGCAAAAAGCGACGCGCGGAAGCGTTTGCAATGAACGCACTTTTCCTGGATCAACGGACAGACATAAACAATCACCAACGCTTTTTTTTCCTGCATCGCCTTGTTGTACGCCAGGGTAACATTCTTCTCCCAGCGAACGACTTTGGGTTCCTCTACCGTTTGGGCAACGGCCGTCCCAGCGAGGGTCAATCCGATGAGTCCGGCAAGAAACAGAAACGAAATCGTGCTACGCATGTCATTTTCTCCCATTCATTTGGCATTAACGGCGACCGACCCGTTCGGCTGCAGTATGTTTGCCTTTCAATTTTTCAAGCGAAGGATTTGGCGATTTGGGGCGACGATTTTTTTGGCCAATTCGATCCAATCGTCGTGACAACTTCTTCGGGCCAATTGGCGGCTCGAATGAGTCGCCTGCGGGCATGGACCAGCGCAGTTGGTTGCCCGGTCGATCGAAAGGCTTGTCCCTGGTGAGAACGTAATTGAGCATCGATGGGTTCGTGACCCTATACTCCGGAGATACTGGTCCGCGATGCATTTTCTCTATTCGCCCAACAAGCGAGGGGAGAAAGTAGCGCTGCATTACCAGCTCTACTGCACGCGGCCGAGAATGAGGCATTGCATACTAACCCGAAGCGCTAGCGAGGGAGCATGTTGCGTCCCTCGCTAACGCTTCGGGTTAGTATCAAAAGTGGCCACGAGCCGTTTAGCGCGAAACGGCCATTTTCACCAGCTTGAACTCGCGCTGCCGCGCCAGGTCGCCGAGCGATCCGGGAATAGCCAAGCGATCGCTCCCTCGGACCAGTGCGTCGGCAACAGGCGGACCGTAACGCCAGGCGCCGATCGTGTATGTCGGAGCGGCAGGAAGGAGCGCCAGAAGGTTGTTCCAGTCTCCAAACGCACGGACGGGCTGGTTGTTGACGCTGACGATGACGTCGCCGCGCCGCAGCCCGGCCTTGTCGGCCGCACCGCCTGGAAAGACGCTTAGCACCAGGACTCCCTGGTCAACGCCGAGGCTGCGCACCTGGTCCGGGCGAATCGAGCGCGAAGACTCCAGCATGCCGAAATACGGACGCGCGATCTTGCCTTCGTGAATCAACCGCTCGATCAGCGGCGCCGCGGTCCGGCTGGAACGAGCGAAATTGAGCCCTTGCGACGCGTCGGCGATGCCGCGCAGAGTCAGCACGGCGTCGGACTTGTTTTGCTTTGCCTGTTCGAGGAGATTGTTGAGTGTTTTCACATTCATGCGTACCTCGCTGACGCCGACCTGGGTGTAGGTATTGACGCCGACGACCTCGCCGCGCAAATTGAGCAGCGGACCACCCGAGTTGCCGGGATTGATGCCCGCATCCATCTGAATCAAGTCGCTGAACATCCCGTCTAGGAACCGGCGGTTGAGCGCGCCGACAATGCCCTTCGATACGGACGGCGATCCCTGCAGATCGTACCCGAAGCCGACCGCCACCACGGATTCGCCGACCCGCAGTTGACTGGACGTGTCGAAGGCGAGCGCCTTGAGTCGGCCCGTCTTTTGTTCGAAGAGCTGGTCGGCCGCCATGAATGCTGTCAGATTGGTCACGGATTGTCGCGTGACCTTGATCACCGCAAGGTCCGACCACGGATCGCGCCCGACCAGCTCGCCTTCGAATGTCATGTCGGCAGCTTCGTTGCGCAGCCGAATCTCAGGAGGCGAGGCAAACGTCGCTCCCTTCGGACACACGACGTGGCTATTGGTAACGACATAGCCAATCGTCTCGACCACGCGCCCGCCTATTTTGGTCGAGCGCCACGGGTCTGGGCGGAGCGGGTCCGCTTTTACGCGGATCGTGAATCCGGTTCCCACATTGGGTCCGAACGACTTGTTCACGGTCGTGAACGATACCTGAGCGGACTTGATGGACAGGTCGGAATGCAAAGTCTTGCCGCGCACCTCGACACGATAGACGCACGGTGCAACCTTCTCCACCAGATCGGGCAGCGACCTTTCTTGCTGGGCCGTCACCTGAGCCACGGCGACGACGGTGAACACCAGAATCAAAGCGAACATGCGACAAGTACGATTCATGGGAGTCTCCTCAAGTAAGTGAATGTTGGTTACACCAGAGCAAGCGTAAACATGTGCATTTTGGGGGTGATCGCGATTTTTTTCGACGGTTTCTTGAACTTCAGTAGTTACAAATGGTGAACGGCACTGTGGAGGTTCGCAATGAATTTACTCCTTCGGGAAAAGTACCCTAAGGATTCATTCAATATTCATAGCTTTTGGAACTACTGAACTTGGTTCAATGAAATGCCGGCGCCGCTGAGAAACAGCGGCGCCGGTCAAGGAAATGGATCAGGTTCTTTCTGGCACTCTTCCGACTACCTGCCCGAAATCGGTGACGGTTGCGAGGGTCGCCACGTCGGTGCGCTGTGCCGTGGCGATGAGGTCGTCCGCTTGGCTTCGACGTAGATCTTAAGCCCAACGACTACCAGCACGGAAATAATGAGAATCGTCACGAACACAACCTGAATCGCGCGGAACACGCCGTGCGTTGCGCCGCGCGTCGTCTGTAGACCGAGGCCGAGGATAACCAAGAGAATCGCGGTGATCGGCGCCGTCATGGTCAGCGTCTTGGAATATTCCGCGTCCAGAAGGAAACTCAGTGGCAGGGCGATGAAGACCCCCGCCGTGGCGCCGGCCATCAGGACGCGGAAGACCGCCAGAAAGTCGATTTCAGGCTCCTCCAGGCTCCGATCGCCGGGTTGCTTCGCGGCCGACTTTTGCGCAGGGATGGTATCGGGAAAGTCACGGATCGTTTCGCCGCAGGTCGGGCACGAAAGCCGGCCGCGAATGCGATCCTCCAAATATTGAACATTCTCGCCACACGACAGGCATTCGGTCTGCGTCATTGCCAGCACTCCGTGTTGATTGGGAACAATGATCTCGAAGGGAAAGCGTTCATTCCCGAAATTTGGGGATAAGAGCGACGAACTCGCTACCACCTGCCAGGGTACGCTATCACAATGTCCCAATCGCCGTACGTCGTTCCAAACGAGGCGCGGAAGACGGGCAATTGTTGCAGGAGGGGCGTCCGCTGCATCGTTAGGCCAATCGGCTCACGCTGATGGGTGGCCAGTATGCTGATCGGATGGAATCCCGGTCCGTGCCGATGGCATTCTTCGGTGACCTCAACGACGGTCGAGATCGTAAAGCGTTTGGCTAGCAACTCCGCAGCTGACACACCGTACCGCCGCGCCGATGGGTGGTCGGAAACCGGACGCCTCAGATGGAGCGAGCCGACCCAAAATACGACTTTGTTGTTGGCGTTTGCGTCGAGAATTTCGCCGATTCTTTCAGCCATGTGCTGGTCTCTTCGAGGCTCGCCGGGCCTTGCGTCCACACACGTGACTTTCAGTCCAGCGCTTCGCGCTGCGTGCAACAAGGAAATATAGTTCTCGTGCACGATAAAATAGGGGAGTTCGGCCGTTCCCAGCCGGCCTGTTCTGACAAATTCGTCGATCCTTGCCTGCTCCCCGATTGGTAACTCTACGGCAAGGTGCGTGGCTCCAGCCGCGGCGAAGTCCCTCATGAGCGACGCACCTAATCGGCGGTGCGGGTTGGCTCCATGATGCGTCTCCCCCATCCCAAGGACGCGATTTCTGTTCAGAGCCGCAATAAGGGTGGCACGCGCGTCCTGTTGGTGCTCCTTGATTTCACGCTGCATGTCAGCGATATCCTTATTAGTCCTTCCAATCGCCGCGAATTTTTTCAGCTCGGCATCGGAAATTCCGCCCGCTTCTCGCTCAGCCGCACCGCAGTTCGGGTCGGCAGCAGGCGCTATCCAACGCCAGACGCCCATGTAGGCGCCTAGCAGCGTCAAGCCGAAAATGCCAACATAAAATAGTTTGCGAGCGTTCCCAATTTTCTCGCAAATGCCAGTGTTCTTCCGCACGGGTGAATCGCATGAGCTCGACATGGTTGCCTCCAACGGTCGTACAGATGTTGCCTTTATCAAGGACCAGAAGTCTCGATGATTCAATAGCGTTGCTTTGGAGAGATCGGGGAATGTAAAAGCCGATTTTTTTTTCGTCCCTGAACTCAACCTTCTTACGCTTGTCTGGTGGATTCAAAAATACCGTTCATCGCGACGATGGGAGCGAGCAGAACATGATGCCAACAGACGACCAAATAACCCCGTATCCGGAAGAAGTGGACGAGGATTCGCTGCGCGAACTTTGCGCAAAATCGTCGCATTCCTCGCAGGAGTTGTTGCGTATCGCCGCCGCGCGGGGGACGTGGAGCTCTGCCGATTCCAGCAAGAATAAGGAGCTTGGCCGGTTGCGTGGCGAGGCGCTATGGCGGGCCGGGCAAGCAGGGATCGAGGCGATTCAGCAAAGTTTGCGTGCCGGTCGTGATATTCACCCGCTTGAAGACTTGATGCGAGCACACGGACCAGAATTGGCCCGCTTGATTCCTGACTTGCTATCCTGGCGATTGTGGGACGAAATTGGGGTCACAAGCACAGGGGAGGTTTTTCGGCTCATGGGGCCGGCAGCGCTCCCGTTCCTTGACGATGCCCTTCAAGATGCGAATGGTAGAGTCCGTTTCCGGGCCGTCACGGGACTGGGTATCTTGAAAGCCGTGTCGAACGACGCAGCGACCATGTTGTTCCGGGCCTTGCGCGATCGGACGCTGTTTTCACTTGCAGTCGAAGCACTCGTCTGGACGCCCCACCAGGGGCAAGCACCGGAAGCGATGACGGCAGTCTACCAGCGCATGGCTCAGAGCAACGCGCCTTTGGTCCGCTATGGCGCCATCGCCGCCATGCTCGAGAGCGGCATGCCGTTGACCGGACGCATGCGGCGGACGATGCGATACGTGCTGAGACGCGAAGCAGACGAGATTCGGCTGACGGTGGCACGGTGTCTCGGCGCGCGGCCGGAGCCATCGACGCGGGAGATTCTTCGCATGATAGAACCGAGTTTTATCGACAACAAAAATCCGATCGGGAGGGCCGTCCTGAGAGGGCTCATTTGGGCGTGCCGTGAAGGCGCAAATGCCGCACGCCTTCCTGGGCCGCTGTTGGACCGAATTTGCCAAATTTATCTGCTTTCGAATCCCTGGCTCAAGCGCTATCGCGACGAAGAACCGGAGGACGAGGAAAAAGCTGAACGATTCGACCTTGGCTGGCTGTTACGCCAGGCGGGGGCTGTGGGGCTGAATCGATTGGTGGCCACTTACGAACAAATGTGCGATCGCTACGCCAAAGCGAAGGATCCCGACGAGGACGATGAATTGAGACATTTCGATCGCCTCGGCCCTGGAATCGCACGATTCTTGTACGCCAACGGTGCGAGTTCGCTCCCCATTGCAAAGCGCCTCCTCGGAGTGAACATGCCGCCTGGGCATTGTTGCAATTTGTTTTCATTTCTGAAAGACCACGGCGCCACTGACCTGGCGCTCAATATGCTACGTTCCCATCACAACGATCGCGTTCGCTTGTTTGCTTTGTCGGTTTTTCAACGAACATGGCCGACTTACGATTTCGCCAATACCGGGATCGTCATCGAGGCTATCAACAATTCGTCGGAGGTCGTTCGTCAAGAAGCCGCTTTGTGGATCCTGAAAACGACATTCGAGGTTGGCGTATCCGCAAGCGAGAAACGGTTCCTGCTGCGAGGATTGGTAGACGGCCTCTCCAGACATTCACGGCTTGACACGGCCGTCCGATACATTGAAGTTGAGGAATCGTGGGACATGGAACGCTTGCCCAAGGAAATGGCACACTCGCTCGCTATCCTCGATCCGGATCAGCCGCACGAGGCCAGGGTCGTTTGCCATCTTCTCGAAGGGTTGACATGGCAACAAGGCGGCGACGCGCTTTTGCAGATTCTCGAAAGGCTACAGGAAGATGTCTGCCAGACACCGGACGAACTAAAATCCGTCGTGCGTCACTCTCGCCATGCATTCAGTTTGGCCAAGGTGTTGGCGTGGTCCGAGGACGAGACCCAGGCCCACCTTGCAAATGGCCGTCTGCTCGTCTTGTTATTGGATCGCAAGGACGATCCGCTAGTGCCTCGGCTTGCCGAAATTTCGTGGTTCAAGGAGCTACGCCATTTCGAAGTCCAAGCAGGGAATGGGGATGATGTCGTCCGAGAGTTGGTAAAAAATCCGCACGTGAACGGCCTTCGGTCGCTGGATTTCCACGCTACCCGTTTGACAGACCAGGGGGCACGACACCTTGCCGAGACGAACGCATTTCCGCATCTGGAATCGCTGAACATCCAGGATATAGATGGCCGGTTAAGTCCCGAAGGCGCCCGCTCGCTTGCGAATTCACCCCAGCTTGGCGGACTGCGCCACCTCTACTTGATCGACCATCCCATCGGCGACGACGGCGCCAGAGCCATCGCGGAGTCACCGTGCCTTCGCTCGCTGGAATCGCTAGAGCTAAGCGGCGCCGGCATTGGTCCGACGGGGGTTATTGCGCTCGCGTCATCGCCAAACCTCGCCTCGATGCGGACCATCCATTTGATCGGCTGCGAGATTACCCTGGACGCGGCCCATAAACTGGCGGCTTCTCCCTACCTGGGCAACCTGAAGAGGCTCTTGCTGCGTTGGGGTTCAATCACGCCACCCCTGCTTCGCGTGCTGGCGCAGGCGCCATGGTGGAGCAACCTGGCTGAACTAATCCTCGACTACAACGAACTCGGCGACGAAGGCGCCGTCGTTCTCGCGGAAACGATACGCGGTGATGGGTTAAAGGTACTGTCACTCGAAAAATGCGGGTTGGGCGCAGCGGGGGCTGTTACGCTTGCCAGGGCGCCGGGCTTACGAGGCCTGCGTACTCTTAGGCTGCAAGATAACAAGATCGGCGACGCCGGGCTGACCGCGCTGATCGAAGCGTCGATGCTCGGCAAAGTGGTGAATCGGTGGATTACACTCAATGAAGAGCCGAGACTGCAGCAATGGCTGGTTCTGGATGACATGGATCTGGGAATATCCGCGATGCAAAGCCTGGCAAATTCCCCGGACCTTGCACTGGTCACGGACCTGAAACTTGACAAAAACGCGCTGGGCGATGACGGCGTGGCCGCTCTGGCCGCCTCACCTCATTTTGGCAACCTGACCTCGCTTTTCTTGGTAGATGTTCGAATGGGTGATGAGGGCGCCGCCCGACTGGCCGACGCGCCTGGTCTTGACCGTTTGAAGAAGCTGTGGTTGTCCAACAACCGTATCGGTGACGCGGGCGCGATCGCCCTCGCAAGATCGCCTCATCTCGCGTCACTCCATGAGATATTCCTCGACGGCAATCAAATCGGCCATGAAGGCGGCATGGAACTATGTCACCCGGGACGCTGGCTCTGGATGCACTTCGGCGCCCTTCGGCTCGGTGGCAATCCCTTGAGCGAGCAGGCCAACGCCGCTTGGATGGCGCGGACCCCACGTTTGGCCGCACCGAAGCCGAATACGTGACCCCTTACCACATGGGCTCCGCGGCACCGCATTCGGATCAACGATTCTGAAAGGCCAAGCCATGATTGATAACTGGATTGAACAATTGACTGACCCATCGCCCCAGGTACGCCAGCAGGCGATCGACGCCCTCGCAGCCAGCGGAACGGCGGCGGTTCCCGCACTCCTTGAGTTTATTCGCCGCCATTACGGAGCACCGCGTGAGAGGGCACTACAGGCCCTTCGCGTCATCGACTGGGACGCTGCGGAAGCCGTTCGTCATCAGGATCTGCGGCGCACGCACTCGCGCTTTCTGCCCGGGCCGCAACTCGTGGAAACGCCATTCGATGACGAGGAGCGCTTGCAGTTTGGTTTAGTAGACCCTGGTGAAGTTATTCGCACCTCGAACGGCGAGGTCACGACGCCGGATCTCATGGACCATGCCACGGGGCGGCCTCATGCGCATGGCCTTTTCAGCGAGGACATCTTTGGGGCTCTGGACGATCCTGATGGCCAGCGTCGCCGCCGATTCGGCCACATTGTCTTGGCCGCTCCGGTACTGCATCCCTTTCTGCGCTCGGCGAGTGCGGACTTGCTCGGGATAGACCGTCGCGATTTGAAGCAGTTATTGGATCGTAAAGCCTACTTCATCCGCGAATACTACCCCGCCCGTACGGCGATTGAACCAGACATGCCGGGCGTCAAGCCGCTCGCAACGGACATGACCGGCATCGAAGCGGTGCGGTTTCTTCTCGAAAACCTTGACCTGGTGAAACGGAAAGAAGCGGTCGCCGGTTACTGGATCGACGATGAGTCTGAGAGTCCCGAACCGCTTCAACAGGTCCAAAGAAGGTTTCGCCGCATCCATCTTTTGAGAGCCATCGTTGCGAACGAAACTCGTCTGGAGCGAATGATCCTCACCGTTCTTCCGGTTCTGCCCGCCGGCATGAGGAATCGGGGCCGGCACGCACGGATCCTGACACGCCGATACCAGCAGGTTCTCGTCTGCAACAATCGTCTGCGTACTCACCTGGAAGAGAAGGCTTCGCCGGCTATCCTCGCGCGCGACGAACGGCGCTTGGGCCAAAGTGTCGCGCGCTTGTTCGACGAATTGTGCGGACGCCGGCTGCGTCCGCGAGAACCTCGAATGCGGGCGGGCCTGGGCGCGACCGTCGTACCTGATCCATCGCTGAAACCTGACCAGTGCGGGCTACCCGATTGTTTCGCGTGGGATCTGCTGCGCGATGCGACGTGGAAACGCCTGCAAGAACATGGTTTCCTTGCCGAGGAAGCCGACGAGTTGATTCGCACGCGCGATGATGATGCATGGGACGCTCTGCGAGAGGTTGCCGCGGAGCATGCCATTCTCCTGAGCTGGGCCCCGATCAGCAGGCTGGCACACCTCCAAGGACTCCGCGCGGTGCTGGTTTCGGGAAACGTCCTCCGGGTGCATCCCAGCTTGCTGGACTCGGCCAACGGCACGTTCGATGGTCGAAGTGTCTCGTTCTTGCTGTTAAGCACGCCAGAGGCGGTGCAAGAGGCGACGGCGAAGTTGCCGCCGTCACAGTTGTCGCACAAACCAGATGACACGCGCGACTTACTACCGGCGGATGTCGTCCTTGGGTGTGCGTACATGACCGTCGATCCACTCGAGCCTTTCATCGCCCCCGACGGTAAGATCGATGCCCGTATCAAGGACTACCGCGCCAAGGCGCCGGAAAATCTCAAGGGCGAAGGGACGACCTTTTTCGCTCCTGAGGAAGTGATCATGGCGTATTCGCTCAATTCCGTCGGTATTCACGCGCGCGTTCGCCTGCGCTTGCCGTATGACAAGCGAATCGTTCGACTACGGAACGGCAGAAAGGATCAATTCGAAGAGGTTCCTCGGCGTTGGGAGCCTGTCTGGACCACGGTTGGCCGAGTCCTGTTGAACGCATTGCTTCCCGAGAGCATGGCGTATTATGATTTCTCGCTTACTCGGGAGCTTCTCTGCCGCATTCTTTCTGAATGCCGTTTACTGCTGAGCAAGGACGAATGGAATGCCGTGCTTGGACGAGTTTTCAAGGTTGGATTCGAGCAACTGACGCGAGGCGGCATGTCCCTGGGGACGGAAGACATGCGTGCTCCCGCGGACAAGACTAAAACCTTACAAGAAACTGAGGCTCGTCTTGCATCAGTTTCTCGTCAGTTTAGCCGAGGGTTAATTACCGACTTGGAGCGATACAGCAAGACGATCGACTTCTGGACCTCGGCTTCGAATCAGATCAACAACAGTTTGATGCAAGACTTGCTCGAAACTCACGACAGCGGCGTTCCCGTTGTCAATCCTCTCTATCTCATGGCGAGCTCTGGCGCGCGCAGCGGACACCGCGAACTAAGCCAGCTCGCGGGGTGCTTCGGACTCGTTGCTAAGGCGAACGGGCAAGTCATCGAGTTTCCGGTGAAAGGCAATTATCGCGAAGGACTGAACGTGGCGGAGTTCTTCCTGGTCGCGTCGAGCGCCAAGCGTCAACTCGCCGACCGGGCCGGGCGAAACATGGAGGCCCTTCGAGTTGCCAAGCAGCTTGCCGGCCTCGCGCGGCCAGTCGTCATCACGGAAGAAGATTGCGGCTCGATTTCGGGCATTGCCGTCGCGAGGCCTGAATTCGACAGCCGGCGATCCATCGCCGAGTTGATCGAAGGGCGGGTATCCGCTCAAGACATCGTCGATCCAGACGGAACGGTGATCGTTCGCCGGAATGAAGTGATTTCGGCGTCCGCTGCCGCACGCATGGCGTCGCTAGGAATGGCCAAACATTTCGTGCGATCTCCTTTGACCTGCCAGGCGCATCGAGGAGTCTGTCGCCAATGCTACGGCACGAATCCGGCGACCGGTGAACTCATCGAGGAAGGCGTCTCCCCTGGTGCTGCTGTGGCAATCGAGTGCGGTTTTGCCAGCGCGGAGCCAGTTTGGAATACCTTCCACATCTGCCGGGGCGTTGGATACCAACGATTTCAGACCTTAAGCTGCAGAACGTCCGGAACGGTTCAATTGCATAACGTCACCATCGGAAAAAACGAGGAAGGTGAGAGCATCGTCGTGGGGTTTGGAGGCGAGGTTCGCATTGGCTGGTATGAAAAAACCCTGGAATCTCATCCACTCGAAGAAGGGACCATTCTCCTGGTTGCCGACGGCGACCACGTCTATTCCGGAACGAAACTCGCCCAACGGGAGAAGGAGCGCGGACTGCTCATCGCACGTCACGCAGGTCGAGTTCGCTACGCGGACCTCGAACCCTCGATAGGTCGCGATTCGTTCGTTGGCGATCCACGCTTGATTCCTCGCCTTGTCATCACGGACGACGCCGGCCGAATCTTGGACACGCGCTACCTCTGGAAAGGTGTGGCGATCCGTGTGAAGGATGGGCAGTTTGTGACGCCTGGCATCACACTGGCGGAATATTGGCCTCAGCCGCCGCCAGTGACTGCGGACTTGTTCAAAATCCTGGAATTCAATGACCTGAATTGGCGAGCGATCCTGGCGGAGATCGATGGCTATGTCACATCGAACGAGCGCGTCCAGGGTGGATGGAACATTACTTTACAACCGAAACCTGCTGGAGCAGCCGTCGGTGAAGCGGTCGTTCATTTTGGGAAAATCGACCCGTTGGGAATCGCGCAGGCTCGCGCCGGTGAGTGTTTAAGCTACGGCAACATCGACGCACGCGATTTGTTGCGTATCTGCGGAGTCGAAACGGCGCAGCGATTTCTGCTTGAAAAACTGGAAGCGCTCGAACGCCGCCGTCTGTTGCGTGTGGATCACCGCCACTTCGAAGTGCTGTTGAGCCAGATGTTCCGCTGGATAGAAATCGCCGTCTCAGGCGATACGCCGCTGGCACCGGGTCAGGTGCTGGACAAGAGCCTCTTTCACGCCATCAATCGGCGGGCTCGTATCGCCGGCCAAAACATAACGGTCGGTGAGACGCGGTTGTTGGGTCTTTCATCGGCAACGCGTTTGCTCCGAGGCGAATGGCGGACGCTGCGCGGCCGCGAACTCTGCGTATGGCTGGCGGAAGCCGCGCTCGTGGGTCATCGCGAGATGATTTAGTTCGTTATTCCTGTCTTTCTTGCGTGAGAACGCGGGGCTCACACAATGACGATGTCTAAAGTTAGCGGGTCTGAAACGAGCGCAAGAGTCTCTCCAGCCGTTTACGCTTGGCTTGTTTCTCCGAGGAGGACGCAAACCATACACTGTCAAGTTGCTTGAGACGCGTTTCGAGATCCGTTCGATCGCTCGTCATCACGGTGGCGGGCAAGGCATATCGTCGGACACTTCTCATGGTTTCATAGTCCCAACGCCACTTGAACAGGACGGCTGCACCGAACAGCACGAGTTGCCTCCCCAAAAAACATTTGCGATTGAGCCTTGGCTCCGCAGGACAGCAGCGATATAGATTCAGCCCGCGGGCCCACTTGGGTAAGTTCTTGTTGCAAATTCTCCGATCGAAACGGCACGGTGAGATCGATTCAATGCATCACCTGGCCTTGGGACTCGGCAACATCTCCCGCAGAACTCGAGCCTGCTGCGCTTTTTCCCATTTTACGAGGCGATACCACAGGGGCGAATCTAACGACAGCAGATCCATACCATCACCTCGGTTCAGCATCCACACCTGCTCCTCTAAAAGCGGCCGTCCGTTGCTGTCGAAGCATGGTGAGTGTCGCCTGCCTTTCTCCTTGGCCTTCGCGCAAGCTGCCGCGAGACTGCTTTGCAGCTCGTATTCGCGCAGGAATCCATCAAAGACTTCCGGCGGGACCACCCATTTCGCGCGCCAGATTCTGGCCCAGGCCCCAGGCCAGGTTTGGTCCCAGACCTTATTCCAGACGGCCTGCCAGACATTTTTGCGGCTTTTCTTGGCCCGAGAAATCCGGCTATCCAGTTGATTCAGAGCGTCGAAATGCTCGTCGCGCTTGCGCTCAAGCACCGAAACGAAGTTGGGGTCGGCAAAATCCTCCCAGGCGGATTCCCACTACTGGTCGAGCTCTTTACATGCCTCTTCGAGCTTGCCATATTGCGCTTGGAGCGTGCGCATTTCCGGATCATTATCGACGTACTGCTTTCGGGCCGTCCAGGCCGCGATCCAGGATCCGTGGAAGGTTTCGCCCGCAATCTCCCCTAGGTACCTTGGCGCCTCACTATGAAACAGGTAGACCACTCTCTCGCAGGCTTTGATGGCGTTGGCGTCCAGGATGGCTTGCAGGATGGACCCGTAGCCACCGCATTCGTCCACGGCAGCCTGCACTTCTTGGCTCAGTCCTTTGCTATCTGGCGAGTCAGCGATGTTTTGTTCGATCAGGTCACAAACGCTTTTCCACCCGAATCGCTCAGTTAAGCCATGGCGGCGAACGCAGGCCAGGGCAAAGCGCCGGCGCTCCACCGCAGTGGTTGCAATGGATTGCAGCATCAAAACCGGATCGGTGCAGGTCAGCCACTCTTCTTGGTTCATGGCCTGATCCTCTGACGACGAGAAGTCTCGCTCTCCGGTCGCACCTTGGCCTGAAGACCGACATTGTTCTCTATTGACGAGTAATATCCCATGGCCCGGCCCCGGCGTCAGTTACCGAGTTGTCTCGGCCGACGGCCAGCGGCCCAGCGACGTGACGCACCACCAAGCCCCGTTCCCGCCCGCCAACGCTTTCCGGTGTTCACCGGCCGGACGCAAATGGTCCGTTGTCACCACGCTACGAGCTGTGTTGGCCCGTAATCATTTCTGCTCGATTCGCCAGCGCGACACGCCCTAACACTACAGCGCTATTTCTCCCCTCTCGAGAGAGGGGAGAATATGCAAAAACTGATTGAGTTTAAGTCGATCACTACGGCGAAGCTAGCGCTGTAGTGCTAATTCAGTTGCTTTCTCAGTTTATTGAGCAGGAATCCCGCGAGGGCAAGAGTCGCCAGGACCCGCCAAACATGGCCGTCGAGGCGGCAATCTTTCACGCTGAGGACAAAGTCGCTGAACGTGCGCCCAACTTTGGCCGTCGTACTTTCGTGCTCGTCCAGGAATGGCTGCACCGTTTCGAGACCCGGTGTGATTCGCTTTGATTCCATCACCGACGGCAACACGTCTCCCGATTTCGACGTGTCCGCCTGGTGGTTGCCAATGTCTTTCAGTACCGAGGCCGCTCGACTTTCCTGAACTGCTGATTCCTGTCCTGCAACGAAGGTAGTGGCGAAGGCCACGACCAACATCGCGACGAATGACTTGAGAAGGGGATACATGGCTTTTTCCTGGTTCGGTTTGCAAAAAATGCGCGATTCGCAAGCGCCGCTTCTACAGGACAAAGCGTGGAAAAAACTGAACCGGGGGAATGAATTGTGGCTGTTTTATCACCGACCGTTATCCGGTGTCTCGAACCTGGTTGGGCTCGTGCCCTTGCCCATGAGGCACGTCAATCGCGGCGGTTGTTGAACGACCGCAGGATTCTCTCAAGCCGTTCCCGCTCGGCTTTTTTCTCCGAGGAGGACGCAAACCATACACTGTCAAGTTGCTTCAGAAGCGTCTCGAGATTTGTTCGATCGCTCGCCATCACGGTGGCAGGCAAATCATACATTCGGATACTTCGCATGGTTTCATAGTCCCAGCGCCACTTGAATAAAACGGCCCCGCCAAGCAGCAGAACAAGGACTCCGACGATCACAATCCGTTTGCGCATGGCTGCCTCCGTAATACGACACCCATCTTTGGCACGCGACTGAAACCCCGCACTTCAAATGTTACACTCTTGGCCGCGTATGGTAGAGCGGTTCTTCTTACTGATCGGCAAGGATGAGGTCAACGGCCCAGCAACCGCGAACGTGGGGTCCGGAAGAGCGGAGGTGCTCCAAAAGCACCGGCGGAAAAGGGCCGGCCGTTTCCATTGCATCGGCCAAAGCTGCCAAGCGGGCGGGTTCGAGCGTACGATCAGGTTGGCGTGCTTCGTACGCCGCCCGAGCCAACTCTCGGATGGCGCTGCTAGGCGAGGTTATCCCTGAATGGGCAAGTTCCGATCGGCGGAACGGGTTGCCTGCGATCTCGCGGATCAAGTGGGCCTGGTGACGCCGTTCTATCCGGAACATCGTCCCCTGAACAGCATCAGTCGGTATCCAATCATCTGCCCACGAAGGCCCGGATTCCCACATTCTTTGCTTGGCGTCCGCGACGAGGCGCTCCGGCGTGGTTTGTTCCTCAGTCCAGGAGTCGCAACCTGCCTGCCATGCGATGCCCGAAAGCTTCGCCCACTCGGCGTGCCAGGTCGCATCCCACGCGGGGTCCCACGCGCTGATTCGCGCGTTATCGACGTCAATCCCATCCGGGCGGCTGGAATTAACGAAAAACCAATCGTCATCGCCAGGTTGCCAGCCCGCGTCGAACCGAGTTCCGCGATGCTCGTCGGGTACTTCATCAAGTTCTTTTTGCATTTGCTCCCACAACAGACGCCGCTCAGTCAGCCAGGGCGGGTGACCCACAGCCGCCCGCCAGGACGCCCACGCAGCCTGAGATGCGGCACCCGCGGTCTCGCTTAACATGGCGGGCGCACACGCCGCAATTTTCTTCGCGGCCGTGTGCGGGCCCGTTGAAAGATGTCCAAAGTCACCCGACGGATTGAAGAGGAAGAGAAAGAGCTGATCCTCCGGAAGATGCCCACCAATGTCAAAATACCCTGGATTTTTGGGGTCATCCGCCATCTGTTCGGCTTTTGCGAGGGTTTCATTCGAAGAAAGGTATTGCGCGTAATGGCGTGGACGGCTCCAGGCCGCCACCATCAACAAGCGGGCCTGCCGGTTGCTGAGGCGAATCTGATTCTCCCCCGGGGCCTGTCAGGTATTCGAGCAGTTTCTCGGGATCGTCGCTTTCAGCCCATTCGTTCTCGGTCATGGCTGCCCCACGGAAGTTGAAAATTACCAGGATCGCTCCTCGCCCTTGAACGTCTCGACCGATCCTACTATTTTACTTGAGAATACGAGCAGGCCAGGAAGAAATCGAACCCTTGCCCGCCGCTTTGGAGGCGGCTGTTCTACCACTAAACTACTGGCCTAACATCAAGTCGCTTCTATCACCAACAAAGCGAAGGAGACCGGCGTTCGGGGTTAACGGAGTCCAGACTCTTTTTGAATTATCTGTCGTTCGTCATGCGATTCACCGGCCCTCAGGCATCTTGTACCCGCTCCAACTGAAGGCATCGGCGGAGCAACCGAAAAACGCGGCGAGACGAGCAGCGTCTTCCTCGGTGAAGGGGACGTAATTGATCGCGTATTCGAGCATGGAAGCAGCCGATGGATGCCTCTTGTGAATTGGCAGGTAGGTCTCGAAAAGCTCTATTTCGTCCCGAATGGCCTTCAGCTTTCTGTAATCGTCCATCGAAAGATCGGGCGAGCCGTTGTCCAGGGCGGCGAGCTCCTGTTTGGCAGCCAGATAACTCTGGTAGTCGCGAATCTTGCGCTGTTTCATGATTCGTTCCATTGCGTAGGTCTCCGCACGGCCATCGTCAGAGTCGCCCCTATGATTACTCTAGCGAGCAATCGTCCTACTCGGGGGAGTGACACTGATTTTTTGGTGAAGCATTTGCCCTCATTTGCGTCGTTCCACTGTCTCAGCGAAGCCGGCGCGGCGGCGTTCTCCAAATTGCTGCCGCTATTCAGAATTTGTTATCCCCAAAATTGCTTCCTCAACGCTTACTTGATGTTGGCGCACGAATAAAGAAAGGGAATCCATGAAGAAACTCGGCGTTCTCTTGGTCTTGGCGTTTGTGGTCCTTCCGATGGCGGCTTTCCTTTTTCTCGGGGGCCCTGGGCTCTGGCGCGGCGAGCTGTGGTACGGCTTGACGGCTCAAAGCGCATAGGTTTCTGCACTCAAGTCGGAAAACGCCGACGACCGCGTAGCGGCGGCGAGACATCTTGGACTTGAGAAATCATTCGACGCCGACCAGGTGATTCCGGCCCTGGCGGTCGTGCTGTCGGAAGATGAGGTCGAAACAGGTGCGTTATAGTGCGGCAGAGGCCCTTTATTTCATCGCGGATCGAATTGGTCAGGATGCGAAGATGGCGGTCCCCGCGCTGCGGCGCGGCTTGGGCGATTCGAACCCAGATACGGCCGGTAATTGTGTACGAGCGTTGATGGTGATTGGGCCCCCTGCAAAAGAGGCTGCCCCAGAACTGCTCCGCATGAACGAGTGTGCTTTCGACAGAAGATCACAATTTAATTACTATTGTTTGAAAAAACTGGGTGCCGACGCCGTGCCGGCAATCGTCGAGGCCATGGCGGATCCTGCGGAGGAGGGGGTGAGATGGGCCGGCCCGCCCCGCGTGCGGCACGCCAAGCTACTTGCCGAGATCGCCGAGGAGATCGGGCCTGCCGCTCGTGCAGCACTGCCCGCATGTCAGAAAGCCCTGACCGATAAGAATATCCGCGTTCGAACCCACGTCGCCACGACGCTTCGATTCATCGGCAAAGACGCCGAACCAGCCATCCCAGCCTTGGTGCTGGCGTTGCGGCGTGACAAGGAACTGGAAAAGGAACCAGACTTGTTCTTGTGGGGGTATTATCGTGAAGTCGCTGAGGCGCTTGCGAAGATCGGTCCCGATTCATCCGTGGCGACGAACGCCCTTCGCGAGGCCGCAAACGATCAACGACACCCCGGTCGCACCTTTATTGGAAATGCTCTGCATCGCGTTGAGGAAGGGGGCAAAGTAAAAAAGTAGTGCTATCCCTGCGGCAGCAATTGCCGGATTTTCAGACAACTTCCCGGGAGCGAGAAATGACGACCCTCCGCATTATCGGCGATGTTCATGGGCAGATTGACCCGGAGAACCTCTTCACGCGCGATGCCCGACCGTACTTGGAGATCATCTCTGTGGCCGCCTATTCGATTCAGGTGGGCAACATGGGGGACGGAGAAACCTACGATTTACTCGCCAGAATTGTCGATGCGGGTCGGCACCGCTTCTTCCCGGGTAATCACGACTGTTACGACCATTTGCCCCTCCACGCCCTTGGCGACTTTGGGAACGTTTCCTGGGGCGGGGTGGAGCTTTTTTTCGTCCGTGGGGCGGCCTCCATTGATCGGGAAAAACTCGTTCGCCTTGGACGAGAATTTTGGCAAGACGCTCTGGTTTGAGCAGGAAGGGTTGACGGGCGAACAGATGAATGCCGCAGAGACAGAGTACCTGCGGGTCCGGCCAAAGATCGTCCTCTCGCACGACGCCCCCACCGACATTGCTCGGTTCGCCTGGCAACACGCCCGTCGGTTGAGCCCGCCGAATTCCGAAGCCGTTTTCCGCCCGTCGCGCACAAATGCCTTCCTCGCCCGGTTGTTGGGGCAGCACGCGACGCGGTTATGGGTATTCGGGCATCATCACCGCGACTGGCGGTACCGCGAGGACAGGACCTGGTTCGTGTGCGTTGGAGAGTTGTCCTACGTTGATATCGGCGCAAGCGGCGAGGTACGGGGCCCGAGCAGCACTTCGTGCTGGCAATAGGTTCTGTCCAGCAGATGTCCGCGCCTACCAGGACCTAAACCTGATTGTGCATCCCAACGACGGAGTTCTGCCATGCCGTTCTCCTTCTCCATCGTCGCTGACCAATGCGAGGGTTGCGGCGAATGCATTCCGTTCTGCCCAGGAGAGTGCATCCACTGGGCCGACCGCAAGAACGCCAAGGCAACGGAGTACGTATTTATCGATGCGAAGAAGTGCATCAATTGCTATGCGTGCATGAGCGGCTGTCCCATCTCCGGAGCGATCCTGGATCGCTGGGTGCCGAAGTGTCAAAAGGCCCCGTCCATCGCGCGAACCTACAGCGGCTTTCGTGAAGCCTGGCGGACCGTGGCGGTGCTCACGTGCGCGAATCGACTAAACTTGGAGAGCACTGCAGACGCACAGGCCGCCCTTGTCCTTGCTCTTGAACAGGCCGCCTGTGATGATCCGAAGCTTCTCACCTACAGTAGGTCCTCACTGACGGCGGATGCCCGGCGTTGGCTGGCAGAGCTAATCCTCGACGTCCAACTACCTTCGCTTATTGTCACGGGAGAGTCATGTCATCCGCAAACGGCTTGACGACTGGAGCCTGCGAATGAAGGGAGAATGAGTTTTTCGAGATCGCCATTTTCCGTCCCCCAAACCGCTCGTATGGACGCTGCTGGTGCAGCGGACAAGGTGCGCGTCGGCGAATCGGTGGTGGCGTTCGGGTTCGGCAATGACCTCGACGGAATGCCGTCGGTTCCACGGGGCAATGTCGGCGCCATGAAGCGAACCCACGCGGGTGGCCTGTTCAGCGATCTGATTCAGACCGACGCCAGCATCAACCCGGGCAATTCCGGAGGCCCCCTCTTGAATATGCGCGGAGGGGCGATCGGCGTGAATACGTACACGAAACTGGGTCCGAGCGAGATGGAAATTCACGCCAAAGTTCTCAACGATTTCTCCAAGCAGGACAAGGATCAAGGCGGTGACGGCATGCTTCGGATCAAGGGCGTCGCGGATGCCTCGCAGGGGCTTAATTTCGCTCGCTCGAGCCGGACCGCAGCGCCCCTGGTCGAGCGACTGATTCACGAAGGCAAAGTGGCTCGCCCTTGGTTTGGGATTGTAGAATCACCGCACGTCCTGCAGCGAGACCAATTGCGCGATCTTGGCGTCGAGCAGGGCGTTGTCGTGACGATGGTCCTGCCGGGCGGTTCCGGCGAGAAAGCGGGGCTACGCCGGGGCGACGTGATCGTCAGCGTCAACTCCCACGCCGTTGCTTCCTTCGGCGACTGGATGAATATCCTGGGAACATTGCCGGCTTCCCGAACTTACGCGATCGGGTATTGGCGACATTCGCCCGCCGTCGCAAACGCCATTATCAAAGGCCAATCCGATTTCACCGAATCTTCAGGAGCCTCGGCCAAGGATCGGCAGCGGGACTACAAGTTGGTCGAGGTGAATGTGACCCGATAGGATGCCGATGTCTCTGTCTTTGACAAGAAAAACGACCGAGAAATCCGACCAATTAGTACTACAGCGCTACCTCCCCTCGCTCCTGTACTCAGGGGTTGGGGGTGAGGGCTTTGGGGTTTGTCGCTATCTGTCGCCTCGCCCCCTTAGTACAGGGGGCGAGGGGAGGTGGCGCTGTAGTATTGGAGGGCCATTTTCATGGACAACCAGGCGGAGAACCAAGTGTTTGAAGACCCCTGGATTGCGATCTTGACGGACGAGCAAGCGTCGAGGGAATCGCGTCGTCAAGTCATTGACGAGATGCGTAACGCTTTGCGAAGTAATGACGAAAAGCCGTGCGAACGCGCCCTCTGGGTTGTGCGGTACGTCGGAATGGAGGCCAGCGAACTACGTGAGGAACTTGTGCGCTTGTGGGAGGAGCGTCATCAAGCGTCCCATGTGGTAACTCTGTTGCGTTCTCTCATTCCAGCCCTGGGCCGCCTCGGCGACGTGAGAATTCTGATTGAGGCGTTGCGTGATCAGGAGCATGCGAAGTTTTTGCGCCGGTGGGTTCCGGGTGCGCTTGAGGATCTCGGTCCTGCCGCTGCCGCTGCCGCGCCCGCGTTGGTGGCATCGTTCCGCGATAAGGATAAACGACACGAGGCCAGTTACGCACTGTCCGGAATGGGCGTGGCGGCGGTGCCCGCGCTGATGGCTGGATTGTCCGACGAAAGCGAATGGGCTCGTGCCCGTGTTCTGAATGTCCTTGGAATGATCGGCCCTGCCGCTCGCGCCGCTCTACCAGCCGTTGTCGAACTACTTGGCGATGCCGCGGACAATGTACGCACCAAAGCCGTATTTGCATTGGGCCGCATTGGATCTCTTCCCGACGAGACTGTTGCGAGGTTAGCTCAGGCAATGCAGGATAGGAGCTTTGATGTCCGCCTGGAAGCGATGCACGCAATAGTAAAGATTGGACCGGCAGCGAGTGCCGCCGCCCCGGCATTGGTTTCGCTTCTAAACAGGAACGAAGAGACCGCAAGGGGCGAAGACGAAAGCTCGAATGAACAGAACGATCGGTATGAAGACGCATGGATTGACGAGGACGAATGGCTCGACGGCGACGGTGAGACTCCTTTTGCACTCGACGTCCTTGAGGCGATTCGCGCCCTCGGTCCCGGTGCCGCGATTGCAACCGAAACCGTGGTTCGGGGGATTCTTGACGACGAGAAACAAACAATCTCCGTGCGTACGGGCGCCGCTATGGTAGTGTGGCGGGTTTGTGAGGATGCCGGCCACGCAGTCGCTTGCTTGCGAAAGATGATTCAGCCTGATGTGTCGGAACAACGCCTGGCCAAGTTGAAAGCGTTGAACGCCCCTGAGGTAGTGTTGAAGGGCGAGGAGCGCATCGCGGCGAAACGCCGCAACATCGCTCGCAAGGCGCTATTGAGCATGGGCGCCGCGGCCGGCGATTGCACGGATTTGGTCGTCGCCGGCCTTCACGAAGCCGACGTTGAGTTTCGCGCTGCCGTGGTCCGATCCTGTCCCGATGTCACGCTGGACAGGAATGCCGTCGTTCCCATCCTGTTGAACTTTCTTGACGACCCCGACGATGACTTGCGCTGGCAGGCAGTCCTGTCGTTACTCCGTATGGGGATCACAGATGTAAAAATCGGCGATGCCATCGTGCGCATTCTACAATCGAGGTACGATGGAAAGGTGGTTCTTCGTCGTTCCTTCGGCGATGGTCGTCATTTTTGCGTCTATGATCTTATTCGCAAATTGGGGCCATCCGCTGCGCCGTTTGCACCGGCGCTCGAGCGAATTCGCGCCCAATTCCCCGACGAGCGATTAAAGGCCTTGCTCACCCTCGCATACGTAAGGAATGATGTTTCCGCCGCAATACCGGAACTCGTAGCAGCTCTCAATGACCAAGGTTCACGCCCGCAGACGGCGGCGAAATACCTGGGCGAAATCGGCCCCGCAGCGCATAGCGCCGTGCCGCATCTGACACGCATGGCCCGCTATGGGTGCAGCTATTATCATCGATTAGCAGCACGCCATGCTCTGGAGCAAATTGACCCGAAGACGACCGCTGGTACTCAGGACCATTTGCTCCCCGCCTATCGAAGCTTGGTCGAACAGCTTGTTGTCAAATTTCGTCAACATACTAGCGATCGCCATGTCCTGGAGGTAATCAATCATATCGGCGCCCCCATGGTTCCTGCCTTGATGGAGAAGATCACCGATCCCGCAACGCACGCATGGCAAGCATTGAGTGGCGAAGTGCGAGGTTGCGGGTTGTCCGAGCAAATTCGCGAAGCGGCAGCAGTCGAGATCGTCAACCGATATTTCGACTTCGAACCCGAAATTCGCCGCCATCTTCTGTGGTGCCTTCCGGTTCCTCAGTCCAGCGACTGGAGCGACGACGCAACCGAAGCAGTAGTCGCGTTTCTGTTCAAGATTGCCCACGACGATGACCCTCGATCGGAGGAATTAGCGGTCGAGAGACTGACATCCATGAATGAGCGAGTGCTCGGCCACCTCATCAAAGCTCTGTCCGATAAGGACTGGCGCAAAAGGCGCTCGGCCGTCATGGCATTGGGAAGGATGGCTGTTAAGGATCACTTGCCGTTACTCCTTCGTATGAGCGAAGACGAAGACGAGCGGGTGCGCGTTGAGGCGGCAATCTCGCTGATGACCGGCACTCAACGATTTACAGGAGAGCGGCTCTACGAATGCACCGAGCGCAGTGGCGCACTCCCCGAAGCTCAATGCCGCGCCGCCGAATTCCTGCGGACCAATCCGGCAATTATGCCCGCTGGAGTACACGCCAATCGCCTTGGCGTTTTCGTTGACCCCTCCTGCCCGATTCGAACCCGTCGCCGCGCCGCCATTTTAGATGGACCCCTACCCTGGAAGGATGGTGCAACGACGCGACTCTTGCTCGATGGTATGAACGATGCCGACGATCCGCGCCGGTGTGAGTATGCCCGCGCGCTCGGCAAGTTCGGAAACGCGTTACTCCTGGAGGCCTACTGCGACGACGAGCTAACCATCTCTCTGCGACAGGCCTGTATCGCGGCACTGCACGACGGTCTGCAAAATGGCCCGCGCGATTATAAAGCTGCGTGTGCGTGGGCGCTAGGTAAGCTGCACCCCGCCCAAACTTCCTCGGTCCGCCTATTGATCCAGGCGCTCGACAATCTTCTCTGGGAAGCCTCTGAGGCCCTTGGCGACATGGGGCCCTGGGCCAAGGCAGCCGTACCGGCCTTGCTGGCGGCCTTTGAGAAAACGCAGGAGGTTCACCTATTGAAGGCGCTGGCGCGAATCGACTCGGCTGCTGCGGTGCCTGTCTTTGCGGCGGCACTTCACCAACGCAACGATGCTCTCCCGTTCGAGTTAGCTGAGATCGGCAGCGTCGAAGCAATCAAGCTCCTTTGGGCCGCCCGAGATTCTTTCGATCACAGGACATTTGAATCCGCTCGATCCGTCTTTCCAAAACTTGCCGCGCGTTCTCTCAAGGTTCTGCCGGCGCTGCTTGAGTTGCTGCGCGAAGCCGCTGATCCTTTCAATCGGGACGACCTTCGATCCTTCGTGAAAGACCTGCTCGAAGGCGTTGACGTGGCGGTCGTCTACGGCGGCCATTTGACAGACGTCGACTGGACGACGCTTCAGGAATTGAACGACAGTGGACCGTCGGTCGGACTGGATTGCAAAGAGTAACACCCTATCGCGGGTCAGGCCCGCACACGCGCCGGTACAGGATGTGGACCTTCTGCTGCGCAAGGAATGGGCTTAGGGGAAAAGTTGATTGCGTCCCATCGGATGCCGGATTTGTCACATGCCAGGTTGGATGAGAGTGCTTCGGATGCTTCGCGCTTGGCATGGCCGCGGGCACGCTCACCGCCCAGGACGAACCGGCGGCTGCCCTGAAAGCCATCCGAAGACTTGGCGGCAGCGTTGAGAACGACAAGAGCCTGCCGGGCAATCCCGTTTTTCTGATCGATGTCAACCACCTTCGGATCAATGACAAGGACTTGGCGAGTCTGCGCCCCTTCCTGGAGTTGCGTGTGCTGCGTGCAAGCGATGCCCGCCTGCCGGATGTTCCCTTAAAGCTTCTGGTCGATTTCCCCAAGCTCGAGCAACTGAATTTGAGTCACAGCAATTTCAGCGACGCCGGTTTGACACATCTGGCAGGATTGAAAAAGCTGCGCTGGCTGAGCGTGGTTGAGACCCGCATCACCGACGCGGGCATGAAGCCCCTGGAAGCATTGACCGAGCTTGAAACCCTGTTCGCCTATCGCACGCGTCTCGGAGACCGGGCCGTTGAGTCGATGCACTTATAGCCTACGCTGTTGTTGGCCGGTCTTGTTTCCGGCGGCATCAAAAAAACGCCGCAGCACGTCAAGGTTGCCCCGGAATCGAGCCATTTGTTCTCGCCGCTCCTCCGCTAGGGCCTCGCGCCAGGAGGAAAAGTCCGGGCTATCCTCGTCCCCCTTGTAGAAGCGGCTCAGATATTCAACCCAGTCGTTAACATCTGCCTGCCAGTCTTCATCCGAATGGGGCTGTTCACCCAGATATGACTTGATCCGGCCCACAATGTCCGCAGGCAGGTGGGCGAAAATCTCCCGAGCACGATTCGCTCGCGAGACGATCTGCTGGAAGACCTCTCCGAAGCAAATGATTCCTCGCTGGTGGTTTTTCAATAGCTTCCGGACGAAGTCGCCCTCACTAAAGTCCCGTGTCATCTCGCATCTCCAGTTAGAATCGAATTCAAGGTTACGCCAAGAATGATCCCGACTACACTTCCGATTATCGCGAAGTAATCGACAACTTGAAGGCGATCGCCGCCGCGTAATTCACTGAAGTATCCGACAACGGCCCCAATGATGCCTCGGATAGAGGCCATCAACTTGAGAAGGAGCCTGCCGCTGGCAAGCATCCGTAGTGCGGATCGCGGTTCCCCTGCGGGGCGTCCCGATACGTCCGAACCCTGGGCCAACGACGACCAATCGAAGCTACCTTCCCGGCCATTCTCATTCATTACAGTTCTCCTGTGTTTGAGTTGATGAATCCCCATTACATGAGCGTTGTGAACAAGGAATTGGGGATGGCGAATGGTCAATTCTGCGGCGCCCCGCGCGGCCAGGCAGAACCAGTCACTGTCGGTCCCCATTTCATTCAACGGGACGCTTATTATCTTGCAACAAACATCGGCGCGGCTACAAAACTTTGCAAAAGGAACACAACATGGGCGAAAAAAATGAGGATGACGTCGGCGGCAGCGCGTGTATTGTGGCGTGGTTAATCGGAGGCGCCTTATTCGGTGCCGCAGCGGCATTAGTCGGAAGCATCCTGGCGCCGCTCTTCGCCATGTGGATGTTGTGGCTTACGTTTGCGAATGCGTGTCGACTTGGACGATACCATCGTTTTGCGATCGTGCAGAGCGCTGCAGGAGCCGTGACACTCTTTGCCGCGATTTGTTCCATTGGCATGTGCGTGAAAGGTTACTGGCTCGATCCGCAATTTCCCAAATTGGTCGTCGTTGCGGCCGCAGGAGCGGCCGTCGGAGCCATTGGTTTTGCCTCTCGAGCAGCCTGCCGACGGCGTCAGAAGATGTCGGCCGGACGGCAAGCGTCGTCCACCGCGAGCCGCCGCCAGTATGGGGTTCGCGCTTTGGTCTGCCTTATGCTGATCGGGGGATTCCTATCGTGGAACGTGACGCGCGTAATGTTGCTGCGCGACCTGGCCTGGGCGCCGACGGCGCCGATTCTCGCAAAGGAGTTGCAGGCAACGACGCCCATCGTCCGAACATTTGCCTCGCAGGGCCTCGTGAAAATAGGCGCGCCGGCCGTCCAACATGTAATGCCTGCGATTCTCCACGAGCGCGGCGAAGTTCGCATTGCTGCAGCGCAGATCCTGGGCAGGATTGGGCGCGATGCTGTCCCGGCGGCGCCAGCCTTGATTCAGGCAGCTCAAATCGACAACATCGCGTCGAATCCCAGCGATGTTGGAGGATTAACTCCCCGCGCCGAGGCGGTTAACGCGTTGTGGCGACTTGGTCCCTTGCCGGTCGACATGCTTCCGATTCTGAGAGTGACGCTTACCAGCGAAGATGCAGCGCTGCGAGAATGGGCTGCGGACGCCATCCGACATTCGCGGTAAACTTCATGAGCGTCCAGATTCATACCGGGAATTTGGCGTTTGCAACTTGCGCTCCAGGTTCTTGCATCGCGGCGACCAACGTCAAGATGGCCCTCTTCACCGGCATGGGTAAGTTGTTCCAATCTTGAATCACTCGTGCCAGCTCTGGGTCATTCAGCGTCACTGAACGACAGTCCGTGCAACGCATTTGCTGCCCAGATGCTGCCATGATCGATGACCCGAGCTGTAAGTCCGAGCTAGATTTCTGGATCGGCAAATCGCTGACAGGGTTCAATTCCCGGCGCCTCCACTTTTATTTCGTAAGTCATTATTTTTCAATAACTTACGATTAGAGAGACTCGGGAGAGAACCCGGGGCTCGTTCGTTTTTGCCAGTATTGATTTGAGAATTTCCGTACCCGCTGCAATTTCGACCATCGGATTCGCTGCCAGAACGCTGCCTCCATGCCCATCTCAGGAGGTCGCGAACCGCGTGGCCTTCACGGGTCCTTGCGGCTACACTTCCTGACAACCGCTCATCATCCTTTGATCCGGGCACTGTCGGCGCCGCACGATGCGTTGTTCCGCCTCTGCCCTACAATTGCGGCGGGCAGCGCCTTTTGTGACGCCCGAGACGACATCAACTCCGCCCTGAAGAAGTAGGCCTCGCCTCGAAAGGATCCGAATGCTCGGGGTGACAACATGAAGTGTTTGATCGGCTCCGTGATTGCCATGCTCCTCGCGTTACCGGTCGGTGCCGGTGATCGCATCAAACTCACCGACTATTTCCCACCTTCCGAGAGCAAGGGAGGCTGGCGGACGCTTTTGCCCGAAAGCGGTTCGCCTGACGCGGCGCAGAAGAAGAAAATTCGCGAGGTCGCAGGCGTCGATTGGGACAAGCTGGCGGAAGCCTGGCAACACAACCTCAGCGGTGAGTCGGACAGCGGACTGGTGGTGATTCGCCGCGGCTGGATCGTCGGCGAATGGTATCGAGGCTACGATCGCGACAAGCGGCGCGGCCTGTACAGCAGCACCAAGGCGTATATAAGCACGGCGTTCGGGTTGCTCCTGGATGACATGGAAAAGGGCAACCTGCCCGATCGAAAGAAGCTGACGCTGGACACCAAGGTATGCAACAAGGATTGGCTGCCGGAATGCCTGCCGCTGTCGGACCCGCGCAAGGCCGACATCACGTTGCGGCATCTCCTGTTCGCCACCTCGGGCATACCGCGGGAAGGATTGAAGGTTCCCGACGGAGTCAAGGGGGGGACGATCGGGTTGTCGCTGGGCACTGTGAAAGGTTCGCCCTGGGCCAAGCTCACCGGGGAGCCGGGGACCATGTTCAACTACAGCAGCCCCGCTGTCTGGCATCTGGTCCTCATCTTCAATCATGCCGCCGGCCATGATCTGTTTCCGTACATCAAGGATCGCGTGTGTGACCCGATCGGCATGGACAAGGTCACCTGGAACAAGGGGCCCGTCGGGTACTGCCCGCCTGGCGGATTCACCTGTTCGGCGCGCGAGCATGCCCGCTTCTGTTACCTGGCCATGCAGCGGGGGAACTGGGCCGGCAAGCAGGTCGTTCCCGCCAGTTACTACGAATGGGCCTTCCACGGGACCAAGGCCAATCCGACCTACGGGGCACAGTCGTGGCTCGCGGGCCGTCATCCCGGTGCGCCGGCCGACCTGGTGGAGACCCTCGGCAACCGGTACAACTGCGGGTGGCTCGTGCCGAGCCAGGATCTCGTGTTCGTTCGCATCGGCGACGGGCCGAATACGTCGTCTTTGAAATGGGAACAGCAGCTTGTCAAGAAGGTGCTGGCGGCGGTGGAGAAGTGACGCTCGTTTCGCCCTAGTTTTCGGAGGTATCGACGATTCCACCGCCCTCGCCGTCGTTTTGCTCGCCGCGCCGGCCTGGGCGGGTGCGCTACCGGTAGGAGATACGGTGAAGGAAGATGCTCGCGCTCGCCGTAGGCTCGCGGCAAGCAAGATGCTGAGAAACTGGCGGCTATTCGAAGACCGCTGCCGCGAATTCAATCACGGGGACTATGCCGAGCGGCCCTGACGCGAAGTCCACGGTCAGCTTTTGCTCGGCGCGGCGGAGGACGACCGCCAGGTTGGCATCGTCCGCTTTTTTCTTGGCATTCATGAGGCTTTCCTGGTTGGTGATGGAGTCGCCGTTGTAGCTGACGAGAACGTCTCCCTTCATCACGCCAGCCCGGGCCGCTTCACCCTTGGGTTGGACGAAGCCGACCCGCAGCTGCGGCTGCAGTTGCTTCACAACAGCGGGAATGTCCAGCGTATCGCCCGTTTCCCGGCCCTCGAAGCGCTTGGCGTCCTTGCCCTCGCGGACCGCCTTGCGCCGCAGCGCTTCCTTGACAGCGCGATAACAATTAATCAGGCCGTGGCCCGTCTCGTAGTCGAAGCCCTTCTTGGAGACGTCGGTCGCGGTGGACATGAGAATCGTCCGTGCGTCCCAGGGAAGCAGGTCCGGATCAGCCGACATCATGAGCAAGAGTGAACCTCCCACCATCGGCCCGGCGAACGAGTTGCCGTTGATGGCCACGGGAACAACGCTGCCGTCGAGCTTCAAGAGCGGCAGGCCGGCGTTGAAGGCACACACCTCCGGCTTGTCGATCAACCCATCCTGGTAATGGGCCGTCTTCCATTTCACCGGCCCCATGCTCGAGAACGGCGTGCGGCTGAAGTCGCGCTGCACGCCGGTGGCCGCAAAGACGGCGTGGGGGATGTCCTCGGGAATGCGCATCTGCACGGGGGTCTTCTCTGTTTGGGCGAAGTTGCCAGCGCCAGTGACGAAGCAGATGCCGCAGAAAGCGCCGTGCTCCATGATCTTGCGCCAGTGCGAGCGGAACTCGCCCAGGCCAGGACGCGAGAAACTCATGCTGTAGGTGTCGGCGCCGCGCTCGATGGCCCACTCGACGGCCGCCTCAATGCGCGGCCCGGCGATGACCCCCGCCCACTTGCCCTGCGGCGCCAGGCCGAACTCGTAATCTTTGCTGCGCACGCCGGCGCCGCACATGATCGCCGCACACATGAACCCGTGCATCGCCTGCGGGTTGACGGCATCCTTTTCGACGGGAACCATCGTCAGCCCCGGCGAATCGTTGTTGAAGTTGTAGCCGTGAAAGTCGTCGACCAGGCCATTGCCGTCATCGTCCTTCCCATTGCCGGGTATCTCCTTCGGATTGCGATAGAGGTTGAAGACGACGTTGTCGGAGAAGACGAAGTTGAAATCATGCACGACGCTGAGCGTGCCCTGGCCGGCGACGCCCAGTTCCTTCCACGTCTTGTAAGCGAGCAGGCTGCGGGTGTACCAGGGATGTTTGTAGGCGTCCGCGTCCCACCCCCGCTTCATGCCGTCAGGAAAGAACCGCGACGCCTGCACCTTGGGGCGAACGTGCGGATCGGCGGCGAAAATCGCGGCCACTCCCTTGAGCCCGCGCAAAGCCCCGACCCCTTCCGGCGTCGCCCTGCACGTAAACCCATTGACAATCCAGTGTCGCTCCAGGTCACTGATCGCGTCCGCGACAAGCAGCGAGTCCAGATCCTTCTTGGCGGCCTGATACGATCGGTCGCTCGCCGCCTTGAGTGTCTTCACGACTGCTGCGCGAAGCTCGCGCCGCTTCCAGCCGTCGAACTCCCTGGCGCGGCGCACAAACGCCTTGTCATCGCCCAGAAATTGCTCCTCGAACCAGACAACGATGCGCTGCCTCGGCCCCTTGATCGCGTCATGCACCCACACCTTGGCGCCCGGCAATTTCTCCGTGGGAAGAAGTCCCTTCGCGGCCGGCGTAACACGTACGGGCTCCGCCTGAGCCGATCCCAGAAATGGATTGAGGAACAATATGAAGGCGAATGCACGAAGCTTCATCGCGGCAATCCTGTCTCTGGAGAGCGGTGAACGACTCTTTAAGAACCGCGGTTCTCGGACTGTGGACGGTCGCAATTTACCGACCACAACAATTCGTTTATCATGAAGGCGTCAGGCCTACAATTCAAGGGTAAAGTCAATGAAGGCAAATGCCCAGGCGCGATAGTCAACGCCACCTGGGTTCCACTGCGATCGGGCAAAGAAGTTCCTGGCTGCCGTTGAGAAGTGATGTGCTGCACGCCGCGGCAACTTGCGTTTCCTGCCTGGAGACCACCATGCTTGTAAGATCCCGTCGAATGGCTCTCACCTGCGTGTTGGTCCTGGCCGGGCCCGCGACGGCGTTCGCCGGCGCGCCTCTGGAACTCGCGAACGAAGGCAAGTCCAGGTACACGATCGTCCATGCCGAGGACGCGAGTGCTTCCGTGAAGCTCGCCGCGCGGGAGCTGCAGCGGGTTCTCAAGATCGCCACGGGCGCCGAGTTGCCCGTTGTCACAAAGCGGCCGAAGGGGCCGGCGATCCTGGTTGGGGCGCTGGACGATTCGCCGGGCCCAACCGGGTACGACGAATACACGATTGCCTGTGTCCTCCGGGATATCGTCATTCGCGGTCGCGATCAGGAATCGCCCGGGAAGGGGGAACGCTGGTTCGTTCCCAGCCAGGGGACGCTGTACGGCGTCTTCGATTTCCTGGAACGATTCGTGGGCGTGCGCTGGCTGATGCCGGGCGAGGTCGGGGAGGACATCCCGCGTGTCGGCAAGCTGAGCATCACGGTCGCTGCGCCGATCCGGGGCAGGCCGACCTTCGCGGCGCGATCGCTCGGCCTGGTACAGGAGGACGTGATCGCCACGCCGAAGACGCCGCGCACGGTCGTCGCGGACTGGCTGAGGCATCAACGTCTGGCCGCGAGCGTGCCGGCAGCCGGGATGCACCATGGCCATGCCTGGGACGACATCATCAAGCAGGAGGATTTCGCGGCGCACCCGGGCTGGCGCGCGGTCAAGGGAGACAAGACCAAGTTCTGTACGAGCAAGGCCGAGGCGGTTGACTTCTTCATCGCCGGGGTCAACCGCTGGCTGGAGAAGCGGCCGACGGCGCTCGGCGCCTCGATCTCGCCCACGGATGGCGGCGGCTTCTGCCAGTGCGAGGACTGCGCGAAGCATTTCGAAAACGATCCACACGGCAAGCGTTCGCACGCCGCGGTGCTGTTACGCTTCTATCAGCAGGTCGGCCAGGGCGTGCTGGCGAAGCATCCCGACAAGCGCCTCGGGGCGTACGTCTATTACAACTACCAGTATCCGCCGAAAGAAAAGGTTGAGCTTCCTGACAACATCTACCTGTGCTGGGCGCCGCTCAACTACTACGGCTTTGGCCTCTACAAGCCGGCGTATCGGGACGAGTTCGACGGCGTCATGCAGCGCTGGAGCAAGATCGCCCCGAAGCTCGTCTATGCCAATCACTCCACTTGGATGCGCTCCTTCCACGGCGCGCCGCTGCCCATTCCGATGGAGATCCTCAAGCTCGAGTTGCCGACCGCGGCCAAGTATCATGCCTGGGGCATCCGCATGATGGGCGACGGCGCCTGGGGCGTGGGCGCCGCGGGCAATTACATCCTCGCCCGACAAATGTGGGACGCGTCGATCGACGTCGAGAAGACTTTCGATGAATGGCTGGAGCGCGCCTACGGCCCCGGCTGGCGCAATCTCCGCGACATCTATTCGCGTCTCGACGAGGCCATGAAACGCGTCAAGCTTGCCGAGCCGCTCGCCTACCGCGGCGAGCAGTATGAGGTCAACTACCGGGTGATGGAAGAAGTCTACGCCCCGCTCTTCCCGCAGATCGAAGCCAAGTATCGCGCCACGCTCGAAAAGTGTGTGACCGGCGTTCAGAAGCGCCGGCTGGAGATGTTCGGCGCCAATCTCGTCGTCCTGCACCATTCCCTGCACAAGGCTAACCTGCTGCGTGAGCCCAAGAAATCGATCTTCCATCGTACGGACGATGCTTATGCTGAGTTCCTGAGCCGCACCGAAGATTCTCTGACCCTCTCTCGCGATCGCAAAGGCAAGATTTACCGCGGCCCGGTCTGGAAGGGGGAATGGCGGGCGCCGAAATGAGGACCTGGAGCGAGGACTGAGTCACGACCACATGGGGGAGCAAACATGAAAATACGAGTTGTCCAGACCGCTTTGATCTTTCTGCTGAAACCAATTCTCATGACCGTTCTACTGGCGCTTCCGCTTCCAATGGCGGTTGCCGGAGAGCCCGCCAAGCTCACCGACTACTTCCCGCCGCCCGAGAGCAAGGGAGGTTGGCGGACGCTCTTGCCTGAAAAGGGACCGCCCGACGCCGCGCAGAAAGCTCGGATCCGCGCGGTCGCCGGCGTCGACTGGGACAAGCTGGCCGAGGCGTGGAAGCACAACCTGCGCGCCGATGGATCGACCGGGCTACTTGTCATCCGCCGTGGCCACATCGTCGGTGAATGGTACAAGGACCGTGACCGCTATAAAACCTCCAGCTTCTGGAGCAGCACCAAGGCGTACATCAGCACCGGCATTGGCCTGATGATCGACGACAGCGCCCAGGGCAAGCTCAAGGACGGCAAGAAGCTCTCGCTCGACACCAAGGTCTACAATGCCGACTGGCTGCCCGAAGGGCTGCCCCTCTCGGATCCGCGCAAGGCCGGCATCACGCTGCGGCAACTGTTGACGATGACCTCGGGGCATCGAGCGCGAAGGCGTCAAGATCGACGAGGCGCTAAAAGAGAAATGGAAGAAGGCGGGCGGCGTCGGCTCGTTCGAACAGGCCCTCGGCATGGTGGAGGGTTCGCCGTGGGCCAAGCTCACGGGCGAGCCAGGTTCCGTCTTCAACTACAGCAGCCAGAGTTCGCTGCATCTGGTCCTCATATTCAACCGGGCCGCCGGGCGCGACCTCGATGCGGTCATGAAGGAGCGCGTCTTTGACCCGATTGGCATCGAGAAGCTGACCTGGTTCAAGACCGGCGGCAAAGGCAAGATCGGTCCCTACTGCTCGATGGGCGGCGTCCACACCAACGGTAGGAATCAGGATCAACCGTTACCGAGAGCCCGTCCAGGGCTTCGGTCCGTCGTGTTTTTCACTCCGGACGGTAGGTAGGAGGATGGTGGAAATCTCGTTGCAAGTGGGCGAAACCGTCGTTACAGCGATTCTTATCGTTGGTCGAAATAGATGCGAGACGGACCGAACTATTCTGCGGCGGTGAAGCCAACGTTATCGGCGCGATGTTTCCAACAGGGACAGGATTGCCTTCTTCACCGGCTCGGATAGCGCGTCCCAGGTTTCGATGACGCGCCGCAATTCTGGGTCACTCAGCGTCACCGAAAGTCTGCAAGTGAAGCGCGTTGGCTGCGCAGATGCTGCCACCGGATTCTGACGTAAATCTAACTCCGTTGATGGTTTGGGTATCGAAGAATCCGCAGACGGATTCAATTTCCGGTGTCAATCAATGCCGGATGGTGTCATTAAAGGACACGACAGCCGTCATAACGTGGATCACATCAACACCTTCGATCAATCCACTCCCTTACTCATAGACTAATAGTGCGGTTCGGCAGGTAGCTGTGCGACCAGGCGGGCCGCACCAATTGTGTCGTTCCGACGCAGAAAGCGCGATCGCGAAATTTGTCTTGGCGACGCGAAATTCGACATCACCAGTGGCGACCACGCTTACTTGCGCGCCACATGTCAAGGCTGCAACGCATCCGACAAGCTGATCTAACCCGCGCTGCCTCGCGAGGCATCATCAAGAATCCAGGGAGTCGCTTGCATGTCGGCACTCAAATCCGAATTCAAGGCCGTGCCCGATCAGAATGATCTCGCCACGGTGCCACGCGATTTGCGGTTTCATCCGGCGACCAACGATCGGCCGCGAATCCTGACGCGCGAACAAATTGACCAGTTCAATCGCGAGGGCTACATTGCCGGATTGACCGCATACAGCCCGGTGGAGATCGCCGATATTCGAGCTTATTTCGACCGGTTGCTGGCGAAGGTTGTGGCCGCGGGGGGCGACAGTTATTCGATCAGCTCCGCCCATTTGAAATATGGCCGGGTATGGGACATTCTGACCAATCCGGTCATCGTCGCGCACGTCAAGGATCTGCTCGGCGACAACGTGGTTGGGTGGGGTTCGCATTTTTTTTGCAAGATGCCGGGCGACGGCAAGTCGGTGGCCTGGCACCAGGACGCAAGTTATTGGCCGCTGACGCCGTCGAAGGCCGTGACGGTTTGGCTGGCGATCGACGATGCCGACACCGAAAATGCCTGTATGCGTTTCATTGCCGGCTCGCATCATCATGGCCACCTGACCTTCCGGCCCAGTGGCGCCCACGAACACAACGTTCTCAACCAGACCATCGAGAACGCCGAGCAATACGGCGCCGTCGTCAACGATTGTTTGCAAGCAGGCGAATTCTCGATGCACACCGACCTCTTGCTCCATGGTTCCGAGGCAAACCAATCAACGCGCCGTCGCTGCGGCCTGACGCTGCGCTACGCAGCCGCCGCGGTGCGCGCCTATCTGGACTGGAACCAAAAAGGCGTCTGGGTCAGCGGCAGCGACCCAAGTGGACACTGGGCTAACCGTGCTCGGCCGAAAGAGGATTGATGAAGCCAGTTGAGGTGTTTGTATGTTTCTCATCGCAGTTTCACGGAACGGCATCTTTCTCGGGACGATTCTTTTCAAGGAATTAGTGAGTGACATGCTGTGCAACGCGGATTGTGAGCCCCCAATATTCTCCGACGAACTTCTTCAGCGCATCGCCTCTCGCCTCAAAGCTGGTGAGATAGACGGAGTGGTAGATGGATACCAATGGAACGTGCAAGACCTCGAATCTTTGATTTGGCAGCCACCAGCTTAGACATGGAGCACGCATGAAGATCACGACTTGGCCAAGCCCGTTTGTTCTATTCATCCTGGCAGTCGGCATGCCCGCGGCCGCTGAGGACAAAAGAGTTGACGCTTCCAAACCGGTGAAGGTCTTCATCCTGGCAGGCCAATCGAACATGGAAGGGCAAGCCGTCGTGGACCTGGACGGCAAGAACTACAACGACGGCAAGGGGACGCTCAAGGCTTTGATGAACGACCCGAAGAAAACTCCCCTTTTCAAGCATCTCAAGAACGGCAGGGGCGAATGGACCGTTCGCGACGATGTCTGGGTGCGCTATCAACGCGAAAAGCAACCGTTGCTGGCTGGCCCGTTGTCAATCGGCTTCAGCATCTACGGTGGCAAGCACCACTTCGGCCCAGAGTTGCAATTCGGCCATGTCGTCGGCGATCACCTTCACAGCCAGGTCCTGCTCATCAAGACCGCATGGGGCGGCAAGAGCCTCTGCAAGGATTTCCGGCCACCCAGTTCCGGCGGCGAGGTCGGACCTTATTACAAGAAGATGCTCGCAGAAGTTCGCGTGGCGCTGGACAATCTCAAGACCGATTTTCCGGCCTACAAGGGTCAAGGTTACGAAATCGCCGGCTTCGTCTGGTATCACGGCTGGAACGATGGGGTCGATCCGAAGAAGGCGGTGCCGGAGTATGAACAGAATCTCGTGAATCTCATCAACGATGTACGCAAGGACCTGCAGGCCCCAAAGCTACCAGTTGTCGTCGGCGAATTGACGGGTCCCTGGGTGGACGCTCCCGGCGCCTGGGCAACGCTGCGGAAAGCTCAGGCCACCGCCGCACGCCGGCCCGAGTTCAAGGGCAATGTCCTCTTCGTCGAAACGCACGAGTTTGTCCGCCGTCCCGAAGATTCGCCGAACCCGGGGCATGGCCATCACGAATTCGGCAACGCGGAAACCTATTTCCTGGTCGGCGATGCTCTGGGCAAGGGCATGGTCAAGCTTCTTATGCCGGTGGCGAAGTAATTCGAAAGAAGAGGAAAATGTCGTGATCAAACGCAAACTCGGAAACTCCAGCCTCGCCATCGCGCCGCTTGCGTTTGGTGGGAATGTCTTCGGGTGGACTGCGGATGAGGGGACGTCGTTTCATCTGCTCGACGCGTTCGTCGCCGCCGGGTGCAACTTTATCGATACCGCGGATCTCTATTCGCGATGGGCGCCAGGCCATCAAGGTGGCGAATCGGAGTCCATCATCGGCCGCTGGTTGAAGAAGAGTGGCAAACGGAATCAAGTCATCATCGCTACCAAAGTCGGCATGGAGATAGGGCCGGACAAGAAAGGACTCAGCAAGGCCTACATTCTCCGCGCGGCCGAGCACTCCTTGCGCCGCTTGCAGATCGATTGCATCGATCTTTATCAGGCTATTCCAAGAATGTCCGTTGAAACAGGCTGGATTAGCGAACCAACCACAAGGAGAAAGCCACGATGTCCATAGCGAAGCTGCTTTCAATGAGTTTCACAGTGTTTTTCGCCCTCGCTTCGGTGACGGGTGAAGCCGGGGAACCAGCCAGGAAGAAACTCCAAATCTACATTCTGGCTGGACAGTCGAACATGGTCGGCCATGCCAATTACATCACCATCCCTGCCATGCTCATGGCGGAGGAACCGGGAGTCAAACGCCTCGCGAAATTGATCTTAAAGGAAGGCGCGATCGCTCCCGGGGCGGCAAAGGATCAAATCGAAACTCGCCTCAAGCGAGACAAACTGAGCAGCGAACTGAGGGCGAAGAAGATCACCGATCCCGAAAAACAAGCGGCGGCACAAGCCGAGCTCAAGGTAATCGAGGCAGAGTACGAGGCCAAGACCAAGAAAATCAAGGATGCGTTCACGGTTTCCAGGCGTGTCTACATCACTTCCATCGGCGACGGCCATCACAGGTCGGGACCGCTCACCATCGGTTTCGGAGGCAGCGCTGACAAGATCGGTCCGGAACTCGGCTTCGGCCTCTCGCTGGAACAAAAGACCGATGCGCCGATTCTGTTGATCAAGACTTCTTGGGGCGGCAAATCGCTGCACTATGACTTCCGTCCGCCGTCGGCCGGTCCGTATGAGTTGAGCAAGGACGAGGCCAAAAAAACGAATGCCCACAAGATCAAGGAGAACGCTGGCCTCAACTATCGGATGATGAACCAAACCGTCCAGGACGTGCTGAAGGACTTGAAAAAACATCATCCCGAGTATGATGCCACCGTCGGCTATGAGATTGCTGGCTTCGTCTGGTTCCAGGGCTTCAACGACCAGTTCTCGCCCGCCTTCCGCGACAACTACAAATCGAACATAATCGCTTTCGTAAAAGATATTCGCAAAGAATACAACGTGCCGAACATGCCGTTCGTCATTGGCGTCATAGGAACTGGCGGGACCAAAGAGAGCGTCGACAAGAACCAAGTCGCCGTCGGCCAGCGCGAAGCCGCTGCGGCGCCGGAATTCAAGGGCAATGTGGTCGCTGTCGAAAGCTACCCGTTTTACGATCTGGTCGCCCTTGAATTATTCAAGAAGGACTGGACCAAGTATCCGGTCGAATGGCCTCTGGTTGGCAGCGACCGTCCGTACCATTACATGGGCAGCGGCAAGTTCTTCGTCCGCCTCGGCGATGCGTTCGCAACCGCGATGGTTGACTTGAGGAAGAAGCAAAAGCAGTAGCGTTCGGATGGTGGCCGGCTTCAATTCGCCACGAATTGAATGATTCTCAGTGCGGTTCCCGAACTGCCGCCGGGCCGCTCGGTCGCGATCCGGAGCTTCAGCGTGTGGGTTCCTGGCTTCAGATCCGAGGCGAACAGCAGCGTCCGCGGGTAATGAAGTCCGCGACTGAAGCGGTGGAACAGCTCCATTTTCGTGAATGGACCGCCGTCGATCGACACTTCGACGACGCCGGCATCGGGACCGGCGAGGAGATACGCTCCAACGGCCTTCCCCTCGAATTCCAGCGTCAGGTCGGCGCCCGGTTCGGTCGCGCACAGGAGCGGAATGGCGCGAAAGCGATCCCGGCACGCACCCGGCAGCTTTTTCCAGTCCGGCGTCTCGAGCGCCCAGCCCTTGCCGAGCATTGCTTTCTTCGGCTCGATGAACCGCCCGTTGCCGTAGTTGCCGGCGTCCACCGGCTGGTCCGGCAAGCGATGCAGCATGGCTGACGCATCCTTCGGCAGCGGTTCCTTCCACGCCGTGTTCAACAACTGAGCGATCATTGACGCGCACAGCTCGTTACCGGGACGACCTGGATGAACGCCGCCATACTGATTCCAGGTCAGAGTGCCTCTGTGAATGTGGTCGGCCACTTCGCGAGCGAGATGGACGGACGAAACCTGATAGTGGCGAGCGACCTCCTCATGGCAGTCGATGGTCAGCGGCGTCTTGCCGTCCTGAATGGTCTTCAACATCGACGGATTGACGAAATAGGTGATGACGATGTCCATGTTCGGGTTATGGGCCAGTGCCTGGCGCAGGATTCCCTCCATGCCGCGGATGCATTCCCGGCGCGCGTGACCGGCATCCTGGTCGTCGTTGACGGCGAACTCGATGAAGAACAGATCGACGGGCCCCTTCGCCAGAACATCCGTTTTGAGGCGAAATGCGCCCGTTGTGGAGCAAGTCGAGGAGATGCCGGCATCGGTGAACGTGAACTTCGTCTCCGGAAACCGTTTCGTTAAGAAATCGCAGACCAGCGGGCGATAGCCGTTCATCTCGGTGATGGAGCCGCCAATGAAGGCCACGTGTCCGGTCTTTTTCTTTTCGAACTGGAGGCGTGCATTGGTGAAACTCCCCCGGAGTTGGACGTTGGACTTTTTTTCCACGTCCTGGGGTTTCTCCGGCGCTTTGACCTTGTCAAGAAAGACGCCGACCTTGTCGGCCCAGAGTTTTCCATGAGCCTGCAAACCCTTGGGGTTGAAATGTACGCCGGCGCGGAACTCTTTGCGCAATGAATCGGTATCGGGGCCTTCCAGGGCAAGCCCGTTCCCCCAGAGCGATTTCTGGGCGGCGCGGAATTCATCATCGGCCGGATCCTTTTCACTGTGATAGGTGGCCTGGGCGACGAACCAGGGAAGATCCCAGCCGGCGCGCTGGCGTGAGGCACGGATCAGTTTCTCCATGAATGCCGCATACTGCTTGCCGGTGATTTGCCGGTCGACGGGATAGTCGGCGCGGGCCTGGCCGGCGTCGGATTCGCCCTGATGCCACAAGACTGCCCGACAGCCGCGCGGACCGAGAGCTTCGATTCGCTTCATCATCCCGTCGAATAATTCACCGGTGCATTCCCATTCGCCAGGGCCGACGGGGCGGACCTGGGCGTTGATTGTCGGGAGGTTCTTCATCCGTTCCCCCTTGGGCAACCACTGGCGGACGCTCGTCGCGCCATAACCGGTCGAGGCGACTCCGATGGGGACGCGATACTTCTCGAATAGAGCATCGCCCAAGGCCGGCAGAAAGCTGCCTTGTTTGCTGCCGTCCTGCACGCCGGGCTGTGGGTCGTTGGCGAGCACCCAGCGGGCGCCGTCAAACGAGGTAACCATTCCGGTTTCGGTTTTCTGTTTCTTCGAGCCGTGGTTGCTCGCATTCGATTGGCCGGCGACAACGAACACCTCGCCAACACCAACGTGTTCGACTGCCGACTCTGACACAGCCTGCCCATCTTGCTCCAGTCGAAGTTCCAGGCGATACCAACCGCCGGCGGGAGCGGTGATGCCCGCATCAAAATGGCGTTTGGTAACGTCAACGACTTGCCAATCTTTCAGCACCTTTTCCGGTTTTCCGTCCCCGGCGGCACTTACCAGACGCCATCGCAATTGCCCCGACTCGGCCATCAGACTGCCGCGCAAACGAATCGTCCCGCTGTCCCAGCTTTGGCGTTGAAAGACCTGATAATCTGCCGGCGACTCAACCTTGATTACCCCTGTTGGCAAACGCACCGCCAGGACCCACCAGGGCTGTCGACCCACGTCGTATGTCGCGGAGCGTTTCAGTTCGCCCGTTTTGTTGTCAATCCGATAGGCCGCCAGCGTGCCGGACGATTCACCGGCCACGAAAAGGAATCGGCCTTCCGCATCGAGATCAAAGGATCGCGGCGTCTTTTCCGTTGGCGCCTGGCCGATCGAAGTCAACTTGCCGTCCTGCGCGTCCACCTTGAAACACGCGATGCTGTCGTGCCCACGATTCGAAACATAAAGAAACTTACCCGTGGGATGGATCTTGATCTCCGCGCAGGCGTTGGTTCCTTTGAACTCCAAGGGGAGAGTCGAAATGGTCTGCATCGGTTCAAGAGTGCCACGCTTGGGGTCGAACTGGTAGGCCGTGACACTGCCTCCTTGTTCGTTGTCCACATAAGCAATGTTCTTGCTCGGATGAAAAACGATGTGGCGCGGCCCCGTGTTCTCCTGCGTCATCAACTTGGCCACGGTCGCCGGTTTCAGTTCGTCACGCCTGGCATCAAACGCAAATTGAAAGATCGCGTTGGGCCCGGTGTGAGGTACAAAGGCGTAGTGATTTGAAGGATTGAGCAGAATCGCGTGCGCCTTCTCCGCGGTATCGATGCTCTGGTGGGGCTTGGCACCGAGCGAGCCATCATCACCGATACGATGCACGGTAATCTTTGCCGCGACGTAGTAGGCGCAGAAAAGATAGCGCCCGTCCTTGTCGGTCGAAAGATGCGCAGGATCGGGACCAGCGGGGACGGTTTTGACATGCGTCAGCTTGCCCGTCCTGGCGTCGATGCGAAATGCGGCAAGCTTTCCCTCGGCTCGAAGGGAGGCAAACAGAAAACGGTTTTTCGGATCGGTCGTCAGCGCTCCGGGTTCCCCGGCCATCGTCGTTTCATCGATGCGAGTCAGTTTTCCGTCCTCGGCGTTCATCCGATGGAGAACGATTTTCTTCTCGGCAGCCAGCGCGACGTAGACGACCGTGTCAGCGAGTGTTGCGGGGGAGAAAAGGAGAAGCAAGAGAAGCGATGCTGTGCCCTTCATGTGAGGTTCCCCGCGACGTTTCGGTTCACGGCCCAATAGGATTCATGATGAAATCCTATTGGTTCTGGATCCAAAAATAGCATGGGGTCTCATCGGACTGCATTGCGATCTGGCGGTTCGACGCCGTGCAGATGGCGCACGAAGTAATCCCAGCGACGGCGCTCGCCGTACGCGCCGCCATCGGAGTGGTTCATGCCTGGTACAACCAGCAGATCGAAATCCTTTCTCGCCCTGATCAGGGCATCGACGACGCGCATCGTGGATTCAAACGGCACATTCGTGTCCAACTCCCCGACGATCAGGAGCAGTTTGCCCTGAAGCTTGTGGGCATTGGTGACGTTCGATTGCTTTTCGTAATGCGGCCCCATCAGGCCCATCCATTGTTCGTTCCAGCTGAATTTGTCGAGTCGATTGTCGTGACAGCCGCACGAGGAGACGGCGACCTTGTAAAACTCGGGATGGAACAGGAGTGCGCCGGTCGAGCTTTGGCCGCCAGCGGACGTGCCGTAGATGCCCACGCGTGTGATGTCGACGTGGGTGTACTTTTTGGCAAGCGACTTGATCCACAGGATGCGATCGGGGAAGCCGGCGTCAGCGATGTTCTTCCAGCAGACATCGTGAAAAGCGCGCGAGCGAAATGCGGTCCCCATGCCGTCGCATTGCACCACGATGAACCCGAGTTCCGCGAGTGCCATCATCTGGCGATATGCGGCAAATGTTTTCGGCGTGAACGAACCATGCGGACCGGCGTAGATGTACTCGATGACGGGATACTTCTTGTTCGGATCAAGGTTTTGCGGCCGGCAAACGATGCCCCAGATGTCAGTCTTGCCATCGCGTCCCTTGGCGACAAAGACTTCCGGGGCGCGCCAGCCGGTGGCTTCAAGGGCCGAGATGTCGGCCTGGTCCAGTTTGCAAACGAGCGTGCCGTCGGCGACCTTGCGCAACTCGTGAACAGGCGGCATGTCCACGCGTGAATAGGTATCGACAATGAACTTGCCGTCGGGCGAATAGGTAATGCTGTGGCTGCCGTTGCCCTCGGTCAGTGCGACAAGGCCAGTGCCGTCGAAGTTGACTCGGTAGTAATGGACGAAGTACGGATCCTGGTCGGGATTCTTGCCGTTGGCGCGGAACCAGATCTGCCGCCCCTTAACATCGACGCGATCGACGCCGCGGATTGCCCAGGCCCCTTTGGTGATTTGATTCTTGATCTGGCCTGTCTTCGCATCGACAAGGTAAAGATGCTTCCAGCCATCGCGCTCGGAGGCGAACAGGATTTCATCGGTTGCATCGAGATAGCTGAGGTAGATGCCGGGAATCTCATCAAACCTGGGTGAATGGGCGGTCCAGATGAACGTGTCGGTTTTCTCGTCGATGATGTTGCGTGTCTTGCCGGTGCGGGCCTCGACCTCCACAACGCGAAAACGCTGGTGGCCGCGATCGGTTTTCTCGAGGGTAAAGTGCTTGGCGTCCTTGCTCCAGCGCGGGCGGGGAACGCCGCCATAGTCGATGCGTTCAACTTCTGCCTTGGTTGGTTTCTTGGTTTCCAGGTCAACGACGTGGATTTCGTGGAGCGCGAACTTGTCGCCGGGCCGCGGATAGGGGCGCGTGTGCAGTTTGGCCGCCAGTTGATCCTTCGGGCTCGTTTCGATCATGTAGACTTCCTTGTTGTCGCCGGGCTCCGTGCGAAACAGGACGAGTGTCGCCGAGTCGGGGGACCAGATCAAGGATGCGAACGGATTGCCGGCGGTGCCGACGTCGGTCAGTTTGCTCTCCTTGCCGTCCTTGTCACGTAAGAAGGCATTGTTGTCCCTGGTGAACGCGGTCCATTTGCCGTCGGGCGAGACGGCCTCTCGCCGGGCTTGCGGCGGCTGAAACGCACCTTTGCCGCCCTTCTTCTTTTGCTGCGGCGCTTCGTCGGTTTCGCCATCCCGCGGGTTCATGTCGCTCGCCTCGGGGCTGTCCGGGACTTCCCGGTCGTCCGTCGGGCCACTCTTGCGGGATTCCTTCTGCGCTGGCTTGACGCTCCGTTTGCATTCATACGAAATCAGATCGCACTGCCAGGTCGTGCTGCCGATTTGAAAGCGAACGATCTTGGCCGTATCGGGAAATTCGATGCTGTCGAACGGCAATCGCTCAGCCTTGTATGCAGTGCCCGAAGCCTTGGTTATCCCTGCCGCCAATTTCTGGTGATGAAAAGCGGGCGTGCGCGTTCCTTTCTCGGCGTCAACCAGCACGAACTCTCTGAGACCGTCCTTGAGGTCGTTGCGATACCAGAAGCGCGTGTTGTTGTCGAACCAGTGAGGCGTGACCGTCGCCTTGAAGACTTTGCCCTGCGTCTGAGCCACGAGCTGGCCGGCACGCTCATAGGCTTTGCGCATGTCCAGGGCGTCCACTTTCCCTGGCCCGTTCGGCGTTTGCTGCTCCGACGCTTCCGTGCTGCCGACGATGAGCTTTCCATCATGAACCGTGTATTCAATTTCCGGCAAAAGCGTCTCAAATGCATCGGCCGGGTGGGTCGTCGGTTGCAGATTGCGGGCCGCGGCAAGCCGCGCATAACCGAAACAGCCAATACCGCCAGCCGCCAACAGAACGATTGCTACCCAGATCTTGCGAGAGATTCGCGAAAAACCAAAGCGTCGCATAAAAACACCCGTCCGGGCCGATGTTGATGACATGGAAGTCCGCTGATCTTATTTTTTCTTTTTCGGAAGCGTCGGAAATCGCTCGGGAGAATATGGTCCGCCGTAAGCATCGCGCAGCTCGTCACAGCGTTGCCGCATACGTTGCAAGATCTGGTCGGCGCCCCCCTCGATTGCCAGGTTCCGCAATTCTTGAGGATCTTGTTGCAGGTCGTGCAGGTATTCGTAGGCCGGCTTGCGGTCGAAATACCGTGCGTAGACATAGCGTTCGCCGCGAACCCCCTCCCATTTAGGAATCTCGGGATGGACGAACAGATGTTCGCAGAAGAAATCGGTCCGCCAGGCGTTCGCTTTTTCGCCTCGAGCCAGTGCGACGAGACTTCGCCCCTGATGTTTTTTCTCCTTCAGCAGGCCGGCCCATTCCACCATCGTCGGCGCGAAGTCCACGTTCAGCGCGAGCGCGTCCACTGTCGTGCCCCGTTGTTCCTTCGGCAAGCGAGGATCGACGATGATGAGCGGCACCCGCAGCGACTCTTCGTAGTGAACCCATTTCCCCGAGAAGCCACGTTCGCCCAGGAAGTAGCCGTTGTCCGAGGTGAAGACGATGATCGTGTCCTCCGCCAAACCCAGCCGTTGCAACTCCGCCAGGAGTCGCCCGATCTCCTGGTCGATGCCGCTGATCATGCGATAGTACGCGCGCACATTCTTGGCATACTTCTCCGGCGTGTCGAACTGCCAGTACCAGCGGACGCGATTGAGCGACTTGCGCAAGAATTCGGGATGGGCCTGGAAATATTTCTCCTCGACCAACGGGGGCAAGGGAATCTTGACTTCGTCGTAAAGCCCATCGACTGTCTTGGGCCAGGGATAGAGGTTGTCGAGTTTTCCGTCCTCGGCGTGCGGACTATTGAAGCAGAGCGAGAGGCAGAACGGTTGCTTTGGATCTTGTTTTTGCAAGAAAGTAATCGCATGATCCGTGGCAATCTGATCGATATGGCGAACTTCGCCAGACTTTTGTTTCTTCAAGAACGGATAGCCGATGGGTTGAAAGAAATCGAACATCTTGGCTTGTTGCCCTGCCACGACCGAGACTCCGAACTTGCCGATCAGTCCCGTCCGGTACCCCGCGATTCTGAGCAGCATCGGGAAGCTCTTCTCGCAATGTTCCGCCGCAATCGGCGGGGTGCCGAAGGTGAACTTGTGCGTCCGTTCGTACTTTCCCGTGAGAATGGTAGCCCGGCTCGCCGCGCAGATCGGCGTCGAGACGAACATGTTGCGAAAACGCACCCCCTGTTTCGCGAGCCGATCAATGTTTGGTGTCTTCAAAATGGGGTGGCCGGCGCAACCCAGGAGATCGAACCGTTGATCGTCGGTAAGAATGAAGAGGACGTTGGGTTTCTTGATTGACGCCTCAACCGGCGCCGCCACAAGAAGTATTGCCGCCAGCAGGATGAGCAAGCGTGCCATGGAGAATCTCTCGGGGTACGTAGAGCGGAGGCAAACGGAACCGTCGTGAACAGCAAGGGCTTGATGTAAGACTACTGTTGAAGGACTTCCACGGCGCTGAGCGTCGGTGCGTTCCGGTCAGTTAGCGATCCCTTTTTCGGAACGAAGCGAATCTCAAGGAGTCGATCTGCTTCCACGTCCCGGAATTCCTGAACTATCGCCCTGAAGCGACCGCCCGTTTGCTTCGCGATGTCAAAATCCTTGAGAACGGTTCGGCCTTGCAGCACGACATCAACAACTCGTTCGCCCGCATCCACGTCGTCCAACTCCGCGAAATGGAGCCGGACGAGGAAGCGCCGCGGTTGCGGCTTGTCGATCGACTGGATTTCCACGCCGTTTTCGAGGAGGCGCGCCAGGCTCGCGTCCTTGGCGCCGCCCCAGCGCGTGCGGCGCAAGCATTCGACGTGTAAACCTTCGCGCTGAAGGCCGGCATCCGTGAGTGTCTTCCAGGGAATGGCGATCTCCGCTCGGAAAACTTCGGCATTTCTTTGCGTCTTGGCTTGCCAGGCCCCGTCCCAGGATGGATCCTCGACCGGAATCGGCATGCGTTTGTCCTTGAGCGAGCCGTCCTTGCCCAGATCGAGCAGGGCGTCGAAGGTCCCGCCGGCCGCGGTGACCGCGAAGGTGACGACGCGCGTGCCCTTGGGATTGAAGAACGATAGACGGACGTGATCGTCCTTGTCGAAATTGCCGTCTTTCTGCTTCATCGTGGCCTTCCACGGCAACTTCTTTCCGAGGCGATCGGTGTGCGCCTTTTGTTCATAAGCGACGTACAAGGCTTCATTGTCGTGCCGGAAAAATAGATTGGCGTTCCGGTCGGCCAATGGCAATGCGCCGAAACCATCCCAGCATGCGTCGGTCAGGTCGCCGTCGATCTTTGGCGCCTTGCCCGGAGACAAGGACAAGAGCACCTTGGACGGTTGATGATGCACCAGGTCCATCTTCAACCGTATTATTCCCTTGATGCCGTGCCCGTAGATCCAGGGCCGATCGGTGTTCTGCACAGGTTGTCGATCCGTGTTGATGCGATAAGGCCCAAAGCCACTGGCAACCTCGTACGAATACGGGAGTTGCCAGGCGGTCTTTTTGGTCACCCCGAGCGATGGACGCGGGAAGCCAAGCCAAAGCGTGCCGTCCTTGTCGCGTCGATCGCCGGGCGCGCCAAGGTTCAAGGCAGAGCGGCGGATGAGACCGGCCGCGAGTTGCTTGTCGTCGAACAAGGCCCAGTCTTCGTTTCGCCGCGCCGCTGCGGGTGCCAGTGCGAGCGAGGTGGCAAAGCTGTATGAACAAAGACAATCGGACGCGCTTTCGCTGTAGAGTAGCATGCCGAAGGCGGGGATCAGCGTCTGTCCGCAGCCGGATCGAATGCCGGAGATGTTGCGCATGCCGGCGTCTTCGGACCGGTCGTACATGCCGATGGTGCCTGAGCGGAAAAAATCCATTGCGGCCGAACAACTTGTGCCGCTGCAGCCGTAGGATCGGCTGTAATCGCGAAAGACCTCCTCGCCGGTGAGCGGATGTTCGCGCTTGGGCAGTTCGAATCCGGCGAGACGTTTGAGTAAGGTGTCTTTTCCCTTGGCCGGGTCTTTACCAAGTCCGTCTTTGAAATCGGCGGAGTAGTCGCCGTCCGGTCGCGATCGCGTCATGGGGGGAAGTCGGGCTGATTTCAAGGCGACGGGCGGCAACGCATCAAGAGACGCGATTAGGAGGATTGATTTAGCAGGAGCCTCGCCCTCCCGTAGGACGAGCACCGCCTCGGATTCATTTGGCCATGCTCGCTTTTCACCGGCGACCAACGGTCGGCCCCAGAGACGAAGGCGGAAGTCGTCCGTCCAGAGCTTAACGTCAGCGGCGAGGGCGAAATCAGTCAACTTGCGTCCCAGCCAGCGTTCCAGAAGTTTTCCGTCGAAATGCAACACAATCGATTTTGATCCGTCCTTCCCCGCGGGCAGCGTTTTGACGGTCACTTCCGGATGACTGAGAGTGCGATGCGGAACCATGACGCCTTTCCATGGATCGACGATCAACTCGAACGTTCCGTTGCTCGGTGCGTTCAAACGATCGGTTGCCTTCCGAAAATCGAACGCCAGCTCCCAGCGATCATCACGTGTTGGCGCCTTCGACACGGTCGTGAGCGTAACCGTGAGCCGATCGTTTTCATGAGCAATGGTGATGGTCCCCGCATCACCTTGTTTTCCGTTCGCGGTGAGACGAAGCGGTTTTTGCAGCGAATGCACCACGGGGCCGGCGCTCTTGCCGTAGGCTTTGACAAGCCGGCCGGTCAATGCGTCGAGTTGCCAGGTCAGAGCGCCGTCCTGCACGTAGAGATACTGATCATCCGCACTGACCGGTTGCTGACCCGTGCAGACGCCAACACTCAGTCGGCGACGCCAAAGCTCGGCACCATTGTATGCGTCGACCGCCGTGACGTGTGATTCGCCGAAGATGAATAGCCGCCCGTTGGCCGGGATCGGTGTGCGCGGCTTGGCGTGACGCGACACCAGCAACTGTCCATTGGGTTCGCCAAACCATTGAAATTCGAGCGGCCAGCGAACCCGCTCATCCGCCTCGGCCTTGCTGTCCCAGTCGAACGCACCTGGCAATCGTCCGCGGAGGACGAAGTTCTTATCGTCTTGCTTGCGGATTTCATTCTGCGGAACACCCGCCGCTCGGATGATCCCGTCACCGTCGGCACCGTCACGGAATATCAGGCGTCCGCCGCAAGGGCGAAGAATCCGGTAGAGTTCTTCGCCAGGAATACGGGTTTCCTTGCCCGATACAACCACAAGGTTGGCGAAGAAGGAAACCGTGGGCAACGACTTCGTCTTCGGGTCCACCGCCAATAGCGCAATCTGTGTGCCGTAAAGTGCTGTCTGTTCGAGAAGTCGGCGCCGCTCTGCGGCCACGGCTTCCTCACCTGGGAGCAAACAAAGTACGTGCATGTCGGTTGATTCGGCAAGCTTTTGCGCGGCCCGGGCATCGGTGGCGCTCGCTACGACGGCAAAGCCCTTGCGACCGATGGCGGTGGTGTGCGCCTGAATAGCCTCATCCCATTCACCAACGTCCTTTGGCGCCTCCGTTACCTTGGGCACAACAACAGTCCCTTGTCCAAGCGCGAACAGGACGCCACGCTCGGTGCTGACGATTACGCGCCCACCCGCCACGGCCAACCCCCGCACCTGACCAGCGACGGCGACTTCGCCAAGCGATGCGCCGGTCTCCGGGTTGAGTGCGATCACCTTGTCCTGGCTGCCGATCAGTAGGGCGTTGTTAGCGAGAGCCTCACTGTAAACGCGTGGGCAGGGAACACTCCAGAGTTGCTTCACCGTCTTCTCACCGGTGATCTCGAACGCATCCGCCTTGCCGTTGCCCAGAGCGTAAAAGCGTTTTCCGTGGAAGAGAACTCGCTGTCGGCTGAAGATGCCGTGACCGACCTGGCTGCGCCAGCGCGGCAATTTTAGTTCATCCGTGAACTCCTTGACCGCGCCCGAGAACGGCCATTCCTCTTTGCCTGTCCGCAGCGACAAGGCGGCAACACTGTCCGCGCGGTGCGGCACACTTTCGCCCAGACGCACCGACTGGTCCGGCTGCCAGGCGACTGCGGAGACAAAAATGTGATCGTGCGCCAAAGTTGCCCAGGTGCCGCCGCGGTTGGGAGAATTGGCCCAGAAATGCAGGAGCTTGCCGGTCTTCGCATCAAACCCGGCCGGTGCACAACGTCCCGTGGGAACGACGAGCGTTTGCTTGCCGAAGAGCAAATATCCTTGGGGCGCTGGTCCGCCGAACGACACCGAAGGAGCGTGTGGGTATTCGACGTAATCGTAGCAACTCGTGTCATTGCACCAGATCGGCCGGCCCGTTGCCGCTTCCAGGGCGTGAAAATACACGCCTTCGCTTGGCCACATTCCGGCCGTCACGTAGACCACGCCTTCGTGAACCAATACGCCACTGCGACACGGCCAACGTATGCGGCCATTGGCAAGCAAACGACGATCATACAGCGCGGCCCGGTAGCGCCAAATTTCCTTGCCGGTGCGTGCTTCCACGCAATAGGCATGGCCATCATCGGACGCGAAATAGCATTTGTCACCGGCCACATGCGGCGCAAAACGTATAGGTCCCCCCGTGGTGACGGACCAGACGAGTTCCCCGTTCTCGGCCTTCAAGGCACGCACGGTGTCGTCGGCGGAGGAACCGAAAAAGACGAGGCCTGCCGCAGCGATGGGCTGGAAGCAATAGTCGAAATCGAGCATGTTGAGCGCCCGGCCCGGTTCCGACCACGCAGGCCGCGGCGGTTGGTTGCTGGCATGGGACCAGAGCACCTTCAACGGCAACGGCACGTTGGCAGTGGTCGCGCCAGAACGAGCGGCGTCGCGCTTGTAAGCTGGCCAATCGTCAGACGGGTTCGGAGCGTCATTACCTTGCTCTCCATCCGCGTCAGCAAAAACGAGCACTTTTGCCGACGACTTGCTCGGCGGGAATAACCTCTCGGCGCCAGCGACGGTGAGAATACCCACCAGCGTGAGCGCGACGATCTTGGCTAGATGGGATGTGCCACGTGAAATCATGGAAGTCTTCCATTGGACCCGCAAAAAAGATCACTCCGCCCATGCCAGGATCTCGGAAAGCCCGCTGCGGGATTTGCCGCGATGCGTGAAGACCACTCGAACGCGCGAAGTTTCGACCGGCTCGAAGACTGTCTCGTTGAACTGTCCGCCCGTCGGTATTTCCGGCGAGTTCTTTTGGTCCTTGAGGCAGGGGCTCCTTCCCATTTGATCGGCGGCGACACGCCCGCGCCGTCGCACGTGAACTCGACGGGTAAATTGCCACCGGGTTCGAATGCGGGGCTGGTGACGTTCAACTTCCCGATCTTGCCGGACGTGCTCACGATTTCATTTACTTCGCCGGTCTGCGCGTCGCGTGATTCACAACTCACCAGGCCAAGCCCGTAAATCAGCGGAGCGATGATCATCACAAGACGATGCACCCTGCGCGACATTTTCTTCGGAACGTCTCCTGGGGCGACGAAAAAGGTATTCGCTTCCTGTGATGATTCGTGCTTCTACTCTTCCTTGTCAGGGCCTTTCTTTTTCTTCTTATCATCCTTCTTGTCGTCTTTCTTGCCTTTGCCTTCCCGGCGGGTGTACGTCTCCATCTCTTCATTTCCTTTGCCATCGACAAAGACAAACATGAAGGTGCCGTTCGGATTGACCTTGTAGTTGATCTTGCGGGTCTCGCCTTTCACTTCGTATTTCAGCGAGAAGTTCTTTTTCTCGTTGTCCACGGTGAAGCCGGTGATCTTGGCGCCTTTCAGCGGTCTTCCCTCCGGCCGGATGGGGCCGGCGCGCGGCTGCGGATCGACCTGATCGCCTTGTACCGTGACGACGCCGCGCATGCCGCCGTTGATGTACGGGTAGGTCTTGGTCGAGTGATAACGGTAATTGCCCTTGTCATCGAATCGGCCATTGAACTCATCAAGCTTGTCGTCGGTCAAGCCGTAAAGCGGAAAGCCGTCGAGGGCGTACGCGATCGGTTTACCCTTGCCGACGATCTTTTCGAGGTGGAGGGGCGCAATGTGGTAGTGGTAATCGTCCCCCTTGCCGCAATGGCCGCCATATTCGTCGAGTTCACCGATGAGGAACGCATCCTCGCCGCGATTGTTGAGGGCGTTGAAGATGGGGACGCCGTTGACCGCCAGAGCGATGGCGCCGCGCATGAGGGCGTTCTTGGCGGAGATCGGCTTCTCCGCCAGCTTCGGCTTGAGCGGAATCTGCCAGGCATTCTTGCCTGTGTAGGCTTGAGGCAATGGAACCTGCTGCTGCCAGTTGGTGATGCCGATCATCATGGGATGGTCCGGCAAACCACTGGACTCGATGAAGAAATGTTTTTCCGACCAGCGGAATTTCAGCTTGTCCTTGAACGCCTGGAAATCCGCAAAGATGGCCGGCGGTGGGCCTTGATCGGTGGCTTGCTCCTCCTCAACTTCGGCTTCGTTTTTTGCGGAACACGCCGCGAGCATGCACAGAGGGGCCGCCAAAAACACGGCCAGCGGCACGGCGAATCGTTGACGCCGTGATCGATACGCCAACACCGCGATGAACGCTAGAGCTACGAATACGGCAACTGCAACGTAAGCAGGATTGGGTTTTGCTGTTTGTGCGTCAACGGGAGCGGATGGAACTCGGTGGGGCGATTGTCCGTGGTTCAACGCCTGGATTTCTTGCACGCGCTCGCGTACCCAGGCCTGATCTTCGCGGCCGAGCTTGCGGAGCGGAATCCAAACCTGGGAACCGTCGAACTTGCTCAACAGAACCCGTTCATCCTTGGCCAGGACAAACGATGCTTCCAGTTCGAACTGACCTTCGGCGTCCTTCCAGAGCCGAACGCCCGGCGGTTTGCCATCATAATGGTCGTGGCCTGGATGCGCCCATGAAAGCGATCCAGCGCCCAACAGCATCGCGGCGAGTACGATTTTCGTCAAATTGCGAATCATGCCCTGCTCCTTCCGTTGATCGACAATGACGGGCAACTGCCTCAGCCTATCAGCGCAACCTTAATCGTGCGTTAAGCGCGCCGCCGAATTCTTCGGGCGGATCGCATAGCTGAACGAGACTTCGCCGTTGCGACGGGTCGCGTTCTCATTGCTGGGAAGATACGCACGGACATAATCGACGACCGCCTTCTCCGGCGACACGGCGACGCGAATGTGTCCGGAGGGCGGCAGGAAGTGCCCGCGGAGATAGCCATACTCCGAGGCGTCGCGCAGCCGATCGAACCCTGGATGGCCAGGTTGCGGAACGAGCTGATACACGATGCCATCCAGCTCCTGTCGGGCGTAGAAATGATCGTGGCCGTGAAAAACCGCCGACACGCCGTGCTTCAAGAGCAGGGCATGGATCGGCATCTCCCAGCCAGGACGCTTGGTTTTGAATTCGCCCTTGCCGTCTTTGTTCTTGCCGCCCCATTCGTAAAGCTCCGCCGCCTCGCTGCCGCCGCGAGCCGATTCGTCCAGACCGCCGACGAGGTGGTGGATGAAGACGAATTTGAACTTTGCCTTGCTGGTTTCGAGCGTGCCTTTCAGCCAATCGTACTGCTCCTTGCCCAGAGTGTGAATCCAGTTGCCCTCGGTTTTTTTCTTGCCGCCGCGCTTGTTCGTGGACCAGAACGGGTCGAGGGCGATGAAGAGGGCGTCGCCCCACTGCCAGGCATAGTAATTCTCGACACGGCCGATCGGCTTAATCTCGGTCTTGTTTCCCGTGTAAAAGCCATCGGGGTACGGATTCGGGAAGAGCTTCTTGCGCGTCAAGCAGGACCAGACCGGCATGCAATCCGTGGTGCCGTCATAGCGATCAAGGCGCTCGCCGTCATGATTGCCGAGCACAAGGAACAACGGAGCTGAATGCGCAAGCTGGCCGAAATAATATCGCTGCGCCACATATTGGGGCAGGGAATCCTTGTACTTCTCGTATTTGTCGGTCATGAACGTGTCGCCGAGGTCGATGTGGAAGTCCGTTTTGTCGGCGAGAGCATTTGCCAGCGTGCGCTCATAGACAGCCAAGCGAACGTTCTGATCGAGGTGCGAATCTGCTTGCATCGTGAAAGTGAACGAACTCCCCGGCTTGCGTTGCGTGTGAAACGTGTGTTCGACATCGGCCGTGAAATCGCCAGCTTTGGCTTCTCGATGATGCAAACGATACACATAGCTTGTGTCTGGCTTCAGATCCTTCAAGACGAACTCAACCGGCACATGCGGCATGAATGATCGCACCTCGCTCTTGGCAGTGTGTTTGCCTTTCTCTGTGCCAAGGGTGATGTAGCCTTCGATCTCCTTGAATGCGAGGACACTGACCATGATCGACTTGTCCGTCGGTCTGGCCAGGACGATGTCGAACGGATGCCCTGGACCCGGCCCGGCGAAGACGTGTGGCGGCTGGTCTTTCTTCGCCTTCTTCTGGGCAAGCGCAGGCGCATCAAGGCCACAGGGGACCCATGCCAGGGCGAGAGCCGCGAAACAGGTCATTGCGTACCACGTGCGACGAGATGCCTTCATAGTGATTTCGTTCCCAGAGAAAAATAACCGCAGAGGATCGCTCGTTTTCCGAACCCTCCACGGATGTTCGCTATTTCGTTTTCTCGGACATCTTCGAGTAATCGTGGAACTTGAAACACTCGGGGGACACGTCCAGATCGGGCCGCGTGTTCCAGCGTGGCTTCCAGCCTTCCTTTTCGACCCGATAGCGGAAGATAACGGTGTTATCGAGATCCAGACCGTCGGTCCAGATCCACTTCGCGCCCTTGAAATCGAACTGGAAGAAGTGCTCCTTGGGCCCAACGCGCTCCTCGGTGTACTCCGTGGCGTATGCCCATTTGCTATCGTCGAAGCCGACCTTGTACCAATCATCCGGGATCGAGTCGTGCTTAACCCTTGGATTTTTGGTGTCCCGCTCCAGCGGCCCCTTGAAGAAGCACTTCGCCTTCCATTTGCCGTTGCTCACGGTGCCGTCGGCGAATTTCAGGATGAATCCACCGTCGCCGATGTTGGTGCCATATTCCGTGCCGGTCTTCGGATCGGCGTTGTCCTTGGCCATGACGGCGATGGTCATCGGGTATTCGGGGAGAATGTCAATTGAAACCACGTTGTGGGGAATGAAATCGATCGAATCGACGGCGGTCAATTTGCCATTGATGAAGAGAACGAACCAGTTGTCCGCGTAGATGTTGGCCTTCATGGTGTCCGACATTTTCGGCTTGATGAGGCTCGGGAACTCATTCTTTTTCTTCTTGCCTATTTCGCCTTTCTCCTGCCCATCCGCGGGCGATTTCGAGAGAATCAGTGCTGTCAAGGCCACGAGAAAAGTGGCGCCCAGCAGAGCCAGAACGGGCCGAGTCAGTTTCTTGTACGGAATCATGGTGTACCTCCTCGGGCATTCCTTGCGGTGAGAATTTGCGTTCGTCGCCCTATCGTCTTTGGGCTCTCGGCTCGACCGTGTACGTGTGCGTGATGTCGCCCGTTCTTCGCTGCGCGTTTTCATCGCGCGGCAGGTAGGAGCGCACGTATTCGACCGTCACGCGCTGTTGACCGACGTTGACGCGGAGATAGCCGGCGTTCGGATGCTTCACGCCGCTGCGATAGGCATCGAAGTTGTGCGAGGCGTAGAAGTTGTCTGCCGGTAGCGGGCATTCCTGGTAGACGATACCGTCGCGCTCCTGCTTGCAGTAGAGGTGGTCGTGCCCCTGGAAGAAGATGTTGACGCCGTGGCGGACCATGAGCTGATGGATGGGCATCTCCCAGCGCGGGCGATGGGTGCGAAATTCATTCTGCCCGTTTCGACTGTTGCCGCCCCATTCGTAGTATTCGGATTGCTCGATGCCGCCGCGCCCGGTGCCGTGCACGTGATGGGCGAAGACGAACTTGAAGCGGGCGTTCGATTGTTCGAGCGTGCGTTTGAACCATTGATATTGCGTGTCGCCCAGACCGATGCGCCACCAGTCGCGCATGCGATTGCCGGCCTCGCGGGTCTGAAATCCGGTGTCGACCTGAACGAGCGAATGCCAGTAGTTGTCGAGTACGACGAAGAGCGCGTCGCCCCAGGTCCAGGCATAGTAATCTTTCAATTGGCCGATTTGGTCCAACGGCTCCGTGTTGCCGGTGTAGAATCGATTCGACTCCGGCATCGGGAACAAGCGGTTACGCGCGTTTTGGACGCCGACGGCGACCTGGCGACGAACATCGGTCTGGGTGTAATTGAAGAGCGATGCCTGTTCGTGATTGCCGTTCACCAGGAAGATGGGCGCGGTCTGCCCGATCAGGCCAAGAAACGGCCGTTGCAGCAAGTACGGCTCGGCCAGCGTCGTCGCGTTGACTTCGCGGACGCGCGCGACGCTGAAATCGTCCCCCATGCAGACGTAGAAATCGGGATGATTGCCGGCAGCATTCTGGAGCGTTCGGGCGTACAGATTCGGCTCGCTCATCTGGGGGCGCTCCGGGTGCGAGTCGCCCTGCACGCAAAACGTGAATGCCGCCCCCGGCGCTCGCTGAGTGTGAAAGCGTTGTTCTTGCCTCGCCTGGAAGGCGCGCTCACCGACCCGACGACTTTGGAGCCGGTAGTAATACGCCGTATTGGGCCGCAGATCGTCGAGTGTCAACTCCGCCGGCTGACCGTCCAGCAACTCGCGCCGATCCGTTGTGCGAGTGTATCGGCCTGGCTCGGTGCCGATCTCGAAATAGGCATCCATTCGTTCCCGTGCCAACGCGCTCATCGTGACTGCACGGTCGGTGGGGCGACCCAGAATGACCGACAGCGCATTGTAAGCCGCCAGATCGGCCGGGAGATTGTAGGCTACGCCCCGTTGCTGAGCCTCAACGTTGGCCAACATCCCGAGTCCGCCGAGCGTGCCGGCGACGCCGCCCAGAAATGTTCGCCGGTCCAGATGAGAATTCATCCCGGTCACCTGTGGTTCGCAAGTTGCTGCCTCTGTTGTCTTGCTAATTCCTTAACCACTGAGCCCAAATCGTGACGGAGATATTTCTTTTCCTTCCGAGATGGCTCGTTGCCACGCGTCAGTCATCGGCTGGTAACACGCGCCGTTCCGGTCCGTGGTGTGCGGTATGTTCAAAAAACGCCGGGCCAAAATCACGCTGTTCGATCAACTCGACCAACAAACTGCGCGGCCCTCCCTTGCCCCGCGGCATGCCGTCAAAGCGCATTTGTTGGATCACGCCCGTCGTGGGCAAATACCAAATCTCAACGAATTTGGGGCCTCCCGCCGCCTGCTCGCGCCGGTCGGCGCGGATGCCTTTCCATTTCTCGCCACCGCCCGGGCTCAATTTGGCCGGCAGGAGTGTTAATTCATACGCCTCGCGCAGTTGACCCAGGTTCGATCGAATATCGACAAATGGGATATTGTGTTGCTGGCCGGGCACGGGACCGCGAAATCGCAGCGGATCGTTGCTGACCCGGACATTTCCTTTCTTGCCTTCCTTTACCGGCGGACAGGCCCAACTTGTTTTGCCATCGCTGCCGGTGATGAATTCGGTTCCATCGGCGAACTTACGGATGAGCACATACTGCCCTGGCCCGCGTGTATGCAGGATAGCGCCGTCAATCGGCGGCTGAGGGCGGCCTCCCTTCTTTTGATTGTCAACAACGGGAAGATTTTGTGGCTCACCGCCATCGAGCGCGGTGATCAGATAACTTCGGTCACTGATCCCCTGCGTGACCTGGATTAGCCGTTTCAATTCTGCATCGGCAGCGCTGGCAGAGTCCCCACGGAAGCCCTGGAACAACAAGAAAGCCACAAGAACGGCGGCTGCCGACGATACGAGAAACGCGATTCCTTTCCATCCGGAAAGAACTCGACGATTGGAGCGCGCCGGGATCGGCGCCGTGTGATTCCCGTTGTGGGCCAGCTCAGCCTTGGCACGAAACTGGTTTCGCAAGCTGTCGTGCAGAAAAGCCGCCTTGGCAAATAGCTTGGCATTTTCGGGGTTCTGAGCGATCCAGGCACTCAATTCGCCGATTTGCTCCTCGGTGAGTGTCTCGTCAAAGTAACCGTGGATGAGATCACGTGGGTCATTGAGCATATCAACCGCCCTCCAGTGCCGCTTTTCGTTCAACGCAAGCACGCAGGCGTTCGCGAATCCGCTGTAGCGCCTTGGCGACGGTATTGGCCGACATTCCAACCTGGGCCGCGATTGCCGCCGGTTTCAGATCTCGCTCGTAGCGGAGGGTGCATAGCGTTTTTGAATCGGCGTCCAGCAGCCCGACGCAGTCTTCGAGATGATCCAGCATCCGGCCTTCATGAGGGGAGAGGTTGGCGAAGGCTTGCGACACCGACTCAATGGCAGCCGTGTTGAAAACATGCCGTTCTCGCCCCTTTCGCCGCAGGTAGAGCAGGACTTGATTTTTCGCGATGCCCAGGGCCCAGCCAACAAACGACCGCGAGGCATCGTAGCGTTCGAAGGACTCAACGACAGCCACCGCGATGTCCTGCAAGACGTCGTCCCGGTCCTGGAATTCGCGCACGATGGACGCCACAAATGCCGACACGGTCGGCTGCGCCACCGTCCACAATCGAGTCGCTTCAAGAACTTTTGGGTTCATCGCTATCCCCATTGCGCAATTGCCCCACCTTTTACTTATCCGCCGGCGACCGATCATGACAACGAACAGGCCGATTTTCGATACCCTTGGCAACACCAAGGGACAATCCAAATCTGCAAGGATGATCTGCTTACGCGAAGTGATTTCCACTCAGTCACGGCCGGCAACGACTTGACGATCTCCGCCTGCGAGGCTCTGAGGGTGGCTTGATGCATCGTTCTTGGAGCCATCGTCCGGCCGTTATCAAGTCGAGACGATGTTGGGCGAAACTTGTTCGGCAAACGGGTCATTATTTCTTGTTCTTCAACAGTTCGACCATGGCCTTGCCCATGGCTTCGCCGACGTCCATGTAGACTTCGGCCTTACCGCCGTAGTGGCCGTTGCCGCTGCCGCCTTGGGCCATGGGGTGCGTGTAAATGGTGGCGACGTTGCCTTTGAACTCGGGATATTTCCCCGAGGCGCCGTCCACGGCGAGATGGGCGTTGAGAATCTGACCGCCATTGCCGCCGCTGCCTTTGACCGACTCCCCCATCGTGGCAAGCACGAACTTCGCGTTGGGAGCATTGAATTCCTTACGCACCATCTTGATGAAATGCACGAGGTTCTTCTCGTAACGGGCAGCGTGGCCAGCATTGCCGGCGTCTCTCTCGCCCTGCCAAAAGAAGAACCCGGCAACCTCGTAGCCCTTGGCTCCGGGGTAGTGTTTTTCGAGATTGGCCAGCGCCTTTTTGGCGTCGCCGATGTCGTAGTCCCACTGCTTGCCGGCATACCAGTCGATCGGTTTGCCCTTCTTGTCCACCCAGGGAGCGGGTTCGGTCTTGAGGCCCTTGGCCGGGTCCATCTCCCAAAACTCGGGTCTGTCCTTGTAGCCGGCGTAGACCAGCTTCTTTTCCACGCCCGCCTTGTCCTTGGCGACAAACTCGAAACGCTCACTGCCCGGCGGCAGGAGATCCCAGCCCAGAGCCCGGTTGCCGATGCAGCACTTGAGTAGCATCACGGGCGCCTCGATCGCATTTCCCAGAGGATGGCCGATCCCGAGTTCCGGGCCCATCGTGTTGCCCTTCACGGTCATCCATTCGTTGTTGAGCGGGCCTTTGCCGGACATGTAACGCACGAAACGGACGTCTTTCCGCTCCAGCCAGGCGCCCGCGTCATCGACAAGATACTGATACTTCTTCTTCACCTTCACCGCATGTTCCAAAGAGATCTCCCCGCCTTTCACCTTGCCGAGGCCGACCATGTTGGATTGGCCCAGCAGGATGAAGACCTGGACCGGCTTGGTCATGTCCGCCGGTTTGCCATCAGGCTTCGGCAGATCTTGATGCGTGGCTGGGGTAATGGATTCTACTGCCGAGACATATGAAACGCCGATTGCGATGCCGACGAGTGCGGCACCGATTCCCGATAACTTCTGAGACTTTAGCAACGTTACATGGGCGCCTGATGACAAAACGGGCAAATTGCCGAGGAAAGGCCGTCAGCGAGGCTGTCGGTTCCAAAGCTGACAACCCAAGGCGAACGCCTTCCTGAGTTGTTGCTCTGCCCGACGTTTTTTCGCCATTTTGCCGCCAGAGTTCCATGTAACGATGCTATAGTCTCTAACTTCTTCATGAAATGCTTGCTCCTTTTATCTATTCCTTCACACCCTGTCGGGTGACGATGGGCACATAGCCGACCTCCAATCCCTTCGGAGGAGTGACAATCAACGCCGGGTCCAGATCCGCAAGCTTGCCCACCGTCGGAGGCGGAAGATAATCGCGGTCTTTCTTCCAAGTTTGGTGGAGCTTCTCCACCCGCTTTTGCAGGCTCTCACGCTCGGCATCGGTCAGGTCGGCGTTGAGCAGCGCGGGCTGGTCGGCGAAGCGATACCAGTAATAGGTCGCCACGCTGCCGTCGCCCAGCTTTGCGTGGAAGGGGCCAGCCTTCGGACCGGGCTTCTTCCAGCAACTGTCCGCTTCGTCGGGCGTGACGTACGGCTGCGGTTTGGCGGCCCGCCGTCGCGGGAACTCCACCTTCGCTAACCCTGTCTCGGCGGGAACGTCCTTGGCGTTCACCACCACCCATTTCTCTTTGGCTTTCTTGTCCTTCTCCAGGCGGTAGTACTCGGGCAGAGTGATGAGCGAGCCGTCATTCGTAACGGCGTCTTTCGCCCACTTGTACCCATAGGTGGTGTCGTCGAGGGCGGTGGGCGTGGCGAACGAATTCCAGGCCAGCGGCACGCGCTGGTCGCGCTCGGTCTTCGGCGGGTAGATGCGCCAGGTCGCCCCGCCGCCCCCCTTGAAGGTGTGGACGGCGGCGGCTTTCGGGTCGATGATGCCGGAGACCGCCTTGCCACCGTCAAACCACGCTTGCACGCCGTCCCACAGTGCGGCCTTGTTGTACGCGGTGATGCGGTGAATCAAAGGGGCGTCGCCGTCTGGCCTCGCCGGGAACTGCGTCGGGGCAATGCGGGCGAAGGTGTTGCCTTTCGCGTCCTTGGCGATGTATGCGGGGACATGTTGCGTCTCCATCTGGACCGCCTTGTTCGGCTCGGACGGGCGAGTGTCGAGGAACAAGCCACCCAGTTCGGGCCTCGCTACGGTAGGCTTCGACCAGAAGTACGGCAGGAAGAACGTGGCCGGACCTTTGAAGTTGCCCGTGTTCAGGAACAGTGTCCAGCACTGATTGCCGGTCGGCACGTCCTTGCCAGCGGTTGTCTTCTTGGGCAGGGTCAGCGGCAGGGGCAGGTAGCCGTAGCCGAACAACTCACCGGACGTGCCCTGCTTGAGGTTCAAGCCGTCCGGCGGCCACAGCAACCACGGACTGAGCTGGGCGATCGCGTAATGCCCCCGGGGCTTGCTCCAGTCGCGGACCAAGCCCGCTCCGGCGCCGGGACCATTGGCCCACTCGCTGAAATTGAGGGCCACCCCGCCCATGATGAATTTTGGCGTCTCGGTGGCGAAACGGGTGTCACGCCACCAACCAAGGCCGCCCTCAATGTCGGAGTAGATCTTCTCGGGCTTTTTTCCGTCATACTGGGAGAACATCCAGGTGCCGAACAGCCCGCTCTGGAATTCCTGCCCGGGGTAGTTCTTCAGTAGCGGCCACGCAGCCACGTACATGGAGAACCCGGCGTTGAATGTCTCGGGCACCTTACTGTGCGGCACCAGAAGATAGCCCGCCATCTCCGCGGGCCGAACGGCGGGTTCCCCTCCAAACATCCACGAGGGACGCAGGACGAACATCAGGGCAATGCCCATCGCGAACACCGTTCCACGCGAAGTAATCAATATATAGCTACCTCCGATGCGACAACGGATGGTCGCTTCAATCCCTCGCTACAGGTGAGCCTACTGGTCACCTTTCACACCTTCCTAAGGCTACCATTCATGTTCATTCCTTTCCCGGGCCCGCCACAAAAAAACTGACCGCCTTCGACGTTGTCAGCGGAACTTGATACCAGCGGAGTGGAATCAGTCGGCCCTATGGCCGCCCCAGGTAACCGCGCGCCAGCAGTTCACCCAGCTGCACCACTCCGGCGGTATCGAGAACGAGCTTCTCTTTCTGCGGCGGCAAGTCGAAGGCTCTGAGATGAATGAACACCGGGTCCGCCTTGGCGAGGGCGGCGAGGTTGGCGGTGATGTCGATGGCGGTGAGTCCCTTCTGGTCGGGAGGCGGCTGCTGGCTGACGTGCCATTTCAAGGAAGGCAGCGCCAAATCCTGGCGGCTGCGCGCGATGGTGGATCGCAGCCATTGGGCGGCTTGTTTCCGGTAGGGATAATAGGCCATGTCATTCTCGCCGACGTGATAAAAGACACCTGCCAGCTCCACGGGATGACCTTTCTCTTTCAGATCCTGGATCGCGGCACGGATAAAGGCGACGAAAGGGTCGTAGAGGTTTAGATCTTTGGCCGACGTTCCCTCGGGAGTCCAATCGTTCATCTGCGAGCCCGCGTGCGTGAACTTGGCGATGGCGATGTTGCCCAAGACCTTGCCTTGCAGCGTCCTGGCGAAGCTCAGTTCCGGGCCGAAGGTGTCGTAGGGGCCGGCGGGGCCGAGCGGTTCCCAGCCGTTGGATTTCTTGAAGCCGCCGCCAAGGTTGTATTTGAAAGCGATCCGATGGTTGTCGTTGGCGAGCGTCTTGAGATTCTCTGATTCCTTGAGATGCTGAGTGAAGGCACGTTCGCCTTCCATGTTGCGATGTCCGGCGAGGATGAAAAGCTTCACCGGGCTGCCTTTGGCATAAGGCCAGGCTTTGAGCGGCCTGTCGGTGGTCTGTTTGATGCCAATCGAGCGCAGATAGGCGTCCGCGTAGTTCACGCCGTGCTCGAGCTGGCCGAGCGTGCCGTAGTGATAGTGCAGGCCCGCGTCGCCGCCGATCTCCACCGCATCGTGTGAGGTGGGGATGTATTCTGCGAACGGGTCGGAGGCCGTGACTGATTTTTGTGCCTCGCGGATGGCGTACATGTTGTCACGGTTGTCCATGCCCCAGATCGTGTTCGTGCACAGCTCGCCGATGTAGAACCTGAGTTTCGGCGTTTTTAGATCGCGACGCCAGCTCGCGAGGAAGTTCTTCAGGTTCTTGCCGTAGTTCGGTTTGAAATCCTTGTGGAACATGTCGTTCTCGCCCTGATGCCACATGAAGCCTTCGAGTCTGTAGGCCACCTTCTTCCGATCCAGTTCGGCGAGCGATGAGCGCACATGCTCCAAGGCGAGCGGGTAGAGCTTGAAGCCTCCTGGAGTGTCAGGGTTCCAGTCCTCGCCGAGCGAAGTGCCGCCGGAGGCGCACTTGATGATGGCGATCGGCAACTTGGCTTTTTCCGCCACACGTCGACCGAAACTGAGCTCCGGCCCAAAGTAATCCGCCGCCGGCTGCAAGGGGATCCATCCTTTTGAGGTCGTCATGTTCTCGCGACCCAGCTTGTAAGAGTACAGAACGTCCTTCTGCGGCTTGTCGAGACCAGAAAATGGCGGAAAACGATGGATGTCCGCGACCTTCGAATGCGTGCCGACCATGTTCGACTGGCCCGCGAAGATGAAGACACGCAGCGTTTGGGGACCGGTGCCGGCGCTATGGGTTACCGCAGGTGCCAGCAGCAGGGCGGCGAGTAGGGTGACGGTTTGTTTCATGATCTCAGTCCGTTGGAAGTTCTTTGGGTGATGTTGTCGCGTGCGGTCCGGCGGAATGGCTGCAAACTCGTTTAGACACAATACCGTTCGGTTTGGGATGGCCAGATTTCTCCCCCCCCTTACAACTGCGAGTTCCCCACAACTTTGTGGGCGTGGCGAAGGAGCGATTCTGGCTGGCA
>CAZAFH010000005.1:0-152938 GCA_964484265.1 uncultured Singulisphaera sp.
CTCGGATGGTCATACAGTCGCTGAAGACCGACCCGCCCGCGGGCATCGTCGTCGATCTCAGCCAGGTGACGTATTTCGGCTCCGTGTTCGTGTCGTTTTTGCTGCGTTGCCATTCCCAGGCGCGCAAGCACGGCAGCGAAATCGTTCTTGCCGGCGCCAGTGAACCGGCTCGCGAACTTCTCAAGTTGCTCGACCTCGAAACCCTGTGGGCGATTTACGACACGCGCCAGGAAGCCATGGACGCCCTCGGCGGCTCGGATTGAATCATGTCCCACCTCGCGGTGTTAATCTCCGGCGGTCTCGATAGCGCCATCCTGCTTGGCGACGCTCTCCGACGCCAGTCTGCCGTCACGCCGATCTTCGTGCGCTGCGGCCTGAGCTGGGAGGGCGTCGAATTTGCGTACCTCAATCGCTTTCTGAATGCGCTCAAGTGCGACACATTGCGGCCGTTGGTCGTGCTCGACCAACCCGTCGCTGATGTGTACGGCGACCACTGGAGCATTTCAGGCAAAGGCGTTCCGCAGATTGGCACGGCGGAGGAGGCGGTGTTCCTGCCGGGCCGAAACGTGCTGCTGCTGGCGAAGGCGTTACTGTGGTGCCATCTGAATCACGTGCCCGCGATTGCGACGGGTTCGCTGCAAACCAATCCGTTTCCAGACGCGACGCCAGCCTTCTTTCACGGGTTCCAGGAACTGGTCAATCAGGCAATGCAAGGAAACGTCGAGGTTCGCTTGCCGTTCGGCGGGATGAAAAAAGTCGCCGTGATGGCGCTCGGCCAAGGTCTGCCGCTTGAACATACCTTCTCGTGCGCATCGCCCGATGCGGGCTTACACTGCGGCCGATGCAGCAAATGCGGCGAACGCCGCGACGCCTTCCGCGACGCCGCGATGCCCGATCCGACGCGGTATGCGAACCACTGATGATGCCAATTTGGGCCTGGCGCCAATCCGAAAAAAGGTTAATAATCTAACCACGGATAACACCAATGGGCACGGATGAAAAACCTGATTGGAACGGGTTTCCTCCCCAATTATTTCGCATTTATCCGTGCGAATCCGTGGTTAAAATGCATTTCGATTGAACACAAGCAAACCATGAATAACACAAAATGGCACGAAAGAAAAACCGGATCGGAACACGTTTCTTCGCCACGTTTTCCGCATTTATCCGTGTAAATCCGTGTTATCCGTGGTCAGATTGCATTTCAAATAACCTCAAGCGAACAACTCCACTTGCACCAGATTATCGAAGAACGTAGCTGCGGCGCCGAAGTCGGTGAGTGCGGTGCTCGTCGTCGTGTTGCAGTTGACGCCGTCGGGAGCGTAACGGTTCCACCAGATGCTTTGCGTGACGACAACGCCGGGCTTCACGGAATCGGCGACGATCGCGCGAGCTTTGAACGTGCCGCGGTCGTTGAAGATGCGGACCCATTGCCCATCGATAATGCTGCGAAGCGAAGCATCGATCGGGTGGATTTCGAGCGTCGGCTCGCGTGCTTGGAGCCGAAGGGAATCGACGTTGACGAACGTCGAATTCAAAAACTCCGGGACGGGCGGGCTGAGCATCTGAAGCGGATATTTCGCTGCCAGGTCCGGGCGCGTCTGCGGATCCTCGTGCGGCGGCGTGTAGTTCGGCAGTGGATCGCGGCCTTGGCGGGCCAAGGCGGGACTGTAAAGCTCGCACTTGCCGGACGGCGTGTTGAAATCGCCCTCGGCAAAAGGGGCGAATTCGCTCGGTAGGTTGAGCCGAACCGGACCGTCTTGCTTGAGCCGATCGAGCGAGATACCGACAAACGCCCGGCCGATGGTGTCCGAAAATCGTTTGCCATGCCCGTTTGCCGTGGGCGTTTTTTCACGCAGAGCCTGGCGTGCGAGTTCTTCGTCGGTCACGTCGAAGATTGCGGACTCGAAGCCGAGCTTTTTCGCCAGCAAGCGGAACACCTCGGTGTTCGGTTTCGCTTCGTGCAACGGCGCGATCGCTGGCTCATTCGCTTGCACAAACATATGGCCATACGAGCTGTGCAAATCGAAATGTTCGAGCTGCGTGGTCGCGGGCAGGACGATGTCGGCATAGTCGGCGGTGTCGGTTTGGAACTGTTCGTGAACGACGGTAAACAGATCTTCCCGGCGCATGCCCTTGAGCACCCGGCTCTGGTCGGGACACACTGCAGCGGGGTTGGAGTTGTAGACATACATCGCCCGAACCGGCGGGCCAGGAACTTCGCCGAGCAGCGCCTCGGCGAGTTGCGACATATTGATCGTGCGCGTGCCTGGCGGGATGAGGTCGGGGCGTTCGAGAGCGTCGTTGTCAAAGGGATAAAGCTTGCTGGTGCTGATCATCGCTCCGCCGCCGAGATGCCGCCAGGCGCCGATGATCGCGGGGATGCAGGTGATGGCGCGGACCGCCATGCCGCCGCCGCCGTGACGCTGCATGCCGTAATTGACGCGAATGAACGCAGGCGGCGTGGCGGCGTACTCGCGCGTGAGCTTTTCGATGTCGCCAATCGCGATACCGGTGATCTGGGCCACACGTTCCGGCGGGTACTCTTTCACGCGCTCGCGCAATTCCGTCGCGCCGAGGCAGTATTTTTCCAGGTATTCATTATCTTGCAACGCATCGCGAAACAGAATGTGCATCATTCCCATCGCCAGCGCCGCATCCGTTCCGGGACGAATGGGAATCCACCAGTCGCTTTTCTGTGCCGTCTTGCATCTGTACGGATCGATGGTCACGATCTTCGCGCCTGCCTTGCGTGCCCGATGCATGATCGCCCAGAGATGCATGTTGGTGACGCAGGTGTTCGATCCCCAGTTGATGATGTAGCGAGACCGGATCACCGTGTCCGGATCGATGACCGCGCGGGTGCCAAGCGTGATGTCGCACCCAGCCGCGCCGGCGGTCGCGCAGATCGTGCGATCCAGCAGCGAGGCGCCGAGCCGATGGAAGAATCGGCGATCCAGGCTGGAGCCGTGAATCTTTCCCATCGTGCCCGCGTAGCTGTAGGGCAGAATCGCCTGCGGCCCGTCGGGCGACTCGGCGATCGCGCGAAACCGCTCGGCGATGCGCTCGATCGCCTCGTCCCACGAGATTCGGCGAAATTGCCCGGCGCCTTTGGGACCGGTGCGCAACATCGGATATTTGAGGCGGTCCGGGTGATACACGCGTTCCAGATACCGCGTGACTTTTTGGCACAGGAATCCGTCGGTGAAGGGATGTTCGCGATCACCGCGCAACTTCGTTGCTCGGCCATTCTCGACGGTCACTACCATGCTGCACGTGTCCGGACAATCATGCGGACAGACGATGCGTACGTTTCGTGATTCGGTCATTGGCGCCGGCTCCTTTTTCCTGGATGCTGTGATCCTATCAGATTTTCGCGTCGTTGGTATTCGGCACGTCAGCAACTTCCCGTTGGCACGGGCTTTGGTCTCTGATACGCTTAACGAAGGATTTCGTTTGGAGCAATTCACGCATGGCCCTTATCTTGCGGCCCGAGTTTGCGGACGAGCAGGGACTGGTCGCCGTCGGCGGTGATCTCGCTCCCGCGACGATATTGCGCGCCTATCGCAATGGTATCTTCCCATGGTTCAACGAAGGCGAGCCGATTCTGTGGTGGTCGCCGGACCCTCGGGCGATTTTTGAGCTGGACCAGTTCTACATTTCGCGACGACTGGCGCGCACGATTCGCGCGGAGAAATTCCGTGTGACGCTCGACAAGGCGTTCCACGCGGTGATGCTCGGTTGTGCCGAGCGTCGCCCGACGTGGATCACCACGGACATGATCGAGGCCTATACGCTCTTGCACGAAATGGGCCACGCCCATAGCGTGGAAGCCTGGCTGGGAGATCAGCTGGTCGGTGGAGTTTACGGTGTCAGCATCGGTGGGTTGTTCGCCGGCGAGTCGATGTTTCATCGCGTCACCGATGCCTCAAAGGTCGCGCTTGCGTACCTTATCGAGTATCTTCGGCTACGCGGTTTTCACCTGTTCGACACCCAGGTCGCCACCGAACACACGCTGTCGCTTGGCGCGATTCACGTTTCGCGCGACGAGTATCTCACCCGCTTGCGGACCGCGATCCAGGCGCCCGTGAGTTTTTATGCCTCACGCGGCATGGAATGAGGCGTTGGTGGCACAGACAAGAATGTAACACGAGAGGTTCCTTAAATGTTCGCAAAGTTTCTGTGGTTGATCCCGGCGGTAGCGTTCACCCTTTTTCAAGACGTCGGCACTGACAAAGCCGCGAAGCACCTGGCGGAACTCCAGGGCACCTGGGAAATGGAACGCCTCGAGATCAACGGCAAAGAGATCGGCGCGAACCAGATCGGCGCGACATTGCTCAACATCCGCAAGAATGACTACCGCACTACCGTGAAAGGCAAAGAACTACCTGGCCTTCGCATCAAACTCGACGCGACCAAGAACCCGCATTGGATCGACATGGTTCACGTCCAGCCCGACGGGTCGGAGAAATTGCTCAAGGGAATCTACAAGATCGACAACGGCAAATTCTGGATGTGCCGCGCCGCCTCGCCCGATCAAGAGCGCCCCAATCAATTCGCGACCTGGCCTGATACGAATTATTTCGTAGTCACCTGGCGGCGATCGAAGTAGGCGATTTTTAGCCGCGGCCGGGTTGGATCTTGTCGCTATCCGTTACCGGCTTGGACAAGTCGATGATCGCCTCGCTGGGCCGGTTCACCGTCGGCGGCACCTGCACATACAGGCGCAGAGCAGCGTCAAGCTGCTCAGTGAGCCAAACCAGGCCCTCCCGAACGAGAGGCTCTTCGTAGCGGACATTGTGTTGGCCGTGGAAATGCATCGCGGCCCCGTTCTTGAAATGCACGATGATTTTCTCGACGCCGGCGAGAACGTCGAGGCTTACGCTGGCGATATCGTCGGCCTCCCAAAACTGCTCCCTGCCAGACAGATAGCGCCGAAACATCCGTCCGGCTCGCACGCCGAGAGATTCCACCATCTCGTCAGCGATGCCGTGCACGATGCTTCGTTTCCAGAGTACATGGATGAGCACTCCGATCAGGCACAGTCCGCTGATGACACCGCCGACGGTGGAGACCACGGCGATTGCGTCCCATCGAATTCCATTGGGGCCTTTCTGGTTCAAGTCCGTCACATAAACCAGTCCGGCGCTGAAGAACAAGAACCCGCCCACGGTGCCGCCCATCGCCAGGAATCCGTAGATCATCGAGCGCCATCTTGTCTCAGGTTCTTGGCATGGCAGATGCACGGCGAATCCATCGGGGAATTTTTCCAGCCTGGCGCCGACGAAGGGCGGCGGCGAATCGCTATCTGGAAGACGCAGCGAGTGGCGAAACTCGTTCGCCATCCATTCCAGGTCTTGTTCATCCAGCGAGCCTTCCGCCGCCTTGCCGAACAGGTGAACGCGCCGCCCCGTTTTGAGCCAAACGCATAGCACGAAGTACGGCCGTCTTTCGCTCTCTTCGTCGCCGAGGTAGATCGTCTCCGCTCGCCGCTCGACGATTACGTCATGAATTTCGTCACGCGGCCATACTTCCTCTCGGCCCGACGCGAATCGGCGAACGAGGCATTGATCCTCGGCACACAATTCCGCGATGACGACATCGAGCGCGACGTGAATCCGCGAGTGCCGGCGCAGGAAAAGGAAAACCGCCCGCGACGCAGCCGTGCAGGCGAGCAGGAGAAAGAAACCGCAAAGAGCCATGAAGACGATGGCGATGCCAGGGATCTGGATTCGTAGAGGCTCCACGAAAAAATAGGCGGAAAGGATCGCGACCATTATCCCAAGGTTTACAAAAACCATGACGAACGCGCGCAGGATATCATCGTGCACTCGATTCGCTGGTTTATCAGCCAGGGGCGCGAATACAAACGCGATATTTTCGCCGAAGATTTTCATTTCGGGGCGAACGTGCGTCGGGTTTTCGTGCATGACGGATCCCCGGAATCAGCACCCGGCTTGCCTCTGATGAATAGCATATGTTCAATAGCAGGAGCGGTTGCTCGGCCTGCTTTCAATTTTCACCACGGCAGAATCTGCATGCTATACAATTTATGGGCATTGGCTCTCATCACACTCGCGGGCACCATCGCTCTCGTGCCCGATCCGGTCTCGGCGATCGCGCAGGAAAAACGCCCACCCGTCACCGGCGTCGCGGAACCCGACCTGGCGAGCATCGACGCGATGATCCTCGCCTTCATGCGTGAAAACGAGGTGCCTGGCGCCAGTGTCGCCATCGCGAAGGATGGGCGGCTCGTATACGCGCGCGGGTTTGGGTTTGGGGACAAACAACTCGGCCTCGCGGTTCAGCCGAACATGCGCTTCCGCATCGCCAGCATCTCCAAGCCGATCACCGCCGTGGCGATCCTTCGGCTCATCGAGATGGGCCTGCTGCGGCTTGACGACAATCCGTTCGCAGTCTTGAAGATCGCACTCCCCGCCGATGCGGACCCGCGCCTGCGGAAGATCACGGTCCGCCACCTGCTGCAACACACCGCTGGATGGGACAGGGCGCAGTCGTTCGATCCGATGTTTCGGCCGCTCATCATTGCGAAGGCCCTCGGCGTGAAGGCGCCGGCGCAGCCGAGCGACGTCATCCGTTACATGCTCGACCAACCGCTCGATTTCACGCCGGGCACGCGTTACGCCTATTCCAATTTCGGCTACTGCATTCTTGGCCGAATCATCGAAAAGACGTCCGGGCAGAAATACGACGCCTTCGTGCGAAAAGAGATCTTGACTCCCCTCGGGATGAAGCACACCGAACTCGGAAAAACGCTGACACGAGCAAAGGACGAGGTGAAGTACAGTGACATCAAGCAGCGGATTGCACCGGCGGTCGTCGGTCCCAATGTCGGCAAGGATGTGCCCGCGCCCTACGGCGCCTGGTATCTCGAAGCGATGGACTCGCACGGCGGATGGATCAGCACGGCTTCCGATCTCGTGCGTTTCGGCTCGGCATTCGACCCGATCGAGAACTGCAAGATTCTCAAACCCGCCAGCATTCGTGCCATGCTCGCCCGCCCGCCCGGACTCGCCGGCAGCGACAAGGAAGGCAATCCCAGGGCGAGCTTCTATGGCCTGGGCTGGAACGTGAGACCGACGGAGATGAAGGACAAAACGACGATCTGGCACATGGGCGCCCTTGACGGGACGGCTACCCTCCTCGCCAAGCGTGCCGACGGATTCTGCTGGGCGGTCCTATTCAATTCGCGTTTGAACCCGAAGGGAGCCTACCTCGGCGCCAAGGTCGATCCGTTCATGCACATCGCCGTGGATCGAGTCAAGGTTTGGCCGAAACGAAATTTGTTTGTCGAGAATGGAAAGTAATTCAATCCCAAGCTCAGCCGACAGGCTGGAAAGAGCGAAAATGAGCGCATCCTACAAGCCCTATACCGAATTTCTACTCAAGCTTGGCATCGACAAGGTAGCACATACCGAGAAGACGTACCTCGCGCACCTCGTCAATGTCTATCGGCTGATGGAGGACGAAGGATGCACGCCAGAACTCTGTGCCGCAGGCATGTTCCACTCGATCTACGGCACTGAGAAATTTCAGGGCTTCAAGCTCGAATTGGACCAGCGCGACATCGTGCGTCAACTCATTGGCGAGCGTGCGGAGCGTCTCGGATACCTGAATTGCGCGATGGACCGCGCCAGTTTCGACGCTGCCGCGCTCGGCGATGGCGAGACGTATCGATTCACTGATCGGATTACACAAGAGATGGTGACGATGACGCGCGCCGATTTCGACGACCTGTCTCGTGTGCACCTTTTTGACTGGTTCGAACAGGTCGAACGCTCGCGCTACGGCTGGGGTTATCGCCGCGCAGGCTATCGCCAATTGGCAACGAGACTCGGCCCGAAGGTAGAGGCGTTGTACGAACGCGTGTTTGCGCGCGAGCCGCGCGGATAGAAAGGCCTGAGTGCCCGGCGGCGAGATGGCTTGTCCAGGAATCGGCCAGCCGATCCCGCCGCAGGCACGATTGAATCGGACTTACCCGACTGCGGCCATGCTTTCTGCGTCGATTTCGACGTCGAAGAACTCCTGGCGGAGGCGATGGATCTCTTCGCGATCGACACGAACTTCAGGCGGAGCGATGACACCGAGGCGAACTTTTTTACCGTCGCACGCCACGATGGTGACGGTGATGGAATCGTTGATGATGATCGATTGGCCAATTTTGCGAGAAAGAACGAGCATGGTTGGACCTCCTTGAAGATTTGGGGCGGATTCAACTTCAGCAATCGCCGTGCCAATACCCCATCCTTCGTGAAATTGGAGAATTAGGAAGGCAGGGTTGTCTGGATAAGGCGAAATAGGCGATTTGGCCCGCGCGAGAAATGTACAGCCGAGCGATTTTCACCCACCGATGTCCGTTTTCGCTCAATGGCGTGGGCCGGAAACATCAGTCCTCTCGATTATATGTCCTGGCAGCAACGTGCCTCGCGTACCGATTCAATCGGCGCCGACAATCGACGGTGCCTTGCGTTCGGGTCGGATTCCAGCGATTGTGATTATTGATGAGCCGATGTTGAATTGACGGCCGGTTTGCATCGCCGACATTGTTTCCAAGGAAGGAATCTCCTATGCCAGTTGCGCGCAGCGTTCTAGTGATAGTTTCCGCGATCGGGATCTTCCTGGTTCCCGGCCAGGCGTTTGGCCAGTATGCCTACCGGGCGATGTTTCCCAAGGCGGAATCGCTTTCGAGCTATCCATTGCCGCGCGTTCACCCGCCGATCAATCCGAAGAACCTTCAGAATCCATTTCCGCAGCCGGTCGATCGCGATCACGCAGGTTACCCAGCTTACAATGTGCCGCCCTGGGCGCTTTCACCGGAGCGGTACAATCTCGACCGATACCCGCCGGTGGAGCCATCGCCGGAACTGGTGCACCAGCCGCGTTATCCCCTGATCGAGTGGATGAAGCGATTCCATCAAACGCCCAGCGCGCCGACTCGTCCCTGGCTGGCTCATCCGTGAATTGCACGGCCGGATCGTAACGCCGACACGATGGCATCGACATCATACACGCATCCGCCCCAAGTGCCGCCGCCTGCATGCTGTAGCGCGGCCCACAAGCGCGTATCGTCTGGCAGATTAACGTCGGCGGCGAGATCGTCACGCATCGGCCGCGACGCCAAGACGCGCGTGCCCTCCTCGATGTTCCCGTTGACGACGAGATTGATCGTGCCCTCGAGTTTGTTGCGATCGATGACGATCTGAATGCGATCGCCTTCTTGCACTTTCCCAATCGGGCCGCCCGCCAGCGCCTCGGGGCCGATGTGTCCGATGCACGCACCCGTCGAGACGCCCGAGAACCGCGCGTCGGTCAGCACCGCGATTTGCTTGCCGAAGCTCAAATGCTTTAGTGCCGACGTGATCTGATAAATCTCCTCCATGCCCGCACCCATCGGCCCGCGGCAAATCAAAACGATGATATCGCCCGGTTTGACGCGGTCGTCGCCATGGCTCTTGATCGCCTGGATCACCGCCCGCTCGGTCAGGAACACGCGCGCCGGCCCGACCTTGCGATACACGCCGTCGGCATCGACGACGCTCGGATCGATCGCCGTGCTCTTGATGACTGAACCCTCCGGTGCAAGGTTGCCGCGCGGGAAGGTGACCGTTGACGTCAGCCCGCGTTCCTTCGCTTTCGCGGGGTTCATGATCACTTCATCCGGATTGACGCGATCGAGTTTGTACAACGTCTCACGCAATCGCTTGCGCCGCTCGCACGTCGCCCACCAGTCGAGCACCCGGCCAAGCGGAGCGCCAGTCGCCGTCAGTGCGGACTCGTCGATCATGCCGAGTTGCCGCAGGTGCAGCATCACTTCCGGCACACCGCCGGCGAGGAACAAGCGCACCGTGGGATGGCCGACCGGGCCGTTCGGCAGCACGTCCACGATGCGAGGTACTTTCAGATTGACGGCATGCCAATCGTCCACCGTCGGGCGGCGAAGTCCCGCAGTGTAAGCGACGGCTGGCGTATGCAACAGCAGATTCGTCGATCCGCCGCAGGCCGCGTGAACCGCCATGGCGTTGCGAATCGCGGCATCGGTGAGGATATGTTTGGTCGAGATGTTTCGCTTGAACAATTCGACGAGCGCCCGTGCTGAACGCGTCGCCATGTCGAGCCAGATCGGCTGACCCGACGGCGCCAGCGCGGAGTGAGGCAACGTCATGCCGAGCGCTTCCGCCACGACCTGCGACGTCGCCGCCGTGCCGAGGAACTGACACCCGCCGCCGGGACTGCCGCACGCCTTGCAACCAAGCTCGGCGGCCTGTTCGAGCGTCAGTTCGCCATGCGCGAAACGAGCGCCGATCGATTGAACTTTGCCGGCGTCTTCGCCCTCGGTCGGCGGCAGTGTGACACCGCCAGGCACGAGCACGCAGGGCAGGTCGCGCATGGCCGCCAAGGCCATCATCATCGCCGGCAGGCCCTTGTCGCACGTCGCCACGCCGAGCACGCCCTTGCGCGTAGGCAGCGAGCGGATCAAGCGACGCAGCACCATGGCGGCATCGTTGCGGTACGGTAGGCTGTCCATCATACCCGTCGTGCCCTGCGTTCGGCCATCGCACGGATCGGTCACGTAGCCCGCAAACGGCACGGCCCGCAGCCGGCGAAGTTCATCCGCCGCCGCCTTCATGAGAAGACCGACTTCCCAGTGCCCCGTGTGATAGCCGAGCGCGACAGGCGAACCGTCAGGCGCCCGGATGCCGCCCTGGGTGCTGAGGATGAGAAACTCCTGCCCGTTCAGGTCAGCCGGGTTCCAGCCCATGCCGACGTCCTGCGTCATGCCGAAGATATCGCCCGACGGCGCCTCCCGCAGCATCTCCGCCGTCAACGGCAAACTGCCCGAAGGCCCTGCCGCATTGGTGCGCAACTCGTAGATGGCGGGATCATCGCTCTGCACCAACGACGCAAAATCACTCGGCATGCTCGACTCCTGTGGGGAAGACTTTTTATTGTTGTATTGTGAAGCAGCGATGCGAGCGAAGCGAATAGTGATGCGTGTGCTGTCTGGATGCTCGACGCACATTTTCCACCAGCGAGCGTCGGTGTGCAAAAATTGCGGCAGAAAATTTGCAGAGTGAATGAAATTTCCCTCGCTCCAGTGCGAAGAACCATCAAGTGATTGACATTTCAATAATGGGAGCCGCACTGATTAAATGCGAATTTGGTAGTGATCGGCTCGCACGTCGAATTCTCAACTGTGAGGTGAAATCATGAAGGTGAAAGAGTTGCTTGCTCAAATGGAGTCCGAGAACCCAGATGCGGAAGTCTTACCGGCTCGAGATGAATTTGGTGAGGTGACACTTACCGTTCGACGGCCCGAAAACTCATTTGGTGAACCCTTGACCAATAATCAAGAAGCAAAAAAAATTCTAGGAGCACATGTCCACCGAATAGAGAACATACGAGCGGCGATTTGCGCGTTCTTTGGTCTTGCAGTGAATGTCAAAATTCACGCTTCTCCCACAGCTCCGCATTTTGAATGGATTGAGTTTCGCGTCAAATCTCCCACTGGCAAGACCATGATGACAGCCGAACTAAGCGTTAGTTATGTACTAAAAAAAAGTGACGGGGGATGGGAGCGTCCCTACGTGGGGAATGGCTCACCTGAGCACCGCCGACGATTTTACGAAGCCGAACCTGAGCTTTCTGGCTATCGCTGCTACGTCCACGAATACGAACAGACAAGATCAAAAATAAATGAAGCACTACAGAAATTCACTGAGGCACCCAAATGGAATGAAGTTGTACGCGAACGTGAGCGTGACTATTGAATTGGATCAAGCGTATTCCGATGCCGTTTTCTTTCTTTAGCAGCAATAGGAAGAAAAAGCAAGAAAGCGGCGTCAGGCCGATTTCACATCACGAAAATGCAAAGCTCTTCATATGTCAACGGGGCGTCCAGGGTGGCGCCGATCAGGAAGATACCGCCTCGCTGTTCCGTGACGTGAACGACGCGCACGAGCAGCATCTTGGTGTATTGCTTGGCGGCGTTTGCCAGCTTAACCACGAGAAGATCGCCGATTGCCGGCTTCTTACTGGCGATGAGGCCGACGCCGGTCGTCGAAATGTTTTTGATCTTGACCGGTCCGAATTCGTCCACGACGGGCGACACAAAAACGCAATTTGCGTTTGCGTTGACGGGGAACCGCTCCGCCTCGCGGTTCTCTTTCTCGAAGGCCATGTCGATGCTCACTTGAGACGGGGATTCCCTTTGTCATTGTCGGGCGCGAGGGATTCTCGGTCAAGCCAGCCGCATTCCCAAAATTCGCATGCGCGGCGAAAGCGTACAAAAATTCAGTCGAGTTGCCCGGCCGTCATCATCGCCAAGAAGCTCGCGTCGATCGATCTGACGACCGAAGAAAATCCAGTTGCTCAGCTATTCGGATAACCTTCTCGGCACAGGTCTGACCGGCCCGAGAACCAAAAAACGCGTCGCAAAAATAAAACGAACCTTGGCGACATCGGGTACTGTCTTGTATCATGATGAAGTAATCGAAAAGCACCACCAACGAGCCGGAGTGGCGGAATTGGCAGACGCGCCAGGTTGAGGGCCTGGTTCCTGGCAACGGGAGTGCAGGTTCAAGTCCTGTCTCCGGCATTAAGTGGCTCAAGGACTTACGTCGAACAGGCGTAAGTCCTTTTGCATTTTAGGCCCCCTTTTCGACCCCATTTGGGGACAAATTGGGGACAGCGTTGAAGATGCGTTGCCTTTGCATCGCTTAAACTGGCGACCTGCCGGATTTACGATGCCTCCGGAGGCAACGATGGCTTCGCTTGAGTTACGGTCAGATCGGTTTCGAATTGTCTTTCGCATCGGCGGCAAGAAGCTCTACGCTTCACTCAAGACGACCGACCGCAAAGAGGCGGAAGGTTGCATGGCTCGGCTAGAGGAGAATCTTCGCCTCGTCGAACGGGGCAGGCTCATCCCGCCGCCCGACGCCGACATTCCGACATTCCTTCTCTCCGATGGCAAGGTCGCCGAACGGTTTCACCTGCCAGAGCAAGAACAGGCGCTCAGGCGGCAACATCGTGGGGCCGGACCGACGCCAACGCTTCGAGGTGATCGGGCGGACTGCCGACGAACTGGATGAACTGGCCAACGTCGCGAACGTAGTTCCGGCGCGTATCGAGCGATGGGGATTTCATCAGCCAACTTCGGTGCGCATCGGCAAAGAGTTCCCGCAGGCCGCGCTCATGAATCGACAGCGGCGGCAAAACTGGCACAAGTTCCGTGGTTGAATCAGGCGGGTCACTCTCGATTTCGTCATGGTTTTCGTGGTTCATCTTTCACTTCAGCTAGAGTGCGTTATGCGAAGCATAAGACAGATTTCGTAGGAGCGCCAGGGGCTTCTCAAAACCGTGCCCGAATGCCGGTTTTCACCTCATTTCAGCATCCAATTTCTGGGAATTGATTCTGGCCTCAACCGCACGCCTTCAAGAGGATGGGTTTCTCGCCCCTCATCCCTTTTTGGAGGATCGTCAATGACTCCGCTGCGTCAACGAATGCTGGATGACATGGAACTGAGGCGATTTTCGCCGCACACCAAACGCGCGTATATGAATGCCGTCGTCCGGCTGTCGAAGTTCTTCAACCGCTCGCCGGACAAGCTCACCAAGGAAGAGGTCCGCACGTTCTTGCTGGATCTGGTCAAACGCAAGAAGGTGTCGCCGAGTCTGTTCAACCAATGCCGTTGCGCGTTTCTGTTCTTCTATCGCGTGACGGTGGGCCGGGACTTCACGCTCGATCGCATCTTGTGCCAGCCGTATGCCAAGAAGTTGCCCATCGTGCTCAGCCAAGACGAGGTGATCCAGTTCTTCAACGCGACGCGCAATCTGAAGCAACGCGCCATGTTCATGCTGATGTATGCGGCGGGCTTGCGCGTGTCGGAAGTCGTCAACCTGCAAGCCAGCGCCATCGACAGCAAGAAGATGCTGCTGCACGTCGTTCAGGGCAAAGGCCGGAAGGATCGGATGGTGATGCTGTCCGAGAAGTTGTTGCCGGTGCTGCGCGAATACTGGAACACGTATCGCCCGACGCAATGGTTCTTCCGTTCCGGCAAAGAGCGTGATCGGCAACTGACGACGAACGACATTCTGCGCGTGTGCTACACGATTCGGCGGCGGGCCAAGCTGACGAAGCGCATCACGCCACACACTTTTCGTCACACGTTCGCAACGCATCTCCTCGACGCGGGCACGGACCTCCGCACCATTCAGACGCTGCTCGGCCATCGCAGCTTGCGGACCACGGCCATCTACACGTTAATCTCGCCGGCGCGCGTGAGCGCCACGAAAAGCCCGCTGGACCTGCTCGACCTGGAAGGCAAAGCCCCCAGCGAAGGGAAGGTCAAGCCATGAATCGTCCCACGTTGGAAGTGGGCGATATCTTCCGCAAGTACACCCCAGCGTTTCTCGACCGCTACAACCACGTCCTCTCTGGCGACCAACGCCGCGTGCTCAAGGATTTGTCGCAATGCCGGACGGCGGCGCTGGGAGGGCATGTCGAAGCGTGCGACGAGTGTGGCGAACAACGGATTGCCTACAACTCATGCCGCAATCGGCATTGCCCTAAATGCCAAGGCGCGGCCCGCACGCGCTGGATGGCGGACCGCGCCAAGGAACTGCTGCCGGTCGAGTATTTTCACGTGGTGTTCACCTTGCCGGACGATCTCGCCTTGATCGGATTGCAAAATCCGCGCGTCGTTTACAACCTGCTGTTCCGGGCGGCGGCCGACACGATGTTGCAATTGGCGGTCGACCCAAAGCACCTGGGCGCGGACATCGGCTTTCTGGCCGTGCTGCATACCTGGGGACAAAACTTGCATTTGCATCCGCATCTGCACTGCGTCGTTCCTGGCGGCGGCATGGCGCCCGATGGTTCGCGCTGGGTGTCGTGCCGTCCTGGCTTCTTCTTGCCGGTGCGCGTGCTGAGCCGCCTGTTTCGCGGCAAGTTCCTGGCCTTCCTCCGGGATGCGTATCAACGCCAACAACTCGGCTTTCATGGCCAGCTTGAAGCGTTGACCGATGGTCAGGCGTTTCAACGCTTGATTGACAAACTTCGCGGCAAGGAGTGGGTGGTTTTCGCGAAGCCGCCATTCGGCGGACCGGAGCAGGTTCTGAAGTATCTGGCCCGCTACACTCACCGCGTGGCCATCAGCAATCATCGCCTGATCAAGGTGGAAGATGACAAGGTGTTCTTTCACTACAAGGACTACGCCAACGACCGTGCCCAGAAAGTCATGGCCCTGGACGCCGTGGAGTTCATCCGCCGTTTCCTCTTGCACGTGGTTCCCACGGGCTTCGTGCGCATCCGGCACTTCGGCTTCCTGGCCCATCGCTTCCGCGGGGAAAGGCTAAAGCGATGTCGGGAGCTTCTCGCGAGTGCCGGCAGCGCCCCGCCGGCACCTGGAGCCGACGCTGTGAAGTCGGTCGACGAACTGGCCGGTGATCGGCACCGTTGCCCTCATTGTGGCGCCGGCCACATGATCATCATCGAGCGATTCGAGTCGTATCGAGCCACACCCGGTGGAGCGCCGAAGAAGGCGTTGGCGGTGGATACGTCGTAACCGCGGGACGCCGACCGTTTCCTGTCGCCGAAGAGCGTTCATGAATCTCCCCGAGAGGAAGGAGCCGTTCGTCGTCCGCCTGTTGCGAGATTTTTCGGCCGCGCCGACGGCGAGCGTGTCGTCTTTCGCCACAGCGACCGAGTCGCCGGACTTCAGTTCGCCCTGAAAATCACGTCTTCGCGAATGATGCCGTCCATTCAATCCCCATAGCACGGGGTCCGCGGTTCAGTTCAATGAATTTTATCGGAAGTGCCTCGACCTCTAGGCGCACTGGTTTCTGTCAGCGCGGCACTTCCGATAAAATCCTCTGCATTATCATGCAGCTACCGGAGAGCCCGACCGAACAAGTCGCAAATGAAATCCCGCCGACTGAGCGAGGCTATTCGACCGAATTCTCGCACGAGAATCAGCGGGATTCGACCGGCAGCCAGAGCGCCGCGATCATACCCGTGTGGCGGTCCGCTCTCGTGGTGCCGGCGGCGACCCGTCTGGTCCTCGGAATGATCGTTCACCGCGATGATCCGAAGCTCCACATTTTCCTGAGCCGCCAGGGAGCGAAGGCACGCCCCGATGTCCGCCTCTTCGTTGCGGGCGGGCACAATCACGGTGATGGCGTACCGTCGCGCAGCCGGCAGTCGCTGATGCGGAGGCCAGCGAAGCCAACGCTGATTACGCAGAAGAAGCGCCACGCCAACGACGTGAACGACAAACAGGACGGCAACAGATATCAAGAGGAAGTTTGCCATGATGTCCGGGCTGAACCTTGATTACGCGTCGCGGATTCCAAGCGATTCACACCACGCTTGAGCGAAGATGGCATTCGGATGGCGACTCCACTCCCGCAATGCTTCTGCCTCCACGTGGGCGTCGGAGGATTCCAAGCGCAACGCAAGATACTCGCCAATGACCGATGGCGACTGGTAACACTCGTAAGTCGCCGAAAAACGCACGGACGTGAAGCCTGCGGAACGCAGAAGCCCTGGCAACTTGCGGCCTACATAGACATCGCCGCCGTTGGCGGTTTGAATCTCGATGTATCGTTTGATGGCACTCGGAAGGCCGGCGGTATGTGGCGCGACAATAAACCCTCCCCAATCGGGACTGCGAAGGGCGACCAAGCCGCCGGGAGCGAGGACGCGGTGGATTTCCGCCAACGCTGTTGCCGGCGACGACAAATGCTCGAAGGCGGCATGAGCAAAGACGACATCGAAGGAAGAACTCGGAAATTGCAGCTCATAAATGGAGCCGACTTCGAAGGTGATGTTGGCAAGCTTCTGGCTTGCAGCCCGACTGCGGGCACGCTCAATCTGCGACGCTTCGCGATCGATGCCGGTGACATGACCGGATGTGACGAGGCGGGCGATGTCGCAAGTCATGGAGCCTGGGCCGCAGCCGCAGTCAAGCAACCGTGATGAATCGCGCAGGTGGGGAAGCAGAAAGGCGGCGTGAGTCGAGGCCGAACGCAGGGCCATGAAATCACTGGCGTTCTGTGCATAACCGGGGGTGTAGTTTTCGGTGGTTTGCATCATTATGTGCTCGACTACTCCAGCCGGATGAGGGTGATTTCGCCGCTCATTTTGGTGTTTTCTCCATCGCCCCAGCCGCCGCCTCCACAGACGGCCAGAGTTTTGCCATCGGGAGAAAAGGCGACTACGTGCACCGGCTCCGTCAGTTTGGGGAAGGCCTGCTTCGCTTCCCCGGTCTTAGCATCCCACAAGATTACCTCCCAGGCCTTCTCGTTCGCGGTGGCGCCGCTGGTCGCGATCCACCGTCCGTCCTTCGAGAACGCAAGGGCATTTACCTGGCCCTTATGCCCTTTCAATGTCTGCCGTGTCCCACCGACAAGTATCACCGAGAATAGAGTCATGGGCAGACCCAAGCCGCGACGATCCAAACGAGTTCTTAGTATCTCCCTGCCGCGTTCCAAGCGTCGAGCGAGCGTAGCCAAGGACCAGCCAAACTGGTGGGCCGCCTCGTCACGCGTCTTACCTTCGAGGTAACACACGACCAGCGGTCCGCGGTACAGTGCAGGCAACTCGGAAAGTTCTTCATCCAACACTGCGAGCAACTCCCGCGCACTGATTTCAGCCAGCAGGTCTGGCGCTTGCTTGGGAATAACCGCGCTTTCGCGGGCGCGCCGTTTGGCTGCTTCCACTCTCGCCCTCGCGGCCGTGCGGTAGGCCACCCCGTAGAGCCAGTTGGTCAACAGTTCGCGTTTCCCAATCGAGCTAGCCTTTGCGAACCAGCACAAGAAAGGTCGCCTGAAAGGCATCTTCGACCAAGTGCTGCTCCGGCAAGACGCGACGACATACATTCAAGACCATCGGACCGTGTCGAGCGAGCAATACTTCAAAGGCCGCTTCATCGCGGTGCGTGACAAAGCATTGCAGCAACTCCTGATCTCGGAGTTTGCAGGAATCTTCCTTCGCCGAAATCCAGCGAAGGTGTTGCAGCACCGCACCCAGCCGATTCATTGGCATGTCTCGCTGGCCTGACCAGGGGTTCATCGACGCACTATCTATCTATACTGCCACGACGAGGGCGGACCGTCTCAAGTTTTTTTCCAAACGCCGATAAGAAGCGGGATTTATCGCCTGCTCGACGCCGACGCGTCCCGGCAAGAAGATATTCCGATACTCGAATCCGTACGCAAGCTTGAAACCATTTGCCGGTATACGACAGAAGTGTTGCAGAAACCCAATAGCGGCAAGGGGGAAATCCAAACCGGCCAGAGGGTCGCGTGTGGATGGATTCTGCGTTGGTATTGTTTCTAACACAGCGCAACTCACCCCGAACTTGCGCGCTTCGGTACGACCCGCGTACGACACGCCGACGCACGTTTCGTCGTGTAGGCCTGCGAATGTAGCGGTCAGCTCCTGCCAGAGGTTCTCAGCCTTTCAATAGGCCGACAAAGGGAAGATTGAGATCATGACTACCACGTTGAGAGTATTCCCGAGAGAATTTCTCGGCATTCACCCTGGCCGCTGATTCTGCCTGTCCGCCGGCGCGGAAGACCGCGAACATTTCCTTGGCAATCCGTTCGTAAACTTGCCGAGCTTCATCGGAAGGATCCGAGGCAGTGCTCTTTGTTCATTCCGCATTCGGCGGGAGCGACTTCACCTGTGTTCGGGCTTCCGCCCGCCGAACCTCGTGCCACCAATCGGGTGGCGTCCTGGTCCCCTTCGCCGCATTCTTGAGATTGTCCACCAAGAATGCTTGCGGGCTCTTCTTGAAAAAGCCGGCACCGAACCGCTCCTTGGCAGTCTGCGTGATGTCCGTCCATTCTCGAAGCATCGGCATCGAGAATCGACGCAAGAGACGACAAATTCCGTGATCGTCGAACCCCAGGCCGCGAAGCAGATCATGGATGGGTGTTTCTGGAACCGTTGGCCGCGTGTCGGCCGTCCGGCGCTTCGTGAAATAAGCACCGCGTTCGAGAACCATGACATACTCCCCGCGCTTCGTTTTGCAGAAGAGACTTTCTTTGCCGACCGGTTTCACGACCTGCAAATCCGCCAGCCGTTCCACACACCGCCACACCTTCACTTTGAGATCGCGCGTCGCGATGGTTGACGCGAAGCCGAGCACACTGACCGCCAGGTGTCGCAACTCGAACCTCGGCGAGGTTTGCCGTCGAGACAGAATCTTACTGAGCAACAAGAACAGGCGGCGATTCGCGAGGTCGAGTTCTCGATACGTTGCCAGATCGAATCGGAACGATCCGCCCGCAGCCTGAACAAGGTCGAAGAAGATTGGATCCCAAGCGATTCGCCACGCGCGACTCGATTCCGGATCCAGCGGCAAGCTATAGCTCAAGAACCCGAAGCTCACCTTGCGACGCTCGGCACGCACGGGATCGTAGAATCGATCGTTGAGATAGGTGACTTGCGAGAGCCGTTCGATTGCTTTCGCGAATTGCTGATACTGATGTCCGCCGCGGCGAGCGAGTTGATCAATCACACCGAGTTGACGCAAGCAGTAGTGCGGTGTCGCAAACAAGTTGGCATCAGCCTGCGGCTGAGCGAATGTGAGGGCGAGAAGACCCCACAGGTAAAACTCATCCGACGCCGACAGACCCGAAGGCGAAATAATCCGTGCTCGTGCTTGGCGATAATGGCGATTCCCATCCATGTAGAAAAACGCGCTGTCATGCACCAGGTTTTCGACCAGCGACGCGGCCGGATCCAGCGGACACAGCGAATGCTCGACCAGGGACAGTTGCCCCAGCCCCGACCAGCGACGCCATGTCTTTCTTCTGCCTTGCGGCGATCCTTGCATGTCCCTGAATTCCCAGGTATTTCTTCAATCGGTGTAGCATTCCTCCGACCACGCCGAAAGCACCTATTTGCCAACGGTGCTGCACTTGTTCCTTGACGACCTTTTCGGCTTCGTGTCAGCATTCGCCCAAGGAAGACGCGGGCTTACTCAGAATTGCCATTGGCAATTTCGCGATTCGCCCCTCGGCGAACAAACCAGAACAAGGAGCAAGACATCCGATGCTGACCAACACGATCTGCTTCATCAATCAGAAGGGAGGTTGCGGCAAAAGTTCGAGCTGCTTTCATCTCGCCGGACACTTCGCCACGCGCGGCTTGCGAGTTCTCGTCATCGACGCCGACCCGCAAGGCTCGCTCAGTCAGGGTTTCTTCGGCTCCGCCGCCGTCGAGCAGTTGCCCGCTCGCGAAACGCCGGCCGCTGTGTTCACCGAGGACGAGATTTCATCACCGTCACATTCGAGGACGGCACCATCAAGGACGCCTTCCTGTCGTGGAAGGCATTTCGCCAGCTGTTGAATCTCAAGACCGGTCAGGCCAACCTCGCCGGCGCCAAGTCAACGGCCAACGGCACGCTGGAGAAAGCCAAGTAAATTGATGACCCACTTGAAAGGACAGCAACGTGATCGATTTGACAAACAACAGCGGCGACATCATCTCTCAATTGCTCGTTGCCCAGCGCATGCTGTCCGACGTTGCAGCTCGCCTGGTCACCGAGGCAGACAAGGGGGGCCAGCCCACGAATCGACGTAATGACCCGACGCCGCGCGTGTTCGGCTACACGAACTCTCTGGAAAAACTGATTCAAGAGGGCCGTCAGTTCGGCACTATTTACGCCGAACCGCCGTGGCCGAACGACGCCCGCGAGCATGGCCGTTCCAAGTTTGGTCATCGCTTCAGCGCAGAAGCACTCGCCGCCCTACCCATTGGCAAGCTTGCAGCGCCGGCGTCTCACGTTCACATCTGGGTGCCGGATCGATTCCTTCACGATGCGATGCATGTTATCGAGTCGTGGGGATTTATCTACAAGGCCAGCCTCGTCGCGGTCGCCTCGGAGCACGGCGATGGCTGCTATTGGGGCATCGGCCATCAATACCTCCTACTCGGTGTCCGCGGTGACGCACCTTTTTCCGACAATCGCCCACGCAGTTGGCTTTTCGAGCCGGACCGATCGGTTCATTCCGATTGGAAGCCCTACCACGCCAAGACGCTCGTCGAACTCGTAAGCCCGTATCCACGGCTTCACCTGTTTGACGAGTCCGTCACGGACGGTTGGATTAGTTGGGGCCAACGCGTTCCCAGCTACGTGGATGACGACGAGGAAGACGACTGGGCGCCAGATTCTGACATCGACTGGCAAGACGTCGAAACGGAAACCGGTGACGGACCAGAAGCAACCGACCCCCCATTGATTTTCGACGCCTCAACCGACAAGCCAATGCCGCCTCCAGAATGACGCAATTGAGCACAGACAGGAACAAGCACCATGTCAACCGACGTCGATATCTCAGAACGCCTGGAACGGATCGAGACCTTGCTTGAATCACTCATTGAGCAACGAACGGTCAAGGAGTGGTATTCAACCTCCGAAGTGGCCAAGCTTTTGAGCAAGGCCGAGTTCACGGTCCGCGAGTGGTGCCGGCTCGGCCGCGTCCGAGCGCAAAAGAAAAAATGCGGCCGCGGCGTTGCGAGCGAGTGGATCGTGTCGCACGAAGAGTTGATGCGCATTCGGAACGAGGGCTTGCTGCCCGAGCCGAATCCGTACCGCCACGTCAAATTGGGATTCGGTCCAATCGGAAAAGTATCACCGTCGGCGCAGGTTGCGACCGGCAAGATAAAATCATCCCGGCACGTCGCGATAGACTCGCTCGAATTCAGAAGCGCAGCGGCGGAAGGCTTGAAGCAAGAGAGGATCGAATTGTCCCGGTGAATTTTCAAGCATAATCTGCAGCGTCGCTGAGTGGCCGAGCGCAGGTTTGTAGGAACGACGTGTGCGAAGACCATCATACGCATCGCAGATGGCGACGATGCGTGCAGCCAAGGGGATGTCGTCACCACGGAGGCGATCGGGATAACCCTGGCCGTCGTAGCGTTCGTGATGGTGGCGGGCGATGTCGATGGCCATTTGCAGGAAGGCGACCGCGGAGCCGTGACGCTCAGCCACGTTCTGCAATGTCTCGGCGCCAATGACCGTGTGCGTTTGCATCATGAGCCGTTCTTCCGCGTCGAAGTTGCCGGCCTTGGTCAAGATGTAGTCCGGAAGGGCGACCTTGCCGATGTCGTGCAGCGGGGCGCAGCATTCCAACATCGCGATGAAGTTCTGGTCGATCTGGTCCGCGAGGCTTGGCACACCGGTTGCCTCTTCGGCGAGAATGCGGCAGAAACGCTGCAACCGCAGGACGTGCTGGATGTTCTCGGCATCGCGGCGGCAGACCATGTCGGTCAGACCCAGTACGAGGGCATTGCGCACCTGAACCAGGTCACTATCGCGGGATAGAAGGTTTTCTTCCATCTGGCGATTGCATGCCAGCAAATGGCGATTGAGCAGTGCGCTCCGATCCTGTAGGTCCTTGTGCCGAAGTGCCGCTTGTACGCGGGCAACCAATTGAACGGGGCTGAATTGCTTGGGGAGAAAATCGTCAGCGCCGCCGGTCAACATCTGAGCCACCTTGTCGTCGGTGACTTCTGACGAGAAAAGAATGATCTTGAAGTTCGGCGAAGGCGGGTTCTCGCGCACTTTCCGGCAAAGTTCCAGGCCCGTCATTTCGGGCATCATCCAGTCGGTCAAGAGCAGGTCGTAAGGTTTGGCGTTGATGGCAGCCAACGCCAGGGCGCCGTTCTCCACCTGATCGCATTCAATTCCGGCTTCGTGGAGCGTGTGCGCGCAGAACGAACGAACCATCCGCGTATCGTCAGCGACGAGAACACGATGAACGTGGGGGGCTTTTTCGCCGACCTCAACCTTTGGCGAGCCTTGAAACGGACCTTGAGCGTTCTGTGAAAGCTTTTTTTCGGGGTTCGGCGGCAGGTAAAAGCTATCGCTCGCTCCCGATTTGAGAAATGGCAGCAGAGCTTTCATGACCGCTTGCGGCGTCGGATAGCGATCGTCCGGGTTGCATGCCATCATCCGCCCGATGAGCGCGTCGAGTTCGGCGGGAAGCAGCGCGTTGACGGCCTTGAGCGATGGCGGTTTCTGATTTTGACGGCGTAAAAGGCTCACGGCAAGGCTGCCATCTCCATCAAAGGGCGTACGACCGGTGAGGCACCAGAACAACGTGCCTCCCAGGCCATAGATGTCCGCGCGAATATCCACATTGCTAGCATCACGGGCTTGTTCGGGTGCGATGTAGTCCAGCGTGCCGAGGATGGTGCCGTGATCCGTGATCCGGTGGTGAAGACGGCGAACCAGTCCGAAGTCGAGTAGCTTGGCTTGATGGTCCGCAGTGACCCGAATGTTAGACGGTTTGATGTCGCGGTGCACCACGTTTCGCTGATACGCTTCCGACAAAGCACTTGCTATCTGATAAACGAGGTTGCATGCCTGGTCGGGGGGCATGGGGCCATTTTTCTTGATCAGTTCATCCAAGTCGTGCCCGGGGACGAATTCCATCACGAAGAAATGCACCGCGGGCTCACCGGTCGTCGCCCCTTCAAGGAATCCGTCGTCAAGCGCCTCGATGATGTTCGGATGCTTCAGCTGGGCGATGGTTCGCATTTCAGTGAGAAAGCGACGCAATAGACGTTCGTCGGTCGAAGGATGCAGCGGCAGCACCTTGATGGCTGCCAGACGCCGCATGCGGAGATGCTCGCCCTTGAATACAACGCCCATGCCGCCGCTGCCGAGACGATCCAGCACGCGATAGTTGCCTAGAATCAGCCCGTGCGTTTTGCCGGCGTCAACGCGGTCCGCTTGATATTGAGTCAGCAAGTGATGTTCGACAAGCAACGCCAAAAGATCGTCTTTATCCGCGCAGGCCGTCAGTTCCTGACGAGGCGAGTCGGGAAGATCGTCCCAGTCCTCCTGGAGGATGATGGACGAGTCCAGCAATTCCCGAAGCAATGTGCTCGTCCAAGAAATTGCGCTGACATGTACCGTCCCAGTTCGCGGACGTACACGTTTGTGTGTCGGGGATATTTGACTCGTCATGGCAAGACCCACAAAGGCTGGAAGTTAGGGGATGGGCAACGAATCATTGTTCGAGTGCCGAATTTCGTTCCACAGTCAGGCAAATTCCGGACAATTCGGACCGGATTAGTCCAGATTGTCTCCAACCTACTCTAGTTCATGGATTTGGGTGGAGCAAAAAGAGCGTTCATAAAAACTTTCATCTGCAGACAATGGGCAAGAAAGCAAGCCAATTCAGAAATCGCCGAATTTGCGAAAACGTCCCAGATTCGCGCGGCGCAAATGAGGGTTGCAGCAGCCTGGATTGACTTTTTCGCGCGAAACACGATAAGGCCCCGCAAACCATCCTTGGTACCGCTTGCCCGACGATCCGGTTCTGGCATGCAGCTGGGATTCAAATGTACCGCTACCTGCTTGCCGTGGCAAAGCGACGGATGACGCGAGTGCTACATGATAATAATGAACCGCCAAAGCATGCTTTTATTGGCGCTGGGGGTCCTGACCATTTCCGGCTGCGTGCAGGTTCCGCCCTGGGAGGTCATGAGTCAGCTTCGCACAGACAGTTCGCTTGCCGCCTTGAAACCGCCCCACCACTCGCCGAATGCCGACGGCTTCGCAACAAACCAAGATCTTCCGTTCAAGGCGATCTCCGCCAAGGTGGCGACGGTGGCCTCACCAGAAACGGCACCGCGGCCAGTCTCGTTGGCGGAGTGCCTGGCGCTGGCACTGGAGAATGGTCGCACCGGCGAATTTTTCGATGCCGCCGGCAGCGATCGCCGCACGAGCGTAACCGGATCCGGACGGGTGTCGTCTGCGGCTGATGCCTCGGACAGCATCCGCGTGTTCGCGTACGATCCTGCCATGTTGAATACCGAGATTCAGCAGTCGCTGGCCCGGTTTGATACGATATGGGATTCCGGATTCAACTGGAAGCGAACAAACCAGCTTAGCGGGATTCTCAATCCGACGCCGGCCGACAACTTTCTGTTGAAAAACCAGGTTGACGCAGTTGGCTTTAACACCAGCCTCCTGAAGCCGCTGCCGACGGGCGGTGTCGCAGGTGTCATGTTCAGCACCGATTACACGAATCAGGCCGGCTTGCCGAGCGATCAGTTCGTCAATCCTGCTTATCGTCCGTTGGTCGGTATCGTCTTTGAGCAACCCTTGCTGCGCGGCGCCGGCGTGCCGATTAATCAGATTCTGGACAGCCATCCCGGCGGTTATCGCAACTCATTTGCAACGAGCAACCGTGCTCCCGGCATCATGCTTGCCCGCATCGGTCATGTGAAGTCGCAACTCGAATTCGAGCGCCGATTGCACGAACTCGTTTTCAAGGTCGAAGAGGCGTACTGGAATCTCTACTGCGCGTATTGGGAACTGCACAGCAGAGAGAATGGGATCAAGCAGGCTCATCATGCCTGGTTGATCGCAAAGAACAAGCAAGCAGCGGGCGGCCTGGGAGACGCCGACCTGGCCATGATCGAGGAGCAATACCATTTCTTCCGCACGCAGCGACTCGAAGCGCTAGGCCGAGGCAGCGGCGGCCGCGCCGGCGTGCTCGAAGCCGAACGCCATTTGCGTTATGTCATCGGTTTACCCGCGGAGGACGGCACGCGGCTCGTTCCCACGGATACGCCCGACCCTCTGAGTGTGAATCTCGATTGGCAGGTCGCCCAACAGGAGGCGGCACGCCATCGCCCGGAATTGAAACAAATTCATGAAGACATCAAGATAGCCCAGCTCTCGCTCGCCAGGGCGAACGAACTCCTGAAGCCGGACTTACGGCTTTACTCAAAGTACGACGTCAACAGCCTGAGCACGGGATTGGGATCCTCCTACGCGGACTTGTTCCGCAGCGGTCGGCCCGAGTGGGAGGTTGGGGTACACATGCAGGTTCCGATCGGCTTTCGCGAAGGACACTCCGCGGCCTCACGGGCACGCCTTGCGATTGCACAACAGTTGACGAATTTGCACGACCAGGAGGCCAAGCTTGGCTTCTCGTTAGTGCGCAGCTATCGCGATCTTGTGCAATTCCGCGAGGAAGTGCAAACCCGCCACAGCCAGCAGGCAGCGGCCCTCAAGCAACTCAAGGCCCGCTTGCAAAAATGGAATGCGGGAGGCGTTGAGAGCGTCGATCTGATATTGCGTTCGCAGCGGAACTGGGTGGACGCCGTTCGAGATGAGCAAGTGGCTGTTTGCAGCTATCGCATCGCGCTGGCCGACTTCGAAAGGCAGAAAGGAACGATCCTTCGTTCACGCCAGATCATGATTGCCGACGGCAATCTGCCGGCTTGTGTAAAGCCACACGCCAGTTTGCAAATTCGCGACTGGTTCCGCGGACCTCATAGCCCCGCCCATTTCGGACTGCAACCGCCGACGGAGTCTGCTCCGGTCGTATCTTCAGCTGACCAGGAGCCATTTGTTCCGGCACGCTTCGATCCATTGAGATTGCCAGGCCCGTTGCCTCCCTTGGAAGCCAAGGTTCAGTAATCCGCTCGAGCGTTCAACGATTGTCACATTGATACGTCCATGGCGGTGTCAGCAAAAGCCGGCACGGAAGAATGACAACGTCTCGATAAAATCGCCCGGCCGACAGAAATGGCTGCACGCAGGGCACATATTGACCAAAACGCTCCGTCCGCTTGTCCTCGAAGTACAACGGCCGATAGCACACCGGGCTTGAAATCGGTATTGCGAAGAGGTCCAAGGCGTGCGCCACCTCAACACCGGTGCTTTTGGGCAGCGGCGCGTCTTCAGGAAAATCGACCTTCTTTACCTTCGGCAACGCTTCGCGCAGACGCTCCTTCAGCGATTGCTCGGATTGCACGCGGAAGAGGTCGTCGCGGGTCGGCGGCGTCAGTCCGATTTCATCGGGCCCGTCAACGCCGACCGGCTTTCCGAACGTGGCCTGAGCATGAACCAAGGACGGTCCGCCAAGAAAAACCACCGTTGCCAACAGCAGTGCGGCCCGCGATGAAAACATACATTTTACGCCTTTCCTAGTTTCCAGTGACTCGTCAAAAAGGTGTCGTCTTCGGTATTATCGTCAAAGTCGATCCATCTTCTTCAGTCGCGACGCAAGTCTCTATTTTGCGCGCAACCTTTTTTCAAGTAATGCTTTACAAGGGAACCCCGAGTGCGGCCGGCAGGAATGAGATAGGGTCATTCCGAAAAGACCAGTTGGCGTCTGGTTTACAATCCTTGAAAAATCGCTTCTTTTTGTAAGCAAACGTTATCACATCTGCTTTTTGTGACCTACATTTCGTTAGCATCGATAATTCCGTCTGTGCCGGGAAAGGGTCGTGTCATGCCAGAACCAATGACGCACACTCCAGAAAGCGTGCTCCGATCGCAGGCGTTGCCTCACCTGCTGGAAGAGATCGGCCGGCTGCTGGAAACACCCGCTGCCCCGGCGATTTTCTTCGCGGAGTTCCTGCAGCGCGTCGTGTCGGCATTGCAGGTCGCCGGCGGCGCGATTTGGACACGAGCGGCCGACGGGCATTTTGAACTCGAACATACGATCAACTGGCCGGCGTTGCGCTTGGAAGCGGTTGCAGATGGCATCACGTGCCACGGTCAGGTCCTTCAAGTCGCCAGTCAACGTGAGCGTGCGTTGTGGGTGCCGCCGCAGAGTGGTTCAAAGGTTGTCGGGGAAAATGGACAAGCCGCGAATCGAAGCGATCATGGATTGTTGCTTGCACCAATCGTCGTGGATAAGCAGGTCGTTGGGCTACTTGAGATTTGGCTCTATCCGATTCCCGAAGCGGCGCATCGCCGCGAATTGGCGCGCCTGCTCGCAGAGTTGACGGGATTCTTGGCGGCCTACCATCACAAGCGCCAGACCCAATCTCTGGTTCAGCAACAGAAGTTGTGGCTGCAACTGGATACGTTCGTGCGGCAAATCCACAGCAGCCTCGATCCTCAGATGGTCGCCCAGTGGATTGCACAGGAAGGCCGGCGCCTCCTGGAGTGCGATCAGGTCAGCGTGGCGTATGCGTGGGGTGCGAAAACCAAGGTCGCAGCCGTCAGCGGTGCGGCCGTCGTGGAGCCAAATAGCCGCCTTGTGCAATTGTTGCAATCGCTCTGTGATGCCGTTTTACATTGGGGCGAAAGTCTGATCTACCAGGGCAAACGCGACGAGACTTTGCCGCTTGCTGTGGTCCACGCGCTGGACGCCTATCTCGGCGAGAGCAACTGCAGGGTGCTTGTTGTGCTGCCTCTGAAAACAGACGGACCAGCTTTTGCCACATTGACCGCCGAATCGTTCGAGCCTGCGTTCTCCGCGGAACAATTACTGCAACGGATGCAAACGTTGGCGCCGCATGCTTCATCGGCCTTGAGCAATTCGGTTGAAACCGCGCGCATGCCGCTGCAGCGAGTCTCTCGAATACTGGCCCAGGTGCGTGATTGGGCCAACACGCGGACTATCGCTCGCATTGGTCTTTATTCGCTGCCATTGGTTTTGCTGATCGCCGCCCTTGGGTTGGTGCCGATGACACTGCGTTTGGAGGCGAAAGGGCAACTTGTGCCGGTGCAACGGCAAATGGTGTATGCCGCTCAGAACGGCAAGATCATAGAGCTGCGTGCGCGACCCGGGGATCGAGTCGAGAAAGGTCAGGAACTGCTCTTCATCGAGGATCTCGATACCCAACTGCAAATCGATCAACTCGCGATCAAGATCGGCTCCGCGGAGCAACGGCTGCAACTCCTGAGCGACCAGATCGGGAAGAAAACGACCAACGAAGAACGCAGCGCCCTCGTCAAGGACCGCATTCAGCAGCAATACGAGTTGCGCAAGGCGACCGCCGAGCGCGAGATCCTGTTGCAAACGAGCCGAAGTCCGCGCAAGGCCCCCGTGTTCGCTCCGTTGACGGGCAAGGTCGTCACCTTTGACGCCCACGAACAGTTACTCGGCAAGACCGTCAAGCCGGGCGATCCTTTGTTGCGTATTGCCAGCGTCAAGGGGACGTGGGAGATCGAGCTGCAAATCCCCGAACGGAATGTGGGGCCGATCCGCGATGGCTTGTCTGCGAGTGAGGCCGGCTTTGTTGAAGTCGATCTGTTGCTCGCCAGTCAGCCGCATCGGACCTACAAGGGACGCTTGTACAAGGACGGGTTGGGTGGTGAGACGAAAGTGGTGGACAACGCCGTCGTTCTGCCCACCCGCGTTCGCATCGTGGACGAGGATTTGATTCAGCAGTTCGAAAGCATGCCGGTGGGGCTGGAAGTTCGCAGCAAAGTTCATTGTGGGTCGCGCTCGGTCGGTGCTGTCTGGTTTCACGAGCTGTGGGAGTTCTTCTACGAACACGTGATCTTTTGAGGGGCGAGGGGCGAGAGACGAGGGGCGCGAGGCAGGCATTCTCTCGCTCCTTGGCCCACGTCCCTCACCCCTCTTCAACGAGGTGTCGGCATGAGGCGTTTTTTCTTGATCGGATCATGCGGCGCGGCGCTGGCCGTCTTGGCCGCATGTTGGTCTCTTTCAACGAGAGGCGAAGGGCAAGGGCCGAAGGGCGAGTCCGGCGATTCCTCGCCCTGCGGCGAGTACTCTGCCCCGGTCGTCTCGCCCGGCAACTTTCTTCTCGCCCCGCGCCCCTCGTCCCTCGTCGCTTTTTTCGATCCCCTGGAAATCGCACCGTGCAACCTGACGCCGATTTTCGAGCAGGACGTGTCGAGTCAGGTGGACGGCATTTTCGACGAAATTCTTGTCGATGTCGGGCGTCAGGTTCGCAAGGGCGATCTGCTGGGGCAACTCGATGATCGGCAACTACGCGCCCAGGTCGATCTGCTGGCAATCCGAGCCAACAGCCAGGCCGCCGAGCGAATTGCGAAGGCCCAGTTCGATGAGGCCGACGCCAAGGTTGAATATGCGAGAAAGGCAAACGAGACAGGCCTGCGCACCGTGCCGGAGCTGGAAGCCAAGACGTACCTCTACCAGCGTGAACGATTTGCCAACGAGATGAAGAAAGCAACCGAAGAGCGGGAAGCGGCTCAGAAGGAACTCGATCGCGCCAAAGTCGTTTTGCAACAACATGCCATTCGCGCTGGCCTCGACGGCGAAATCGTCAAGGTCTACAAGCGCAAGGGTGAAACGGTCAAGCAAGGGGAAGCACTCTTCCGAATTGCCAATTGCAATTCAATGCGTGTCGAAGGGTTGTGCAAGATTCAGCAAGCGAGCCTGATCCGCGTCGGCATGACCGCCCTTGTGGAGCCGGAGATTCGCGGCGAACAGATGACGCAGTTGATCGGGCACACCGGCGCCATCACGGCACTGGCAATCTCATCGGATGGTCGGCTGCTCGCCTCCGCCGGCGAGGACCGGAGCGTGTTCTTGTGGAATTGGCCTCAAGGCTCGCGCAATGGCGAGTTGCTGCACTCCGCGGATGTCACTGCTGTCGCGTTCGCGCCGGCTTCTGGCGATGGCTACACCGTGCTCACGGGTTGCGGTGATGGGACGAGCAAGCTCTGGACGGTGTCATTCGCCGGAAAATCCAGCTCGCTTGCAATGTCGCAACAGCATGAGGGACCGATACGGGCCGTCGCTTTCAATGGCGACGGAAGTCACTTTGCAACTGCCGGCGACGACAAGCGTATCGGCATCTGGGCAACCACGACGGGCAAATTCCTGTTTTGGCTGCATGCCGAGGACGGCTTGTCCGCGCACCAGGGAGCGGTCACGAGCTTGCGATTCTGCCCGGATGGCCGACTCGTGTCAGCAGGCCGCGACAATGTCGTCAAGGTGTGGAAACTCGGCGCGGCCGCCGGCTCGCTCGTTCGCATTCACGCAGGCCGCACTTGCGAAGTGGCTCGGCCTGGCGTCGGCCCCGAAGGCCGGTCGATCCTGCTCGATCTTGGTGAAGAGTTACGGATCCTCGATCGCGACGACGGGACATGGCTCGGCTCTCTGACCAGCCGGCGCCAAGGCCGATTCCAGGGAATGGCCGAATTTTCTCCTGGCGGCAAGCTCGTGCTGACGGCATCGACCAATCAGCGTTTGCAGCTTTGGCGTGTGCCGCCAACGCCCGACGACATCCAACTACTCCGCAGCAAAAATGACAAGGACTTCCAACGCAAGTTGCCCCTCGGCGAAATCCGCCACTTCATCATTCCGGGCGCCTCGGTCGTTCACGCCGGCGTGTTCGCCCCTGATGAATCGGTGTTCTTCACAGGCGGCACGGACAAGATCGTTCGCGTGTGGGCGGTGCCTTCTGTCAAGAATTGGCAGCCCGTTTATGAGGCGCGCATCACCTACGTCGGCAATCAGATCGAGCGCGGCACCGACATGGTTCGGATCCGCGCCGAGCTAGAGAATCCGTCGGATGCCGGACGCCGCTTGCGTGCCGGTATGTTTGCAACCCTCCGAATTTTCCCAGAGACGGCGGACCTGAAATAGCAACGCAGATGGCGCAGAGAACAGCAGATCATGCTTACACTCGAACCAGACAGCACCCTGGAAGGACGAAAAAGCGTTTGTGTACGCGCCCGGCAGAATCTGCGCATTTCACCGCAAACCAGCGGCGGTCAGACGATTTACGTGGTCAAGGATCCGATCACAATGCGCTATTTTCGCCTCGATGAAAAACAACACTTCCTCCTGAGCCTCATGGACGGCGGCCACACGCTCGGCGAAATCAAGAGCGAATACGAAAAGCGATTTCGCCCCGATCGGCTGTCGGCGGACGAACTGGAGGATTTCGTTGCCGAGCTGCTCGAAGGCGGATTGATCCAGAGCGATTCGGCGTCCGCAAGCGAACGCATCATTGAGCGTGCACGGAAACAGAACCACCAATGGTGGATGTCTCTTTTGAATGTCGTGTATCTCAAGTTCCCGCTCGGCAATCCGGATCGCTGGCTGACGCCGATCCAGCCCCTCACGCGTTTCTTGTTTTTCTATGCCTTCGTCATCGCCAGCTTGGCGTTATTTGGCAGCGCGATCGCTCTGATCGTGACGCACTGGCGCGAGTTCCTGACGCGCCTGCCGGTTTACGAGGACTTCTTTCGCTGGGAAACGCTGGCGTATCTCTGGCTCACCTTCGTTGTCGTGAAGGTGCTGCACGAGTTCGGCCACGCGCTCTGTTGCAAGCACATGGGAGCGGAGGTGCAAGAGATCGGTGTTGTCTTCCTGTTCTTCTTCCCGACCTTGTATTGCAATGTCTCCGATAGCTGGTTGTTGCCGAACAAATGGAAACGTATGGCCGTGAGCGCGGCCGGCGTCTACGTGGAACTTCTACTTGCCGCGGCTGCGACCTTCGTTTGGTGGTGGACCGATTCCGCGACGTTCGTGCATCAATGGGCGTTCGCGGTGATGCTGTATTGCAGCGTCAACACGATCGTGTGCAACGCCAATCCGCTCATGCGCTTTGACGGCTACCACGTTCTGGCCGATTGGCTGGAAGCGCCCAACCTTGCGCAGCAGTGTCAACGGACGTTGCAGGCCGTGTTCTTCGGTTGGCTCGGAGTTGAGACACGAGCCGTTTCTCCGACCGGGCGTGTGAGCAATCGTTTCCTGTTCTGGTTCGGCCTCGCCAGCCTCGGCTACCGCTGGTACGTCACGGCGCTGGCACTCTATTTCGTGTACGAGTTCATGAAGCAGCGCCACGTTCCCGTCGTAGGCTGGATTCTCGGCGCCATCAGCCTCACGCTTTTGATCGGCGTGCCGACCTGGCAACTGCTGCACTGGGTTCATCAACAAGGGAGGTTTCGCGACATGAAGCCCGCTCGATTGTGGTTGTCGCTCGCCGGATTCGCCGGCTTGGCGGCGTTCGTCTTCTTGGTCCCGTTGCCGATGAAGGTTCGTGGCACTGCCCTGGTCCAGCCGGCTCCGGAGCAAGTTCGCCGAATCATCGTGCCTGAAGTTGAAGGCTTCTTGCACGAGGTACACATCCGCGATGGGAAACGCGTCAAGGCGGGGGAAGTGCTCGCGGTCCTCGTCAACCCGAAGCTCGAAATAAAGATCCGCGTCAACGAGGCCGACCAGGCCACGCGGGTCGAGCAGCAAAACGCTCTTGTCGCTCAGTTCGCCGATTTCGACGAGGGCGACGATTCGATCCTGGCCGGCTGGCTTGAATGCGACCACGAGCTGAAGTCGCTCATCCAGGAACATCGGACCTTGAAAGAACAACGCGACCGTTTGATTCTGCGCGCCCCGGCCGATGGCGTCGTCTTGGGACTTGTCCCCATCGAGGAGAAAGGCAAGTGGCTTGCAAAAGGCTCTGAATTCTGCCGCATCGGCAACGACGAGGCGCTGCGGGCACTCGTGCTGGTGGACCCGGCGGATCATCGGCAGGTTCGTGTGGGCAGTCCGACGAGCGTTCTGATTCACGGAGCGGCCGGCCGGCAATGGACCGGCCTGGTGACCTCAGTGGCCCAAGTCGATGCCAAGAGCATTCCGGAAGCTCTCTCGAACCGCGTCGGCGGCGATGTGGCGACTCAGCGCGATTCGACCACGAACACCGAAAAGCCGCATGGACAGCGCTACCTGGTGAGCATCCATCTGCAAGGCGATTCGTCGATCCAGCCGGGCGTTCTCGGCCGAGTCAAGATCGACGCGGAATCGCAGACGACCTGGTGGCGTGTGCGTCGCTGGCTGGGAACGACCGTGAACTGGGGACTGTGAGGTTCAGCGCAATGAGCGAGACCAAGAGATCAAAGGGATTCTTGGACGGACTGAAGAAGACTTGGGAATCACTCCACCAGCTCCTCGGCAGCGACACGCGCACGGCGACCCGTCGTGACCGCCGTCTCGCGCCGTTGCAGGAGTTGGAAGATCGCCGGCTGCTCAGTGTGACACCCGTTGGTACAGAATTTCGCGTCAACACGACGACCCAGAACTCACAGCAAACGTCTCCGCAGACGCCGCAGGCCGTGGCCATCAATCCGACGACGGGGGATTACGTCGTTGTCTGGTCGAGCAAGCACCAGTTCGGCTCCGACACGTGGGATGTGTTCATGCAGCGTTACAATGCGGCCGGCGTCGCCCAGGGGAGCGAGACGCTCGTCACGCCGCATGTCGATGGGGACAACCATCAATACGCCTCGGTGGCCATGAACTCGAGCGGCAACTTCGTCGTCACCTGGTCGAGCGACCAGAACGGACACTGGGATGTGTATGCCCAGCGCTTCAACGCCAGCGGTGTCGCTCAAGGTTCCGCGATCCTGGTCGATACGCCCACGAACAAGGATCAAGAATATTCCACGGTCGCAATCGACGATGCCGGGAACTTCGTCGTGACCTGGTCGGGCCAGCAGTCCGGGAAGTGGCAGATTTATGCCAACTCTTTCGATCAAAATGGCATCTCTCAGGGCGGTCCGTTCCGGGTTAGCAACAGCAGTGACGATGAGATGTTTGCCGAGGTGGCAATGAACGGCGCAGGCGCCTATGTCATCACCTGGTCCGGCAAGCAATCCGGGAACTGGGATGTCTATGCCCAGCTTTACGGACCGAACAATCAGCCCGTGGCATCCATCTTCCAGGTCAATACCGCCACGAACAACGACCAGCAGTACTCCACCGCCGCCATCGATGCTGCTGGCAATTTCACGGTGACGTGGTCCGGCCATCAGTCCGGCAAGTGGGCCATCTACGGCCAAACCTATCAGGCCAACGGGGCGGCCATTTCCGCAGAATTCCAGGTGAGCCCGTCTATTGACAAGGACCAGCAATACTCAAGCGTAACGTACGGCAGCACCAGCAACCCGATTATTGCGTGGAGCAGCAAGGACCTGGACGGCAACGGCTGGGGCGTTTTCGCGCAGCAGGTAGACACGTCCGGGAACCTTGTCGGCGCCTTGCGACAGGTCAATACGTACACACACGATCATCAGGAGTACGTGTCGCTGGCCGGCGACCAAAACGGCAATCTCGTCGCGGTCTGGACGAGCGACAAGCAAGACAGCGACAACGAAGGCGTCTACGGCCAGCGCTTCATGACCGGGGTTTCCTCCGCGAACATCAGTGTCACCCCGTCTAGCGTGCAAACCAGTGAGGCTGGTACCACGGCAACGTTTGGCGTGGCACTGACAAGCGCCCCAACGTCCAACGTCACCATTAACCTCAGCACCACCGACTCGGCTCAGGGAACACTCTCGACCTCGACGCTCACCTTCACTTCCAGTAACTGGAATGTCGCTCAAACCGTGACCGTCACCGGCCTCGACGATCACATCGTCCTCGGCGACCAGACATACCAGATCAATGGAACCGCCTCCAGTTCCGACACCAACTACAACGGCCTGGCGATGCCCGCGGTGACGGTCGTCAACACGGAGGCCGACGTCGCCGGCTTCACCATCACGCCGACGACTCTGACAACCTCCGAGACTGGCACGTCGGCTTCCTTCACCGTCGCCCTCACCAGCCAACCGCTGGCGCCGGTCACCATCAACCTGACCAACGGCAATCCGGCGCAGGGCACGCTTTCGCAATCGAGCCTGACCTTTGACGCCACGAACTGGAACACGGCCCAAACCGTCACTGTCACCGGCGTGAATGATCACATTGTCCACGGCAATCAGACCTACCAGATCACGGGCACGGCCTCCAGCAGCGACACCGTCTACAACGGCCTGACAATGACGCCGGTTAACGTCACAAACACCGAGGCCAACGTGGCGGGCTTCACTGTCACGCCGACGTCAATCCAGACATCCATGTCGGGAGCGAGCGCGTCCTTCAGCGTGGTGATGACGAGCCAGCCGACGGCGCCCGTCACGATCAATCTGAGCAGCAGCAATCCCAGCGAAGGCACGCTTTCGACGAGTACGTTGACCTTTGACGCCGGCAACTGGAATGTCGCTCAGATCGTTACCGTCACGGGCCAAATTGATTTGCTTGCCGGCGGCGATGTGACCTATCAGATCACCGGAACCGCCGTCAGCAGCGACTCCAACTACAACGGCCTGGGCATGACGCCGGTCACCGTCACGAATGTGAATACGGCCCTCCCTGGCTTCATTGTCACTCCGACCACGCTGACGACCTCGGAAACCGGAACCTCTGCAACGTTCAGCATTGCCTTGGCCACATTGCCCTTGACCCCCGTCACTGTGACCTTGACCAACGGCAACCCAACCGAGGGCACTCTGTCGCAATCCTCGCTGACTTTCACGCTTCTCAATTGGAGCACGCCGCAATCGGTCACCGTGACGGGCCTGGACGACCAGATCGTTAGCGGCGACCAAAGCTACCAGATTACAGGAATCGCATCGGGCCTTCTTTCCAATTACGACGGCCTGGCCATCACGCCGATCACCGTCACGAACACGGAATCCGATGTCGCCAGCATCCATGTCACGGCGGCCTCACTGACGACTTCCGAGTCCGGCACCTCCGCATCGTTTGGCGTGACGCTCACAAGCCAACCGACCTCGCCAGTGACGATCAACCTTGCCACGTCAGTCGTCGGACAAGGCTCACTATCGCAATCGACTTTGACGTTCGATGCCACGAATTGGAACGTCGCACAAAATGTGACGGTCACCGGACTGGACGACCAAATCGTCCACGGCGACCAGACGTATCAGGTCACGGGCACGGCAACCAGCACGGACGCCAATTACAACAATTTGGCGATGACGCCAGTCACGGTCACGAACACCGAGGCAGACATCGCTGGCTTCACAGTCACGCCGACTTCATTGACCACCTCGGAGAGCGGCACATCAGCGTCGTTCACGGTCGCTTTGACTAGCCAGCCGATTGCGCCAGTGACTGTCAATCTGCAACCCACCGATCCGAGCCAGGGATCGCTTTCGCAGTGGACGTTGACGTTTGACGCCAGCAACTGGAACGTTGCCCAGACCGTCAACGTTACGGGACTGAACTCCTACATGACCACCCCAAGCGTGACCTACCAAATCACGGGCAGCGCGACGAGCGCCGACGCCGTCTACCATGGCCTTGACACAACACCAGTAGCCGTGACGAATACCGTGACGCCGAACGCCAGCAGCACAACCGTCGTCGCGTCGGCAAATCCGTCCGTGTATGGGCAGTTCGTGACGTTCACCGCCACCGTGAGCGGCGTCGCTCCGATGACGGGAACGCCGACGGGAACAGTCATTTTTTTCGATGGGGCCACAAACCTAGCGACAGTCACGTTGAGTGCGGGCAGCGCGACCTACACCACGTCCACGTTCAGCGCGGGCGTCCACAATATCACCGTCACCTACGCCGGCGATGCCTATTTCAGCGCCAACACGTCGAACGTCCTCGCTGAAACGATAACGCCCGCGACGCTCACCGTCACCGCCGCGGACGCAAGCAGGATCTACGGCCAGGCCAACCCCGCCTTCAGCGCTACGATCACTGGCTTCGTCAACGGCGACACCGCCAGCGTGGTGAGCGGCAATGCCAGCCTGACCACCATGGCGACGGCCGGCAGCGCAGCCGGTTCCTATCCCATCACTTCCGCACAAGGGAGTCTCAGCGCTGCGAATTACACGTTTGCTTTCGCCAACGGCACCTTGACGATCACGCCGATCGCGACGCCACCAGTGCCACCGGCGCAGACGCCAACACCGCCACCACCGCCAACGTCGATCCCGCCAGTTTCGCTGATACCTCTGACGCCGTCGTCAAACCCGTTCGGGAGCAATCCGGCGGGCACATCGCCCGCGTCAGCAGCAACCTCGGCCGCGCCGCCCGGATTGTTGAGCCCTGCATTATTCCTCGCCGCAACGGCGCCAAACGGCCGGGGGAACGATGTGGGCACCGATGCCTCGCTGGCCGTACTGGCGGGCATCAATTCCGCGACTCGCACAATTCAAGTGTTCTCCCCCATACCACAAGTCACCTGGCGAGAAGGACAGATGGCGTCCACGGTCGTGGCCACAGAATCGTCTTTGGCCTCCCTCCTCCCGCGAGTCTCGCTTGGATCAACCCCGTCGGCCCAAGTGCGAACGGGACAGGCCGACGACGGGTTCGATGTCTTGAACGACGAGGGCGAGCGGGTGCCGTGGACCGAAGCCGGCCTCGAAACGACGATGGTCATCGGCACGGGAGTTATGGCCGCCAGCGGATACGTGCTCCTGAACTCCCGGCTCGGCCTCTGGTTGCTCGGCCTGCTGACTTCGCAGCCGTTGTGGAAACAGTTCGATCCGCTGGAAGTTCTGTATGCGTGGGAGGAGGAGGATCGCGTGAAGGACGATCAGGACGAAGAAACCTTGCTGTCGCTTGTTGACCAATAGTCCGTGGAGAATTGGAACCGCCATGTTGCGTATTAGTGTCGGCTTTGCTGCCATCCTGTTGTTTGTGATGTGCTCCGCCATGTCGCTCGGTCTCGTTCCGGACCAGCAAGCGGCTGTGATGGTCGGGCGCCGAAACCTCTGCGAGGCACTGGCCGTTCACTGCGCGGTCACCCTTCAGCAGGGCGATGTCGCTGCCCTCGAAGCCGGCGTCAAGTCGATCTGCAAGCGCAATCCTGACATCATCTCCGCGGGTGTTCGCAAGGCAGATGGCCGGCTGCTTCTCAATGTGGGAGGGCATTCTGAAATTTGGCAACCCCGCGAAGGCGACTCGTATATCGAGACGCAGATGCAGATTCCAATCTCTCTGAAAAATCAGCGCTGGGGCTCGTTAGAAATCCAGTTCCGTCCGCCAAGCACGATGGCTTCGTGGGGAATCGGCCCCTTCCTTTTGCTGGCCGGCTATGTAATGATCGCCGGCTTGGGTCTCGGCATTCTGTACCTGAGGACCGTCCTGCGCCACATCGATCCGCGTCAAGCGAAAGTCGTTCCGGACCGCGTTCGCGCCACACTGAACACGATTACCGAGGGACTGCTGGTTCTGGACAAGGACCAGCGAATTGCCTTGGCAAACGACGCGTTCGCCAAGACGGTCGGCCTTGAGCCGACGGCGCTGACCGGGCGGAAAATCTCGGAACTTCCCTGGTCCAGCGACGCGGAGATCAAGCCTCAAGACTATCCGTGGTCGCAGGCACTCCAAGAGGGCAAGACCGAACTCGGCTTTATCCTTGGGATCGAAAATGGCAGCACTGGCAAGCGCACGCTGTCGGTAAATTCCACGCCGATCAACGCCGACGACGGGACCTGCAAGGGCGCGCTGGCGACCTTCGACGATATGACGCAAATCGAAAGCAAGAACGCGGAGTTGGTGAAAACTTTGCGCCGGCTGCAACAGTCCCGGGCCAAGATTCGCCATCAGAAAAAAGATCTCGAAGTTGCCAAGGACGCTGCAGAGGCGGCCAATCGCGCGAAAGGCGAATTTTTGGCAAACGTAAGCCACGAAATTCGCACGCCGATGAACGCCATCATGGGTTTGACTGACATCACGCTCGAAACGCCATTGCAGCCCGAACAGCGCGAATATCTCGAACTGGTCAAGGCGTCGTCCGATTCGCTAATGTCGGTCATCAATGAGATCCTCGATTATTCCAAGATTGAATCGGGCAAATTCAAACTCGACCCCATCGAGTTCCGTTTGCGCGACAGCATGATCGACTCGCTCAAGCTGCTCGCTATTCGTGCCCATCGGAGCGGGTTGGAGCTTCTTTGCGACATCTCCGTTGACGTGCCCGATGTTCTGATCGGCGATCCGGTGCGCCTGCGGCAAATTCTCATCAACCTTGTGGGCAACGCGATCAAGTTCACGAAACAGGGCGAGATTGTCGTCCGAGTACGCGTCGAAACCCGTGCGAACCAGGCACTCGTTCTGCATATTACCGTCAAAGATACCGGTATCGGCATTCCCGCTGACAAGCTCAAGGCGGTCTTCGAACCATTCGTGCAAGCCGACGGCTCCACGACGCGCAACTATGGCGGCACCGGCCTAGGTTTGGCAATCTGCTCCCACCTCGTCGAACTCATGCACGGAAAAATCTGGGCGGAAAGCGAGCTGGGACAAGGGAGCACCTTCCATTTCACGGCCTGCCTCGAAACACCCACGAACTCTCAAGCCTGGGCCGCGCCGACCCACGCCATGCTGAAAGGCCAGAGCATCCTCATCGTGGACGACAGTGCAGCGAGCGCCGCTATTCTCGCAAATGCGCTGCACGACATGGGGCTTCATGTCCAAACGGCCTCCGATCCGGCGCTCGCCCTGGAAATGATCGACCAGGCAGACCGGGCCCAAACGCCGTTTGCCATCGCTCTAATCGATGCGACCATGCCTCGGATTGACGGCTTCGATCTGGCCCGCCATCTGCGGGAGCGGCACCACACGGACCCCGCAATTGTCATGATGGTTCCCCCGGTCGATCGCAAAAACGAGTTGGCCCAGTGCCAGGAATTGGGCATTCACGGCTACATCGCCAAGCCCTACAAACCAGCGGACCTGTTGAAAGCGATCCTCAAGTCCTGTGGCGTCGTGCAATCGACCGGCACCGAAATGGAATTAAGCCTGACCGAAGCCGATTCCAAGCTGGCCTCTGTGCCGAAAGCGGGCGTAGCGCTGAAACTTCTGCTCGTGGACGATAACCCGTTCAATCAAAAGGTCGGCATCTTGAAACTGCAGGGACAAGGTCATGAGGTCACCGTCGCCGGCAGCGGCAATGAGGCACTGGCGATCCTTGATGAACAAACTTTTGACATCGTCTTCATGGACATGCACATGCCGGAGATGGACGGCCTTGAGGCAACCGCTCGAATTCGCCAAAAAGAGGCCACCACCGGCCGGCACACCCCTATCGTCGCCATGACCGCCAATGCCGGTGACGATGCCCGTGAGCAATGCTTGCAAGGTGGCATGGATGCTTATGTTGCCAAGCCGATTCAGGACAATGAACTCTTCGACGTCATTCGCAAAGTCGTTCCAGCCGTCGGCGCGGCCCCGGATTCTCGGACGCCAAGCGCACCGGCCCCGGCCACTTCCGGGTCAACGGTCGATCGCGCGAAGCTCCTGTCTTCTGTCGGCGGTAGTCTTCCCATGCTTCGGCAACTGATCGCGGATTTCCGGCAGGACGTTGGCCCACTCATGGCCGAACTTACCGATGGCGTGGAAAAGAACGATTGCAAGGCAGTGCACCGAGCCGCCCATACCCTCAAGGGCATGGTCAATTTCTTTGGGTTATCTGAAATCACCGACTTGGCGTTCCAATTGGAAAAAATGGGTGCCACAGGAGACTGCGCGCAAGCACACGAGAAACTCATAGCATTCGGCTGTGACCTTGCACGCCTTCAAACTAGTCTGGACGGCATTTAAAGAACGACGCAATCGTGGCGAGACGAACTGTTGTGACTATCGACGCCAGGATTTGAGGGGCTCCCTAAAACCGAATCGCGAGACTTTGGGGACAAATTGGGGACAGCATTGCCCCTTCAGGCCCAACCTGCGTACAATGTAAGCGAAGGGCTGAAACGCTTCAGTCCGCATGAAATCCAAGGTTTGCAACGCATCATCGACGTTTGAGCCACGATAGGTAAATGTCGTTATTCAGGTTGAGGGCCTGGTTCCTGGAAACGGGAGTGCAGGTTCAAGTCCTGTCTCCGGCACTTTTTCCGACGAGGACCCACGCTGAATAAGGCGTGGGTCTTTTTGTTTTTTTATCAATCTTGAATGCTCGAAATGCTCAAAAATGTGCCTCAAGCCCGATCGTGAATGATTGGCTCCAGAACGATTCGTCGTTGAATCGGAAGAAAGGTGAGGCGGCGCCTGTCGTCGCTCCGAAGTTGGGGCTTCCCGGCGCCTGGCCGGGATTGACGTTGCGGTCGATCTGGCTGCCAGGGCGAACGACATTGTTCCACCACAGCACCGAGTAACCGAGCCGGGCGCGAACGTGCGGCGTGATATCCGCGGTGACGCCCAGACCGAATTCAGGCACGAATCCGAGCACGCCGCGACTGTAGGTGCCGATATTCGATTTTTGGGCCAGGATGCCGCCGACGGCGGATTGGCTTCCCGTCGGAGTGACAAGCGTGGTGGAGCCATTGATAGTGACCTGCTCCCTCGTGACGCCGAGCGCGAGTTTTGCGAAGGAATCCAAGCTGAATCTCGGCGCTTCCCAGCGGAGGCGTCCGCCGATTTGGGCGCCGAAAAAATCGTTGGCCGTCGAAAAGCTATCCAGATCCGTCAATGAATTTGGCGAGTTGACGAAGGTATTGTTGAAATTCAACTGATTGTTCTGAATCGGCGTGAGTTGGTCTTGTATCGTCAGATTTTCCGAAAGCCTCGCGTAGCGCAATCCGAAAAGCCCATCTGCGTGGAGATTCTTTCCATAGTATTTGTGGGCGCGCGCATTGAATTCCATGCCGTAGAGGCGTGAGGTGGTTTCGACGTTCACCGTGCCCGTGAAGAAATTGGGCAGCGACACCAAGAACGCATCCTCGGCATTGGTCGCGACGTTGAAGAACGGTCTTGCAATTACTGGGTTGCCATTGGCGTCCCCGCCGACGCTGAATGATTGGCTTCGCTGGAACGCCATGAATCCGGTCCACTCGAGAGAATAACAATTCTGATCGTCCAGGAACATGCCGGCTTCCAATCGGATGCCGGGGATCGCGCTCATGTCGACGCTGTTGTTGCCATAGGCCACGGTTGTAAACGATTGGTTCAAGGCGCCCGGACGAAGGTTGTTGGCATTGCCCAGCGTGACCAACGGTGTGGCGAATTGCATCGGGCGGAAAAACGAAACGGTGGCGTCGGCGGACAGCCAGCACGATTCGTTCGTGGGACGCCAGAACGGCAGCATTAGGTTTGAGTGGATCTTTTCGTGGACGGACCGCAAGAACTCTTCCATCGGTGTCGGCGGCCGTGGAGTCGGGATCTGATTCTCTGGCCGGATTTGTGGCTCCGGTTCCAATTCCACCGGTTCGTAGGCCCTGGGAGTCTGCACGGCAACGGGGCGCCGAGTAACGGCGGCGGTAGCATCAGGCGTGTAGACGCTATTCGAAAAATGCCGATAAGGCGTGTGATTTAAGTAGGTTGAACTATTGTTGACAGCGTTAAACGGATTATACGCTTGTGGGCTTCCCATCGGTAGGTATTGGTAATTGCCGTATGTGGGGGTGTTGTTTGGTGGGTAGTATCCATAATAACCGTAATAGGGATTTCCATATCCTTGAACGGGCAGTAGGTTCCTTTGGGAATTACCGTAGTTGGCTTGTTGGTAATAAGCCGGCGCTGTCGAATAGGTGGAGTTGTAATAGTACGGATTGGCAGAGCGTCCTGAGGTTGGGGTATATCCAGTGGCATACCCGTTGACTTGCCGCGGGTGATAAGGTAACGGTTGATAGGATGTTTGCCAGTAGTACGCGGCGCCATAATTGGGCGTTTGTTGTCCGTGTGCCGGTTCAACTGTAAGGAATAATGCTAACAGCGGCAGCAGAATCTTTGAGGGCGCTATTAAGCAGGGTGCACTTTTCATGCGGGGTCCATCCCATCTTCTTGCAGTGATCTAGAACTCACGGGGCGGAGATTGTCCTGGTCTCCGCTGGTTCATACCTGTCGGCAATTCCGATTTCGTGCTCGTTACCAAATAGTTTCATTGCAGCCGACAATCGAGGCTTCCCGCTTTTCTCATCGGAATGGCATCTGCGGGAATTGATGCTCGTGCGGATGGATTGGGCAGAGCGGCCGAATTGGCATTCCGAGAATTGTTGTCGAGTGCCTTTTGAGCGCATGGCGAGGCATCTGCCTGATCGGAACAATTTACCCTAACGCTACAACCGGAGCGATCATCAGCGACCTGAACGCCACGATCTTTGCAAATTCGATCGGTCGAAAGCAATCCCCGCCATTCGGCGTCATGCCTTCGGGGAGCATCGTTCAAAGGATTTCGAGCCGACGTGATCAAGGCGGTCCGGCGCGAGACTTTGGCGTTATCAGGTCCTTGTACTGTGTGCTGAAAGACAATTACGATTCTGTTTTATTTCATGCCGTTAATAATCGAAGGCAAATTGTTACTGGAATTTCATCATCGACCAAATCCTTTCCGTTGAAGGTAAACCATTTATTTGCTTTTTGTAATTGATTACTGCGTTGTTACATTCTGTGTGAAGATCGGCTTTTGTTGCTTTTTTGACATATCACTATGTCGATAACGACAGATTATTAGATTTCAATTAGTTAATAGTGCGTTATTAATTCTCTATTCCCTTGAAATTCATCGTAATTATCCGATAAACTCGTAATGGCGCAAAGATAGGCAAAATTCTCCCCAGGCGCACAGGTCATTCACATCGGTCCTGAGAATAGTATTTGCTCGACATTATCTAGGCAAAAAAGCGCGGATTCTCTGATCGTTCTCATTCTTTCGAAAGCGGCCATATGTTTCTCTCCTGGTGGCGGCGGTTGGTCGAGTGGGTTTATCAACCCCGGAAATTATCTCGTAAAGATCGTCGAAAATTCGTTTATCCGAATTTTCCGCATCCCGTGTTCGCAATGCTGTCGTTTGAGCAGCTGGAGGACCGCACGCTGCTGGCCACGGGTGTTTGGCTGGGCGGCGGAGCCACGACGAACTGGACGGATGCCACGAACTGGCAGGCGGGCGTCGTGCCGGCAGCCGTCGGAGACATCGCGCAATTCAACTCCACCTACAGCACCGACCAGATCGTTACCGTAAACTCAGCAATCACGGTGGGCGAAATTGACTTCGGCTCGGCGAAGAACATTTCTATTGTTAGCGGTGGCGGCGTTCTTACGCTGGACAACGGCGCCTCCGGGGCGACGTTCGACATGGGGAATGCGTTCCCGAACTCGGGAACGGACACGATCTCCGCGTCCGTGCAATTTGGTGCGAATATTTCCGCAGTGGTGCAAGGCGCCAGTCCGCTCACGCTTGCTGGGCCGATCGGCCTTTCGGGCGCGAATACGCTGACTCAAGCTGCCGCCGGCGGCGTCACGATAAGCGGCGCTATCGGAGCCGGCACATTGACACTGGCTGGTTCGCAGACATTTAATCTCCCGAACGCCAACCCAAACGCAACGGCGTTGACGCTCAGCGGCGGCGCCGTTGTCAACGTCGGCAATGCCACCTCGCTCGGGTCGGGCACGTTGACCGTGAGCAACGGCACTCTTCAGGCCGCCACGGCTGGTCTTACGCTCGCCAACCCCGTGACATTTGTCAGTGCCGGCTCTTTAGCTGTCGGCGGTACGAATGCGCTGGCCTTCGCCACGGGCGCGTGGACTTTGAATGGGTCAAACTCGATTTCGATCAATAATAGTCTGACCACGATCGCCAACGTCATCGGCGGCGGGGCATCGTCTCTGACCTTGAATACGGCTGGGAGTGGTTCCTCGGTCGTCGCCATATCCAATGCCAACACCTTCTCCGGCGGCACGAACTTGACCGGCGGAATTATCGTGACCGCGGGCAACAACGCGGCATTCGGTACTGGAGCGTTGACGGCTTTCAACGGGACGGTACAAAGCAGTGCTGGTTTGACCTACGCCAACGCCCTGGCTTTTGGGGCCAATGGCTCATCGTTGACCCTTGCGGGCACGAACGCCCAAACGTTCAGCACCACGTCAATCACGCTTAGCGGCACGAACACGATCAATGTGAATGACAGCGCCGGCGCTACGCTTTCAGGCGCGTTTACGGTTAACGGGGCGGGCACGCTCAATCTCGCTGGCACCCAGCAATTGACGATTACAAGCGCAGTCACGAACACGCAGTCCACCACGCTGAGCGGCGCTACGCTCGTTTTGAACACTGGAACTTCGCTCGGGGCAAGTCCGATCACCGTCAACTCAGGCGCGATCCAGGCAGGTGCTGCGGGCTTGACGTTTGCTAACAACATCGTTTTTGCAAGCAACGCGGGTCTGTCCATCAGTGGAGCTAACAGTGCGACGTTCGGTGGAACTGTTTCGCTTTCAGGAACAAATATTATCAGTGTCCCTGCCGCCGCGACGACTGCAACCTTTTCGGGTGTCGTTTCAGGGGTCGGAGCAAGCCTGACGAAGATCGGCGCCGGCACAGTTGCGCTAACGAATGCGGATACTTACAGCGGAGCGACTACAGTATCGCAGGGGACGCTGCAAATCAGCGGGGCGACAGGTACGATTCTGAATTCCGGAACGATCAACGTCAATTCCGGCGGTACCTTTCAGATCCTCGACACGACGGCCAACAACAATCGGCTCGCCGATACAGCCACTATCTCGCTCAATGGGGGCACATTCCTCTACACGGGCGGAGCGAGTTCCACGGAAACGTTTGGCACGCTAAACGTCAACAGCGGCAGTTCCACGGTCACTTTGGCCGGCACGGCGACGCTTACCGTCGCCGCCAATCCAGGGCTTACGCGCTCGCCCGGCGCGACTGTCAACTTCACGGGTCTTGGCGCCTCGGATGTGATAAACTTCACGACCAATCCGACGACACAGCTGGTCAACGGCATTATTCCGTACGCCACGGTCTCCGGAGCGGGCGGACTCGATTTCGCGACGACGTCAGGCGCGGGGCCTTTCAGTCTGTCGGCATACGCAGCCTACGCCACCACGCTTTCCGGCGCCACGGCCACGAGCAACGTCAAACTCACGAACGCTAGCGACTACGTTGCCGCCGGCGGGCAGACGATCAATTCGCTAATCATCAACACGACTGCAGCGGCAAGCCAAACGCTGGGCGGCGGCACGTTGACGCTTGCTTCCGGCGGGTTCCTGGTCACGAGTACGGTCGCGGCACACCAGGACTTCATCGCAGCGCCCATCGCGTTGGGCGCCGAGGGTATTGTCCAGACCAATACCAATAACACCGCGCAATTTGACGGCGTCATCAGCGGCACGGCGCTTACGCTCGGCGGCTCCGGAACAGTCCTGGTGAACAACGCCAACACCTACACCGGCCCCACGACTTTGAGCGGCGGCACGCTCAGTATCGGCAATCCCACCGGTCTTGGGACGGGCGCCCTCGTTCTTACGAGCGGTACGGTGTTGGCGAACATCACCACCACGGTCAATAATGCCATCACACTTGACAACAGCAACCTCAATGAGCTGGTGACGTTCGGCGGCAGCACGCCACTGAACTTGACGGGCACAATGACCTTGACCGGCAGCGGGAACAACGCCAACCTCATTAACGTTACCAACACGGGTGGTACAACGTTCTCCGGAAAGATCACCGGATCCGGCGGTTTGACGATTACCTCCTCCACGGGTGCGGGCGTTCTCGGCCTGTCAAATAACACGAACGACTTCGCGGGCGGACTCACGCTCGGCACGTCGCTCCTTAACGGCGGAACGCTAATCGTGGGCGCCAACGGCGCCTTCGGCTCGGGCGCGTTGACGTTGACCAGCGGCACGTTGATCGCCAGTTCCACGCTCAGTAACATCGCGAATCCAGTCACATTGAATGGCTCGGTAAGCTTCAGCGGCAACAACGCAATGACCTTCAGCGGGCCCATCAGCCTCTCCAGCAATGCGACTGGCGTCGGAACGCTGACGTTGACAGTGGGAAATTCGACGACTCTGGCGGGCGTGATCTCAGGGCCAACGACGAACAATTTGTCGGTTGCGGGCATCGGAACGCTGACGCTCAGCAATGCTGGCAACACATTCCTTGGCGGCGTGACGTTAAACGCATCGAGCGCCAATGCGCCGCTGGGCACTCTGGTCGTCGGCAGCGCGACCGCCCTCGGCGGCGGGCCGCTCACGCTCACGAGCGGCAATTTCCAGGTCGGCGGCGCCTTTGCCATTCCCGCTTCAATAAACGCTTCCTTGAACGGCGCCGCGAGTTCGCTCGTGGTGTTCAATGGCGCGAACCCGATCGAGTTTAACGGTGCGGCCACACTGGCCAACGCGCCAACGATCCGAGCAACACAGGCGACGACGTTGAACGGCGTCGTCAGCGGTGCCGGTACCCTGGCCCTGGAGAGCGGCAACTTGACGCTCACGGCGGCAAATACCTATTCCGGCGCCACTGCCGTCAACGGCGCGACTGTGGGTACGACGTTCTCTCCAGGAACGCTGACGCTGAGCGGCGTGAATGGCGCGATTAGTTCCGCAATGACAATCAATCAGGGCGGCACAGTTTTGCTTGACAACACGAGCGCTAACAACAATGCTCGTCTCAATGTGCCCACGACGCTAAACGGCGGATCGCTCTCGATTCTGGGTAACGGAACGGTCGCCACCACGGAATCGATAGGCGCGATCTCGCTCGGCGCGGGCACTTCAACAATCAACCTGACCAAAGGCGCTGGCGGCAACTTGGTTCTCTCCGGAACGACGTTGACTCGTGCGAATGGCTCTGGCGGAGTCCTTAATTTCAGCGACGGCAACACGGGGACGCTCGGTTCAACGGTCAGAGCGACATTCTCCACCGCGCCGACGCTTACTGGCACGGCCCAACCGGGCGGCACGGGTTTGCTACCGTATGCCACGGTCAACGGCGCTGACTTCGCAACCTACAGCGGCGGCAGCATCGTCCCGTATACAGGGACCGGCGCCGCCTATGCGGCCAATGTCAGCGGAGCCGCCACCGGCGCCAATGTCAACCTCGCCGCCAGCGACACGGTTTCTGCCAGCAAAACAATCAACGCCCTGATGGTATCCGGCAACACAACGCTTACGATCAACCCGGGCCAAACTCTGACAGTAACCAGCGGCGCGCTGTTCGTCAACGGCGCATTCACGCTCACCGTTACTGGTGGCGGCACGCTGAACCTCGGCGAAGCGATCGTCAATACCGCTACTGGAGCCACCGTCACGGTAAACAGCGGCACGACACTTAGCGGAACCAACCTGACGCTCGCAGGGGCAGGCACGGTCAACCTGCCAAGCACGACGAGTTTTGGCGCCGGCGCGACGGCTCTCGCCGGCGCTACGCTGCATCTCGGTGCGACTTCGTCGATTGGCACTGGAACACTGACACTGGTAAATGGGACGCTAACGCCGAATCTCTCCACGAGCGGTGCATTGTTACTGATAAATGCCGTCATTCTGAGCAATAGCAATGTCACCCTGGGCGGCAATGTGCCGTTGATCTTCGGCACGCTGGCCACGACGCTCTCGCTCACGCTCAATGGAGCGAATAACACGGTAAACGTGCCCGCGTCGTCGCAGACGGTGTTTAACTGGGCCATAACCGGCGCAGCGCATCTCACCAAAATCGGCTCCGGTACCTTGGTGTTAACGAGCAATACAAGTAACTACACGGGCGTGACGTTTGTTAATGCGGGCATCGTGCAAGGTATGGCCTCGGCCAGTTTTGGCGGCGCCGCCGGCGCGACCGTTGTGGCGAATGGCGCTGCCGTTCAGCTGCAGCCCAACGCGGCTGGTGGATTTACAGATACACTGGTGCTCAATGGCACGGGCACCGACGGGACGGGCGCGTTACGCTATTTGGCCGGCTCCGTTGGACCGTCGCCGTGGACCGGCAATATCATCCTCCTCACTTCGAGCGCGATCGGAGTCGATCCGAGTTTATCAGTCACATTCCAGACCGGAAGCATTAGCGGGCCTGGCGACTTGACCAAGCTTGGCCAGGGCACGTTGAACCTTGCTGCAGCGAACACGTACACGGGCAATACGAATATCAATGCCGGTGTCGTGAACCTTCAAAACGCCACGGGTCTTGGCGCCGTTACCGGGTCTATCACTGTTGCGAACAATGCAACGCTCCAGCTCAACGTTGCCGCCGGTACGACCATTGCTGGTAAACAGCTTACGTTGAATGGTTCCGGGTTTGGCAACACCGGTGCGTTTGGGCAGGGAGCGCTCGTCAACGTGTTGAACGGCGCTGCCGGTACGGCTGTGGCGTGGAGCGGCAATATCACTCTGAACGCGTCGGCGACTATCGCCAACACCTCAGCGGCGGGCAACACGACACTGGTGGCTACTGGGGCCGTCACCGGGTCAGCGGGTAGTCTGACGAAGGTCGGCGTCGGCGCTGTTGCTTTGCTTGGCCTCAATAACCTCGGTACGGGCGGGATCATTGTCAGCCAGGGAACCGCGACCGGCGCACTGACGCTGTCCAACACGACGACCTACAGCGGCCCTACGACCGTCGGCAGCGGCCTGGCGGGATTCCTCATCCTCAATCGCCTGAGTAGCGCCGCTGGTACTTCGGGAGTCACCGTGAATCCCGGAAGCACGGTGCTAATCGACAATTCCATCGATAACGTGACGACTCGCCTGGGTGCGGCTCCGATTACGCTCAACGGCGCGGCGCTGCAATACCTCGCCAGCGTCGGCGGACCTGCGACAGCGAACCCGGCGACATCCACCTTGTCGCTTGGCACGATCACGCTAGCAAGCGGCCAGAACACGATCAATACGGGCTACGCGTCTGTACCGGCCAATACCTCGACATCTTCCACGGTCACGATCGCCAATCTCATACGCACAGCCGGGGCAACGGTTAACTTCATCGCCAACAGTGTCGCCCTCGGCGGAGCGGCGGGCGCGGCGTCCAACATCGTCAACCTTACCAATTTCAACGGTGCACCGACCGCGTCGGCGCTGCTGGGTACAGGCATCGGCAACGGCGGCGGCGGCATTCTGCCCGGCGCCGAGGCGAACGGTGCCTCCGGCACGGGCGATTTCGTCGGCTACAATCAGACCGGCGCCGCCGCTCCGAGCGGTATAGCGGTCTTCGCTGGATACAACGCCGTGTCCGTCTCTGGCGCGGTTGCGTTGGCTGCGGGTGCAACCGATATCGTGAAACTCACCGCCACGGCTGCCGCCACGGTGACGGCGCCCGCTAACGCGATCACGGCTCTTGTCCTCAATGGCGCGACGTTTGGCATTACCTTTGTCTCGAACCCGACGATCGCATCGCCTGTATCAAGCGGAACGCTCTTGACTTCCGGCACGACTGCGGTCACGTTCGCCAATGGCGGATCGTACAACCTGGGAACCGAAGGGATTGTTTTCCAAAACAACTCCGGAGGCACCAACTTCACGAGCCCCATCGTCGGTTCGGGCAGCGTCACCATTTCCGGCGCGAACACGTTAACGCTGCCAGCAAACAACGTCAATGCCGTGCAAACGATAACGTTCGGCGGCACCGTCACCGGCGGGACGTTCACTCTCACCTACAATGGGCAGACAACCAACGCCATCGCCTGGAACGCATTAACAGCCACTCTGCAGGCGAATATTCAAGCCGCACTGCTTGCGCTCTCAAACATTGGCACCGGCAATATTGCAGTCTCCAACGCAGCAAATCCGACGGTGACTTTCCAGGGCGCGCTGGCCGGTTTGAACGCTAATGTCCTGACGGCGAATGCGTCCAATCTGACGGGCACGTCGCCTTCGATATCGGTTGCCACCACGGTCGTCGGCGGTCTCGCCAATACTTATTTGGGTGGAACCGCCATCAACGCGGGCACGGTGACGCTGCAAAACAGCAGCAACCTCGGCAGCGGAGCAATCACGCTGGTCGGTGGAACCCTGCAAAATGGAGCGGCACCCGTCGCCCTTACCAACACTGTGAACCTGAACGGCACGGCAACATTGAGCGCCAACGCAGCCGCCAACCCGCTGACCCTGGCGGGTACGATCAACGTCAACGCGAACAACGCTGTCGTCACCAACACAAGTCCCGTCGTTGTCACGGGGTCGCTTGCTGGTCCGGCGGCGCTGCTCATGAACGGCGGCAGCGGCTCACTCCAACTGCTCAATGCCAGCCCCGGTTATAACGCCGGCGCCACTCTGCTCGCCGGAACTATCACGGTCGGCAACGCCCAGGCGCTTGGCACCGGCACGCTCACGTTTGCAGGCGGCACGCTCAACGCATTCTCCAAGCTCACAATTGGCAATGCCATAAGCATTCCCAACACCACTGCCATCATCGGCGGCGGCAACAATAGCAGCCTGACCCTGAGCGGTACTGTTACGTTGCTCGGCTCCAGCATACTGAGCGTCAGCAATTTGGGAATCACCAACTTCGCCGGAAAGATAACCGGCGGCGGAGCGTTGCTCACGACGGGTAGCGCCACCAACAGTGCCGTGCAAATCTCCGGCGCAACCAACGACTTCGCCGGCGGCGCCTATCTCAACGGCGGCAACATCCTCGTCGGTAACGCCAACGCGTTTGGCTCGGGAGTCGTGGTCTTCGCTGGGGCGACCACGGTCATCGGCACCAGTGCGTGGACCATCAGCAATCCGCTCGTCTTTACTGGCGCTGTCAGCACGACATTCACCGGCAGCAACGCACTCACGTTCAGCGGTCCGGCTACGCTGACAGCTAACCCGACACTGAACGTCAATAACTCCACCACATTCACTGGACTCATCGGTCAAGGAAGCAACGGACGCGTATTGACTTTGGGCGCCGGCAGCCTGGGCACGCTCACGCTGACGAACCTCAACAATTATTACGACGGCGGCACAACGCTCAATGCCCCGACGGCCCTTGCTCCGCTGGGAACGCTGGTTGCCGGCAGCTCCGCGGGAATCGGCTTCGCCCTGGGCACGGGCACGCTGACGCTGACGGACGGCATCTTCCAGGTGGGCGGTGCGTTTGCGGTTCCGTCGACGACGCCCGTCGCGCTGAACGGCGGCGCGAGTACGCTGGTCGTTTTCAGCGGCGCCAATCCAATTGCATTCAACGGCACCGTCACGCTCACTGCCGCGGCGCCTGGCGCCATCCGCGCTGCAACACCCACCACGTTTAACGGCATCATCAGTGGGGCCGGGGCGTTGTCGCTCGAGAGCGGCAGCCTGACGCTCACCGCGGCGAATACTTACACAGGCGCCACCAACGTCAGCGGCGGCACGCTGACGTTGAGCGGCACCGGCACGCTGGCGGTCACGGCGATTCGTCTCGACCAGGGCGGCACGCTGGTCGTGGATAACACGGCTACCAATAACGCCAACCGCATCGCCGACACGGCGACGCTTGCGTTGAACGGCGGCACGCTCACGTATTTGGGTAACGCCGCGGCAACGTCTACCGAGACTATCGGCGCTGTCACACTCAACGCTGGCGCTTCGACGATCAACTCGACACAGAACGGCCAAAATATCACGTTGACGTTCGCGAGCCTGACGCGTGCCGCGGGATCGGGCGGCACGTTGAACGTCAACGGCACGAATCTCGGCACGGCGAATAAGGTGATCTTTACGGCGAATCCAGCGGTGACGGGAACGGCGCAACCCGGCGGAACGGGTTTGCTGCCGTATGCGACGATCAACGGCAGTGAACTTGCGACGTACAACGGTGCCAGCGGGTTGGTGACGTACACGGGAACGGGAGCAGCGTACAAGACGTCGATCGCATCGCTGGCGGCCGTGACGGACAACTTGAAGCTTTCGGCGAATGATTCTGTGACGGCGGCGACGGGGTTCAAGACGGTGAACTCGCTGACGATAGCTGGCAACACGACGCTGAACATAGCGGCAGGTCAGACGTTCACGGTGACGAGCGGCATCGTGTACGTGAACGGAGCGTTTACGCTGACGGTGCAGGGCGGCGGTGTGCTTGCGCTGGGCGAGGCGATTCTGAACACCGCGAACGCAGGCGGTGCGGTGACATTGACCGGAGACGGTACGACGTTGAGCGGAGCGAACCTGACGCTCGCTGGAGTGGGTGCGGTCAGCCTGCCGACGCCGAACAGTTTCGCCGCGGGTCAGACGGCAGTGACGGGCGCGACCGTCAATCTCGGTGTGCCGAACGCCATCGGCTCTGGCACGATGACTCTGGTGAGCGGAGGTTTGTCGTCAAGCTCCGTTGGTGGTCTCTTGCTGTTAAACGCCGTTACATTTAGCAACAGCAACGTAACGATCGGCGGAGCGAACCCGCTGTTGTTCAGCGTCGGCGCCATGACGCTGAACGGGACCAACAACACCGTCAACATTCCCGCTAATGCGGCACTGACGGATTTTAACGGCGCGATCGGCGGGACGGCGATACTCACGAAAACCGGCGGCGGCACACTGGTGCTGTCCAACACCGGCAGTGGTTACACGGGTTTGACGCTCGTCAATCAGGGTATCGTTCAGATCCAGGGCACAGCCGCTCTCGGGACCAACGCCGGGGCGACTGTTGTTGCCAATGGAGCCAGCGTTCAGGTGCTCGCCACGGGTCTCACGATCGCGGAACCGATCGTCCTCAACGGCAATGGCGTTGACGGAACCGGTGCTCTGCGCCTGCTCGCCGGCAGCGGTGGAAATACCTGGTCGGGCGGCATCACGCTACAGACCGACTCGAGCATCGGAGTCGATCCCGGGTTGACGCTGACCGACACAGGCGTCATTTCAGGTTTGGCGAACCTGACAAAGCTCGGCCAGGGGATCTTGGCGCTCAACGTCGCCAGCACATTTACTGGAAATACGATCGTCGCCGATGGCATCGCCAACGTTCAGAACGCCACCGGCCTGGGACTCGCCGTCGGTACGGTCACAGTCAACACGGGCGCCAGTTTGCAGACGCAAGTTGCCAGCGTCGGCGGCAAGCAACTCACACTCAATGGAACGGGCTTCGGCAACGGCACCGGCGCCAACAACGTGGGCACGCTGGGGCAAGGCGCCTTGTCTAACCAGACCATTGGCGCGGCCTGGAGCGGCGACATTATCCTTGGCACGGGCGCGGCCATCGGCAGCGTCACGGGGACGACGTTGAACCTCAACGGTGTACTCAGCGGAACTGACCTCACTAAGGTCAACGCCGGCACGGTCGCCTTGTTGGCCGCCAACACGTTCGCGGGCAACACTACCGTAAGCGCCGGCACGCTGGTGCTTTCCAATAGCAATTCCTACGCTGGCGCCACGACCGTCACCGGGGCGCCGCTCATTGCTGGCGCTTTCACCGGCGGCACGCTGACGCTCAATCTCTTCGGGTCGGCGACAAGTTCCACTGGATTCGTCGTCAACCCTCTGAGCACGCTGATTCTCGACAACACGCAACTCAACGGCGGCAATCGCGTCGGTGATTCTGCCAGTATCACGCTGAATACCGGCACGCTCAACTTCAACGCCATGAATGCGCCAGGCGTCGCCGCTTCCGAAACCTTTGGGCAACTCGTGCTCGCCAGCGGCCAATCAACAGTAAACGTCGGCGGTTATACGACTGCTCAGACCTCTGGTGCATCGGCAATTCTGACCAGCGCCAGCATCGCTCGCACGGCTGGCGCCACGGTGAACTTTATCGGCGGCACGGGCAACATCGCTCCACTCGGCTCGGCAACGACGCAGCTTAACTTTACCAATGCGGCTTCTGTAACGAGTTTGCTCCAGGGAACCGGCATCGGCAACGGCGGCAAGGGCATCCTGGCGTTTGCCGAGGTCAACGGCGGAACAAACTTGGGCGATTTCGCTTCATTCAATCAGACCGGCACGACTGGCATTGCCGCGTTCACGGGGTACAACGTCCAATCGTTCAGCGCCGTTCCCACGTTGACGAATCCAATCACCGCAGCAAGTGAATCGGGCAATACCGTTACGATCACGACAACAGTCCCACACGGGTTAGCGGCTGGGCAGGTCGTCACAATCAGCGGTGTGGGCGTCGCGGGGTACAATGGCACGTTCGCGATCACGAGCGTCGGCGCCAATACGTTCACTTACACCAATCCCGTTGCGGGTCTGGCTGCGTCGTCAGCCGGCAATGCCGTGTTGAACATTGCCAACATCATTGCAGGCGTAAACGACATCGTCCGCGTCGATGCATCGACTTATGGCAGCGCGGTCCAGGTCAATGGACCCGCCAATGCGATTGTCGGTCTCAAGTTGAATGCCGCCAGCACCGCCGCTGCGGGTACGTTGACGTTTGCCTCCAACGTGGCGCTTGCGTCGCCGATTTCGAGCGGGGCGCTCATGTCGTTATCGAGCGGCTTCACCGCCGCAGCCGTCACGCTGGCGCTGGGCGGATCGTACAATCTGGGGACCGAAGGCGTCCTCTTCCAGAACGATTCAGCCAATACCAATTTCAACAGCCCGTACACAGGTGCGGGTGGTCTTACCATCGCCGGCAACAATTCTGTTGTGTTTGGCAACCATGCTAACGCGATTCAGACAATCAACTTTGGGCCCGGCATTGCGTTTGGCACGTTCACACTAACCTTGAACGGACAAACGACGGCGCCAATCTCCTGGAATTCGACCAATGGCACGCTGGTCTCAAACATTCAAGCTGCGTTGAATGCGCTGCCAAACGTGGGAAGCGGCAACGTCTCTGTCGCCGCCGGCGCGCTGGCGCAGGGCGTGGCGCCGCCAATAAATGGTGTCGGCTTATTCACTATTACGTTCCAGAACGCACTGGGCGGCGTCAACGTGCCGACGATGACGTTCAACGCGTCGGGATTGGTCGGCGGTACGATTCTCTCGCTTGCGACGACCACCATCGGCGGCCTCGTCGGCGGCATTACGGGAACGACCACGATCAACAGCGGCACGACGAGCATCCAGACAAATGGAAACCTGGGCGCCGGCGCCATCACGCTCAACGGCGGCACCTTGACTACTGCTGGGGCGGTTGGGATTACGCTCGCAAACACGGTCAATGTCAACGGGCCTTTCACCTTCGCGCCGATCGCCGCGGCGCCGCTTACGTTGAGCGGCACCGTCAACCTGGGTGCGAACAACGCGATCACGGCTGGCACACTCACGCCCTTGATTATCACGGGACCGCTAGCCGGCAGCACTCTCACGACCGCTGGCGCCGTCGGCAACACGCTTCAGCTTCTGGGCAACAGTTCGGGTTACACCTCGGGTGTGAATTTGTCAGCCGGCACAATCACCGTCGGCCATGTAAACGCTCTCGGCACAGGCACGCTCAATTTCCAGGGCGGCACGCTGAACGCGCTCTACAAGCTTACGATCAACAACCCTGTTAATATTCCGAATACTTCCGCCATCATCGGCGGCGGCAATAATAGCAACATTTCGCTCGGCGGAACGATAACCTTGCTTGGCGCCAGCACCATTGCCGCCAGCAACACGGGTCTGACGAATCTATCCGGCGCAATCACCGGTGCGGGCGCACTTCTCATCGCCAGTACCGCAAATACGACGGCCGTCCAGATTTCTGGCACAAGCAACGATTACACGGGCGGAACGTACCTCACAAGCGGTAACTTGCTGATCGACAACGCCAATGTGTTCGGTTCCGGCGTACTTTCTCTCGGCGGCGGCGCCATCATCGGCAACAGCGCGCTGAACATCAGCAATGCTCTCGCGCTCAATGGGACGACTACTATCACTGGTGCTAATCCGATTACCTTCAGCGGTACCACGACTCTCGTCAGTTCTAGCACGCTTACCGTCATCAACTCCACGAATCTGAACGGAATCATCGGTGAGAGCGGCGGCGCTCGCTCGCTGACGCTTGGGCCCGCAAGCGTGGGTGCGCTGACTCTGAATAATCCCGTCAACTTCTTCACCGGCGGCGTGACGCTCAACTCGGTCACGGCTCTGGCGCCTCTCGGCACTCTGGTCGCTGGAAGTGCAACCGCCCTGGGCACGGGCACGCTGACGCTGACGGACGGCATCTTCCAGGTGGGCGGTGCGTTTGCGGTTCCGTCGACGACGCCCGTCGCGCTGAACGGCGGCGCGAGTACGCTGGTCGTTTTCAGCGGCGCCAATCCAATTGCATTCAACGGCACCGTCACGCTCACTGCCGCGGCGCCTGGCGCCATCCGCGCTGCAACACCCACCACGTTTAACGGCATCATCAGTGGGGCCGGGGCGTTGTCGCTCGAGAGCGGCAGCCTGACGCTCACCGCGGCGAATACTTACACAGGCGCCACCAACGTCAGCGGCGGCACGCTGACGTTGAGCGGCACCGGCACGCTGGCGGTCACGGCGATTCGTCTCGACCAGGGCGGCACGCTGGTCGTGGATAACACGGCTACCAATAACGCCAACCGCATCGCCGACACGGCGACGCTTGCGTTGAACGGCGGCACGCTCACGTATTTGGGTAACGCCGCGGCAACGTCTACCGAGACTATCGGCGCTGTCACACTCAACGCTGGCGCTTCGACGATCAACTCGACACAGAACGGCCAAAATATCACGTTGACGTTCGCGAGCCTGACGCGTGCCGCGGGATCGGGCGGCACGTTGAACGTCAACGGCACGAATCTCGGCACGGCGAATAAGGTGATCTTTACGGCGAATCCAGCGGTGACGGGAACGGCGCAACCCGGCGGAACGGGTTTGCTGCCGTATGCGACGATCAACGGCAGTGAACTTGCGACGTACAACGGTGCCAGCGGGTTGGTGACGTACACGGGAACGGGAGCAGCGTACAAGACGTCGATCGCATCGCTGGCGGCCGTGACGGACAACTTGAAGCTTTCGGCGAATGATTCTGTGACGGCGGCGACGGGGTTCAAGACGGTGAACTCGCTGACGATAGCTGGCAACACGACGCTGAACATAGCGGCAGGTCAGACGTTCACGGTGACGAGCGGCATCGTGTACGTGAACGGAGCGTTTACGCTGACGGTGCAGGGCGGCGGTGTGCTTGCGCTGGGCGAGGCGATTCTGAACACCGCGAACGCAGGCGGTGCGGTGACATTGACCGGAGACGGTACGACGTTGAGCGGAGCGAACCTGACGCTCGCTGGAGTGGGTGCGGTCAGCCTGCCGACGCCGAACAGTTTCGCCGCGGGTCAGACGGCAGTGACGGGCGCGACCGTCAATCTCGGTGTGCCGAACGCCATCGGCTCAGGTGTCCTCACGCTGGTTAGCGGCAAACTCACGAGCATGGCCGGCGGAGTGTTGTTGCAAAACGCAGTCACGTTCAGCAACAGCAACGTCGAACTGGGCGGCACGAATCCGCTGCTCTTCGCGGTCGGCGCGATGACGCTGAACGGAACCAACAATACGCTCAACGTCACGAACACCGCCGTCACCGACCTCAATGGCGCCGTCGGCGGAACGACAATCCTTACCAAGACTGGTTCCGGTTCATTGATTCTCGCCGGCGGCAATGGATTTACTGGACTGACCTATGTCAACAGCGGCATCCTGCAACTTCAGAATGCGTCGGCTCTGGGCACTGCCGCGGGCGCCACGGTTGTCGCCAGCGGCGCATCGGTGCAGGTGTTCGGACCCGGTTTAACGATTGCAGAACCCTTTGTCCTCAACGGGAATGGCGTAGATGGAACAGGTGCACTGCGCGTATTGGCAGGAAGTAACGGCACGACGACATTCTCCGGCGGCATCACGCTGCAAACCGCAAGCAGCATCGGCGCCGACGCGGGCACGACAGTCACAATTAGTACGGCGGCCATCGTTGGTGCGGGCGATTTGACCAAACTCGGCCAGGGCACGCTCAATCTTGCCGTCGCGAACACCTACGCTGGCAATACGCTCATCGGAACGACGACGGCGACGGGCGGCATTGTCAATGTGTCGAACGCCACGGGCCTGGGTTTGGCAGTCGGCACGGTCACCGTGAATACGACTTCGAGCCTCGGTTCTTCATTGCAGCTTGCAACGGGCGTCGGCGGGCGCTTGTTAGTGCTCAATGGCACTGGCTTTGGTAATCTGGGAGTTCAGGTTGGCGCCCTTGGTCAAGGCGCTCTGATCGCGACGGCTACGAGCGCCTGGGGCGGCGACGTCACGCTAAACACCGGTGCTTCCGTTGGCAGCGCCAGTGGATTCACGCTCACTCTCAGCGGCACGGTCAGTGGAGCCGACTTGACCAAAGTCGGGCTTGGAATCGTCAACCTGCTCGCCCCCAGTACATTCACCGGGGCCGTTTCTGTAAATGCTGGCACACTGGTTCTATCTAACACCAATGCCTACACCGGCGCGACAACGGTCAGCGGCGCCGCCATCAACGGCGGCTTTAGCCTCGGAACGCTTGTCTTGAACCTGTTCGCCTTGATCTTTGGAACAAGCAGCATCACGGTCAATCAAAATAGTGTGTTGACGCTCGACAACTCGCAGATCAATCTCGCGGACAACGGCACGACCACATTCGGCCGCATCGGCAACGCTACGCCGGTCACTCTCAACACTGGCACCCTGAACTTCGTGGCCGCGAACAACTATAACATCGCGTCCAACGAATCGATCGGCGCGGTGACACTCGGCAGCGGACAATCGACGATCAACACGGGCTATTCCTTCGTCGCACCGGGAACGTCCGCATTGACGGCAACGATTCCCCTATCCGGCGCCACATCGTTGTTGGCAAGCTCAAATTTGACACGAAACGCAGGCGCGACCGTCAGCTTCCTTGGCGGCACGAGCAATTCGACATTGCTCGGAACTGCTGCCAACAAGCTCACGTTTGCCAATCTTTCCTCCGCCCCGACCGCGACGACTTCTCTGCAATTCGTCGGCAACCAGGGCAATATCCTGCCGTACGCACAGGTCGTCAACAGCGTCGCCAATGCGACCGCGACTAGCACCGGCGACCTCGCCACCTACACGTCGAACGGCATTGCTACGTTCACCAATTATCTGTTCCAGAATGTCATCAACGGAACCGTGGTCAGCCTGACGGGCGGCGCGAGCGATATTGTCAAGGTAAACGCCCTCGGCACTGCGGCGGTAACGATCAACGGAACGGTCAATCAGACGCTCGGCGCTCTCGTCATCAACAACAGCACGGTCAATCTCCAGGCAAACCTCAATCCGGCGGGAACGCTCAGCGTCGCCAGCGGGGCGCTGATGACCATCGGTAGCAGCACCGCGAATTTGGTCTTCGGCGGCGGCGCTGGGTCCATCCTATTGTCGGGCGAGACGTATCTTTTCCAGAATTTGAATACGAACGGTACTTCAAACAATACCCAATTTGCTGTCGGCATGAATGGCTCCGGCAGCCTCGTCATCGGCGGTAACGGCAACTATCACTGGAACTCGGGTACCGGCAGCACTTACTCGGGCGGGACTTACTTCAACAACACCGTCAATGCGTACATCACCCAGAACACGGGCGCATTTGGATCTGGCCCTATTACGCTTAACGGCGGCACGCTGACGGCAAACCTAGGTGCTGCTGTTCTTAGCAATGCAATCAATCTCAACGGCTTCTTCAACTTTACGAACAACGGCGCCAACCAGACGATCAGCCTGACAGGGCCGATAAACCTGGTCAGCAATAGCTTCATCACCGTAAATGGCACCGCGACAAGCAGTACGTTCTTCAATGGCGTCGTCAGCGGTCCGGGAACGCTGACCGTCGCCGGCGGTTCAGGCAACCTCGTTCTCAACAACGCCAACACGTACACCGGAGGCACCATATTGGCGGGCGGCACGCTTCAGGTCGGCCACAACAATACTCTGGGCGGTGGAACCTTCACGGTCGTGGGCGGAACGCTCAACACGACCGTGGCCAACACCGGAAACGCCGCCGTCGTGCTGCCGAATGCCGTCGTGATTCCGAACACGACGTTGACGATCGCCGGCAGCAACAATCTCACCTTTGCCGGCGGCGTCAATGTCATCGGCAACGCGATTATCGCGGATTCCGACACGGCTCTCGTGCAATTCACCGGAGTCGTGAGCGGTGCAGGCGCCTTGACCAGCAACAATGCAGCAGCGATCCTTCAGCTCACGAACGCGAATACGTTCAGTGGCGGATTGACGCTGAGTGCGGGTAGTTTGTTGGTTGGCGCCAGCACCACAACGAGCGGGGGCAACGTCGTGAGTGGTCCGCTGGGGACTGGACCGCTGACGCTGAATGCTGGTTCCTTGCTCGCGACGGCCCCGAATCTGACAATCAACAATCAGGTCGTATTGTTGGCAGGATCCACGATTACAGGCACAAATGCGATTACGCTCGCTGGTACGATGACGTTGTCCACGACGCCCACGTTGACGGTGAATGACACTGCCGGCGCGACAATAACTGGTGCCATTACGGAGACAGCCGGCGCTAAATTGTTAACGGTTCAAGGTACTGGCATATTGACGATGTCAAACGCGAATGCCTACACGGGCGGCACGACGCTAAACGCCGGCAGCGCCACGGCCCTTGGCACACTTGCCGTCGGCAATAGCGCCAGCGGTATCAATGCCGTGCAAACGCTCACACTCGGCGGTACGATCACGGGCGGCGCCTTTGTGGTGACGTTCAACGGCTCCACGATCGCGACTCCGATCAACGCAAATCAGACGGCCGCGGCGATAGCCTCGGCGCTACAGTCACAACTCAACGCGTTACCGACAATTGGCAATAACAACGCCGTCGTCACGGCGCCGACAGCCACGACGATCGCCATCGCCTTCCAAAATGCTCTGGGTGGTACAGCGTTACCGCTTGTCGGATTGTCGTTCCCGACGGCACTGACAGGAACGAGTCCAACACTAACAGCGACGACGACAATTGCAGGCATCGCGGCGCCGGTCACGGCCCTGGGGACCGGCACGTTGACGTTGACTGCTGGCGTACTGCAGGCCAGCAATCAATTCAACCTTCCCAACACGGTGTCCATCGGCGCCGGCCCGCTTGTGTTGACGGGCGCAGGTGCGACGCCAAATGCCATATCGTTGAATGGGACAGTATCTCTGAGTGCGAACACGAACCTCGGTGTCAACACGCTCGTGACGGTAAATACCAACCTGACCGGTGCATTCTCCGTGTCGTTGCCGAGCACGCCGCTGGTGGCCGCGAACACGTCCGGCGGCGCTACTACCTTTACCGGTGCTGGCGGCACTCTGGTGCTAACGTCGAACGCTAACAGCTACTCGGGCGGTACGAACATCAGCGCTGGCACACTCGTGCTGGCCGGCAACGGGCAGCTGACCGGTGCCGGGACGATTACGATCAACAATGGCGGCGCAATCACGCTCGACAATACGAGCACCAATAACACGGCACGCATTCTCGGAACGCAGGTCGTGACGTTGAACGGCGGAGCGTTCAACTTCCTGGGTAACGCCTCGGCTGTATCAACGCAGACGTTCACCACGGCACTGACGCTGAGCAGCGGCGCTTCGACGATCAGTTCCCTGGCGGGCGCTGCAACGCAGGCCTTGACATTCGGCAGCCTGGTGCGAACGGCGAATACAAATCCGGGCACGGTGAACTTCGCCGGCGTTGTTGCCGATGTCGGCGCTGCAAACAATAGGGTCATCTTCACTACGCAGCCCACGCTCACTGGCACGGCAGGTAACCAAATCCTGCCCTTCGCGATGGTGACCGGGCCTGGCGGCGTGGATTTTGCCACCCAGACGGCGGCGGCGACCACCATCAGCCGATTCGCCACGTACAACACCAACGTCAATATTAATAGCGCTACGGCGGGATCGGTCTACAAACTCACGTCGTCGACGACGACATCCGCAATCACTGCAGCGACGGCTTTATCACTCAACGGTATTCTGATTACTGGAAACGGACTGTCGCTGGGCGGCGGCGCGGGGGCCACGCTTTCGCTCACCGGCGGAGCTTTGCTGGTTGCAGGCGGCGCCAACACGATCAGCGTGCCGACGCTTACGTTCGGTACGGAAGGCATCGTGCAGACCGATTCGGCTGCCAAGGCCACCGTCAATAGCGTAGTCACTGGCAGCGCCGGCCTGACGCTTGGTGGGGCGGGAAGCCTGACGCTCAACGGCACGAACAACGTCACGAACACCAACGCCGCTCAGACGATCACATTTGGCGCTGGCCTGACTGGCGGCACCTTCACGCTTACTTTCAATGGTCAAACCACTGGCAACATTTCGTGGAGCGCAACCAATGCGACGTTGCAAGCCAATATGCAGGCGGCGCTCAACGCACTGACGACGGTCGGCGCGGGCAACTTTGTTGTCGCCGTCGGCACGGCCGTGGCGGGCATCGGCACGTTCATCATCACGTTCCAAGGCGCGCTGGGCGGAGCCAACATTCCGACCATGACCTTCAGCGCGGCAAACCTGATCGGCGGCACGATTTCCTCGCTAACGACCACTACTACAGGCCTCAACACGACCAACCTGAATGGCGGAACCGTGAAACTGGGTTCGGCGAGCGCCTTACCCGCGGGCGGTCTGCAGTGGTTCGGCGGCACTTTGCAGGCGAGCGCGACGTTCTCTGCCAACAGCACGCTTAGCCTGGCCAACGCGATAACGTTCAACAACAGCAACGCGAACATTGTTGGCGCAAGCCCGATCGCGTTTAACGGATTGGTGACGCTCAGCGGTACAAACAACCTGATCACCGTCGCCAGCGGCAGCATGGCCACCATGTCGAATCAGGTGTCGGGTTCGGGCAATCTCACCAAGCAGGGCGCCGGCACATTGGCGCTGAGCAACGCGATTGGAATCGCCAGCAGCTTCTCGGGTCAGACAACGATCATCGGCGGCATCCTCAACGCGCAACTCGCGCAGAATACCTTGAACACGGCCACGCCGCTGGGCTCGACATCAAACGTCCTCGTCGCAAGTGGGGCCACGCTGCAACTTCAGAATGCCGCGCCGAATTTGCTCCTGACCGTCAATCGGCCGCTCTTCTTGAATGGCTCGGGTGTTGGCGGCAACGGCGCCCTCGAGAACGTATTCGGCCTGGCGTCGTGGACGGGAGCGATTTCTCTATCAACCTCCGCTAACATCGGTGTGGACGGCGGCGTTTTGAACCAAGTTACCGGCGTTGTTAGCGGTGCGGGTGACCTGACCAAAGTCGGCGCCGGTACGCTTACCATTGCCGGCGCCAACACCTACACCGGGCAGACAAATATCAACAACGGTGTTGTGCAAATACTCACGAGCAGTAATGCCCTCGGATCAACGGTTGGCGGCACCGTGGTTAATAGCGGCGCGACTCTCCAGGCGACCTCCGCCACCACGTTTAACGCCGAGTTGTTGACTCTTTTCGGCACGGGCTACCCCGGCGCGAATCTCGCTGGTGCATTTGTTAATACTGCTGCCGTCACTTGGCAGGGCAACCTCAATGTGAACGCTGGCGCCACCATCGGCGGCAGTGCCGTACTCACGCTAAATGGCATCGTCGCTGGCACGGCCGATCTGGTGAAAGTTGGCGCAAGCTCGCTCATCCTGTTGTCCGGCAATACCTATTCCGGAAACACTGTTGTTCACGGCGGCTCAGTGATTCTCCAGGCCGCGGGTACGGCACTCAATACGAGCGGCTTCATCGTCAATCCTGGCGCGACTTTAACGCTCGACAACAATAGCAACGGAAATACGACGTCGATAAACCTCGCAAATCGCATTGGCGATACAGCGGGCCTGACGCTCAACGCAGGAACGCTGAATTTCATCGCCAACCCGGGCATTGGCGTTGCTCCGTTGGCGATCAGCGAGAAGATCGGCACGCTTATCCTTGGTGCAGGAAGTTCGACAGTTCAGTCCGGTTATGCGTCGGCCCCAGCTTTCGGAACTACTTCCGTTCTGACGGCGACGAGCCTGGTTCGCAACACCGGTGCTACGGTCAATTTCCAGTACAACTCTGGCGGCGGCGCGAACTCGGTTTTGGGCAGCAGTTTCAATCGCATCGCTTTCTCCGTAGCTCCTACCACGACCGGGAACGGCGGCGGTATTCTGCCTTACGCTCTGGTCACGAATGGTTTGGCGACCGGTGCCGATTTCGCCACCTTTGATTCGACCAACAATACCCTTGCTCCGTTCACTAACTATGTGACAACGCTGGCTGCCGCAGGCGCTGGCGACACCGTCAAGCTGGCTGCCTCCGAAGCGCTGAGCGGGGACAAGACAATCAACGCTCTGATCCTGGTCGGCGGGACGGTAGGCGAATCGAATAACACGCTCACGCTGGCTAGCGGCGGCCTCGCCGCCTCGAACGCCAATGCAAGTGCCACGAGCACGCTAATCGGCGGCACACTGGCGTTCGGCACGAGGGAAGGCATCATCAATTCGGTGAACACAGGCAGTACGCTGCAGAACGTTACCACGTTTGTCGTCAATAGCCTTATCACCGGAACCGGTGGATTGACGGTCGGCGGGACCACGCTTGGCACGGTCGGCAGCACGGCAAACGCCATCATCACGCTGCCCAACGCCAATGCCTCGATCTCCGGTCCCGAAACGTTTGGCGGCGGCACCCTCAATCTTGGTAGCGGTTCCGCGTTTGGCACGGGCACTCTGACCCTGATCAACGGCACGTTGCAAGGTCAGGTCGCTGTCACGCTAACCAATGCCGTGACGCTCAACAACAGTTCCGTCACACTCGGCGGCACACAGAATCTTGCCTTCAGCGGCCCAATCACGTTGAGCAACGCCAACACCGGCGCGGGAACATTCACGAATACGTTGAATGTAACCAATACCGCATTGACGACTTTCGCTGGCAACATTGGCGGCTCAGGTTCCTTGCTCCTGGCAGGCGCCGGGACAATCGTCATCACGGGGAACAACAATTACACCGGTTCGACCTATCTGACGGGCGCCGCGAATACGGTGGTTGTCGGAAGCAATACGGCCTTCGGTACGACAGGCACGCTCACGTTGACTGGCGGTACACTGCTGTCGGACGCGTCGGCAGGCCGTACGCTTGCGAATCCGATCGTGGTAAACGGCAGCGCGACGTTTGCCGCCACCAACGTTGGAACGACAAATGGGTTTACGTTTACAGGAAACGTAATCTTGGCCGTCTCCAGCGTACTTGCGGTAAACAACGCGACCACTTTCTCGGGCAACATGAGCGGCGCGGGGGCGTTGCAGGTTATCGGCTCGGGCAATCTGATATTGTCAGGAAGCAACAGCCACTTTGGCGGCACCATCCTCGATGGATTTGCCACGACTGCGGGTGGATTGCTTGAGCAATGGTATAACCAGACGGCCGCGACCGTGCTGACCAATCAAATCAATTTCTTCTCGACGCCGGTGTTCTCGCGTATTATCGGATCGATCAACTATCCGGCAGTCGGCAATATTCCCGCCCCGGCGACGCAGACCAACGTTGCCGCTCAGTGGAGTGGATTCCTCAACATCGTCAATGGCGGAACCTATACTTTTACCCTCAATAGCGACGACCAAACCCAGGTGATCATCGATGGGAACGTGGTTTTGACCGCAGGCGTTGTTACTGGGGCGACGGGCACGGCAGTACTGGCTCCAGGATTGCACACCTTCCGCGAACTCTTCGCCCAAGGCGGCGGCGGCGCGGTGGACGTGCTGAACTATACCGGCATAGACACGAATAATGTCTCCACTCTCATTCCAGCGGCATCCGCCGCAACGAACTACTCAGGATTCGTTACTGGCACAAATACGACCGCTGCTAACCTCACCGCATCGCCGACGGCCTCCAATGCCACGACGACGGGTGTAGGAATCTTGACCGTAAATAGTGGCAGTGCCCTTGGAAATGGACCGTTGACATTGAACACGGGTGTACTACAGGCTAGCAATAGTAGCGGTATTACCATCAACAATACGGTCTACCTCGCCGGCGGCGGTGCACCTGTCACGCTTGCGGGAAATGACATCACATTTACTGCTCCGTTGCCGCTGACTACGAATGCGAATCTTTCAGTCAACAACACGACCACGTTCAACAGCGATATTAGCGGAGCGTTTGGTCTCACGCTCACAAACTCGCCCGTCGTGACCGGTGTGGGTTCGCTCGGAACGCTCGTCGGAAGCGGCACGCTGGTGCTGAACGCCCCGACGTCGTTCACCGGTTCGGCCACTATCAATGCAGGAACGCTCCAGCTAAGCGGAAATGGCTCGCTCTCGCAGGTGGCTGCGACGAACACCGTGCAAACGGTCATCCTGGGCGGCCTGGGCCTCGGCGGGACCTTCACGCTTTCATTCAACGGGCAGACGACGACGCCGCTGGCCTTCAATGCTAGCGCTTCGACCGTGCAAGGCGCGCTCAACGCGCTCTCATCCATCGGCGGCGTAGGCGGTTCGGTAGTCGTGACCGCGCTTCCGGCATACTCCACCGGATACCTGGTCGCCTTCCAAGGAACGCTCGCCGGTGTAAACCAGCCGCTCATGATCGCTGACGGAACGGCATTAACCGCGACCACCAATTCGCAGAGCATCTCGGTGCGAACGACAACCATCGGCGCTTCGGCGATTACTGTAAATCCCGGTGGAACGTTCCTTCTGGATAATAGCGGAACGTACAATTCCAACCGAGTCAATGACTCGGCCTCGGTCGCACTCAACGGCGGCGCTTTCACCTTCCTTGGAAGCGGTACCACGGCCTCGACCGAGACACTCGGGGCGCTCTTTTTGACCGGCGGCAACTCAGCGCTCAACGTCGCCAACGCCGGTGGACAGACGTCGGCCCTGACCTTTGCAAGCTTGACGCGCAACGGTAATGCAACCGTCAATTTCAGCAACATCATCGTGACGTCTGCGGGTACGACTACCGGCGCCGTTGTTGGCAATGCCAGCAATAAGGTCGTCTTCACCTCGGCTCCCACGCTTTCGGCTGGCACTAATATCCTTCCGTACGCACTTGTTACTGGAAGCAATTTCGCTACCTACAGTGGTGGAACCGTTGTCGCCAATGCTACATTCGCTTCCACACTGGTAGGCGCGAACGCGACGACCAACGTCATCCTGACGGATGCGACCAGCGTTCCGCAGGGGGCAGTGACATCCGTCGGCTCGCTGGTCCTATTGGGCAACACCACGCTCACGCTGGGCGCAACGCCGCTCACGATTGGCAGCGGTGGAATTTTGCTTGGCAACAACGCGACTGGCACGAATACTGCGCCGTCGATCACCGGAGGGACGCTCGCCTTTGCCGCGAATGAAGCCATCATCCAGACCGGCGCTGCGACGACGAATGCCACGTTGAATAGCAATTTGACTGGTACAAAGGGTCTTACCCTCGGCGGTGTCGGCACGGTGACTCTCAACGGGGTCAACGCCATCGCTGGTACGAACGCTATTCAGACCATCACCGTAACCAACGGCGCGTCAATCGCCGCGGGGACCTTCACTCTATCGTTGAATGGACAGGTCACAGCACCGATCACCGCTACGGGTGTCACCGCTGCGGCCATCCAGACCGCACTTGGCAATCTGGCGAATGTCGGCGCGAACAATGTCGTGGTCACCGGAACGACAACCACGGGGCCGTTCACGATCACGTTCACCAATGCGCTGGCCGGTACTGCCCTGCCGACGCTGGTAGTCGCGTTCCCCGTAGCTCTAACGGCAGGAACGGACATAGTCGCCACCACGACAACCTCTGGCGTCTTTGCGACAAATATGAACAGCGGCACGGTCGTTGTCGGCAATCCGACGACGCTCAGCCCTGGTGGTTTGCAATGGACGAGCGGTACACTAAAGGCCAATGCTGCGATTACGCTCTCCAATAGTATCACACTTAACAACAGTAACATTTCAGTCGGCGGCAGTAGCGCCATCGTGTTGACTGGTCCGATATATCTTTCCGGCGTCAACAACACGTTGAGCGTAACCAACTCCGCTGCAACGATGATAACCGGCAATGTCGGCGACGGAAGCAACCCCGCGCTCGGCTTGACAAAAACAGGCGCCGGCACGCTGACTCTTCTCGGCGCGAATACCTATAGCGCCACCACTAACATCCTCGGCGGAATTGTCAATATCCAGAATGCCGGCGGTCTGGGCAACAATCCGACTAGCCTGTCACTGCCCGGCCAGGGCACGATCGTTGGATCCGGCGCGACGCTTCAGTTGCAAGGCGGTATCACTGTCGTCGAGCCGATCGTCCTGTTTGGCGGATCGTTGCAGAGCGTGACGGGAACCAACGTCGTCAGCGGTACGATCACGTTGTGCGCATCTTCGTTCGTGGCCGTGGACGTGGGCCAATTGACATTGAGCGGTGTGATCGCAGGCAATGCCGACCTGACCAAGACAGGCGGTGGTACGCTGACGGTATCGGGCAACAATATCTACACTGGTCAAACCAGTATCAATGACGGCATTCTGCAGATCACCAGCGCGACCGCGCTAGGCGCCTCGGCTGGCGCGACGGTCGTCGCCAACGGAGCGACACTACAACTGAGCGGAGCGATAAGCGTCGTCGGAGGATCTTTGACGCTGAACGGAGACGGATACGGGCTAACCAACTCAACCTTGCTCATGGGCACAGGCGCGCTGAACGTACAAACCTCGGCAGCGACCTGGGGCGGCAACATCATTCTCGCTACCGCTAGTACGATCACAACGAACGGCCAGAACCTGACCGTTACCGGCGCTCTCAGCGGCGCCGGCGCTCTCACCAAAGCAGGGAGTTCTACACTGTTCCTGCAAGCGAACAACAATGGGTTTACGGGAAACACCAACGTCACCGTCGGCACATTGACGCTCAACACAAGCGGAAACCTGGTTTCTTCCGCGGTGACCGTAAACGTCAATGCCACGCTGACTCTCGACAACGCCGCCGCCTCCACGCGGTATGGCCGAATCAGCGAAACCCTGCCGTTGACGCTCAATGGCGGGTCGTTTAACTTCCTGGGAACCAATACAGCGGGCGGGGCCTCCACCGAGACGATTGGCACGCTCATCTTGAATTCCGGCCATTCCAATATTCAGTCCACGAGCGGCACGGGCGTTGGCGCGATGGCGATTCTCACGATCGCAAGTCTTTCGAGACAGCCTGGCGCCACGGTCAACTTCCAATCCGGCGGCACGGTGGGAGTAAATGCTCCGCTCGGTTCGTCATTGAACCAGATTCGATTTGCCTCCGCGCCGGCACTTACGCTTGGCATATTGCCGTGGGGGCTGGTGCAGACCGTAGGCGTCGGTCCGCAAGATTTTGCCACGTATGATGCGACTGTTGGCATTACGCCGTTCGCCAATTACAAGACATCGCTTGCTGCCGCCGGCCCGACCGACATCGTGCGTCTTTCGGCTTCCGAAACGCTGACAGGCAATCGAACGGTTGGTGCGATTCTTTCGTTCAATAACAATTTCACGATCACGCAAAACAACTTTACGCTGACCGTGGCTGCGGGCGCAATCGTTCAGAGCAATACCAATACGCTGACGCTCAACGGCGGCACGATCGACTTTGGCACGTCGGAGGGCCTGCTGATGGTCGGCCCCGGCGGAGTCGGAACGGCGATTGCCGTCAACAGCACCATCATCGGCAGCGGCGGCATGACGATCTCCAATTCCGGAAATTTCAGCCCTGGCATTTCGGTCAACGCCGCCAATAGCTACACGGGCACGACCACGATTAACAATGGCACTGCTGCCATCAATCAGGGTTTCGTCACGATGGGCAACGCCAACGCGTTTGCCAATACGGCCATCGTTATGACGGGCGGCACGCTCGGAGCCAATTTCGGCACAGCCAACCTGGCCGCGATCAGTAACCCGATCACTTTTAACAACAGCGTCGTCACGTTTGGCACGGGTGCTCGTCAGACCTTCACGGGCAACATTACGCTTGTCGGCAACAATCATTTCTCGGGCGTCATCAATACGACCTTCTTCGTCGGGCCGATCGGCGGTACAGGATCGCTCTCGATCAACGCAAACGCAGCCGCGATAATGATACAGGGCAACAACACCTATAGCGGCGGGACGAGAATCAACTCCGGCGCCGCCAATGTCGCGCCGCTAGTGCTTACGAACAACAACGCGCTCGGTACCGGCACGGTCAACTGGTTGGGCGGCGCCATCCAGGCTAATCTGCCAACGCTTTCGACGCCAAGCGCCGAACCGGCAGTTGCTTCGATCACCCTTCCGAATGCGATCCGGTTCCAGAATTCATCGGCTACCGTTAGCGGTACGGCACAGATGGCGGGAGGCGGGGACATCACGTTCAGCGGCACTGTTACTGTCGGCGGCAGCAATACGCTGACTGTGAGCAATACCGGGTTCACGACTTTCAGTAACGTTCTCTCTGGCAATGGCGCCTTGACCAAGGCCGGCGCCGGCATCTTGACATTGAGCAATGCCAACACGTTCACGGGCGGCGTCAACGCGAATGCAGGCATCATCGTCGTGGGCAACAACACCGCTCTTGGAACGGGCATCGTCACCATGGCCGGCGGTGCCATTCAGGATGACGGAAATACGGCGCGCACCATCGGCAATACCGTATTCCTCGGAGCCGGCACGAACACGATTAATGCGATCAGCCTCTCCAATGCCTTCACGTTCAGTGGCGCGGTCCTGGGCACGGGCTCGCTTGCCAAAGGATTCGCGAGCCTGGCAATCGGTAACTTGGGAAGCGTTTCCGGTCCGGGCAACCTAATCTTGACCAACATCGAGCTCTTCAGTGGGGCGACTACGGTAAATCAGGGCACACTGACCCTGAACGGCGCCGCCAGTGCCGTGAATTCGACCGGCTTCACCGTCAACCCAGGCGCTACGCTGGTGCTTGACAACACGGGAACGAATGTCGTCAACCGCATCGGCGACACGGCGACTCTGAGCTTGGCGGGCGGCACGTTCAGCATGCTCAGCAATGCAAATGCCGCTTCCAGCGAGATCATCGGAGCGGTGACGTTGAATACGGGAAGTTCGGTAATCAGCTCGACGGTTACGACAGGCGGTTCAGGCGCGTCAAGCACGCTCACGTTTGCCAGTCTCGCACGCAATCAGGGAGCCACGGTCAACTTTGCGGGCGTGAATACAGCCCTGTCGCTCGCCGGCACAAATCAGATCAAGTTCGCGGCGGCGCCGACTTCGACAACCGTAACAAACGGCAACATCATTCCCTATGCCACGGCGACAAACTCCGCCGCCATTGACTTCGCCTCGGTTTCGGGCAATAACATCGTTCCATTCGCCGGTTACACGATTGCCACGATCAACGGCTCGACTTCGACAAACGATGTCGTGAAGGTAACGGCGACCGAAACACTCTCCGCCGCCAGGACGGTGGCTGCGGTATTGTTCAGTGGTAACGGTATCACCGTCAACACCACGGCTACCAATACGCTCACTCTGGGCACGGGCGCCATCCTGACAACAGGCACGACGACCACTGGCAACACGATTACGGGAGGCACGCTAGTTCTCGGGGCCAATGAAGGCATCTTTGTCGTCAACTCAAGCGCATCCACGGCTGGCGCCGGCGGACTCAACATTGCAAACGCCATCACGGGAACTGCGGGAGTGACAATCAGCAGCCCGACTGCAAGCGGAGCGGGTACGGGATCGATCAAACTTTCCGGCGCGAACACGTACACCAACGGTGCGGCAGCGAACCAGACATTCTTGAATTCGGGCACGCTAATCCTGGGCAACCCGAGCGTCGTGGCGGCTGCTGCCATCACGAGCGGTCCGGTTGGCGCCAATGCAGCGGCCAACACGGGCGGATTGAATGTCACCGGCGGCACAATTCAGGCGACGGCGGGTAACGGCCTGATCGCCAACAACATCTCCCTAAATACGGGAACTGGCGCCCTCACGGTGAGCGGCAGCACCAGCATCGCTTTCGGAAGCAACACCGTGACCACCGCGCTCATCGGCGGTGTCGTCTCCGGCAGCGGCCAAATCATCGTGAATATGGCGAATGCAGCGACTTCGCTGACCTACGCCACGATCAACGCCAACACCTACACCGGCACAACTACCGTTAACAGCGGCAACTTGGCCCTCGGCAAAAATGCAGCCGTCGCGGGCCTGGCTGGTCCAATTATCATTAACAGCGGCGCTATCGTCCAAGAAATCACAGCCAACAACCAGTTGAACGCGCAGAACGTCACGATAAATGGCGGTTGGCTGGATCTGAACGGTTTCGCCGGCACCGTGAACTCCTTGACCATTACGAATGGCCTGGTGACGACCGGCGCAGGTACGTTGACGCTGAACGGGAACGTCACCGTGCTAGCAAGCGCGACGCCGTCCAACATTACCGGCAATCTGTCACTCCTGGCCGCCAGTGTCGGGCCCATCTTCAACATTGCCGCTGGCGGCAGCGGTTTCGACTTGAACATTTCGGCGACGATCGGCGCTACGGCGGCGGGCATTGTCAAGATTGGCGCTGGCACGATCGTGCTGACGGGCAGCACCGCCAACACGAATACGGGCGCGACGAATGTGAACGAGGGAACGTTGCTTCTAGCACGTACTGCCAATGCGACGGCAGGCACGATTGTCATCGGCGACTTCAACGGCACCGACTCCGTTCGCACTTTGAGCAATGTGAATCAACTCAACAGTCAACCTGTGTTTGTCAACGCGGGTGCTTCCCTCGACATGACTCCGGGCAATGAAGTGCAGACTGTCAACGTGAGCACGGCCACAGCCGGAACCTATACGTTGTCGTTGACGATCGGGTCGAATACCGGCACGACGGCGGCGATACCTCTGAACGCCACTGCCGCACAGGTCCAAACCTTCATAACGAATATGTTGGCTGCCGCACCTTTGAGTTTGGCCGATGCGGCAAACGATGTCGTGGTTGTCGGAGCCGCTGGGGCGAACAACACGTCCGGCAGCTACACGGTCTTTTTCCAAAACGAACTGGGCAATGTCAACGTCAACCAGCTTGCGCTCGATCCCACTGGCTTGACGCTGCCAACGTCCGGCCAAATCGTTGCCTCGCCGACAGGCGCTACCGAAACCGGCAATAGCGTAACAATCACGACTGCGGCGGCTCATGGATTCTCGGTCGGTCAGATGGTCACCATCGGCGGCGTCGGCGTCGCGGCTTACAACGGCACTTACACGATTACTAGCGTGACGGCGACAACATTTACCTACACGAACCCCGCCTCTGGCCTGGCGGCTTCGGGAAGTGGCAACGTATTCCTCAATGTCACTGTCTACGACGGCACGGCAGCCCAGGTTGGGACGGTTGGTGCTTTAGAACTCCGAGGAGCCAATCTCGCTACCGGGGCGAGCACACTGACCTTGGGCGGGGCCGTGACGGCGATGCCGTACACAACCACAGGCGCTACAATCTCAGGAAACGCCATTCTCACGGCGGCGCAGAACTTCAATGTCGTCGATGCTGCAAGTGCTGGGGGCTTGACGGTGTCGGCGTCGATTTCTGGAAATTCGGGAGCGATCACGAAGTTAGGCGCCGGCACGTTGACCCTGTCAGGATCGAACAGCTATGTCGGCGCCACGACGGTCAACCAGGGCACGCTTCTCCTCAATTCGAGTGGTCAAGCCGTCTCCGGCAGCAGCTTGGTAATCAGCGATTTCCTCGGCGGATCGGGCAGCGCCAAGGGCGACGTGGTTCGGTTGCTTGCCAGCAATCAGATCGCGCCCAACACGGCGGTTATTGTCAATAATGCGGGCTTGCTCGATCTAAACGGATTCAGTAACACCATCGGCAGCGGCGCACTGAACGCTCTGACCATTGTCGGCGGCACGGTCACCACTGGCGCCGGTACGTTGACGCTCGGCAGCAATGTGTCCGGTTTGCTCAACGTTGCAAACCAGACAGCAGCCATTCTTAGCGGCAAGCTTTCCCTTGGAGGCGTGACGCGCACTCTTGACGTCCAAGCCGGCAACCTCGCCAGCGGCGCCAACGACATGATCATCAATTCCATTATCAGCGATGGTGCGGCTCCCGCTGGACTGATCAAGAACAATACCGGTGAACTCCTGCTGAATGGCGCTGACACGTATTCTGGAACGACTACCGTCAACGCCGGTCAATTACTCATCGATGGCTCAATCAACAATTCGACCGTCACTGTGTATGGCGGCGGAACGCTGGGCGGCATCGGTTCCACTGGTGCTCTCGCGGTAGTCGGCGGAACCGTCAATCCGGGCGATCCGGTTGCCGGAAAGGGAGTTCTGACTGTTGCGTCGGCCGACTTCAGCAACGGCGGCAACCTGACGATTCAGACCGCGAATATCACGGGGCCTGGCGTCAACTACGATCGGCTACAGGTCACAGGCAATCTCAAGCTTGACGGCACCTCCAGCCTGACGGTCGATGAAGCCGGGCTTACAGCCGCTGGCACGATTGCCGGCATCGCCACGGCAGGCAGCGTCACGGGAACCTTCTCGTCCACGACCGTTCTCAATAATGTCTACGGACTACAGCCGACGGCCACCTACACTCCTTCGGGAACGCCAACGTCCGTCAATCTAAGCGTCACCTCCACTGCCGCAGCGACAACGCATTTCTCGATCTCCACGTCGACGGCAACGCCGACGGCGGGAACGCCGTTTACGATCATGGTGACCGCGCTGGATCAATTCAACAACGTAACCGTGGGCTACACGGGTACTGTCACGCTCACCAGTACGGACCCGTTGGTGTCGAGCCTTGGCAGCCATCAGTTCGTGAGCAGCGATCTGGGTGTGTTTACCTTTACCGGGGCAGGTATTGTTCAGAATCGCGCTGGCACGCAGACGTTGACCGCCAGCGACGGCACGTTCAACGTCTCGAAGGATGTCTCGGTCCTGGCCGGCGCGCCGAACAGCATTGCCGTGAAATCTGGTTCGGGACAGAGCGCAACGGTCAACACGGGATACTCGAATGCACTGATTGTCACCGTTGTTGATGCATTCAACAACCTGGTCCCGGGTGCGAGCGTCACGTTCGCGGCTCCGGCCAGCGGCGCCAGCGCAGGCTTTCCCGGCGGAGGCACAATCGTCACGGGAAGCAACGGTCAGGCCAGTGTCGCAGCGACGGCGAATACGGTCACGGGAACGTACACCGTCTCGGCGTCGGTGACTGGTGCAGGTACGCCGGCTTCGTTTACTTTGACCAACATGGCAGGGGCGGCTGCCAGCATCGTCGTCTCGTCTGGTTCGAATCAGAGTGCGACCGTCAACACGGCCTACGGCAGCCCGCTCGTGGCGACGGTCCTCGACCAGTACGGCAACGTCGTTCCGAATATCAACGTAACGTTTGCATCGCCGGCAAGCGGTCCCGGTGTCGGATTCCCCAATGGAACATCGATCACCACCGGGAGCAACGGTCAAGCCAGTTTGAACGTGATCGCCAACACGGTTTCCGGCGCATTCACGGTTACTGCCGCGGCGCCTGGCGTCGCAACGCCGGCATCGTTTAGCTTGACGAATAATGCTGGAACTGCGGCCAGCATCGTAGTCAGTTCCGGCTCGGCTCAGAGCGCGACGGTCAACACAGCCTTCTCAAATCCCCTATTGGTGACGGTGCTGGATTCCTTCAACAACGTTGTCCCCAATGCCGGTGTCACTTTCGCGGCGCCTGGCAGCGGTGCGAGCGGAACTTTCGCCGGCGGTACAACGGTCTTCACCGGCGATAACGGACAGGCCAGTGCGCCAATTTCCGCCAATACCGTCACCGGAACCTACACGGTCAACGCGGCTGTAAGCGGTGTCAGCACGCCGGGATCCTTCACCCTGACCAACACGGCCGGGGCACAGGCGAGCATCGTGGTTAGTACGGGGCCGGGCCAGAACGCGACAGTGAATACGGCCTACGCCAATCCTCTCGTGGCGACGGTTCTCGATGCGTTCGGCAATCCCGTGCCGGGCGTCAGCGTGACTTTCGCATCGCCTGCGAGCGGTGCGAGCGGAACGTTCCCTGCCGGCGCGGTCGTCGTCACGGGAAGCAATGGCCAGGCGTTGGATTTGGTCACTGCCAATACCTCGACTGGCGCTTTCGTGGCGACGGCGACCGCCAGCGGCGTCAGCACGCCTGCTTCCTTTAACCTCACCAACACGGCCGCCGCGCCTGCGAGCATCGTCGTCTCAGCGGGATCAGGTCAAATTGCGACCGTCAACACGGCTTTTGGCACGGCGCTCCTGGTTACAGTGCTTGATACGTTTAACAACCCCGTACCCAACGCCACCGTTACCTTCACGGCTCCGAATAGCGGCGCCAGTGCGAGCTTTAGCAACAACAGCGGCAGCATCACAGCCACGACCGACAGCAACGGGCAGCTTGCACAAATCATCACCGCCAACACGGTTGCTGGCAATTTCAACGTCTCGGCAGCGGTCAATGGCGTCAGTGTGCCGACGACCTTCGGCCTGACGAACATCGCGGGAAGTGCTGCCAGCATCATCGTCACGTCAGGAGCGGGGCAGAGCGCGACGGTCGATACGGGCTTCACGAATCCCGTGGTGGCCACGGTTCGAGACGCGTTTGGAAATCTTGTCGCCGGTGCGAGTGTCACATTCTCCGCGCCCGCCAGCGGCGCGAGCGGATTATTCCCTGGCGGCGCGACCGTGGTAACGGGCAGCAACGGTCAAGCCAGCAACAACGTGACTGCCAACACCGTTTCCGGCGCGTTCAATGTCTCGGCGTCGGTTGCCGGCGTCAGCACGCCAGCGTTGTTCGGCTTGACAAGTACCGCCGACGCGGCCGCAAGCATTGTGGTTGCTTCGGGATCGGGACAAAACGCAACGGTCAATACGACCTATGCATCTCAGATCGTTGCAAAGGTGCTTGACCAATTCGGCAATGTCGTCCCGAATGTGAACGTGACGTTCGCGTCTCCGACTGGCGGTGCTGGCGTTTCGTTCCCGACGGGCGCTGCTGTGATTACGGGGAGCACCGGTCAGGCGAGCAACACGGTCATTGCGAACACAGCGGCTGGAACCTTCTCCGTCACCGCATCCGTAGCCGGGATTACCACGCTGGCATCGTTTACCATGACGAATACTGCCGGGGCGGCGGCCAGCATTATTGTTGGGGCAGGATCTGGACAATCCGCGACGGTTACCACGGCGTATGCGAATCCGTTGGTGGCAACCGTGCTAGATCTTTTCGGCAACCCGGTGCCTGGGGCCAGCGTCACGTTTGCGACGCCGGGCAGCGGCGCGAGCGGCAGTTTCCTCGACGGCACGACCGCCGTGACCGGAAGCAATGGACAGGCAAGCGACATAATCACCGCGAATACGACAGCGGGATCCTACACGGCAACGGCTTCGGTGGTGGGCGCGAATTCGCCAGCGTCGTTCGTCCTGACTAACACAGCCAGTACGCCAGCCAGCATCGTCGTCACATCTGGCTCGGGTCAGAGTGCTACCGTGAACACGGCATTTTCAAGCCCGCTTGTGGCCACGGTTCGTGATGCCTACGGCAATCTGGTACCTGGCGTGAGCGTGACCTTCGCCGGTCCCTCTAGCGGCGCTGGGGTGACGTTTCCGGGCGGCGCGACGGTCGTCACCGGCAGCAATGGCCAAGCCAGCGAACCTGTCAGTTCCAATACGGTCTCGGGCAGCTACGCGGTTACCGCTTCCGTCAGCGGCGTGGGCACGCCGGCGTCATTCAATCTTTCTAACGCTTCCGCCGCTGCCGACAGCATTGTGATCGCGGCTGGTACCGGTCAGAGCGCGACGGTCAATACGGCCTTTGGAACGTCCTTGCTGGTGACCGTGCTGGATACGTTCGGCAATCCGGTGCCGAACGCAAACGTCTCTTTTGCCGCTCCGAGCATTGGCGCGAGTGGAAGCTTCAGTAACGGAAGCGGTGGCATCGGCGGGTTGACCGACGCCAACGGACAAATTGCCAAGGCGATTACCGCCAACACCGTCACGGGCACGTACAGCGTTGCTGTATCGGTCAACGGCGTCAGCTCGCCGCCTTCGTTTACTCTCACGAATATCGCAGCGTCGCCGGCCAGCATCGTCGTCAGTTCCGGCTCAGGCCAGTCCACGACTGTTGGCACGGCTTACGGAAATTCGCTCGTGGCCACGGTGCGCGATGCATTTGGAAACCTGGTTACCGGTGCTACCGTCACCTTCGCTTCGCCTGGCAGCGGCGCCAGCGCGACCTTCCCGAACGGCACGACGGTTGTCACAGGCAGCAACGGGCAGGCTAGCAACGCTGTGTCGGCCAATACCGTCGCCGGTTCGTTCAACGTCACCGCATCCCTTTCCGGCGTTGCCACTCCGGCTTCTTTCGCCCTTACGAATACCGCCGATGCCGCGGCGAGTATCGTTGTCACCTCCGGTTCTGGTCAAAGCGCCTCCGCCAACACGTCGTTCGCCAATTCGCTGGTGGCGACGGTGCTAGATCAATACAGCAATCCGGTTCCCAATGTCAGCGTCACGTTTGCGGCTCCGGTTAGTGGCGCAAGCGCCGTATTCCCGGGCGGCGCAACGGTGGTCACCGGCAGCAATGGTCAGGCCGCCAACCTCGTCACTGCCAATACCGTGACGGGAACCTACAACGTGACGGCTTCGGTGAGTGGAGTCACGCCGGCAGCGTCGTTTAGTTTGACCAATACGGTCGGTTCGTCGTCGCAGTTCACCATTACCGTTTCGTCCGGTTCGGGGCAAAGCGAGACGGTCAACACGGCCTTTGCCAATCCGCTCGTGGTCACGGTTCTCGATCAGTTCAACAATCCGGTGTCCGGCGCGAGCGTGACTTTCTCGTCACCGACGAGCGGGGCCAGCGGTTCGTTCCCGAGTGGGACCACAGTCGTCACGGGCGTTGACGGCACGGCGAGCCGAAGCGTCCTTGCAAATACCGTGACTGGATCCTACACGATCCTCGCCACGACGCCTGGTGCAAGCTCGCCGGCGTCGTTCACGCTGACGAATACGGCTGGCGCGGCGACAAGCGTCGTGGTCGCCTCTGGCTCGAATCAGAGTGCGACGGTCAACACGGCGTACGCGAATCCGCTGGTTGTCACCGTGCTTGACCAGTTCAATAACCCGGTCCCGAATGCGAGCGTGAACTTTGCCATTCCAAGCAGCGGTGCGAGCGGCACTCTTCCGGGCGGCCTCATAGTCAGCACCGGAAGTAACGGCCAGGCGAGCAACGGACTGACCGCCAATACTGCGGCTGGTGCGTTTGCTGTCACCGCGTCGGTGACGGGGGTCAGTACCCCGGCATCGTTCTACCTGACGAATACCGCGGGAGATCAGGCCAGCATCGTCGTTAGCTCCGGCTCCGGTCAGATCGCGACGGTCAACACGGCGTTTGCGAATCCGCTCATCGCGACGGTTCGCGATGCCTTCGGAAATCCCGTGGCTGGCGTCAGCGTCGCCTTTGCTGGCCCAGCGAGCGGCGCCAGCGCGGCTTTCCCCGGCGGCGCTACGGTAATGACAGACACAAATGGCCAAGCCATCGGAAGCGCCGCGGCCAATACCGTCGCGGGCGCCGGCTATTTCGTGACGGCCATGGCCAGCGGCGTGGGCACGCCTGCATCGTTCACGCTTAGCAACACGGCAGGCGCCGCGGCGAGCGTCGTTGTCAGCGCGGGTTCCGACCAAAGCGCAACGGTCAATACAGCGTATACGAGTTCGTTGGTTGTGACCGTACTTGATTCGTTTAGCAATCCTGTTCCCAACGCGACAGTTACTCTTTCTGCCCCGAGCAGCGGCGCGAGCGGCAGCTTCAGCAACAATAGCGGCGGTATCGCCGGCACGACCAACAGCCTGGGGCAATTATCCCAGACCGTCACCGCGAACACCGTGACGGGAACCTTCAACGTCGCCATTTCGGTCAGCGGAGTCAGTTCACCGCCGTCGTTCACGCTGACCAACACTGCGGCGGCGCCTGCGAGCATCGTCGTCGCCTCCGGTTCTGGACAATCGGCGACGGCCAATACGTCCTACGCGAATCCGCTTGTGGTGACAGTACGCGACGCTTTCGGGAATTTGGTCCCAGGCGTCAGCGTGACATTTTCCGCCCCAGGCAGCGGTGCGAGCGCGGCGTTCCCGGGCGGCGCGACGATCGTCACGGGAAGCAATGGTCAGGCGAGCAACAGCATTGTCGCCAACACGGTGGCTGGCGCCTTTTCCGTGACCGCCTCGGTTACCGGAGTTGGCACGCCCGCATCGTTCAGCGTGACCAATCTGCCGGCGGCTGCGAGCCAGCTTGTATTCGGCGCCCAGCCTGCGAGCGCTACGGCCGGTCTTGTCGCCGGCACGGTGACCGTGCGAATCCTGGACGCGTTCGGCAATCTCGAAACCGGCGATAATTCCTCCAGCCTCACCATTACAATCGCAAGCGGTCCGGCGGGCGGCGTCTTCGCCAGCGGCAGCACGACGAGCGTTGTCGTAAGCGGCGGCGTGGCGACTTTCAGCAACCTGAAGTTCAATACTGCCGGAACCTACACGCTGCAGGCCAGCGACGATTCGACGACTTTGACGAGTTCCGCTTCGAGCAGCTTCGTAGTCAGTCCGAACGCACCGACACAGATCGTCTTTGGATCGCAGCCGACGAGCACGATCGCCGGCGTAACGCTTGGGAACGTAACCGCGATCCTCAAAGACGCTTTTGGCAACATCGAGACTGGTGATAATGCTTCGAGTCTTTCGATCTCCATCGCCAGCGGTCCGGCCGGCGCCGCCTTCGCGGCCGGCAGTACTGTCAGTGCCGTCGTTAGCGCCGGTGTGGCGACGTTCAGCAACCTGGCATTGAACACGGCAGGTTCGTACACACTTCGCGTCAGCGATGCTTCACCCGTATTGACGAGTTCCGCCTCGAGTAACTTCGTTATCACCCCGAACACGGCTACGCAACTGGTCTTCGGCGTGCAGCCGACGACCACCACAGCCGGCGTGGCGATTAGCAACGCCGTCACCGCGATTCTGAAGGATGCCTATGGAAACGTCGAGACCACGGACAATGCTTCCAGCCTGACGATCGCGATTGCCAGCGGGCCGAGCGGCGCGGCCTTTGCAAGCGGGAGTACGGTTAGCGCTGTAGTCAGCGCTGGCGTGGCGACCTTCTCCACGCTTGTGCTCAACACGGCGGGGACCTACACCTTGCAGCTTGCAGATGCCTCGCCTGCTTTGACGAGTACGGCTTCCGCTAGCTTCGTCGTCACGCCGAATGTTGCGACCCAGATCAGTTTCGGCGTGCAGCCGGCGAACACCACCGCTGGCGTGGCGATCGGCGCGGCCGTCACGGCGATCCTCAAGGACGCCTATGGAAACGTCGAGACACTTGACAACACGACGAGCCTGAGCATCGCCATAGCCAGCGGCCCAAGCGGCAGCGACTTCGCCAGCGGCAGCACGACGACGGTTCAAGTCAACGCCGGCGTTGCGACGTTTACCACATTGACCTTCAACACGGCAGGCAGCTACACGCTCCAGGCAAGCAGTGCCGCGCCGGCCCTGAGCAGTGCGGTATCGAATAGCTTTGTCGTCAGTCCAAACGCGGCCTCGCAATTAGTCTTTGGATTGCAGCCGCCCAATGCGATCGCCGGTGTGACGCTTTCGTCCGCAGTGACGGTCAAGATACTCGATGCTTTCGGGAATGTCCGGATAGGGGATAACGCCACCAGCCTTTCCGTCGCCATTGCATCTGGTCCCGCGGGCAGCGACTTCGCGAGTGGCAGCACGACGACGGCCGTCGTCAGCTCGGGCGTTGCAACGTTCAACAACCTGACGCTCAACACGGCCGGTACTTACACGGTCCGTGCAGCGAGCGTTTCTCCGGCTCTGACGAGCGCGGCTTCGAGCAGCTTCGTGGTCAGTCCCAATGCTCCCACACAGCTTGTCTTCGGCGTGCAACCGGGCGATATGACGGCTGGCGTTCCTTCCGGATCGCCGGTGACGGTAAAGATTCTCGATGCCTACGGCAACGTCGAGACGGGCGACAATGCGAGCAGTTTGAGTCTAGCCATCGTCAGTGGCCCGACGGGGGCAACGTTTGCCGCCGGCGCCACGGCTTCGGTCGTGGCAGGCATTGCGACGTTCAGCAACTTGACGCTTAACGTATCGGGAACCTACACGATCAGCGCCAGCAGCGTATCGCCTGCGCTCACCAGTCCGACTTCCAGCAGCTTTGTCGTCAATCCGAATGTGGCGACACAACTCGTATTCGGGCAACAACCGACAGCGGCAAACTCGGGAGCGGCGATCAGCCCAACCTTCACGGTGTTGGTGGAGGACCAGTTCGGAAACCTCGTAACGGCAGGCTCGTCGTTCGTCAGCTTGCTCATTAGCACGAATCCGGCAGGCGGCACGTTGGCTGGCACGACGACCCGAGCCACCAGCGGCGGCGTGGCGACTTTCAACGACATCTCCATAAACAACCCAGGCACGGGTTACAAATTGCGTGCCTTGAATGGATCCTTGTCTGTTGCGGATTCCGTCGCTTTCAATATCCGCAACGCCGCGGCCGACCACCTGGCGTTCAGCGTGCAGCCGATCAGTTCCTTTGCCGGTCAGGCGTTTAACCCGGTCATCGCCGTTCAAGTTCTTGATCAGTTCGGCGACGTGGTTACGAGCGATACTTCGGCCATTACGCTTTCCATTGCCAGCGGGCCAAGCGGCGCCTCGCTTACCGGTGGCTTCACGACGCTCTCAGCCGTCGCCGGTGAAGCTTCTTTCAGCGGGCTGACGATTACCACCGCGGGAACGTACACCCTGCGTGCGACAGACAATAGTGTCAACAATCCGACTACCACTTCGATCAGTTTCACGATCGCTCCGACAACGGCCAACCATCTGGTGATTCAAGGCCAGCCGACGAATACGACAGCAAGCGTGGCCATGGCGCAACCGGTGACGGCTGCGATCCGAGACATTTATGGCAACATCGAAACTGGCGACAATTCGACGCAGATCACGATCGCCATCGCCAGCGGTCCGAGCGGCGGCGCCTTTGCCAGCGGCAGCACTGTTACCGCGACGGTCAGCGGCGGCGTTGCGACGTTCTCGTCGCTGATTTTCAACATGGCCGGAACCTACACGCTCCAGGTGATCGACACGGCGCATTCCTTTACGTCGTCGGCATCGAGCAGTTTCGTCGTCGTTCCGAATGCTGCGACTCAGCTCATTTTCGGCCAGCAACCTACCGACACGCTTGCCGGCGTAGGTCTCTCGCCGCTCGTGACGGCGATGTTGAAGGATGTCTATGGAAACCTCGAAACTCTGGACAACACCTCCAGCCTGACGATTGCGATCGCCAGCGGTCCGGCAGGCTCCGCATTTGCCAGTGGCAGCACTGTTACAGCGACGGTTAGCGGCGGTGTGGCGACCTTTACGAATCTGCGGCTCGACACAGCCGGCACGTACCGACTGCAGGTCAGCAGTGCCACGCCGGCTCTCGTCAGTAGTCTGTCGAATAACTTCGTCGTCAGCCCGAACGTTGCCACGCAGATCGTGTTTGGGCAACAGCCGACCAATACGCTCGCCGGCGTTAGCATTGGCACGCCTGTTACTGCGATACTCAAAGATGCGTACGGCAATATTGAAACGGGCGACAGCGTTTCCCAACTGACGATCGCCATCGCCAGCGGCCCGGCGGGGGCCTCGTTCGCCAGCGGAAGCACGATCTCGGCGACAGTAAATGCAGGCGTGGCGACCTTCACCAACCTGACGCTCAACACGGCGGGCACGTACACGGTACGCGTCAGCGATGCCTCGCCAGTTCTTGCGAGCGCGGCCTCCAACGCTTTCGTAGTCAGCCCGAACACGGCCACGCAGTTGGTCTTCAGCGTGCAGCCGATAAGCACGACGGCTGGCGTACAAATGGCCACGGTCACGGCGATGTTGAAAGACACCTTCGGCAACATCCTGACGACCGATAGCGCGACGAGTGTGAGCCTCGCGATCGCCAGCGGACCTGCTGGCGCGCCGTTCACGGGCGGCAGCACGTTGAGCGCGACCGTCAGCAACGGCGTGGCGACCTTCAACAACCTGACGCTGAACACTGCGGGGACGTATACCGTGCAGGCAAGCGCCGTCACCCTGGCGCTCACCAGTGCAGCCTCCAGCAGTTTCGTCATCAGTCCGAACGTGGCCACGCAGGTTGTGTTCGGCCAACAGCCGACGAATACGGTCGCAGGCGTGGCTCTGGGTTCGGCCGTGACGGCCATCCTCAAAGACGCCTACGGCAACGTCGAGACCGGCGACAACGCATCAAGCCTGAGCCTCGCCATCGCAAGCGGACCGGCCGGATCTGCCTTCGCGAGCGGTAGTACGGTCACCGCTACTGTGAACGCTGGTGTTGCTACGTTCGCCACGCTGACCTTCAACACGGCCGGAACCTATACGTTACAGGCCAGTACCCTTTCGCCGGCACTGACGAGTGCCTCGTCCAACAGCTTTGTCGTCATCCCGAACGCCGCGACGCAACTGGTTTTCGGCGTTCAGCCGACGAACACGACGGCTGGCGTTGCATTGGGGGCCGCAGTGACGGCGATCCTCAAGGATACTTATGGAAACATCCGGACAGGTGATAATTCGTCGCAGGTGAGCCTCGCGATCTCCAGCGGACCTGCCGGGGCGGCAATCGCCAGTGGAAGCACGCTGACGGCTACCGTCAATGCCGGCGTAGCCACGTTTACGACGCTGATCTTTGAGACGGCGGGAACGTACACACTTCAAGCCAGCAATCCTTCTCCGGTACTAACTACCTCGGCTTCGAGCAGCTTCGTGGTAAGCCCGAACGTTGCCACCCAGATTGTGTTCGGACAGCAGCCAACCAACACGCTTGCCGGCGTCGCGCTCGGATCGTCGGTGACGGCGATCCTGAAAGACGCCTATGGCAACATCACGACAAACGATAGCGCCTCAACCTTGAATATCGCCATCGCGAGCGGCCCATCCGGTGCATCGTTCGCGAGCGGCAGCACCTCGGCCGCCGTGGTCAACGCCGGAGTGGCGACATTCACGAGCCTGACGTTCAACACGGCTGGAACCTATACAGTGCAAGTTAGCAATGCGTCGCCCGCGTTGAGCAGTTCCGCCTCGAGTAGTTTCGTGGTAAGCCCGAACGTTGCCACGCAGATCGTGTTTGGGCAACAGCCGACCAATACGCTCGCCGGCGTTAGCATTGGCACGCCTGTTACTGCGATACTCAAAGATGCGTACGGCAATATTGAAACGGGCGACAGCGTTTCCCAACTGACGATCGCCATCGCCAGCGGCCCGGCGGGGGCCTCGTTCGCCAGCGGAAGCACGATCTCGGCGACAGTAAATGCAGGCGTGGCGACCTTCACCAACCTGACGCTCAACACGGCGGGCACGTACACGGTACGCGTCAGCGATGCCTCGCCAGTTCTTGCGAGCGCGGCCTCCAACGCTTTCGTAGTCAGCCCGAACACGGCCACGCAGTTGGTCTTCAGCGTGCAGCCGATAAGCACGACGGCTGGCGTACAAATGGCCACGGTCACGGCGATGTTGAAAGACACCTTCGGCAACATCCTGACGACCGATAGCGCGACGAGTGTGAGCCTCGCGATCGCCAGCGGACCTGCTGGCGCGCCGTTCACGGGCGGCAGCACGTTGAGCGCGACCGTCAGCAACGGCGTGGCGACCTTCAACAACCTGACGCTGAACACTGCGGGGACGTATACCGTGCAGGCAAGCGCCGTCACCCTGGCGCTCACCAGTGCAGCCTCCAGCAGTTTCGTCATCAGTCCGAACGTGGCCACGCAGGTTGTGTTCGGCCAACAGCCGACGAATAGCATCGCTGGGGTGATTCTCAATCCAGCGGTGACTGCGATACTAAAAGACACCTATGGAAATGTGGAGACGCTGGATAATACCTCTACATTGAGCGTCGCCATCGCTAGCGGGCCGCCCGGCGCGGTCTTTGCCAGTGGCAGCACCGTCTCGGCGATCGTAAGCGGCGGCGTGGCGACCTTTACAAACCTCATGCTGAACACGGCAGGCACGTACACGCTGCAGACTGCCGACACAGCTCTGGCATTGACGAGTGCTGCATCCGCAAGCTTCGTGGTCAGTCCGTCGGCGCCCACGCAATTGGTCTTCGGCGTCCAGCCGACCAATTCCACCGCAGGCGTCGCGCTCGGGTCGGCAGTTACCGCGATTCTCAAGGATGCATACGGCAACGTCGAAACATCTGACTACACCTCGAGCATCAGCATCGCCATTGCCAGCGGTCCTTCCGGAGCGGGCTTCGCCAGCGGCAGCACGACGACTGCCGTGGTCAGTGCCGGTGTGGCGACCTTTGCCACGCTGCAGTTCAATACTGCCGGCACGTATACGTTGCAGACCAGCGATGCCTCGCCAATTCTGACCAGTGTTGCCTCGAATAGCTTCGTCGTGAGTCCGAATGTGGCGACGCAATTGGTGTTTGGTGTCCAGCCGACCAATATGACGGCGGGAGTTGTCATTGGTTCGGCGGTCACTGCGATTCTCAAGGACGCTTACGGCAACGTCGAGACGGGAGATAACAGTTCCACATTGAGTATCGCGATTTCCAGCGGGCCGGCGGGTGGTGTATTTGCCGGCAGCAGCACGCTGTCGGTGCAAGTCAGTGCCGGCGTCGGTACATTCGCGAACCTCACGCTCAATACCGCAGGCACCTACGCGCTACGGGCCAGCGATCTGTCGCCCGTGCTGAGCAGTATCGATTCCAGTAGCTTCGTGGTCAGTCCGAATGTAGCCACGCAGATCGTGTTTGGATCGCAGCCGACGAACACCACTGCGGGCGTCGCCATCGGCACGGCGGTGACGGCGATTCTCAAGGACGCCTACGGGAATATCGAAACGGGTGATAGCTTGACAACCTTGAGCATCGCCATTGCCAGTGGTCCGCCAAGCGCGGTGTTCGCCCCGAGCAGCGTCACGAGCGCGACGGTGAGCAGTGGAATTGCGACGTTTACGAATTTGATCGTTAACACAGCCGGCGCGTATACGTTGCAGACGAGCGCGACGTCGCCCGCTCTCACCAGTGCTTCGTCGAACAGCTACCAGGTGAGTCCGAATGTCGCGACTCACCTGGCGTTCGAGCAACAACCAACGAATGCCTCGGCTGGCGTCGCAATTAGCCCGGCGATTCGTGTGCGTGTGCTCGATCCATTTGACAACCTAGTCGTCACCGATTCGTCGAATGTAACCTTGACTATCGCCAATAATCCAAGCAGTGGCGTTCTGAGCGGCAGTACCACGGTGGGAGCCATCAACGGCGTCGCTAGCTTCGGCAATCTTTCGATCGACAAGTCGGGACTAGGCTACACGCTTCGAGCCGCGGATGGCGGATTGGGAATCGCGACCTCGACTTCGTTCAACATCGGTGCAAGCGCAGCCACGCACTTCAGCGTGTCGGTGCCCACCGGCAGTCTGGTCAATGAGCGATTCGATATCGTGGTAACTGCCCTTGATTCTCTAAACAACGTGGCCGTGGGTTACACCGGAACCGTGCATTTCTCGAGTTCCGACGGTTCGCTGACGCTGCCGGCCGATTACCAATTCCAATCCACGGATAACGGCATTCACGTGTTCACCAATCAGGCGGCCTTCGTGACCGCTGGCAGCCAGTCTGTCTCCGTGAGTGCCGGGTCCGTCGGCGGAAGCGCTGGTGTCCTGGTCTCGAAAGCGAACACGTCGGTTGCTCTGTCCGCTTTGCCAGCGTCGGCGATCGTTGGGCAAACCGTGGTGTTCAAGGCCGCCGTGACGGGAGTCCCGCCCGGAGCAGCGATTCCAGGCGGCACGGTAACGTTCCAGTTCAACAATGGCAGCTCGATCCTCACCCTCAATGGCAACGTGGATAGCAGCGGCGTCGCCCAGATTTCCACTGCGTTGAATTCGGGTACGTACTCGATTACCGCGACCTACAACGGAAACGCGAACTTCAACTCCAACGTATCGAATAACCTGAGCTTCGCCGTCGCCCAGAGCGCATCGAGCACGGCCGTCGCCGTCGCGCTTGGCGCGGTCAGCGTCAACATTACAGCGACGGTGTCTCCCGCAATCCTCAACGCCGGCGTTCCGGCTGGAACCGTTGCCTTCTACATCAATAATGTCCTCGTTGCCTCGGGGGTCTCGCTGGATTCTTCCGGAAAAGCGGTTTACTCCGGTTCATCGCTGGTAAATGGCAACTACACCGTTTTGGCGGCTTACATCGGCACTGGCAACTTCGCCCCCAGCACGGGTGCGGCGTCCTTCAGTTTCACCAATGGCGGACGCCTTGCGGGTGGCGCCGGTTCCAGTGTGACGACGACAACGGGCGGACTCCCAGTCGTGGTGCTTCCGCAGGGAAGCTCCGCGTCGATGCCGTACTATCAATCGAATATTGTGGTGCCTTTCCGGGCAGCCGACCCGAATGGCGGCGCGGTCTCGGTGAGTTATAGCATCGCCTCGCAAAGTTTTACGGGTGGAACCCCAAACCTGAGTGTCAGCCTCGATCTTGTGAACAGCAATATCGTCATTCAGAACAACTCCACCTTGGTTCCGTTCTCTGGACAGATGCAGATTGTTCTTTCCGCGCAGAACTCCTACGGCACCACGAGCACCACTGTCACGCTTGGAGTCACTGCCCCTTACAACTATGCTCCGACCATCAACAATTCCACGGCTAGCACGGGCGTCCTTGCCGATCGGATCATGGCTCAGAATTCCTCGTTGACCGTTAATTTCTCAGTCAACGACGTGGAGGACGGGCCGAACAGTTTGAACGTGATGACAACCTCCAACAATCAGCTCCTGGTGCCCGATAGCAATCTTTCGCTTGCTTCAACGGGCGGTTCGGGCCGTGCCCTGACGATTCAGCCGACGTCCGGTTCCACGGGAACCGCGATGATAACGGTAAGCGTGACAGACAGCCGCGGAGTGACGACGAGCACGACGTTCTACGTCCTCGTGACTACGAACGCGAGCCTGCCTGCCACGGATAACTTTAACCGCGCCTCCGCGCCGTTCCTTGGTCCCCAATGGACGCCGACCCTCGGCGGATTTTCGACCAACGGAACGAATTCAACCGGCGTGGCCAACACCGGCCTCAACATAGCAGCGCTCAATGGCGTGTCGGCGGCGAACGTCTCCGTCCAGGCCAATGTTAGCTTCGGCTCGCTGAGCGGCGTTCAGATCTCTGGGCTTGTAGCTCGATACCAGGGTGTTGGCGACACGAACATGTATCTCGGCGCGATCTACGCTGACGGATCGGGATCGATGGCAGCGACGATCTACCGCAACCTTAACGGCGTGTGGACTCTTCTCGCCACGCAGAGCCTCGGCACAGTCACCATGAGCGCACAAACATTGCGATTCGAAGTCTTCAATGATTCGCTCAAATTGTTCGTGAACAACACCCTGAAAGTCTGGGCTAGTGATGCCGCTCTCTCGGGCTCAGGAACCAGCATGATCGGATTGCGTGCTTACACGTCGAATACCTCGGCCGCCAGCTACGCTGCTTTCTCTGCCAACGCCATCACGCCGTTGACGACGAACCTGTCGTCGCCTTATTCGGATGCGTTTGCGTCCACGGCTAATGGTCAGATTGGCCGCAACTGGACGGATCGCCTGGGCAACTTCAGCGTTTCGGGAAATCAGCTCCTTAGCAACGACAACCTAAATGTGGCAACGCTCAATGGCGTGTTGCAGTCCGACGTGGTGGTCGCCGATAGCGTGACGATTCCTGTGGGCCAGTATGCGGGCCTCGTTGCTCGTTATTCTGGCTCGGGAGATACCAACATGTACTGGGCCGGGCTCGGCAAAAATGCCGACGGCACGGGCAGTGCTTACCTTTTCCGAAATCTGAACGGCATCTGGACCTTGCTCGCCAGCAAGAACATCGGCACGATTACTGGAACCCAGGCTCTGCGTTTCGAGGTGATCGGCACCTACCTATCGTTCTTCATCAACAACCAGTTGTCGGTATTCGCCAATGATTCAGCGTTGACGACGGGAACCGTTGGTCTGCGTTCGACGAAGAATGTGATCTGGTCCGGTTCACCTTCTTTTGTCGCGTCCACGATAAGCAGTCCGGTCACACTGACGCCGACGGCATTCACCGAGCCGTTCTCCGACGCGGTCAATTTTGGAGTGAATTGGCGGCAAAATCTCGGCGCCTTCGTTCTCAACACCAGCACGCGAACCTTGACCAGCACCACGGGCCTGGATGTCGTCACACTCAATGGCCTGTCGGTCGCCGACGTTGTGGTATCCGATAGCGTCAAGATAAGTGCAGGGCAATACGCCGGTCTCGTCGCTCGTTACTCCGGCCCAGGCGATTCGAATATGTACTGGGCAGGATTGCTGAAGAATGCCGACGGAACCGGAACCACGTACCTCTTCCGCAATCTGAATGGTGTTTGGATGCTGCTGAAATCTGGAACGGTGAACAACCTAACCGGAGTATCGGAGAAATTGCGTTTCGAGGTGATCGGCACCAACCTGACGATGTACGTCAACGACACGATGTCCATCTTTACGAATGATTCAGCGCTGAAAACCGGTTCGGTTGGTCTCCGTTCCACGCAGGGCGTTGTCTGGACCGACACGTCGCCCTTCACTGCGGGCCTGCTGACGGGGCCAGTCTCTTTGGCATCAGGATTCTCCGAATCGTTCGATAACGCAACTGTCTATGACCAATACTGGCGTCAGAACGTCGGCTCCTACGCAATCGACACGGTTTCGCAAAAGCTGACCAGCATCACAGGTCTGGATCTAGCGACGGTATACGGCGTGTCCGCGGCCGACGTCGTGGTGACCGACACAGTGACCCTTGCAACGGGCCAATACGGTGGCCTGGTGGCTCGCTACTCCGGTCCGGGGGATACGAATATGTACTGGGCCGGCCTGACGAAAAATGCCGACGGCACCGGTACGGCGATGCTCTATCGCAACCTCGGCGGCGCCTGGACGCTCCTGAGCACCAGGAATATCGGCGCCATCTCCGGAACACAGAATCTCCGGTTTGAGGTCGTCAATGACAGCCTCAAGTTCTTCGTAAACGGCGCCTGGGCTGTCTCGGCAAACGATTCCGCGTTGACGACGGGTTCCGTCGGCTTGCGTTCGACGCAGGGTGTCGCCTCCTCGGCATTCACCGCTAACGTCCATGCCGCCTTGACGACGCCGACACTTTCACCAACCGCATATAGCGACAGCTTCTCGTCAACGAATGCCGCTATTGCGAATCAACTTGGCCTGAATTGGCGTGAGAACGTTGGCAACTTCACGCTCGATACCACGTCAGGCATTCAGACTCTTACCACCAACACCGGATTGGCCTTCGCCACGCTCAACGGCGTATCGCAAGCGGATGTGGTGGTCTCGGGTTCCGCAAAGACGTTACCAGTCGGTCAATGGGCAGGTCTGGCGGCTCGTTACACCGGCGTCGGCGATACGAACATGTACTGGGCCGGCCTGACGCTCAACATCGACGGCACGGGCACGGCGGTCATCTATCGCAATCTGGCCGGCACATGGACGTTGCTTAGCAGCAGGAACATTGGCTTCATTTCGGGAACGCAGAACCTGCGTTTCGAGGTTGTCAGTGATAGCCTCAAGTTCTTCGTCAACAACGCCTGGGCTGTCTCCGCGTCTGATTCCGCATTGAAGACAGGCTCCGTCGGTATTCGGTCCACGCAGGGCGTGGTATTCACGGGAACGCCGATCGGTTTCACGGCAAGTCTGCGAACGCCGTTGATTGTCCCGGCATCACCGGTTTCCGTTACTGACGATTTCTCGACAGGCTATGACGCCGCGACCAATTCCCAGACGAGTGCCGGCAGGGAACTTGGTCTGGTATGGAAGGATCAAGTCGGCGCTTTCGACGTAAATGCCGGCCTCGCCACTGGCCTTTCGAGTCTGAACCTGGCCACGATCAATGCGGCTCAGGCCGACGCCAGGATCACGGCAACAGGCGTGGTCATTCCGCCCAATCAGTATTTCGGTCTGGTGGCACGCTACTCCGGTTCAGGCGATTCCGATATGTACTGGGGAGCTGTGGGCTTCGTCAATGGGCAGTACACCGCGGCCATTTACAAAAACGTGGGCGGAACCTGGTCGTTGCTGGGCATCAAGAGCCTCGGTTCGTTCGGCGGTCTGATTGAATTCAATACGATCGGCTCGAGCCTGACTCTCAAGACGGACGGCGTGACTGCAGTCGCCGTCACGGATACGTCGATTAGCTCCGGCAAGTCCGGTATCCGCACCACGGCTGGCGTACAGGTGACGAGCTTTACCACGAACTGATCCTACCCGAGCGCTCGAAGACGAATCAACGTTCTACGTTTGGCCAGGAACCGTGGCCATCTGCGAACTTGATATTGATGCTGAAGGCCGCGAACGGGACGGGGTTGTTCGGGTCGATATTGAAGGATCCAGCCTGAAGCGTATCGGCCACCATCGTGAAACAATTTCGGGTCAGAAGATCGTACCTGGAGTGATCCCAAACTTTCAAGACGCGCTGGCGGACAGCGTTCGCCGAGTGCGGGCGTTTGCTGCTCCAGGATAGGTACTTGTTGTAACGCCGCAGATCTTTGGATTCTCGTGCTTCAGCCAAGGTGTCGAAGTGCTGGTGAACCAGAAAGTTTTCTGACTTTTTCTGCGTTTGCGGCCCGAAGCTGAAATAATCCCAACCGCTCTGATCGCCGACCAACACGGCAGCGTGACCAGCGCCGAAAACGGCCTCCTCGTCAAGGAGAAACAAAACCCTGGAAGCCTGAGTAGTCGCATTCGCGTGCAAGGGTGCTTGGGCAAAAACGAATCCAGAATTGAACGCACAAAAAGCCAGGCTGGCGATGAATAGTCGAAAGCTCATGGTTGCACCTGTGTCCGGGGGCTGTCACGAGCCTGGCTGACCCATGTATTGAGTCACTAACCAGGCTCGATGCCAGTCCGCGAAAGGCGCGCATTTCGTCCAGGGAGGTAAGATATTTTGTCACGGGCGTGGTTGCGATTTGCTTGGCGGGAATCGTCTGGCGACTCAAGGATCCGCGTCGTGCAACGTGCTACTTGGCCTCGGCGTGGTGCCGAACGATCTTTCCTTGTACAAGGTACATCACATCCTCGGCGATGTTCGTCGCGTGGTCAGCAATTCGCTCGATGTGCCGCGTGATCGCGTAAAGCGAGAGGCCAGGTTCTACCAGCTCGGCTCGTTCCTTCATCAGGCGAACGAGTTCGGCAATGATCACGGATTCGAATTCGTCCACCTGATCATCGAGCCGGCAGACCGTGCGGGCGAGTTCCGTGTTCAAATCGACGAACGCATCGACCGCGAGCCGCAGCATCGACGTAGCCACGTCCGACATTTTGCGAAGGTCCGCGGGGATCGAGATGGCGTGTCCGAATTGAATGTTCAGCGAGCGTTCGGCGATGCTTTCCGCCAGGTCGGCGATTCGCTCGATTTCCAGATTCATCTTCAAGATTGACATGACGCGTCGAAGATCGGCTGCCACCGGTTGATGGAGGGCGAGCACCTTCAGGCATTCTTCCTCGATATGTATTTCTTCCAGGTCGATCGTGAAATCTTCGTCGATGACCTCTTGTGCGAGTATCGGGTCGCGCCCGTGAAGTGATCGAAGTGATTTCTGAATGGCCCGCTCGACGAAACGGGCCGCGGACACGAGGCTTCGCTGTAGATAACCCAGGTCGCGTTCCAGATGCTTCGACATGATTCGTAAGTAGAAACGCCTCGCACGATCGGATTGCGTCGCAGAAATCATGGCGACACAATCCGGAGTTCACACCTCAGTTGCCTTATCGATCCGGCGCCTTTTTGTAGGCTTCGATTGTCGCGGCATCAGGGGCTCTTAGAGTCATGCCGCGCGGGCCGGCGCCGATGCGGATCACGTGTTTCTCAAGTTCGCCATGCTTTAGGAAAAAGTCGTATTCTTTTGAACCCTGCTTAAAAATCCACAGTCGGCCTTCTTCGAATTTCGTCATAAATCCCGGTTTGGCGGTCAGATATTCTTCCAAGGTGGCAGTGTCCGGCGCCTTGAGAGTCACATTGACCGGCGCGGCATTGATGCGAATGACGCTTTTCTCGGGTTCGCCTATCTTCTTGAATGCTGCGAGATCCTTGCTGCCCGTGCGGAACACCCACCAGCGGCCTTCCGCCTCGATGGTCACGAAGCCTGGGCGCGAGGGCAACGACACCTTCTTTGGCGTCTCCGTCAGTTTCGGGAGAAACGGCTTCTTGGGCGTTTCCGGGAATTCTTCCACGATGGCCGGGATCTTCGGATCGCTCTTCGGCGTTTCGAGCGATTTGGGTGTTTCGACACCTTTTACCGGTTCGATAATTTCGTAGGGCGGTATCGGATGCATGAATCGCTGCCAGAGTCTGCGAAAAATCTGAGCCTCCGCGGAGGGCGTTCCCACCCAAGCGAATAACACGATACTGATCAGGCCCGTGACGATCGTCCTACAAGTGCGACGCATTGGAATCTCCTTATATAATTAGGGTCACCCGAATCTTCCCGTCAGGTAGTCGCCGGTTTCGGCCAGGTGCGGATTGGTAAATAGCTTGCTCGTCGGTCCGAATTCAATCACCTGCCCGAGATACATGAATGCCGTATAGTCGCTCACGCGGGCCGCTTGTTGCATGTTGTGAGTGACGATCAGCACGGAATAATTTCCCTTCAGTTCCTGAATCAGATCTTCCACCTTTCCCGTGGCGATGGGATCGAGCGCCGAGCATGGCTCGTCGAGAAGGAGCACTTCCGGATCGCCGGCAATGGCGCGGGCGATGCAAAGGCGCTGCTGTTGGCCGCCGGAGAGTGCGAGTCCGCTGTCGTTGAGCCGATCCTTGACTTCTTCCCACAACGCAGCGCCGCGCAAGCTGCTTTCGCATACCTCTTCCAGCCGCGCGCGATTGCGTTCGCCATCGATGCGTAGCGGATAGACGACGTTTTCAAAGATGCTCATGGGAAATGGATTCGGCTTCTGGAACACCATGCCCATCCGCTTGCGCAGTTCGATGACGTCCACGGAGGAGCGATAGATCGGGTCGCCGTTAAGGTGCATCTCGCCTTGAATGCGCACGCTGTCGACAAGGTCGTTCAGCCGATTGACGGATCGCAGCAGGGTCGATTTCCCACAGCCGGAAGGACCGATGAGCGCGGTGACTTGCCCGCGTGGAATCTTCAGGTGGACGTCGTATAACGCCTGCTTTTTGTCATACCAAAGGCGAAAGTTGTCGATGGTCAACACGGCGTCGACGTGCTTCAGTTCCTCGTGGATGAACGCCGGGACGATCTCGCCTCTGCCGATCGCGAGCAGGCGCGAGTTCTCGTTGGGTTGCCGCGGCTTGGCAGTCTCGCTGTTGAGAGACGCGAGAAGGTTCGTCGGCTTCTGTGAATAAGCGTCGGTCGAATTCATCGTGGCCGGCTGAGGCGTAGTCATAAGTCCGCTCCGTTAAAATTGGCTCGTCTTGAATCGGCGGCGCAGCCTGGATCGCAGCCAGACGGCAGTCAAGTTCAGCAGGGCGACGATCGCGATGAGCAGCAGGGTCGTGGTGTAAACCATCGGCCTGGCGGCTTCGCTGTTGGGGCTTTGGAATCCGACATCGTAGATGTGGAATCCCAGGTGCATGAAGCTGCGCGACGGGTGAAGGTAAGGAAAGACGCCGTCGACCGCGAGATGCGGGGCCAACTTGACCGCACCGACGAGCATGATCGGGGCCACCTCGCCGGCGCCGCGTGCCATCGCCAAGATCATTCCGGTCATGATGCCCGGCATCGCTCGCGGGAGCACGATCCGGTAGATCGTCTGCCACTTGCTGGCGCCGCAGGCGTAGGAGCCTTCACGCATCGAATTCGGCACTGCCGCCAGAGCCTCCTCCGTCGCGACAATGACGACGGGAACCGTCAACAAGGCAAGCGTGAGCGAGGCCCAGAAAATCCCGCCCGTGCCGAACACCGGTCCTTCGTTCGCTTCATAAAAACCGCTGAAAAACGGCGACTTCACGATCAGATACACGAGCAATGCCAGACTGACTATCCACAGACACATAGAGCAACTGCCTGCATATTTCCGCAGCGGCGACGTGTTCGTCTTGGTCGGTCCGGACACGCCCACGAGAAACGCCGCGACACCCAGAACGACGGTGACGGCAACGCATACCCACCACGCTCCGGAGGGCATCGCCTCGATTTGCAGTCCGCGCGGCCCTTTGTCAACGAATTTGCCCAGGAGGTAACAGAAAAAGCCCATGCCGAAGACGCCGAATACGATGCTCGGTACACCGGCCAGGTTGTTGATCGCGATGCGAACGGCACTGATGATGACGCCCGACTTGGCGTACTCTCGAAGGTACAAGGCCGCCAAGACGCCGAACGGCACGACGGCGAGCGAGAGCAGCAGCGTCAGCGCGACCGTGCCCCAGATCGCCGGCAGCACGCCGCCTTCGGTGTTCGACTCGCGGGGCCGATCGACGAGAAACTCGCCCCACCGGGAGAAGTAGATGCCGACCTTGTCCCAGAAGCCGAGTTGATTCGCGGGATACGCTCGCACGATCGTCGTCAGCGGCAGAACCTTTTCTTTTCCGTCCGCTGTCTCGATGGTCATTTTGAATGCGTCATTTTTTGAATTCAAAGACGCGATTTCGTTCTTGATCTGCTTGTCTTCCAATGTGCAGCGTTGAATAGTCTCGTCGAAGTCCTTCAGCGCAGCTTCGTGCTGCGGGGAAGCCTTGCCATAGCTGATCTCGGCTTGCTTGACTGCCAAGCGTGCATCGTCTTGCTGTCGGCTGATGGCGCCGATGGCGTGGCGCTCCAGGTGAATCCGCTTTTCTAGCCGTTCGATGACTTCCCTCGTGTGAGCGTTGAATTCCGTCCATGACGAAGCCGCGTCCGATCCGGTCTTCTCGCCGTTCACGTTGAAAGCCTTGGGACTGCCGTAGAAATTGCCCCAACCGGTGCGTTCGATGACGAGGCCCCACTCTGGGTGCGTTTCCTCGGCGATTTGAAAATCGCTGATCCAGTGGTGATGCGTCCCGGTCGACTCGAAGTTACCCGTACGCAACAAACGTCTACGAACCATTCCGCCCGCGTTCGTTACGTCCTGAATGGCCTTTTCCTTGGTTGCCGGCGGCAGGGAATCGAACGCTGCCGGTTCGGGTTTGTAGGTTTCCTCACGCGTGATTTCGCCGAGGAATACTTTGCCGTCCACCGTGCGAATTTGCACGAGATCCTTAGGCCAGAAGGTAGCCGCGCCCTGGTAAAAGATCAGCGCGAGCAAGCCAACGATCATGGCGATTGCGACCGCAAGGGCGCCGCCGGTAAGCCAGACCGAGGGTTCGCCATAGGCAAGCAATGACGTACCCCAGCGCTTGCGGCGGGCGCGAGGCTTTTTTTCGGGCGCCGAACTTGGAGCGGCGGGGGCGTCGGTCATGGGGGCACTCATAGCTGATAGGCCCTCCGGCGAAATCGTAGACGCACGATTTCCGCAAATGTATTCAGCACGAATGTAATAACGAAGAGCGTCAGTGCGGCAAGAAAGAGCGTGCGGTAATGCGTGCTGTCGCGTACTGCTTCAGGCAACTCCACAGCGATGTTCGCCGACAGCGTGCGAAATCCGTTAAAAATGCTCCATTCCATGACCGGCGTGTTGCCCGTCGCCATCAACACGATCATCGTTTCGCCGACCGCGCGGCCGAGACCGATCATCACGGCGGAGAATAAGCCGCTCATGGCGGTCGGGATGATGATGCGAACAGCGGTCTGCCATTGCGTCGCCCCGGCCGCCAACGATCCCGCGCGCAAGTGTTCGGGAACGGCGGACAACGCGTCTTCAGCGATCGTGTAAATGATCGGGATGATCGCAAAGCCCATGATGAACCCCACCACCAGGGCGTTGCGTTGCGAGTAGGGGCCAACAAGCGGACCGCGAGGATCCCAACCGATTGCGGAAAGCATCAACCCAATAATCCAGGCGATGCCGACGGTAAATACACAGCCGACGAGAAACTTTATTAGGTCAACAAATCCGATGGCGAATCGGCTCATGTCAACCGTCCGCGAGCGAATCCAGGGATTCACGAATCGCACCACAAGAATCAGGCTGAGAATCGCACTCAAGGGCAGCATGAGAAGAAGCCAGCCGCCGACCGGGCTTCCTTCATGACCGGCGAGCCAACCGCGGATGCTACCGGCGAAAAGCAACGTCTCCATTAACAATCCGGCGGGCATCGCCATCATCAGGCCGATCGGAAGTACCAGGCAAATGAAGCCGAATCGCCATTTTGCCAGCACTTGCGTGACTTTGTCAGGCGCCAATTGCCAGAGGTATGCCCCCAGGAGAAAGGAGAGTGGAATCGTGAACATACACGCAATCACCGCGGGCACGATGCCTTCCACGAACTGCGCGAAAACGAGACCGGCGAGGAAGCCGAGTACGACGCTGGGCAGGCTCGCCATGAGTTCGATCGACGGCTTTACCACGATTTTGACACGCGGGCTCAGGAATTCGCTTGTGTAAATCGCGGCGAGCAGTGCCAGGGGCACGCCGAAGAGCAGCGAATAGAAGCTGGCCTTGAGCGTGCCAAAGATCAGCGGGATCAGGCTGAACTTCGGCTCGAATCCCGTCGTTCCGCCTGAGGATTGCCAAACGAATTCGGGTCGCGGATAAGTCTCATACCAGACCTTGGAAAACAGAACCTTTGGCGTGACCTCTGGATGGCCTTTGTCGAACGACCATTGCCAAAGCCCCTTGGCCGACGAAACAGCCATGCCATCATCCTTGGGCGCGAGGACGATGTTGCTCGGCTGTTGGCCTTCCAGATCGAATTCCGTCATTACGCGTTCGCTTGTGACATAAATGAGCCGTGCCTTGCCGTTTGCATAGGCCACGGCGGTGAGGCGAGACCGATCCGAAACGGCGAGGCTGACGACGCTGGAATTCGGTCCTGGCAGATCGTGGCCGCACACCATTTTGCCGCCGTCGTTGGATGGCGTGTAGAACCAGGCTCGCACTCTGCCGGAGGAATCACCGACGAGAATCGTACCCTTGCCGATCAGGCTTCGCACGACGGTCACGTGAAGGGACGAGTCCTCCAGCACGTTGATCGTCTCGGCGACGACGGGTTTTTCCTTGTCGCGGGCGTCGATTCGCACGAGATGGCCATCTTTCCAGAACAGAAATATTTGGTCTCCCTCCGCCGAGGTACAAAGCTGCAGCGGCGGCCCTTTGCCCGCAGGTTCCTGGTAGGGTAGATCGCTTCCCGTCAGGAAGTAGGTGATCTCGCCGGTGCCAAAGTTCTCTTTTTCCTGAATCGAGTTGAGGCGCAGCTTGCCATCGCTGGTCATTGCGGCGATGACCTGGCCGGTCGTCGTTTTGCTTTGATCGATGAGCAGGACGGGAACCGGTTCGTCCGCGTCGGCCGGCTTCTTCAGATCGACAATCAGTTCCTGGAGCCGATTCTGATCCTGGGGCGTCCTGATGACGACACCGTCATTGAACCGAGCCGTCGTTCCTGCCTTGGCCGCGGTAAGGTGCTTGAGGTTTTCCGGTAGGTCTTTGTCCTGAACGAAGCTCGTCTTGAAGCGAATCTTTCCCATCTGTACCGAGCCATCGGCGAATCCGAACACGCTCTCCTCGCCGCCGGCGGTGAAGGAGACCGACGTCAACTTTTTATTTTCGAACAGGACTTGTTTCTTGAGCAATTCGCCCGTGTCCATTCGAATCAGCTGCAAGGACCCGTCTGGAAAGAGCGCCCAGCACATGAGCTGATCTTCATCCATGCCAAGCTGCACCGGGCTGGATTTCGACCAGTTGATTTCCGTCTTGTGTTCGCCCTCGACTGTTGCAGAGAAGAAGAGCGGCGCCGCGACCCAGACGAGAAAAACGCACACGGTCACGACGGCGACGATCGTGCCGATGCCTCCTGCGGAGATGATGCCTTTCGCGAGGACCTCGGTGATCCACACGGACGCTTTTGTCTTGCGGTCGCGCCGGGCACGCGGAGTATGTTTCTTTTTCGGTTCCATGAAGTCTCTCGGAAGCGAAATGAGGCGGCAACAAAACGTGCTGCCGCCTCATGCGAGATTCAATTGTTGCACAAGCCTACTCGCTGATGCCGACGGACGCCAAAGCCTTTTGAGCAAGTGGCTGACGCATGGGCAAATAGCCGCACTTGACGACATCGGCCTGCCCCTGTTGGCTGTAGAGGTAGCGCACGAATTCACGTCGAACAGGGTCGAGTTTGGAGCCAGGCTGGTAGTTGATGTAAATGAGCAGCTTGCGAGCCAGCGGATAATCGCCGCTATAGCCGAATTGATCCTCGGCCGGATACGCCTTGGCCTTGGCATTCAGCGCGAGCGGGACGGCACGCACATCTGCCGTCTTGTAACCGATGCCGCTGTAGCCCATGGCGTATTTGTCGCTTGCAATGCCTTGCACGACGGAAGAACTACCTGGCTGTTCCTTGACCTGATCGCGATAGTCGCCTTTGAAGAGCGCTTTTTCCTTGAAGTAGCCATAGGTTCCCGACGCGGCATTACGGCCGTAGAGCGCGATCGGCTTCGACGCCCATTCGCCCGACAGCCCGAGGTCGCCCCAGGTGTCGATGGCTTTGGGATAGCCGCCTTTGCGCGTTCGCGAGAAGATTGCATCGACCTGTTGCAGCGTAAGCTGCTTGATCGGGTTGTCTTTGTGGACATAAACGGCCAGCATGTCGATGCTGGTGGGCAGGGCCGTCGGTGCATAACCGTGCTTACCTTTGAAGGCGTCGATTTCCTGCCCAGTCATCGGCCGACTCATCGGCCCAACGTGTGCCGTGCCCTCAATGAGCGCCGCCGGCGCAGTTGTCGAACCCTTGCCTTCGATCTCGATCGAGACGTTCGGGTAGAACTTGTTGAATCCTTCACCCCAGTAAGTCATTTCGTTATTCATCGTGTCCGAGCCGATGCTTTTGAAATTGCCCGATACACCCTGAACTGCTTTGTACATAAGCAGTTTAGGATCGACCTTGGTCTGGGCTTGAACCGGCGCGGCAGCGGCCAGGATGGCCATCACGCACCCGAGAACCAGCGAACGGCTTTTCATGGTACTCTCCTGTCCAAAGAATCGTTGGGTCATCATAACTCTTATCGGGGGTAATTTAGTGAATCTACTTTTGGCTTATTGTTAGGATTGTGTGAAGAAATGATGAAGTAATTCTTCGTGCCATCTTCACAAATTCACGCGGGCGTTGTGGATCTCAAATCGTCCCGCGCAGTAGCCAAATGAAACGAACCGAAGCGAGGCGTTGCCCGAAAAGGATTTGAAGGGCAGTGAAAAGGATGAAACGCATTCCTACCGGATGAGTTCGAAAAGGAATACGCACAGAGCAGAAACAATGGCCGCGCCCGGAATCGTGAAGATCCACGCCCAAACCAATCGCTCGGCGACGCCCCAGCGTACTGCGGAGAATCGCTGCACCGATCCGACACCGACGATGGCGCCGGTGATCGTGTGCGTCGTACTGACAGGGATGCCGAAAAGAATCGTCAGAACGAGCGTGACGGCGGCGCCAGTCTCGGCGCAGAAACCATCCACGGGACGAAGGCGAATGATTCGCTGACCCATCGTCTTTACAATGCGCCAGCCGCCCATCAACGTGCCCAATCCCATCGCGACATGGCATGCCAGGACAACTTCCAGCGGCACCCTCAGATTCTCGGCACTTGCACCCTCCGGGAAAGCTTCCGGCTTTTGGCTCACAGCCGTCATGAGCAACAGCAGAATGATACCCATCGTCTTCTGTGCGTCATTGCCTCCGTGACCGAGGCTGTAAAGCGCCGCCGAAAGGAGTTGGCCCGTACGGAAGGTGGAATCGACACTCCGCGGCCTGGCTTTTCGGAATATCCAGGAGACCGCGATGATAATCGCCAATCCCATCGTCAAGCCGACCAAGGGGGCGACGACGATGAAGATGCAGGTTTTGATGATGCCCCACCATACCAGCGATTCCCACCCGGTGTATGCCAGGCCAGCACCGACTAGGCCGCCGATAAGTGCATGCGAGGAGCTCGTTGGCAGACCCCAGTACCACGTCAGAATGTTCCAAACGCATGCACCGATCAATGTGCCGGCGATCACCGAGTTTGAATTCCGCACGACTTCGGGGTGAATGATACCCTTGCCAATTGTCCCCGCTACTTCGAGATTAAAGACGAGAAAGGCAATGAAATTGAAGAACGCCGCCCATATCACCGCCTGCTTGGGGGTGAGTACGCGCGTGGACACTACCGTGGCGATGGAGTTTGCAGCGTCGTGCAAGCCGTTGAGAAAATCAAATATCAACGCCAGGCCAATCAGGAGGAGCACCATGATCGGCAAAGCCAGGTAGTTGATTTCGCCGAAGTGCTTCATCATCTCAAAGAGGTGCATCCCTACGTTCCCTTGACCACGATTTCCGAGATAACATTTGCGACCGACTTGCAGGCATCCACGGTCTCTTCCAGCCATTCGTAAAGCTCGCGCCACTTGATCAGCGTCAAAATATCGACCGGAGTGATCGGCCTGAGCGGATGCTCCGAGTAGCCCGAAGTGTGCAAGGTGTCCCCGTTTGGCATTACCAGGGTCGCAAATAAATCCGCGTCGGCTTTTCGATAGACACGGTCGGCATCGTTCTCCAGCTGACCGATCTCACGCATGAGCGAATGTATCTTCTCCGAGTTCCCCATATCGCGCAGCAGGGTGATGGCAGCTTCAACTCGCGTGCAGCAATCGAGGATAATATGAGCCAGTTTGATCGATTCCGGCGTCGGCTTCTCGATGCGAAACACTTGCAACCGGTAGGACGTCTTCTCCATGTTGTCCATGATGTCATCGAGACTGGTCGCGAGTGTGTGAATATCCTCGCGGTCGAACGGCGTGATGAAGGTGCGGTCCAGAGCCTTGATTATCTGCTCGACACTGGCATCGCACGCTCCTTCGTCGAGTTTTAATTCATCGCCGCGAGTTTCGAGTTTGTCAAAGGCCGTCACCATTTCGTGGAATTTCTTTGCCGCCTGAGTGAGTTTTCTTGCGAATTCCTCGAACAAGTCAAAGAATTTCACCTCGCGCGGCATCAAGCTGAAGCGCATGAGAGAGGTCTCCGATGTATCTGTTCACATTATGCACACGATATTTTTATGAAATTTTCACAATCCAGAGCTGGGTTTTGTTTCGGTTTACTGAAATTGAAGAGAGAAAAGCCGAGTAGAAAATAGGGTAGATCATCAACGGACGGCGACAATCAGTATCCTTGTAGAAACAAGGGAACAAACGTTGATCCTGCGTCGCATGCTAACCTCGAAAAGACAAGAACAAAGCCAAAGCGAACCAATCTGAAAAAAAGGCGTGGCCGAAGTAACGAGAATGACGTGCTGAAAAGTAGAATGTAAAGGCTCCGGGAAACTTACAATTCATTAATATGCACAAGGGTTTTTAAGGCCGAGGAAATGCCATGACAACGCCAGCGAAGAACACGGTTTGCCTTTGGTACGATCGCGATGCCGAGGGGGCGGCGCGGTTTTATGCAGAGACTTTCCCCAATTCCTCTGTTGGGGCGGTACACCGCGCGCCGGGTGACAATCCGTCGGGGAAGCAGGGCGACATCCTGGCGGTCGAGTTTACCGTCATGGGGATTCCATGCGTTGGCTTGAATGGTGGCCCCCATTTCAAGCACAATGAAGCATTCTCGTTCCAGGTCGCAACCTATGATCAGGCCGAAACCGATCGCTATTGGAACGCCATCGTCGGCAACGGCGGGGAAGAAAGCGCGTGCGGCTGGTGCAAGGACAAATGGGGCGTATCGTGGCAGATCACGCCGGTGGTTCTCTTGCAAGCCATCACGGACCCCGATCCTGCAGCCGCCAAACGCGCATTCGACGCGATGATGACAATGAAGAAGATCGACATCGCCGCAATCGAAGCAGCACGCCGCGGTTGAGATACGGGCGAGCCCAACCGCGTAAGCGTCAGGTTGAATCTACAATCGTGCGTTCAACCAACCGCTTCCGCGGCCTGGCTCGCTTGGGTCGCGACAAAACTTTCCACATTTCATCAGCATTTCTCGCGGCTGTCGCCTCCGGATCAAATTAAGACGGCATCAATTTTGCATCTTCTATCCCCTGGATTCAAGCACGCGAAGAATGTGAAGGCGTCAGTAGGAGTTGTCCATTCGATTTAGGCCTCAGCCGTCCAAATATGAGCAAAGCGGCGTGCGAATTTGTTACAGGCGATGTGCGGTTTCCGATATATGAGAATCGCCTCGAGAACGTGGAAGTTGCTGTCAAACGAGACATGTCACGATTTTTACGGAGGAGCACACCATGAACGCAATGAACTCGATCATAATCTGGTTGAAGCCGCCGGCGCCTTTCGCCTTGGCGGCCTTGGTATTGTCACTAACCACGTCGGTGTACGCTCAAGGCGTGGCGCAGCCTCCCTGTAATTGGATGGACGTCGGCCCGGAACGATTGCAGGCGGACAATCCCGGCAAGGTTACCGCTGGTCCGTTACTCACGCCGGGTTCACACACCGTGTGGGTGGCGCTGAAGCGAAATGACCCCGCGAGGCCCTATTCTCTCTGGAATGGCACCGGTCCATTTGACGTGAAGGCGGGCACGAAATATCTGGTCCGCATCGAAGATGGCCAAACGCCTCGCGTTTCGTGGGAGACGGAACCCGCACGCTTGTCGGCTTATCGAAACCCAGGATCGATGGGAGCCGTCTACTTCCAGAATGCCACCCAGAATGACAACTGGTATGGCGTCGCTGTCTGCCTTGGCGGCGGCGGACCTGGTGCCGGCGTAAAAATCGCCATGCAGGGGTTTCGCTTTGGCATCACCGTAAGCAACGGCAAGCAGCTCACGTTTTCCGCAAATGGTTCGACGAACTCCACCGTTGTCAAAATCGATGGCCAGGTCACGGAACTCGGTCATCCGAACGGCAAAGTTGTCGAACCGTATAATCCGCTACCCAACGGCGGCGTACGATCCACCTGGATCATGAACAACGTCCGCTTCACGCAATTGCTCGAACCGGTAATGAGCCAATCCGGCGCACGCGATACGGTCCGAGTTCGCTGGTTGATTCGCAATGAGGAATTCAAGCCGCATCAGGTAGGCCTGCGTCTGCAGCTCGATACCCTGATCGGTCAGAACGATGGTGTGCCGTTTACCGTTCCAGGACTGCCCGGCCTGGTGACGACGACGGCTGATTATCCGACGCAGGGGCCGATTCCTTACTTCGTGCAGGCGCTTGAGGTCGCGAATTTGAAAACACCTGGCACGGTGGCTCACCTGTCATTAAAACTCGGTGGGCCGATTGAGGCGCCTGGGCGTGTTTGCCTGACTCATTGGCCAGGTTACAACTACCTGAATTGGGAAGTTCCTTTGCGCGATCTGACCGGCGATTCGGCTGTTGTGTTGTATTGGCCCGAAACCGTATTGCAGCAGAATCAAGAGCGTGAAATCGGCTTCTCGTACGGCCTTGGCGACGTCAAAAGCAGCGAGGGAAGAATTGGCACCACGACTGTGACACGCACCCAAAGCGGTGACGAATTTCCGATCACGGCCTATGTGAACGATCCCGCGCCGGGCGAGACGCTGACCATCGAACCGCCCGCAGCCATCCGCGTGGTTGGCCCCACGACGGTGACGGTCCCGCCGCCACCCGCTGGCGCCAAGGACAGGACGAGCATCGTCACCTGGCAAGCACGAGCAACACAGGCAGGCAACTTCGAGTTTACGATTCGGTCCAGCACGGGTGTGACGCAAACGCAATCGCTGACGGTCGCTCCAGGAACGGATGTCGTGCAAAAGGACGACGAAAACACGGTTCAGAAGCTGATTCGGCAATTGCAGAATCCCGACGTCATCGCACGCCTGAGTGCCGCGAAGGAACTCGGTAGGCTTGGCGCGGCAGCCGCGCCGGCGATCCCGGCATTGCAAGAACGCACGAAGGACAGCGACGAGGATGTCCGCCGTGTCGCCGAGAATAGTCTGAGGACGATTCAAGCAGCGCTCGCCGCGGGGCCGTCGGAACAGATCCAGCGTCTGATTCGTGAATTGCAGGCACCCGACGTAATCGCTCGCCTGGTGGCTGCGAAGGAACTTGGCAAGCTCGGATCGGCTGCGCGCGACGCGTTGCCGGCGTTGCAGAAGGCGATCCAGGACCCTGACGCGGATGTTCGGCTCGTGGCTGCCAACAGCGTGCGATTGATCCAGGCGTCGTCAGGGCAAGGACAAGATTTGCAAAAGTTGATTCAGCAGCTTTCCAACGCCGATGCCCTGGTGCGCATGGTCGCCGCCAAGGAATTGGCGAAGATGGGCGCCGCCGCCAAGGTAGCGGTTCCCGGACTGCAAAAGCTACTACAGGATCCTGACGAGGATGTCCGCCGCGTCGCGTCGAATGCACTCGAACGAATTCAGGGAGTCGTTCCGCCCAGGCCGGTCGAGCCGCCGCCCGTGGGCAACACCGTCGCCGGCACGACGTGGAGCGGAACGGAGAATCTCTCCGGTTTCGGCAAGCTCGCCTTCAGGTTCGAACCCGACGGCAAGGCGGTCATGATCGACGCACAATCCACGGTCAATGGCAGTTGGGCTCAGAAAGGCGACGAGGTGACCATCACGTTCAAGAACTGCGTCTACATCGGCGCCATTCAGGGCCAAACAATGACCGGCAACGCCCGTTATACAGTGGATAGCAATACAAGCTGGACCTTCTCGCTCACGCGAGGCAGTGCCGCTCCACCGGCGCCGCAACAGCATTCGCGCCAGGCGGAAGTGGGTATCAACAAACCATGGCCGGAACACAAGTTTCCTCAGCGACTCGTGTTTCCAACACGCCGATAGCACGGTCCGAAGCCCAGGGAAGAGCAGAGCGAATCCCTGGGTTTGAGAATGTTCTTATAACGGGCTAGCGGCAAGCGGGAGGCTTCTCATGAACACCACAAGACGAATTCTCTTTGGCTTTGCGGTTGTCGTGTCCTCGTTCTGCGTAACGGTCTTTCTTTCTGCTCAGGAAATGGGGACTTTACAGACAGAGCAGGGCGTAGTTCGCCGCCTGATTCAGCAGTTGCAAGATCCCGTTGAGACGACGCGCCTTCAAGCTGCGAAGCAACTCGGTACCCTCGGAGCAGCGGCTCGTGACGCAGTACCGGAATTGCGGAAGGCGACGCAGGATTCGGACATCGATGTCCGCCAGATGGCCGCGGCGGCGCTCGCTCGCATTCTGGGCGAGCAAGTCGTCGTGCCAGGGCGTCGGCCGGACCTGTTCATGCTTGCGGTAGGCATCGATCGATACCAGGCGCCGGTGAATAATCTAAGCGGTTGCGTCAACGATGCCTTGGGCATGGCCAATGTCTTCAAGGCGCAGAAAGGAAAACTGTATGGAACCGTCGAGACCCAGATTCTAGCCGACGCGGATGCCACGCGTGCCAATATCCACGCCGGCCTGGAATCGTTGCGAACCAAGGGTAAGCCGGGCGATTGGTATGTAATCGTTCTGAGCGGCCACGGCGGCCCGGCGATGCAACACTGGGCCTTCCTGACCCACGATCGCGGCGACCTCACCGACGACACCATCCTCGGCGTGGCCGACAGTCTCGCGAGTGACGGCAAAAAGGTGCTCGTCCTTATCGATGCGTGCTTCGTCGGCCAGATTCGCTACGCCGCCAACGCCATCCTGAATCGGCATCGCGACCCGAACAAGGGCGGCATCATCCTGGCGATCTCCAGCATGCCAGCACAGACCAGTTCCGCCCTCGGTAACTACAGTGCGTTCGCGCGAGCGTTCGAGGAAGGCATGGCGGGCATGGCGGATCTCGACGGTAACAAGATCGTCACGCTCATGGAACTTCGCCGGTTCACCTACAACCGCGTTTATGAACTCGTCCTGCAGCGACGATTCTTTCCCGGCCTGCCCGTGGCGACGCAAGACAGCGTGATCGATGCATCGCTGTCGATGGCCGAGTCGATGCCGCTCGCCTACGCACAAAATCCGCCGCCAATTTTCAACGATGATGGCATCGCGCGGTCGATGCCATCGCTTCATGGCACGTGGGAACGTTCGGAGAATACCGGGCACGGGGTAACGACCTATCGCCTGAAGCTCGATCCCAATGGGCATTTCCGGGCTACCATGACGGTAGGCGATCGTTCCACCCAGGTCGGCGAGGGCATTTTCCGAGCGATGGAAAAAGCCTTGCAGCTACAACACTGGCAGGGAGTCGATCGGCTTGAAAACGCCACCGTCGTTGGTGAGGAGCTGCGTTTCCGCTTTCAAGGCCACGCTCTTGCTCTCAAGCGATATGTCCCGCCAGCGCCGGTTGCCGGCGGTGTCGCTGGCACGACGTGGATCGGAACGGAGAGCTTGAAGGGTTTTGGCGCACTGACCATGCAATTTGAACCCGATGGCAAAGCGATCATGATCGATGCCAAATCCACCGTAAACGGCCAATGGACGCAGGTCGGACATCGCGTCACGATAACCTTTCAGAATTGCGTCTACGTTGGCGACGTCATGGGCCAAACGCTCTCCGGAAATGCCAACTACACCAACGGCGAGGGGGCCTGGACGTTCTCCCTGACCCAACGCAAGGCGCCCAGCCGCATCGGTTCGACGGGATCATGAGCGACCTGAAGAAATAGGTCACGCTTGAACTAAAGTGCCGTTTTTCGCCGCTTGCGGCTTAACTCTCAGCGAGGCGCCATGCTGGGCGCCAAGCCGCAAGCGGCAAATCGCAAGTTTCTTTGTCACATCCGACTATTCGTGCGTTAGACATGTGAAGATTACGACACCCTCAACCTTTCAGGAGTATCTCACATGAGCGCACTTACACCCTTGCGTCACCTAGTTCTCGCTCTCAGTTTGGCAGGAGTCTGTTTCACGGGCTCTGAGGCGATCGCCGTCGAACAAAGGCCAACCGTCCATCTGGTCGCTATCGGCGATCTCGACGTCGGCGGAAATTTCGGCAAGAAAGTTGCCGAGGATGCTCGCAACATTGTCTCGACGTTTCGTGACACGTTTGCGAATGCCGGTAAATCCGACCAGCTCAAGACGCATCTGGTACTCGGTCGGGACGTTAACCCCGATCACGTCCTGGGCCTGATCAGCGGCCTGAACGTTCAGCCGCAAGACACCCTCGTCGTGCTCTATTCAGGCCACGGCGGGATGAGGGCGCGAAACGATCATGTGCTGGCGTTCCACCACGGCGCGTTGTCGAAAAATCGGCTTCTGCAAACCATGGCAGCGAAGAATCCGCGCCTTTCCGTGCTTCTGACGGATTGCTGCAGTAACGGCGTCCCGCAGGTGCCCGTGGCGCCTCGATACCAACCGCGACCCACGCAAGACGGCCCGGCGATGGAATGGCGGACGATGGAAAGCCTGTTCCTGCGACACCGCGGCTTGGTCGAAATCACCGCTGCCGAGCCGGGGTACAGCAGCAAGCTTGACGGCATGCGAACGGGCAGCATTTTCACGAATGCTTTGATCCGGGTTCTGAAGACGCCGCAGAGCGAGCTGATTCGCCACCTCGATCGCGACGGCGACCGTCAAATGCAGTGGGATGAAATCCTGCCGCAACTGCGAGGTCTGGCAGCGAGCTACCATCGCCAGCAATACCGGGCGGATGATCAGCAAGCCTTTGCGACATCGCTCGGAATCTGGATTCCGGCAAGCCGCTAATCTCGATCCGCGAGGTTGAACAACGCAGGTCAACGCGGGTTTCATTCCAAGGGAATGAAGCCGCGTTGACCTGCATGCGTTTTATATTTTACGCGGTATGAATTGAGACATTGGTGGCACAGACAAGAATGTCCGTGCGCAGGTAAGCACAGACAGGAATGTCTTTACCACCAATCCAGAATGCATCACTTCGGCTCGCTCAAAGTATATATTCGCATGTCGGTGGAGTCGATGCGCTATCCCAACGAAAAATGGATTTCCATTTGTCACATCGCCGCGAAACGCCGTAAGGACCGTGAATCCAACAATGCTGCTGGATTCGAATTCGCGGAAAACAAGTTACTTCTTTTTTTTGAAAGGGGAATTCCCATGGTCAAGGCAATCGGCACTCTGGCGTTGGTTCTCGCTTCTTTCGGTTTGGTTGGCTCGGCTTTCGCTCAAGACCCTGTCACGCAACGGCCCGGTATTTCTCGCCCGGCAACAAAAATTGCAGCGCCGCCTGCACCGCTCAACCAGGCCGCAGCTCGGCCTCTGGTGACGCTGGAAGGTCGGGAAGCATGGGGCACGACTGGCGAACTCGAGTTCCAAATGTTCGCGGGCAACCGGGCCGTCATGATTGATGAAACCAGAAATCCCGTTGAAGGCACCTACCGCGTCGTCGGCAATCGGCTTACGCTCACTTTCAACAACTGCGTGTACGACGCCACCGAAGCCAACGGCGTCATGACCGGCCGGGCGCGATACACCAACGGACCGAACGCCGGCCAGGCGTGGAATTTCCGCGTAACGGTTCGCAACATGCTCGTGGGGCGAACCTTTGCTGGTAACGAAACCTTGCTGAACTACGGCCCGGTGTCGTTCCGATTCGTAAACGCCAACACCGTCGAAATGACAGACACCGATGGCGTAACCCGCGGCACTTACACTCAAAACGGCCTCACTGTCACGATGACCTTCGGCAACGTGACCTACGCCGGCGATATTCGCGGCGACGCGATCAGCGGAACGGCGACCAATAGCCGCAGCACCTGGACCTTTCAGGTTTCCGCGCGGTAGTTCGTGAGACCGCTGTAAACGTCCCCGGGACAAACCGGGGGCGTTTTTTTCATTTTTGGAAAAATATCTACGCCCATGTGTCACATTCTTGAAATCCCGCGTAATAAAATTGACCTCATTACTCCAACGTCGGAAAGAAATGGTGCTCTTATGTTCACCGTGCAGCCAAAAAAGCCCGAGAGCTTGAGTTTTCAGATTCAGGTGAAAGTCTGGAAACTGCCTCGCGGCCATCGCGTCTTGCCAAGAAACGGAGTGCACCGGGACGTCCGCAAGCAAGCACGCGTGAACGCCCGCGCTGATTTGCGGCGGTCCGCGGACTGATTCGTCGAAGCTGTTTCTTGGAAATTCAAAGGCAGGTCCGGCGAGCTGATCCGGACCGGTCGAACCCAAAAAATCATAGCGTTCCCAGGTCTCGGTCGGCTCGCGGGAGAGCATCGTAGGCATCACGCTCCGCGTGATGCTTGTTATGACGCGTTAAGAAAAGGAGCAAGAAATGTTGCAAGAACCCTCTCGGCATGATTTCGGGCAGACGCGTTGGTCGGAGGTAATCGTTGGACAGCAGGACGGAGAAGCCGGCGACCAGGCCCGGAATCGGTTTCTCGAACGCTACCACGGCGCCATCAATCGGTATTTGCTGTCGCGCCTGGGCGATCCACACGCGGTGGACGAGGTTTACGAAATCTATGTGGATCGCGTCAAGGAGAACCACCCATTTCTGCGACGAGCCGATCGGGAAAAGGGGCATTTTCGGCACTATCTTCGGCGCGTGTTGCAGAACCTCGTCATCGACTATTACCGGAGGCAAAAAGGCCCGAAGCCGGTCAGTCCGCTCATGGACGACGATTTCGTGGCGCCGCCGTTGACTGATGAACAGGAGGAGCAGTTCCGCCGTGAGTGGGTGATCGAACTCATGTTCCATGCCTGGCGTGCGTTGGAAGAAAAATCGCGGGCCGACGAGAAGCCCTATTACGATCTGATGTTGTTCAAGGCGCAGAATCCGCAAGCGCGTTCACGGGAAATTGCCGAGCATTTCTCGAAAACGTGGAGCAAGCCGCTGACCGAAGCGAACGTCAGGCAGCTAATTCATCGGGGTCAGGGCTTCTTGAGCGATCTCCTGCTCGAAGAAGTCGCCCACTCCCTGGAGCAACGCCTGGAATCGCCCGCCAGCGCGGATCAAGTTGAAGAGGAACTGATCGAGTTAAAGATGCTCGACGATCCCCGCCGGGCAGCGCTGGCACGATTTCGTGCCCGCGAGACGTGAGTCAGTAAACTACCTTTGTCCTTGTTCGCATACCGGAGAAAACCAATGTCCGCATACATTAGAACACCGTTTATTTATTTTTTAGCCATCGCCGCGAGCCTCGGCGTCACCGGCACGAGTTTGGGCCAGAACGGGCAGACAAAATATGTTCAAGAAGCTGCAGCTCGTCTTGCTCCGCTCGTGGACAAGGCCGCCCAACAGAACTACCGGTTTCAAAAGAATGCCTTTTCGTTTGGCGGCGCCTTGATCGACAAGAACGCGGATCGATGGGTTCCGGTCTATACCGTTCAGTTGACGGAAGGCCGTTCTTACGTTTTTCTCGCCGCCGGCGACGACGACACGAGAGACCTTGATCTCGACATCCAGGATTCCTCGGGCCGAACGCTCGCAGCGGATGTGGAAACGACCGCCGTCGCCTTCGTCTCGTTTACTCCGAGAACTACAGGCCGCTACACGGTTCGACTGCGGCTTTACGATTCCCGAGACGGCGTGCCGTGTTATTGTCTCTCGGCCGTGATGGCGAAGAATTGACGAATCATTCCAGGAACTTCACTGCCGCGGGAGGGTGGCGATGTCTTCGAAGGTGCCCGACGATGACGACATTCTCAGCCGGTTGGAAGCTGCCTGGAAGCAGGGTGGCCCCGTAGTTCTCACCGATTTCCTGCCTCCGCCCAGCCATCCGCGCGCCATGGAGATTGCCTATCGCCTCTTCGAGCGGGACCTGTACCATCGCGTTCAGGCGTTCGAGGATCCTCCCGTTGCCGAGCGATATTTCCAGATCACCGGTTATCCCCTACGAGAGGATCAGAAGCAGGAACTTCAGACACTCGAGGAATCCTGGCGTCAAACCGTGTCCGTGGAACTCGCGAACCAATTCCAGAACATCCCAGGCCACGCCCTCCTGGCAGAACAACCGCAAGCCACTCGGCGCGCAACTTTTGATGTCGAATCACTCCCAATTCTCGGCTACGGCGGAATGGGTTTTGTCTACCGCCTGAAAGAATCCAATCTCGAACGCGATGTGGCCGTCAAGATCATTCGTCCCGAGCTTTTCCCGAATGGGTGCGACCGATTCGAGAATGAAGCCAAGATCCTCGCGCAACTCGAGCACCCTGGCGTGGTGCCGATTCACTCGATAGGGCGCTATCACGACGGCCGGCCCTTTTTTACGATGAAAGTGGTTCAGGGGAAGACGCTCGAAAAATTGCTGGACGCGCGCAAAACGCCATCGGATGAATTGTCGCGATTTATCGATATTTTCGAGCAAGTCTGCCAAACGATTGCCTTTGCCCATTCCAAGCAGATCCTGCATCGCGACTTGAAGCCGGGCAACGTCATGGTCGGCGCGTTTGGCGAGGTTCAGGTCATGGACTGGGGGTTGGGTAAGCTCCTGGACGTCGAGGCTCCGGTGGCCGGGCCAACGGTCGAGCCTAGCGTTTCGCCTCGAGAATTTTCGGTCAAGGGGCGGATGCTAGGGACCTATTCCTACGCTGCGCCGGAGCAGGTCAGGGGGGATCTTGAGTTGGTATCGCCGCGCAGCGATGTCTTTGGGCTCGGCGCGATTCTGTGCGAGATACTGACCGGTTTGCCTCCTTATACCGGGTCACGACTTCGCGAGATGGCCGAGAAGGGCGACCTGAGTGATGCCTGGAGTCGGCTCGCTGCCTGCGGCGCGGACGCGGAACTCGTTGACATCGTTCGCGTCTGTCTCGCCAGGGAACGGGAGGCGCGGTTCGAACATGCGGGCGAGGTTGCGAAGCGCTTGGCGGAGTACCGTGCCGCGGCTCAGCAGCGATTGGAAACAGCACGCCTGGAGACCGAAAAAGCCGAGGCTCGCCTGGCAGCCGAACACAAGGCGCTTGACGCCGAGAGACGCCGCACGCGCGTCGCTCGCTGGGCCATGGGACTCGGTCTGGCCCTGGCCGCGGGCGCCATTCTCGCCGCACTGATTATTTACCATCTCAGCGAGAAAGCGGAAGAAGAGGTGCAAAAAAGGGAACAGGCGGGGCGCGAGAAGGAAGAAGAAGTTAAAAAAAGGGAACAGGCGGGGCGCGAGAAGGAAGAAGAGGTGCAAAAAAGGGAACAAGCGGTGCGCAAAACCGAGGAAGCCGTTCGCCGGACCGCTCGCCTGGCGTTTGGCCAGGGACAGGTGCATTGCGAGAAAGGCGATGTTCCGCGTGGACTGTTCTGGTTCCTCCGCAGCCTGGAACTTGGCAAGGGCGACACCGACCTGCAAATTGCCGCGCGGCAGCAGCTCTCCCTTTGGCAAAGCCAAATTCCCACACTGCTGCAAACATGGAAGGAGGCGAGTCCCGTCATCGCTTCGGTTTTTCACCCCAACCGGAAAACGGTGTTCATCCGATGCGACGACGAGACAATCCGTTGCCGCGAGGTGGAAAGCGGAAAACTGCTCTGGATGCGTAAGGACATTGATCCCGGCCAGAATTGGTTCGTGTCGCCCTCTGGTGAATCGCTTCTCGTTGTCCAGCGTGACGGGATCGTCCAGGTTCTCGACGCGGTATCGGGCAATCCGTTGCTCGAGCAGAAGATGAGCGGAAAGATCCTCGACGTCGCCTTTCGCTATTGGAAACTGCCGCCGCTTGTCGCGTTGCGAAAAGATGACGCGGTGTCGATATTCGCCTGGGAAGGCGAACCGGTGAAGTGTGACCTGACCGAGGGTGAGCCAATTGCTGCTTCGTTCGATGAACGAGGCGAGCACCTGCTGATCCGGTCGGCGAAGAACCTCCTATGTTGGAATACCAGCTCGAAGAAAGCGAAGTGGAAAGTACCCGATAGGTCGCTGCTCATGGAGATCGATCTGAAATCAAAAGACAGTGACACGACTTTTCGGGCGCTTCAGTTTCAAACCACGCAATTCAGGGACGCAACGATCAGCCCGGATGGCCAGTGGGTTCTCGCTGCTCGCTCCGATGACACGATTCAGATCTGGAATTGTGAAACTGGAAAACCCATCTTTGGGTTCAACGATTGGAATTATCACCTCAACGTTTCCAGAGTTCTCTTTAATAACGAAGGAACGATGGTCCTGAGCGCCAGTCCGGACGCACTAAGCCTTTGGAGATCGAGCGGCGAATTCGTCGCCACGCTACCGGTTCAACGCGACGTAAAGGACGCGTTCGGCTTCGCCTCTTCCGACGCCAAGAATCCGAAAATATTTGCCCGCGGCGCGAATATCGGTTTTCGATTCGGCCGCGTCTCTGGTTCACCCGTGGAGTGGCACAGCGTGCCGCTTGCCGGGCGCCCGCTTGCCATTCAAACGGATGAACAGCAGGCGCTCGTCGCAGACGACGAAGGCAACTGTTACCTTTGGAAGCTCGGAAATATTCCGACCCCGAAGTGGTTGCCTGGCTTTTCGAAGGTCCAATCCGCACGGTATTCTCACGATGGATCAGCCGTAAAGCTCTTGTTCCAAGAGAACAACACGCTCTGGATGCAACATCTGGACCCCGACGCGTTCATCCCGCTGGACAAACAGGCTAAATCCGATGTCGTCATCAGGGATAAAGGCGTGACAGATCCTCTCGTCACGGCAACGGCTCCCAATGGCCGCCTGTGCGTCAACGGCGGTAGAAAAGGCGAACTGATCTTTCAGGACCTCCTAATGAAAAGCTCCGTCGGGCCGCCCGTGCATTGCGGCGCGATCCAGTCCCTTGACTTTCGTCCGGGGACGAGGAAAAGTCAGCTATTGATTCTGACCCGTGAAGGAGAACTGGGAGTCTACGACATCCCGCAACCCGAGAGAGAAGAATCCACCGAGATCATTCGACGCCGTCTCGAAATCCTCACCGGCATGGAAATGGCAGACGATGGAAGCCTCTCCGCTCTTTCACCTGATCGTTGGTTGGCAAAAAAGTCGCTTCGCCATTGATTACCGAACTTCTGAAGAAAACTCGCGAATCCCTGTCACACCGAAGCTGTGTCGCGATAAGAGAGTGTCGATCGCAGAAGCGACCGAGATTCAAAAAAACCTTCTTCAGGAGATAGCCATGAAAAAGTTCGTCGTAAGCAGTGTTGCCGCTCTCGCGTTGATCGGCGTGTTGAGTTTCGCTCAGTCCGTGTCGGCGAATCCGCCGGGCGGGCCGATCACGGGAATCTCCCGCGTTGCGGCGAATGGCGTGAACATGCACATGATCATTTATCGTGGCGGCGAGCGGGCGGACTTCACGGTCGCAGGTGACGGAGACACGGCATTGAACGTCGTGGTGAAGGATCAGAACGGCAACGTGGTGCTTCGAACGCGAGGTCCGGGCGACCGCTTCAACGTGAGCTGGCAAGTCCCGCGAACGGGAGTCTACACGATCTACGTGATCAATGAGGGAAGCGTCTACAATCAATACTCCTGGCGAGCTTGGTGATCGAGACGAACGCTGGTGAATCAATCGCAAGGCGGGGGCGAAAGCTCTCGCCTGGATTCGTTTCCGATGTGAGCGGCTTCTAGAATGCGCTATGTCGAACGAAATGAGGCACCAGGCGAGCCTAACCGCGTAAGCGGCAGGTTGAATTAACGATTGCAGATTCAACCTGCCGCTTACGCGGCTAGGCTCGCCAATGTATCGATGCTGTCCGCATTTCGCTCGAATCGAACACACATATCAGGTGCTGCCATGCGATTGATCCATCAACTGATCGATTACTTCCGCCAGCGCGGATTATTGTTGCCGGAGCAGCTTCAGAAATTGGAGGCGAACTTTTTCGCGCAGGGCAGCCAGGCCGAGGATGACTACGGCTACGAGCCGGATTACAGCGATCGGCGTCCATGGGAGACGGAATACTTCGAGCAACTGGAAGCCAGAAAAAACGACGATGACCAGGACGCTCTCGATCTGGAAACAAAGCTCGACGCTCGCCGGCCAGTTCGCTCGCGGATACGCAAGAAGGCGACCGGAAAAAGCGGCAAGGCGGCTCGCAGCGAAGACTACCGTCCGGGCGTCGAGACAATCGCCAGGCAGCTTGACGCGGGGATTCGGCAGGTGGAAAAAGACCTCGAATCGCTGCTCGATCTCGCGCTTCCTGCGAATGCAAATAACTGGCAAGAGGCGGCCGCCGCGATTTCTGGGTGTGCCGAGGCTGGTGTCGAAGCTCAATTGGCGAAGGTGCTCGGTGAGCGAACCGTTGAGCCTGGATCCCTCCTTCGGATATTGACAATAGACCTAGCCGCGATGGCCGGCACGGATCAAGAAGTCGTGAGCCGAGCGTTTCGCGCGATGCTCGCCAACCCGGAGTCCGCCCGGCCAGGCCGAACGAAGTGGGGCCATCGGCTGTTGGCGTCGCCGGTGGTGTGTCGGACGATGACCCTGGCGAAGGCGCAAAAACGCTTGGCTCAGGCCTGGTGTCAGCTGTGCACGGAGCAATCCAGCTTGGTATTCGGCGCTTTGCGATCCTCGCCCGACGAGCTTGGCTTGTGGATCACGGCATTGCTCAGTACCGCGAGGAAGCTCTTTCCGCTCGATGCCAGTGTCAAGTCTGTATCACCTGCCGAGATGGTGGCATACGAACTGGTGGAGCACTCATGCCACGCGGACCTGTGGACCAAGGCCTGGGCCTGGGCGTTGCAGACAGAAGCGGCACGCGTATTCGCGCTGCTTCTCCGCATCGACAAGGAACTTCCCTACCATCATCGGCAGGATATGCCGGGTCAGCGCGAATCGACACTGAGTGTGATCGGTTGGGATCATCGCCATCGCAATGCCGTGTCAGATTTGCCGATTTCGCTCTATGGTCCCATCGGCTGGAACGCAGCAATGCACGAGGCGAAGAAACGAAAGCGAAAAGAGAGAGGCCAGGTATGAACGAAACAGTAACCCTCGCGCAGGCGAAGTCGCTAGTCCTGCGCCTTGCAGCACGCCAGAGCTTGCTATTGCTCTCCGCGCCGGGTGTTGGCAAATCGGACATCGTCGCCGAGGCGGCGGCGGAGGCTGGCCTGCAATGTCGTTCGCTGCTCGGCACGCAGATCGCGCCGGAAGATGTCAGCGGCATCCCGCGCATCGTTGGCGAGCGCTCCGTATTTTGTCCGCCGCGCGTACTTCTGCCGGAGGATCCCAGGCCGTTCTGTCTGTTCCTGGACGAGTTGCCCGCCTGCGCCCAAGACGTGCAGAAGGCCTTCTACTCGCTCCTACTGGAACGGCGGCTTGGCGAGCACAAGTTGCCCCCGGGGACCTGGGTGGTCGCCGCGGGCAATAGAACCGAGGATCGATCGCTAGTCCGGTCGCTCAGCAGCGCTCTGATCAACCGCGTCACCATTCTCCACGTTCGCGCCGACGCCAACGAATGGCAGGCGTGGGCAGAACTTCAGGGGATTCGCAAGGACGTCCGAGATTTTCTGAAACATCTTCCGCGCGCTCTGCAGAGGCCGATCCCGCCACGCCCAGCGCCTTTCTCCACGCCAAGGGCGTGGACCTTGCTCGCACAATCACTCGACCGCGTCGAGTCGGCTGGATTACTGACGGTTGAAAACCGCCTCGCACTGGCTTTTGGCCGCGTCTCCGCGGAAGATGCGGCGGCGTACTGTTCCTGGGTCGAAGCCGGTTGTAGTGTGGAGCGCCAAGTCAACCAGTACCAGGGTAATCTGGACCGATCGCTCGCCGAACTCGAGTTGTCCGTACGCGCCACGAACTGTCTGGAGTCGGAGGGCATCATGACCATTCGTGATCTCGTGTCTCGCTCCGACGAGGAACTCCTTGAGGTTCGCAATTTCGGTGAAACGACGCTTCGCGAGGTGATTCAAAAGCTCGCCACGATCGGCCTGAGTTTGCGTTCCAGTTCAATCGGTTATGTGCCCAACAAGTATCAGCACCTGTCGCAAACGGAGACGACATTGAGCCAGGCCAAAACGCTGATTCGCTGCCTCGCCGAAGAGCAGAGCCTTTTGCTGCTGTCGGCGCCGGGCGCTGGCAAGTCGGATGCCGTGGCGCAGGCGGCGGCCGAGGCGGGATTGCCCTGTCGTTCGCTGCTTGGTACGCAGATCGCGCCGGAGGATGTCAGCGGCATTCCGCGCATCGTCGGCGAGCGCTCGGTCTTCTGCCCGCCGCGCGTCTTGCTGCCTGAGATTCCGGAACCGTTCTGCCTATTCTTGGACGAACTACCCGCGTGCGCTCCCGATATCCAGAAGGCATTCTACTCGCTCTTGCTCGAACGCCGGCTGGGCGAACACACGCTGCCCAAGGGAACGTGGGTGGTGGCTGCAGGCAACCGCCAGGAGGACCGAGCCCTGGTGCGTTCGCTGAGTGCGGCGCTAATCAATCGCGTCTGCATTCTGAATATCCGCGTCGATCTCAAGGAATGGATGGTCTGGGCAGAGAAGTCGGGCGTTCGCGGCGATGTCCGCTCGTTTCTGGCGTACTTTCCAGACGCGCTGATGCGCCCGGCGCCTGCCGAACCCGTGCCGTTCTCGACGCCGCGAGCCTGGGCGTCGCTTTCCGAAACGCTCGATTTGGCGAAACCCGATGGGCCAGACCACACGGCAACGCTACGCGCTCTTGCGTTTGGCCGGGTGTCGGCACCGGATGCGGCAGTGTTCTGTGCTGTCGCCAGTGAGAAACTTGGCGAACTTTTACCGATTGAAGAATACCTGCACGACCCGGAGATGCTGCCGAAGGAGGACACGGCTCGGTGGTTCGTGCTCACACAACTTCGCCGCATGGCCGAGACGGGCCGCCTCGACGGGACTCCGCGCGACGTCATCAATGCGTTTCTCGTCTGCCTGCCGGCGGAACATCGGGCGGCGTTGCTGATCGATCTGGTTCATGTATGGGGAAAGCTCGGAGCGGATCCTGCGATGTTTGTCGCGCTAGGGGAGGTAACGGGAATATGAAACCGACCGAAGATCGTACTGCCGAGTTGGGAAAGGTCCGACGTGCGCTGCGGATGGTATCGATGTCGCTTCCGCACCTTGCTGGCCTGGCCGCAGCGGCGCGGCTATCGATCGATCCTCGAGTCGCCACCATGGCGGTGTTTGCTTCCGGGCGCATCCTCGTCAATCCCGATTTTCTCGCGACGCTTGCACCCCGAGAGACGATGTTCGTTCTCGCCCACGAGCTTATGCATCTGGCCTTGCGCACGCACGATCGGCAGCACGGCTCAGATCCGCTCCTCGTCAACATGGCTCACGATTACATCATCAACGACATGCTTTCCATGGACCTGCAGCAAGATATTCCGGCCGGTGGATTGTGCAGGCCAGACGCCCGGCATCGATCCATGGAAAGCATCGTGGCCGAATTGCAAGATTATCTTCCGTCAACGGCGCAGCACGCGGGAGGATGGTTGCAGCCGGGGCCGAAAGCGACGAAACGCAAGCCGCCCTCGTCTGGATTGGGCGAACAGCTTCGCCAGGCGTTGACCGCCGCCGGTTTGCCGATACCGCCCGAGGCGGAGGACGCCGATGAACCGCCGGAGCCGCCGCCGCCGATCGAACTGCCAGGCGATGTCTTCTCGGACGATCTCGAGCGGCAATGGTTTCCCGGGGCGGACGCGGGCCAAATCGCCGAACAGACGCGAACGATTTGCGAGCTGGCAGCTCGGGCAGACAGCGTTGCCACGGTCATCGAGCGAATGAAACAGGTGCCGTCGGTGCCGCGGTACGTGGATTATTTTCCGCGTTCGGATGCTTATGTCGCCGCGCTTCGTGGAATCTACGCGCCTGTTTGGCAGTCGGCGCTGCAGCGCTGGCTCGATGCCGTGGCGCCCGGGCCGCGATCGTTCGCCCGTCCGTCGCGGCGCGGGGCCGACCGCAGCGATGTCGTGCTACCAGGGCGTTCCCGCGAAGGGTGGATTTTGCATATCGTGCTCGACACGAGTGGCTCGATGACGGATACGATTCCGCGAGCGCTTGGCGCCATCGCCGATTTTTGCGTGAACGCCGGAGTTGAGCAGGTTCACCTTTTGCAGTGCGATACCAGCGTCACGCAGGATGAATTTGTTCCGATCGAGAGTCTCGACTACTACCAAATCTCCGGTTACGGAGGCAGCGACATGTCGCCGGCGATGCAGCGATTAGCCGAGGATTCCGAGGTGGAGGCGGTATTGGTGCTGACGGACGGCGATATCAGCTACCCGATGGAACCGCCGCCATACTCCGTTCTGTGGGTCGTGTCCACGGCCGACGCGAACTGGTTCCAGCCGCCGTACGGTAGCGTGTTGAGCATGCCGCCGTAGCGGATTATTGCGGGTGATCATTTCTCGCCCGGCGGGATCCCGCGTGCATAGGGCCAATCAGCAGGTTGGTAGCGAATGGCGAGATCGGGGGTCTTGATCAACCGATTGTTCTCGGCTGCGCTGTGCATGAGGGCGTCGAGCATCCCCGAGGTGAGAACGGTGCGTGCGACAGGGTACGCCGGTTTGCTCGTGTGAATGGTGTGCTCGATCGCGCGGACCAGATGCTCGAAGTGCCCGTACGGGCGGGCGTCTTGCAGGCGAAACCATGTCGCGGTCGGCCTCGCCTGGTTCTTGACCTGCCCAGCAAATGCGAATTGGTTGGCGTATCCCGTGCTCATCGCCACCGCCGCCTTCAGGCCATCGCGGTATTCGATCAGGAAGAATGTGGCGTTCTTGCCAAACTGCTTGGGCCGACCGCGAACCGGCATCGGCGTGGTGGCGACGGCCGCGTCGAAAAGGTCGCGCGACCAGCGTCGTGCCTTCAGCGCCGCCGCGATGCCTTCGCCCGTCACGGCTTGAACCGAAGTGACGCCCGCTTCCCCGCCGCGCCGCCGTTCCACCATGCATTGCAAGGTTTCCAGAGCATGAAAGCCGTACGACTCCAGCCCGCCATATCCCAGCGCGATGGCGCCGGTCAGGTCGCTGCCCATTGGCACGTTCACCATCGGCGTGCGCCAGGCGACTGGAAGCGACGAACCCGCCAGAAACGGAATGCTCATATCGCGAGCCGTGTCGGCCATGTGCTTGGCGTCGCGCCAGGCGTAGGCCAGGTGCTTGTCGTTGAAGAGCGGCACGACGCGTTTGTATTTGCGAAAGACATCAACGATGCCGTCGAAAAAGCGCCGGCGGGGATACATGCGTTGCCCGGTGTCCATTGTCAGCGGGTAGTTGCCGTGCTCGCCGATGCTGAGGACGCCTGCGACCGCGATTTTGTCGCCGCCGAGCGTCAGCGCTTCTTCGATAGTTCGAGCGATGCGGAAGCCATGCTTTTTGGCGAGATCACGGCTCAGGTCGTTCTTGGGAACCTGGTCGGTGAATAGCGAAACGAGCCGAAGCGCCGGACCCGGACCGCCGGCCTGATCGTAGCCTTCGAGGATCTTTCCCAGGATCACGTCGGCGTGCGAATTGCGGCGATATTCCGTGACGACGGCGGCGACGGGCAGCCGCTCGCGATTCCGCGGCTGTGCGCCGAGCCCAGCGGCAGACAAACATCCGCCAGCGGCGATCGCTCCCATCTGAAGGCCGAACTCTCGACGTGTTGTCTTTTGCATCGTCGTATCTCCTGAACTAGAGCTATGGTCTCGCACCAAGCCGAAAGAGCGCCGCCGCGTTTCCGCCCAGTATCTTGTCCTGATCGGCGCGCGGCAAGCTGTCGAGAAGCGTGCGCAGGCGATCCCGTTCGGCGCGGTAGCTTCGCGGCGTGGCCGTGGCGTTGAATCCGCCGCCGTGAATCAGGCGATCCGCGCTCCAGGCGCTGACGATTTGTTTGAGAATCGGCCCGATTTCGCGGTGGGGATACTGCCTCGTGGACGGGATTGCAGACAACTTCATCACGGTGTTATCGTAGCGGGCGAAGCCGAGCACCGTGCGATATTCCTCGGGCGAACCTTGAAACGGCCGACCGAGATGATCGATGATCACCTTGGTGCGCCGGAATTCTTTGATATACGGGTCGAAACCGGCCGCATAGCGAGGCTCGAAATGAAGCTGCACGGCGAGGCCAAGCTCGGTCGCCTGCACCCATAGATCGCGCAATTCACGCCGGCCAAACGGAGGCAACCGCTCCGGCGCGTAGGCGTGAATGCGAACCGCCACGATGGCGAGCCGCTTGACGAGATTGGGCAACTGCGCGACGGAACCAGGACGATCGGCGAATACCAGTGCCGTCCCCTTGAGCCTGGCGCGATCCATTCGAAGGCAATGCTCGAGGTAGCGATGATCGTCCTGGAATGGCTCGGGATGGACGATGATCGCGTAATCGACGGCGGCGCCCTCCATGCATTTGACCAGTGACTCCGGCGTGGCCACTTCTTCCGGTCGATACGGTGCACGGGCGTGATAGGGAAATCGCTTATTGCCAGGTCCAGCAAAGCAGTGCAAGTGGGTATCGACGATCGGCACACGCCGCGCAGGCTGGGCGGCGCCGCTTGTGGACGAACTGGATAGCGCCGCCATCGCCGCCGTCGTCCCAACGAAAGCTCTGCGAGTGATTGAATTCGTGTCCATGGTTCGCTCCTGTAGGGAACCCGCTGCGTTACCATACCGCCGGCTTCTTCACTTGAAGCTTGCCAGTGTCGCACATGCCGAGCGTGAGAATCCGAATGCGCGTGTTGTCCTGGTAGGAGAGCATTACATAAACGAATCCGCCCGGAATTTTCCAACAAGCGAGGCGGCTTACGTCTTCACCCGGGTAGACATATTCCTCTCGCTCAGGTTCTCCGTAGGTAGCGTTCAGCGCCCGTGTCGACTCTGCGAATTCCAGGTCCAGCTTCGCCCAGTTCTTTTCGTCGTCCACGAAAAACGCAGAGCCGACGTGGTACTCGCACCGCTTGAACACTCCGGATTGAAGCAGGGGGAGGACCTCGGCGAGCGAGAGCGTCATCAGAGCCTCCGATTCTCCCGGCGTGAATATTTGGCGATTGCTTTCGACGTGGAGATGGATGTATGGCCGCTTGCGTCGTTTGACCAGCGGAATCCCGGCTTGATGTCATCATTCAATCTGCTCTCGAACCTGACGCGAAACGGCTTCCCATTCCGCGGATGTATCCACGACATGGTGCGGCTGGGAAACCGGCTCCCAAGTCGGCGCGAGTTGTCGATACACCGCCCAGTCGGCATCGGACGCGTCGCCTCGGCGGGCGCTCAATCGCTGGTGAACCACGTCGGGCGGCGTCACGCATTCGATGAACTCGATCCTTGCGCACCATCGCCGCGCCAACGAAAAGAACAGATCGCGCTGCGATTGTCTGCGGAAATTGGCGTCGATGATGACGCGCCGCCCGAGCCAAAGTTGCTCCTCCGCGAGCTTTTCGAGTTCGGCATAGGTGCGTTCGCTCCAGGCTTTCGAGTAAATGGCTGGATGAGGTCCAGCGAGTTGCTTGCGGATGACATCGCTGCGGAGCACCTCGAAACCGTCGGATTCGGCGAGGCGTCGTGCGAGCGTCGATTTGCCCGTTCCTGGCAGTCCGCCGATCAGGACGATCAGCGGACGATTTTTCGGCGTCTCCATCTCCGCGAGCGCCAGTAGCCAATGCGCTTTCGCCTGTTGCCCCGCGGTCTGGCGTTCTTCGGTGTTTACTTCGCGATCCAGAAACTTCATGCCTTCGACCTTGGCTCGAACGATGGCCCGATATGCCGAATAATAGGACACGAGCGTTCGACCCTCGGCATCGCCCGATATGTCAAAGTACCTATTTGCTAACAGACGTGCCAAATCGGGGCGGCCGTGGAATTTCAGATCCATGGCGAGAAAGGCCAGGTCTGCAACCGGATCGGCAAACCGAAAGCGGTCCGCGAACTCGATGCAATCGATCAGCACCAAATCGTCCGGCGGCGATTGCTCGGGAAAGAGATAAACGTGATCCAAGTGCAGATCGCCATGCGTGTCGCGCGGCACATGCCGGGCGGCGCGGGAATCGATGACGTCGCGCAAATCCGCCAGCACGGTCTCCGTGCGCTCGCGCAGCCGACGATGCACTTCCGCGCTAACCGTCGAGCCAATGTGATGCTCGGTCTGTGCGAAATTCTCACGCGCATTGGCGGCGACGACATCGAATCGGCCGAAGCGGCTGATCCGCTCATTCGTCTCCGCGGAGTGATGAAACTGTGCTACGCGTTCGGCCAGCGCGGAAATCTGCTCAGGCGTAATCGTGTGCTGATCAACGTGCGTCTCTAGCGTGGCATCGCTTGGCAATCGCTTCATCTTGACGGCCCACTCGACGACGTCTCCTTCCGCCTCCAAGCCATTCAACGTGATCGGCACTACGCCGAGATAAACGTTCGGCGCCAATCGCCGGTTCAGGCGCACTTCCTCGTCGCAGTAGAATCGGCGTTTCTCGAGCGTCGTGAAATCCAGGAAACCGAGATTGACGGGTTTCTTGATCTTATAAGCAAACGGACCGGCCAGGAACACAGCGGAGATATGCGTTTGATGGACTTCGATCGGTTCCGCCGTGTGCGGATAGGATCGCGGTTCGGAAAGCAGTGCGATGAGGTCGGTGAGTTGCATAGGAATGGCCCAACCATCGATCCGAGCCTCACCATGAGCCGAACCCCACCAATCGCTGCGCTCATGGTGGGGCTTGAACAATTCCTGTCACCACTCACGCAGTGCCTGGATGCGGGGCATGAGCATGTTTGGCGGGCCGCCGAAGGCATTCGCGAACCGCTTCGGACCGGCGTTGAAGCGTTGGCCGACTTTTTTGAGCTTCTCCTTTTCGTACCAACCGTGCTCCGGTCGAGCTAGCAGGTCGTCGATCACTTTTCGGACAGCGTCGGCCTGAGCTTTTTTGCCGTCCTTTGCTGCATGATCGGCAATTTCGCGGGCCTGCGGAATCATCTTAGTGTAGAAGCGGTCTGCGACCTCGAACATGCCGTGCCAGTGCGCGTAATCGGGCGCGAACATCGACGCGCCGTGGCGTGCTCGCCTGCCTTCATGGTGCCAGAGGTAGAACCAACTCCATTCGATTTCTTCGTCGAATTCCGTTTTCGTGAGCAGCTTATTCTCTCGCAGAGACTTCATGATCATTTCGCCCGGCTTGGCGAATTTTTCGTTGTAGAGGACGATGAAGTCGTCATATTGTTTGTAGAACCCATCCACGTAGTCCATCGTATGGCAATGGCTGCACACCTGCTTCATGTTGCCGCGGCGAGTCTCGCCTTTGAATTTGACGAGGTTGGCCCGCTTGGCCGGGTCTGTCTCTTTGACGATCTTGTGGTGCTCGTCGGTGTCCATCCACTGGCTGATCGGCGGGCGGTTGGTCCAGGAAATGCGATCGCCGACGTCGTGGGTGATCTCGCCGTTATTTCGGCTATGGCCCGACATGTGGCAGGTCGCGCAGGTCGGGGCGTGTGAGTAATCTTTGCCGAGCACCCATTTCGACGCGTTCATGTTCATCAAGTCCTTGAGGTCGCGGTAGGCGATGCCGTGGCGTGATTCCTCGTAGATTTCTTTTTGCGGATGATCGGGTCCGAGATGGCAATGCCCGCAGTTTTCGGGTTGCCGTGCTCGACGGGAAGAGAAGTCGTGGCGCGAGTGGCATGCCGAGCACGAACCGCGCGAACCGTCGAGATTCAGTCGGCCGATGCCGTGGTTCGGCCAAGTGGCGGCGTCGAAGAGGGGCCTGCCCTTTTCCTTTTTGATTCGAGCCACGGCATCCTTGTTCGTCGGTTTGCCGTTCTTATCTGGCGCGAGATCCTCGAACGTGATTTTTTTGCCATCGGATCCCTGGAAAGCGACTTTGCTTCCATGGCATTGCTGACAACCGCTCGTGGAACTGGCCATGCCGTTGACGAGCTGCCCCTTCAGATCGTCGCGTCCGGGGGTAGGGCCATGAGGGTTGAATGGCGCACGCGCGCCTTCGACGGTCTCGGCAAGGAAGTTGTCGAGCGAGGCAAGGATATTGCCACCCGCGGCGTGGTGGCTGGCGAGGAACTGGTCGGTCTCTTTCTGATGACAGCGCCGACAATCCAGCGGCGTAACGACAGTCGCGATAAGGGCGCCATAGTGCTCGAATCCATCGGCGTCTTCCTTCTCGGCCTGGTGGCATTCGACACAGCCGATGCCTTTGCGTGCATGTCCGCTGCCTTTCCAGTGATCGATGATCGCCGGGTTGCTTTGCTGATGGCATTCGATGCACTGCTTCGAGCTAGCGGGTATCGTGTAGCTCGGTCCGCTCTTGCCCGACTCGGCTCGGCGGCGAGTGACTTCCATGTATTGCACGAATATCAACGATGCCAAGAACAGAAATCCAAGTGTGCCGATAATCCAGCGCTTGGTTTCGAGTCGCATGGGAGAATTCCTTGTGGTTGAAGGGTGTCATTCCAAGCCCATGGGTGAGCGCAGCGAACCCATGGGATCAATTCGGATCGTTCACATCCCACGGGTCCGCTACGTTCGCCCATGGGCGTTCAAGTATTTTTTCAATGCGCCACGGCCGCCTCCCAGACGGTCAGGCCAATAATCAAGAACACGCCGACGATGCCGATCCAGACGCTCGCTTCCGCAAATCGCGTGTACTTGCGGATCGCGCTGTCGATGAAAGGCCAAACGAACATGATGAACACGATAAACCCGGAACTCAGCACGGCTGCGGCTCCGGAGAACAATTTCAGCCAACGGAACGTGACATAGAAGAACCACTCCGGCTTGATGACCTCGGGAGTCGTCAAAGGATCGGCCCGTGGTCCGACGTCGGCCGGCGCGATCGTGGCGAGGACACTCAGCAGAATCATCAGCACCAACCCGCAGATCAACTCCGTGTAGGCGTGATCGGGGAAGAACGGGAAATGCTTTGGCTTCTCGCCGGTTTCGTCATTGAACTGCAACTCGGTCACGCCATGCAGACGAATCAAGAGGATATGCACGCCGATAAGCAATACCATCAGCGTCGGCAGCACCGCGGCGTGCAGCACGTAAAGGCGCGAAAGCGTGCGTTCGTTGTAGGCCTCGCCGCCAAGCAACAAGCGTTTAAAGAATCCACCCACCCAGGGCACGTTGTCGGCGATGTTGGCGCCGACGGTCGCGCCCCAATAGCTGAGTTGCTCGAAGACCAGACTGTAGCCTGTGAATCCCAGGATCAGCGTGCTCAGCAAAAGAAACATGCCGATCATCCAGTTCACCTCGCGCGGTTTGCGATATCCGCCCGTGAAGTAAACACGCATTTGATGCAGGATGACCGTGGCTATCATGAGCGTGGCTGCCCATTTATGCACGCTGCGAATGAACCAGCCGTAGCTGACCTCGTTCGTGATGAATTGCACCGATTCGTAGGCCGTCGACGGCGCGGCCTGATAGTAGAACGCCAGCATGATCCCCGTCGCGATCTGCACCACAAACAGATATAACGGCGTTCCTCCCAGGCAGAACCACCATCGCTTCAAGTGGTTCGGCACCGGCTCGTTCGTGAATTCCTGGAGCACTTCCGTATTCAGCGGAATCCGCTCGCGAATCCAGGAGAGGATTTTTTGCATGATCTTGGGGTCCTCGGTGGGTAGGTCATTTCTCGCTAGAGCAAATCCAACGGCGCCTCGATGAAAACTAACCCATCGACAACACGCAATGGAAATTGCGGTAGCGTCTGTCCGGCATCTTTCGGCGGGCCTTCGGTCGCTCGGCCCTCGGCATCGAAGGCGCCGTTATGGCACGGACAGAAGAATCGCCGATTGGCCGACTCCCAGTGCACGCGACACCCGAGGTGGGGACACACCGTGGAGAGGGCGAGAAAATCGTCGTCTCGGCCTTCATTCTTGCGGCGAGTGATGGTCACATGTTGACCGGCCGGCGTTTGAAAGGGCCGCGACTCATTGACGTCAAAGCGGGCGGCCTCGCCGACATATAGCCAGGCAGTTCGGCGAGTTTGATTTAGGTAGAGGAACTGGCCAGCCATGAACGCGAGTGTTCCATAACCTGCTGCCAATCCGCTGGCCATCGCTATCGACGAAGCGATACTGAGAAAGTCGCGACGATCCGTTTCGTTCGATTCTGTCATAAGCGGCCTCCCAATGTGGATGACGTTGTCCAGTTTTGTGGCATAAAACGCACATTCAGAATCTGCGTGTGCCGCGAGGCCTGCTACGAGGCCTGTTCGTCACCCAGGTGGTACTTTTTTATCAAGCGATACAACGCCCGCCGGCTGATGCCCAGCACCTTGGCCGTGTGAACTTTGTTGCCGTTCTCGGATCGCAAGACCTCGGCGACGTGGCGGCGTTCGACGTCGCGCAGCCGGCGCGCGTCGGCGGGGTTGCCAGGGTTCCCGGAGGCGTGATGGTCGATGAGGTTGTCCGGCAGATCATCGACGGTGACGGTGTTTTCCTCTGCGAGGATCTGCGCGCGTTCTAGCACATTCGCCAATTCACGCACGTTACCCGGCCAATCGTAGTGCTGCAGTAACTCAAGGGCATCGGGCGTGATCGCGAACGGCGTCGGACCGATTTGGCGCGTCGTGAGGAAATGCCGCACGAGCTCCGGAATGTCCTGCCGGCGTTCGCGCAAGGCTGGCAATTGCACGGCGACGACATTGAGCCGATAGTAAAGGTCTTCGCGAAAGCGTCCGTTCTTCTGCTCGTCTTCCAGGTTCTTGTTCGTGGCTGCCACGATGCGCACATTGGCGACGCCTTCGTGAGTGCTGCCCACGCGCCGATAGTTACCGTTTTCGAGGACGCGCAGCAATTTCGCTTGCAATCCCGGCGCCATCTCCGCTATTTCGTCCACAAACAGCGTGCCACCCTCGGCGACTTCGATCAGCCCCGGCTTGGCCTGCACCGCGCCGGTGAACGCGCCTTTCTCGTGGCCGAATAATTCGCTCTCAAGAAGTGTTTCCTGCAGAGCGGCACAGTTGACGGTGACAAGCGGCCGATCGCGGCGTGGGCTGTTGTAGTGGATCGCGCGGGCGACGAGTTCCTTGCCCGTGCCGCTCGCGCCGCGGATCAGCACCGTCGCGTCGGTCGGCGCGACCTTTTCGATAAGCTGCATGACGCGCAGGTGGCCAGGACTCGACCCCACCATTTTGTAGCGAGGCGACTCAAAGCGCAGGTGCTCGACCCATTGCCGTTCGCGCCGCACGAGCGAGACCTTTTCGAACGCTTTCTGGATCTGGATGTCCAGCTCGTTGAAATGGAATGGCTTGGTCAGGTAGTCGTAGGCGCCTGCTCGCATCGCCTGAATGGCATTCTCGATAGAGGCGTTCGCAGTCAGCATAATGCATTCAAGCTCGGAGTTTTGCTCACGGAGCTTGGAGAGAAGCTCGATGCCGGTCATGTCGGGCAGATTCACGTCGAGTAGCGCGACATCGAACCGCGCGTCAGCCGCGAGCTTGAGCGCATCGGCGCCGCAGTTGGCCGCAGCGATTTTGAACCCCTTGCGGTCGAATCGCTGCGTCATCATCTCGAGTAAGCTTTCGTCATCGTCGACGGCAAGCAATCGGATAATCGGCGGTTTCTCTGTTTTCGCCATGGGAATCTGCCTGTCTTTTTCCGCGGCCAGGGTTTCTTCACGCGATCATTCTACCAAACAAACGACCTCGGCCATAAGAACCGAGCTTTCACCGGGACAAAGGTTTCATTTTTAACCACGGATAACACGAAATGCCACGGATGGGAGCGATAATGGACATAGGTAATATCAAACATTCTCCCGCTTTTTCTTGCATTTATCCGTGTCCATTCGTGTTATCCGTGGTGTAAATTGGTTCTCGATCGAACGGAATACTCGTCAGCGTTCACTTCGGTACATGCGTGGATGGCGCCATCGCCGCCAACGCGTTGACACCCGGCAGCGCGGGTCCGCGAGCGTCGCGCACTTCGCGGACGTGTTGATGACATCGGACGCAGGTCATCGTGAGATCGAAGTAAGCCAGCGTCGCACCATCGAGATTCTTTGCTTTGGCCTTGCGGACAATCGTCTCGGCGGCGCGCGTGAAATCGTTGCTGAATTGCTGGTAGCGTGGCTCCTTGTTCTCAAGCCATTCCGCCGTCTTGCTGATGCGGATCAGTTCGTCGGCTTGCTTCTCGATCTGCGCGGTCTTGCCCAGCGCGATTCCCTCCAGCAGCTTTTGTGCGGCGTGGAGCTTCTCGATCATGAGCCGCTGCAAACGGACCTGAGCGTAAATATCGTTGGCCAACGAACCGGCAACGAATAACGCCAAAACCACGAGCACGTACTTGCGAAATCGTTTCATGGCATCACCTCTCTCGGCAAGGAATGGGTGTTTCTACGGAAAGTGCATTTTGCAAATCTCAGGCCAGAGTGTTTCCGTCACGAAAAGCATGCGAAAATAGGCTCGCCACGTCGCTCGTCCCCTAGGTTGCGTGTCGTTTCCGCACACCGTGCGCCGAATCCGCCCGGTGTGCGAGCGGCGAGATTTCCCGGTGTCTCCGTCTGTTGTGGGGTGAAAGGAAAAATCCTATAATGTCCGCTTTGACCATGCCCTCTGGATATCGGGATTGAGACATGTTTGAAGGAATCATGCGCGGCCTGTCCGACGCCATCAAAAGCATCAAGGGCAAGGGCCGAATTACCGAGGCCAATGTCCAGGAGGGGTTGCGCCAGGTTCGCACGGCCCTACTCGAGGCCGACGTCAATTTCAACGTCACCAACGAATTTATCGAACGCGTCAAAACGCAAGCCCTCGGCCAACAGGTCATGCGGTCGCTCGATCCGAGCGAGCAGATCATCAACATCATCTATCAGGAACTCGTCCACCTGATGAAGGGCGATGCCGAGAAGCCTGAGCCGCTCTTCCACTTCGCGAAAGATCGTCCTACCGTTCTCATGCTGTGCGGTTTGCAGGGTTCGGGCAAAACGACAACCTGCGGCAAGCTTGCGATGCTTCTGCGCGATCGGCATGGCAAAAAGCCGCTCATGGTCGCCGCTGACTTGCAGCGCCCCGCCGCCGTCGATCAGCTGAAGACGCTCGGCGAGCAGCTTGGCATCGCTGTTTACACCGAAGGCGCCGCCCAGCCTGGCGGTAAGGGGCCGAATCCCGTCGCCGTCTGCAACAACGCCGCCGCTCACGCTCGCAGCGCGGGCTATGACGTCATCATCCTCGATACCGCCGGCCGACTGCACATCGCCGAAATGCCGATGGAAGAATTGAAGCAGATCGACCGCCAGGTGCGGCCCGACGACGTCTTCTTCGTCTGCGATGCGATGACAGGCCAAGACGCCGTCAACAGCGCCAAGGCGTTCGACGACGCGCTCGATCTGAACGGCGTCATTCTTACCAAACTCGACGGCGATGCTCGCGGCGGCGCGGCGCTTTCCATCAAACAAGTCACCAATGTCGCCATCAAGTTCATGGGCGTCGGCGAAAAGCTCACCGCGCTCGAAGAGTTCGTGCCCGAACGCATGGCCCAGCGCATCATGGGGCAGGGCGACGTCTGGTCGATCATCGAGAAAGTCCAGCGTGTACAGCAGGAACTCTCGGCCGAGGAAATCGAAGCTCAGCGCAAGAAGCTGGAAAAAGGCGACTTCAACCTCGACGATTTCCGCAAGCAATTCTCGCAGATGGCGAAAATGGGCGGCATGAAGGACATGATGGCCAGCATGCCCGGCATGGGCGACCTCATCCCCGAAGGCGAAGACCCCGATGTCGCCATCAAACGCATCCAGGGCATCATCGACGGCATGACCAAAGAGGAACGCAAGAACCCCGACATCATCGACCTCAGCCGCCGCCGACGCATCGCCCAGGGCAGCGGCACGGAACCGCATGACATCAAACAGTTCCTTAATCAATTTGCTCAGGTACGGACCATCATGAGGCAAATCGCCAACATGTCGATGATGGATCGCCTCAAAATGCTCATGGGCATGGGCAAATCCGGCATGCTCGGCCCCGGCGGCGGTCTACCGAAAGCGAAAATCGGCACCGGCCACCGCAAAACCGCCAAGGAACGCGCCGACGAACGCAAGAAAAAACGCAAACAAGACAAGCGGCGGTAAAACGATCCTCGTTTAGCGTTCGCGTTTGGCCAACAGGGCGCTTGGCCATTTGCTGTTGGCCAAGCGCTTTTACACTTTTTCGGCCTTTTTTCGCACTTTTAGGGGGTGTTGGCCAAGTTCCCGAGGGGGAGAGGGGTATAGATCGCCTTTCCCCGTTACGCGTTCGCGCCGAACCTCGCAATCGCAAAAATATTCCGCAACCGACCTTGATAACCGCTCAAGCCGCGCGTTACGATAAAAAAAGTGCCGCCAAGCCCCAGGATGAGCGCAGCGATTCCTGGGGGTGACGTGCGCGCCGAGGTCGATTTTTGCTGAAAATCGGTACGGTTGGCAGCGACAATGACGAGGATACCGCACGAGTAAAACGCCCGGAATCTGCTTGACGCGAGCGATTGCCAAGGGATAATGAGATGAGTCTGCGGATTCCGTGTCCATGGGAGACAGCGTCCGCGGTTCAGTCCAACAAGATCTTATCCGTCGTGCTCCGCCCCGAGGCGCTCGCGAATGCACCGCCGCTTGCACGCGGAGCACGACGGATAAAATCCTGAACGTTCGGCGGCAAGGTGCACTGACAATGCCCGTTCGCAACACGATTTTGCGCCGGCCACGCGCATCGCTGATGATCGCTGCGGCTTTGCAGACGAGCGCAGTGGTTTTAGGTTACTTCGTGGGAACGGCCATCGGATACCCGGGGCAGGCGCCGTCGATCTACACTGTATTTGCCCTATTTGCGATGCTGCTCATGCTCGTCGGAATCTTTGCAGCGTTGGCTCGCCAAGTCGAAGAGGCGAAGTATTGCACGGCAGTCTGCATGGCTGTACTCCTGCATTCGGCCGGCGTCATTTTCGGTGAGCCATTTTTTCGCGTCACGATGGGCGATGAGATTGTCGTAGCTGCTCTCGTTCTGGTGCCGCTGCTCCTCAGCATCGAATATCTTGTTCGTGGTCGCGCATGGGTGTCAGTAACAGGTGTGACGCTCTTTGTGTTCACCAGCAGTGCAATGATCGGGAGCAATGCGAACAACAGCGTTAATGGGTCTGGATTCTTTTGGTCATGGGTCGCCTGAGGCGCAGCCAGCGAACCGTTATCTGGCCCCTCAAGGTTGATGTACGTTCCTTTTTCGGCGACACTTCGGAATGAATTTCCGCGTCTTGATCGTTGCAAACGAGTCAGGTTCACACGCTGACTTCCAATCGTTCACTACACCTGGATGGTTAAGCAGCGGCGTCCATTAATACGTGTTTTTACTTATAAGAAAAACACCGAGACGGCACCAGGCAGCTATACGCGGTCAGGCCGACGCGTGTTCCCGCGCGACGACGGCAATGCTTCTTTTCCCTTTCAGGGGAATGGGAAACATCGCGTCCCAGGAACCTCTCCGTGCCACGTGCAGGATGGCGTTCGGGAAGGCGTCGGGATTGGCAGGCAGATCGCGTTCGAAGACGGTGGCGCCGTGGGAATCGAGGAGGTGGGTGAACATGGTTCTTGCGTGCAGATCGATGCCCGCGTAGAATGCGTGAGGTTGTCTGTATACTGAACGCGGCCTCATTTGATACAAACCCGAAGCGTAAGCGAGGACCTACGCCGCGGAAGCGTCACCCTCGCTGACGCGTCGGGCTTGTGAAAAAGCACACCCATCAATTTTGACCGCGAGCAGTATAAAAGCGCACTGGATGCTCCTTGCGAGGGATGAGCCGAGCGATCCCGCTTCGTGGTTGTCGGTGCGTAGACACCGACTGAAAGATCCACGCTGGACCATGCTTCGGCAATGAGTCCGTTTTACTTGGGACGCTCGCTCATCCTTCACGGGGGACAGAATAGGTATCCAGCCGTTGCACGTGACGTGCCAACTACGGTCAATCGGTATACTTGAAGTCGAGTGGCCCGCACCTGAACTGGGTTGTTCGGCCAAATGAAAGACTAGAGGAGGCAACGATGCCGGAAGTGCGAACGCTGATGGGTGCGATCTTGGGTCACTCCGGCGATCCAGCCACTCGCGCCGAATTGCTCGGGCAGGTCGTCCTCGATCTGCTGATGGAGGTGGAGGCTCTTCGCCGGGCAGTCAAGGAGCTTTCCGATCGCGCGGGCCCAGCAGACGCGGGGGACAACATCCATGCTGGCCCTCGCCACGCCGTGCCCGGCCCTTCCACGGCCTACGCGGCGGCCTATGCGGAGACCGCCTGGCTTACCCACTGCGCCGCGGGTCCGACCGACGGTTGGGAAAAGCTTCTCGCGGAGTTTTATTCCTGGGGCCGCGTGCCTTCAGAGTGGCGCGAGTGCCTGATGCTCAAGCGGCTCGGATTCTCCGACGCGGATGTGGCCAAGTACATGGAAAGCGCCCGTGAGGCCGAGACGTACACGTGACGGGGCCGGGCCCGAACCGTTTTCTGGCCCATGAAGGTTGAGGTACGTTCCGGGAGTAGTGGAGAGTGAAGAGGGGCGAGGGGCGAGAGGAATGCATTGGTTCAGGTTCACACGTTGAAGTCGTCGTTCACTGCGCCTGGATGGTTCTAGCAAAGTCAACCATTCATCCGTGTCACCACCTACTTTGCGGCATGGTCTCCTGACCATGCCACGTGGATCGACCAAGGGACTCCCAAAGGGACGTGACAGAGCAGTGCGTGAGCGTCTGGGCTGAGCAAAGCGAGAGTTTTTTGTCCACTCCGGCGTTGGAGCAAAAAAAACCTTGGTCCATAAGAAGGACCAAGGTTTCGCGAGAGTCGATTGGAGGAGAGCGGCTTACCAGCTAGCGGACCAGGTGCCCGTATTTTTGCCGCCCCGATAGTACCAGGTCACGGTGCCGTTGATCGTGTTGCCGTTGCGTCGGCCGACGTATTCGGCGGTCATGGTGTTGGAGGCTCCGGCGGGGTCGAAGCGTCGAAGCACGATGGTTTGGCCGTCATCGCTGACGATGGTCAAGACAGCCTGGGCGTTGTTGTTCCAGCGAGCGATGAACTGTCTGCGATTCGGGTCCCATGTCCAGGTGCCGTAGAAGGTGCCGATGTAGCTCGATTCGGATTCGCGCCAGGTCATGCCTGGTGCGTTTGCTGGGCCGGCGATGCGACTCATGTTGACCGTCCAGGACCTACCGGCTATTCCGCCGCTGGTAATTCGTACGGTTCCCGTAGCCATTCCGTTGCCGTTCAGGTACACGATGTAATTTCCTGTGCCGCCACTGGTGGAAAAGTCGATTCGGAGTTGGTTGCCGATCAGCGAGGCGATTCCGCGAGCCGCGCCCAGGCCGGATTCCTGCGCCGAGTAAGTGCCATTTCCCAATGGGACGAATGTCCAGGTCGAATTTCCCAGTCCGATCAAATTTGCTGCCCAGGTTCCTTGAATCGGGTCGGAGGACTGGGCGGAGGCGAAACCGCAGCAAAGTAGAAGGGCTGCCAGGGAAAGTATCAATTGCTTCTTCATGGTAAACTCCTCAGAGAATTGGTCGCCGAATCGGCGAGCCGGGGTTTCTTGAATCCTTGGGACCACTCAACTCTTGAGTTGTCCGTCGCACTTCACCCACCTATCCGAAAGCGCGAGAGATTTCGTCCAACAAAAGTGTTTTGAAATACATTTCCGAATGGATGAGGCGGATTTGCTGTTCATACTTCCCGGGGCGGGCGGCAGAATTACATTGCTGTAAGGCATGCGTGGGGCGCCCCCATTCTTGCGTGCCCGCCATCCGCACCATCTAAAAATCAATGTGACGCGTGAATTGACCGCAGGTATCCCGAACCCCTGGCCTGCGGCGCTCGCCGGTTTCCTGGTTTGCCTCGCTCGTCCTGCCGTTACGTGGCATTCCGCGCTTGTCGGAGGCGAGTGGCTGAACGATTCGCCGGTTTTTCGTGATCTCCTCTCCACTTTTCACATTTTTTTCCGTAAACTAATCTGCTCGAAAAATTTTGTTTCCATCGAAGGGTGAAACAGTGGCTGTTCGCATTCGCATGAAAAAGATGGGACGCAAGCACCGTCCCTATTTCCGCATCGTCGCCATCGACTCTCGGCAACCGCGGGATGGACGCACGCTCGAAGATTTGGGCACGTACGATCCGATGGTTCGCAAGACCGAAGATCGCGTGCAACTCAAGCCGGACCGCGTGAAATACTGGATGAGCGTCGGAGCGCTGCCATCAGAGAAGGTGCAGACGCTGCTCGACAAGCACATGAAAAAGGCCGAGGAAGCCGCCGCAAGCGCCGCGGCCGCGCCGGCGCAGTAAGACCAAACTCTGCGATGATCGCAGCACTTCGCGGAGTTCAACCCCCAGGAATCGCTGCGCTTATCCTGGGGCATGGGCGGACGCCAGAAATGCGTTTCGACGTGTTGACCCTGTTTCCTGATATCTTTCAGGGTTACTTCACGCAGAGCCTGTTGAAATTGGCCATCGAACGCGGCTTGGTCGAGATCAACGTCTGGAACATTCGCGACTGGGCCAAGGGAAAACACAAAGTCGTCGATGATCGCCCGTTCGGCGGCGGCCCTGGCATGGTGCTGATGCCCGAACCGGTACTCGATGCCGTCGAAGCGGTGCAGGCGAAAGCTGAGCCACCGGCGCAGCTGGTGATGATGACGCCCGGCGGCGAAAGATTGACGCAGAGCGTGGTCAACGAACTCGCGACACACAAACGCCTGCTATTGCTTTGTGGCCGATATGAGGGATTTGACGAGAGGATTCGCCTGCTGCTCAAACCGCGTGAAATCTCGATCGGCGATTTCGTGTGCAACGGCGGCGAAGTACCCGCGATGGTCGTGATCGACACGGTAATCCGCTGGATTCCAGGCGTTCTTGGCGATGAGCAAAGCTTGGCCGAGGAGTCGCATTGCGAACCGGGGCGTTTGGAATATCCGCAGTACACTCGCCCGAGGGAGTTTCGCGGCCTGGAAGTGCCCGACGTGCTCCTGAGCGGCAACCACGAACTCATCGCCAAATGGCGTGCGGAACAATCGGATTTGAGAAGCAAGAAAGTCAGTGAAACTGGAACTGGAGACCAATCGTGAAAAACAAACTCATGGCCGCCGTCGAAGAACCCGGCCTGAACAAGAACGCATCGCAGTTTGAAATCGGCGATACCGTGGATGTGCATCAGCGAATTCTCGAAGGCGAAAAAGAACGCGTTCAGCTCTTTTCCGGCCTGGTGATCGCACGCAAAGGCGAAGGGATGAACGAGATGTTCACCGTTCGCCGAATCGTGCAGGGCGAAGGCGTCGAGCGAACGTTTCCGCTGCATTCGCCAAAGATCGCCAAGGTCGAGGTGAAGCGCTCGGGCAAAGTTCGCCGGGCGAAGCTGTATTACCTGCGTGACCGCATCGGCAAAGACGCGACCCGCCTCCGCGAACGCAAGAAGAAGAACGCCGTCGTCGTTCCCGGCTCGGCTCCCGCGAACACGCCGGCGGCCAACCCAGGCACGGCTCCTGCCGCCGAGTAGTACCCGCCTGCATTCGGAGAGATCGTGTACTCTCTGACCGCTCATCCCTTGTGGCGCCGCTGGTTCGGGTCGCGATCCGAACGAGCGGCGTCGCGTTTTCTCCGCTCGCTCGGCTATCGTTTGGTAGAGCACAATTTCTCCTGCGACATCGGTGAAATCGATATCGTGGCTCTCGATGACCAAACGATCGTCTTCGTCGAGGTTCGTTCGACGGAGTCGGCTGACGCATCGATTGCTGCACAATCGGTGGATGCGCGAAAGCAGAAGCGTTTGACCCAGCTGGCGCTTTTTTACTGTCAGAAACGCCGATTACTCGACCATTCCGCGCGTTTCGACGTTCTTGCGATCAGCTGGCCGGCGGGGAGCGCGGAGCCGACTATCACGCATTACCAAAACGCCTTCGACGCCACCGGGCGTTTCCAAATCCATGGCTGACGGCGGCGCGCGACCGTGTGCGCTCGCCAGATACTACTCTCATTTTGGAGGAACTATGATGAACCGATTCGCGATCCTGAGCACCCTGTTCGCTGCCTTACTCGGCGTCTCCACATTGCACGCCGGGGATGACAAAGGCTTCACGCCGCTTTTCAATGGTAAGGACCTCGCGGGATGGAAGATATTCCTGCGGGAGAAAGACAAGGGCGATCCCAAGACCGCCATCGTCGTCAAGAATGGCGAAGTCCAAGTCGCGGGCAATCCGTGGGGCTATTTCTACACTGAGAAATCCTACAAGAGCTACGTGCTTCGTTACTCCTGGACCTATCCGAAAGACCAGCCCGAAAAGACCACGATGAACAGCGGCTTGCTCGTGCACATTCAACTTCCGCATAAGGTCTGGCCGAAATCGGTCGAACCGCAGGGACGGTACAAGGACCACGGCAAGATCTTTTATCCTGGGTTCGCGAAGGACGACAAGCGTTCGGATACGTTTGATGAGAAGGCACAGAAGAAAGCATTGAAGGCGAGCGACGAGTGGAACACGACGGAAGTCTCCGTGCGTGCCGACGGCTCGATCTCGGTCAAGCTCAATGGCGTGCCGGTTAGCACCGCAAAGACCGCATTGACGAGCGGCCCGATCGGCTTCCAGGCGGAAGGCGCCCGCATCCACTTCAAGGACATCAAGATCAAGATGCTGGATTAGTTGCGTTTACTATTTTCGCTCGTCTGTCGCAGTGTCTGCGCGGCAGACGAGTCAACGCACTTTGAAGATCGTCTCCGCCTGTTGGCGCGTGCCATCGTTGAGCGGATAGATGCGCAGATTCACTTCATCGAGCCACACTTCATAGCCAGCCGATTTGGCGGCGATTGCCCTCTCTTGCGCGTCGCTGGCGGGTATTCGGCGAAAGAGCCGTCGTGAGAAAATTCCCGCGATCGTCAGGTCCGCATGACTTGCCGGGAAGCGTCCCGTTCGCGCGGTCTGGCGGGGCACGGCTGCGAGTTCGAGGGCGCCGTCCGGGCCTTCGCTGAGCGGAAGAATGTATTGGCCGGGGCCGCGATATCCTTGTGCTTTCGAGACGGAGGCGAGGTCGCGCAAGGTGATTTTGCCTCCCACTTTTTTGAACTTCGGTCCGTGCAGGAATTCGACGATTTCGATCTCGGGATTCGCCTTGCCGTCATCATCGCGAACTTTGCCTACGATGCAAACGGGTGATGCCAGGAGTTGAGGCCGAGAGAGGATATCGGTCGGCGCGCTGACGACGAGGTAAAACAGGAATCCGATCCAGGCAAGAAAAATTAGCCCGAAGACGATAGGCCGGGCTTTCGGGAAGGTCATGCAATGGCTCCGTCTACACGTGGCAATACCCAATCCAGACTCGATCATCCTTCGTCTTCAAGCACGATCTGGAATCCTTGCAGCAGCGACTCGTCGAGATCGAAGACATCGCGAAATTCGGTGCGTGCGTCCTCGTCGGTCTTGCTCATCAGTTGCGCGTCGATGAGGTTGAAGACGATCTCGCCGAAATCATCGGTGCAGGAGATGCCCCATTGCCTCAATACGACGCGCGCCATCAATCCGAACTCGCGGATGGCCAATTCGCGTGCGCCTTCGAGCAATTGCCTGCAAGTGACATGGTGCCTCGCCTCGGTCGGATCGATCGAACCGAGGTCCAGCGTTCGGCCCAGCATCTTCTGGGTGTGTTCCAGTGCCTGAAAGATAAACTCGTAGGCCTCATAGGCGTAGCGCTTATCCGACCGGACGATGTCCATGAGTTGATCGTTGAAAAAGCTCATTTTCCTTTTCCACCTAGTACGGAGAGAACCTCGTCGCGGGCGATCATCAAGCGGCGGCCATCCTCGAATTCGACGAGCAGCTTGCGGGCGAGAACTTCCTGCGCGAGAACTCGGGCCTGCCCCTTGGCAGTGACGACACGTGCTCCCTGATCGGGCAACTGGTTCTGGAATTCTTCGTAGACGTCTTGCTCGAAACGCAAACAACACTTCAGCCGACCACAGCGGCCCGAGATCTTCGAGGGATCGAGAGTCGATTTTTGCAGCTTGGCCATCTTCATGGAGACGGGTGGCATTTGCAGCATGTGCGAGTTGCAGCAAACCGGCTTGCCGCAATCGCCATAGTCTGCCAGCAGTTTGGCCTCGTCGCGCACGCCGATCTGGCGCATTTCGATGCGGGTGCGAAACTCGCGTGCCAGGTCTTTGACCAGTTCGCGAAAATCGACGCGTTTCTCGGCAAGGAAATAGAAGATCAGCCGCTCGCCGCCCAGAAGCAGTTCGACATCGACGAGTTCCATCTGCAACCGCCGCTGGGCGATCAGGTCCAGTCCGCCGCGGAATGCGTCGTCCTCGCGTGCCTGCCGTTCCAGCAGGTTCGCCCGGTCTTCGTCGTTGATGACGCGGACAATCGTGCCCGTCGTCGGCTCCTCTATGAATTCGAGCGCCCGGGGCGTCGTTTCGCACAGCACCTCGGCGAATTCATGGCCTCGCTCGGACTCGATGACGACTTCCTGATTTCGGCGATAGACGGCGTCGCCGATCGAGGCGAAATCGCCAAGCAAGCGCATCACTCCATGTCGTACAATGTACTGCATGTCGAAGGTTACCCTGTCGGCAGCGACACGTCCGGCCCGCGGACTCTTGGGAGGTTGGTGCTTTGCGATGTCAACTGCTTCATCTTTGATCATATCTTTTCTGGGATGATGCCGCTAGGGGGATGACGATGCGCGATGCCGTCGAGCAATTCCGAAAGTTCAATCGAGAGGATGCACTTCGCAGCCACGAACTGATGCGGATGAAGATCAACCGCATGGCAGAAAGTCCGTTCGCGTTCTTTCGGGGGTCATTTCATCTGTTCGCCGCGGATGTCGTCGCCGGCGAGATCGCGGCACTGCCGTCGGCGAGCGAAGCCGCCACGGAACTGGATCTCGTGGGCGACATACACAGCGAGAATTACGGCACCTTCAAGGCGGCGGATGGCGCGATTCATTACGACGTCAACGATTTCGATGAGACGACTTCGGGACGAATCACGTTCGACGTTTGCCGATTCGCCGCGAATAGTGTGCTCGCGGCGCAAGCGATGAGTCTTTCGTTGGAGAGCCAGGCCGAAGCCGTGCTCGCCGGGCTTGGCAGGTATTGTTACGTAATTCAATCGGGGCAGAAGAAAAGCAAGCACTACGATCTCGATTACGCGGAAAAAAGCCCGGGCGACTGCTCTGATATCGCGAATCTGATTCGGCAGGAAGCGGACGTGAAGCGTTCCAAATTCATTGCCGACGTGACAGAGGACACACCCGAAGGCAGGCGGATTCGGCGATCGTTGACCAAGTATTTCGATCTGCCTGACGCGGAGAAGGCGCAGGTGCACCGCCTGGTAGCCGACCTGCAAAACACCTGGAAGAACATCGAATTGCCGAAGCGGTTTTTCGATCTACACGATGTCTGCGGCAGAATAAGCGGCATCGGCAGCATGGGCCGGCATCGATTCGTCGCTCTGGTATCGGGAAAGGGCCATGCCGAGTATCGCAATGTCCTTTTGGAATTCAAGGAAGCCCGGACCTCGGCTCTTGATTTGGCGCGAGGCAGGGCGGAGTTGACATGTGCGGGTCGAGCGGAGAAAGTCATCACGTGCCAGCGTCAGTCGCAGGCGGTTTCGAGCGCGTACCTCGGCTGGGCGCGCGACGGCGAGATGTCGTTCCAGGTTCGCGAAATCAGTCCTCATGCCGAGCGCGTCGACTGGAAAAAGCTGAAGACACCGGCGCAATTTTTCGACGTTCTCAAAGTCCAGAGCGAGATTCTTGGACGCATCCATCTTCGTTCCTCCAGGCGGCTGCAAGGCCCCGTCAATGCCTGGCCCGATCTGGAAGAGGTCGAGCGCTTTCGGCAAAGGATGCTGGCGTTCGCGCTCACGTATGCCGATATCGCCTACAGCGACTGGCGGCGGTTCCGCGCCGCTGGTGCCGAACTGGCAAACGTCGCAGCCTGGGCCGTTTGATCTCACGTGTTAGAATAAACAACACGGCGTGCCGCCGCCACGCCTTGATCGTAGGCATCACGCTCCGCGTGATGAAATGCATCACTCGGAGCGTGATGCCTACGATAACCGCCGTCGAAAGAATGTCACAAAGGCGATCGTCATGCATACGTTGCTCCACCTCTCTGCGATTATTTGCCTCGCGCAACTGCCGGCTGATTTTCGCGAACGTGAACGAAATCCTCTCGCGCCGAGTCTGCCTTTGCTGACGAAAGAGGAGTCGAAGAAGATCGATGTCGTCATCGAGCGGTTCATCCTGTACGACATTGGCGCACTCCGGGGTGAAGCCGGCAAGAAGGCTCTCGACGATTTCAATCAGCTCGGATCGGAGGCGGCGTTCAATCTCATCTTCGGGTTGAACCGCGCCGCCAACATGGAATCCAGTTGTCCCGCGGTCATCATTGCCAAAAAGCTCGCAGCAATCTATCGCACCACGGAAGACTTGCAGCTGCTCGGCTACTCGAAGGACCTCATCGGCGTCGGGGTGACAGGCAAGCGCCACCTCGGCGTCATCCGCGATTTGCAGACGAATATCCTTCTACGCAAAGGCTATCTCCAGCGGAAAGCACTCGTGGCGGGGGCGGGCGCGAAGAACGTCGCGGCCATGTCTCTTGCCGAGCTTGAATCGGCGTACAGCAAGGGAACCGCGGCTCAGAAAAAGGCAGTTTTGGGCGAAGCGGAAAAACGCCAGGGCCCCATGGCCATCGGCGTACTATTGAAAGGCATTGCAAGCGCGGATGCCGATCTGGCTCAATGGTCGCGCGGCTTGCTCGAGAAGAATCTTCAGCGGCAATCGATCGACGCGCTCAAGCTGCTGCTGAAAGACAAGCGCAAAGAGGTGCGAATCGCCGCAGTCGGCGCGGTGAGCGCGAGAAACCTTCGCCTTGGCGGCGAGCTTATCGAGTTGTTGCTCGATCCCGAGGTCGAAGTTCGCGAGGCTTCACGCATCGCGCTGGTGCGCCTGGCGAATGGCCGAGACTTCGGACCGGAATCCAGTGCGAGCATCGGCGAACGCGAGACCGCGGCGATGCGTTGGCGTGCCTGGTGGAAGACGGCGGGCGGGAAGTGAAATGTCAACGTGCCTGCCGTCGGCGGCGCCATTCCTGCAACTGCCAAAGCGCGAACAGGCCCACTGCGAAACCCGTCACGCCGCCGACGGCCAGGGCACGCCACCACTCGCGGCTGGTCAGCGTTCCACCCGGCGGGTCGTCGTTGAGCAGATTGCCGATTTTGTCCAAGCCCAAAGCTTGTTCAGGCGGCAGCCCCTTCACATATTCTCCGAGTTTCTCTTTACGCTCCTGAATCTCCTTGGGCGCGAAACGGGTGCGGTTCAACGGCGGGTCGATCTCGTTGAAAATGAAAAAGGCATCGCGAACCGCTCGATTGCGTTGGTCGTCTTTTTGCGCATCGGCCGCGCTGGCGTTGAATAGCTCGCCCAGCTGCCAGTGCAGCCGTTGATCGTAGGGCATCCAGAGCAGGAGTTGCTCGACAAACTCGATTGCGTCGTTGGGCAGTTTCTTCTTTTCGTCGTCAGCGATTTTGCCTGGCTCGAATTCGCCTTTGTTGCTCAGGTATCGCACCGGTTTGCTGTCGCCATCGACAAAGATCGGATCGATGGTTTCTTCGACGGGCTTCATCTGCTGGCGAGCCCGATCTTCGCGCAGGCGGTTGCGTATCAAGCGCTCGAGGTATCGATCGACGGCGCGAAAACGCTCGTATTCCGTGCCCACGAGGCCGAGGTTCTGAAGGAAGGGCTTCAGGTCGGCTTTCACTTCATCCTCGTGTTCGGGCCAAAGCTCCATCGCCTGCTTCATCAAGTCGGCGGATTTTTTGCGGAAGTCAGGGTTATTGGAGAGGAAATGAGCCGTGGCATACTGCGACCAGACAATGAAATTCTCCGGATGCTCGCGAGTCAAAGGCAGCAGAAACTGGGTCGCCTCGTAGCCCTTGCCTCGGCGAATGAGCACCGCGCTGTAGTTCAATTTTTCTTCCAGCGACTTGAGACCCGAAGCGCCCGTTCGCCCGAGGTGCTCCAGCAGCAGGTAGCGTTTCCGGATCGGCGGATGGCTGATCGTATCATCGTTGGGGATGGTTTTCAGCGTGTCAAGCAACGGCTTGAAGACATTGCGATAATCTCGGCTATATTGCTTGACCTCGGCATCAGCATCCATGGTGCCATAGATGCCGGCGTGGGCAGGAGTGGCCGCCAGTCCGCAAACGATGAAAAGGCTCGAAATGCTGACTTGGCGTGACATGCGGGGCTTCTCCCTGAAAGAACAAAAAGAAATCGCTCGGCAGAGGCAATTGGTCCAAGAATTGCTCGATATTTTCATACCACGGCATTTTACTGGTTTTCGCTTGTAAAATGTTCACCGGTTGGGCAGAAATTGCTGACAAGTTCGGCAGCCACCTAGGAGACGACGATGTCCGCACACGATTTTCCGGCAATTAGACAACAACTCGAGACGCGTGTTCTTTCCCGGACGGGAAGCCAACTGCGCGACCTCGGAATCGAGCTGACCGCTGACATGGTTCGGCTCTTGGGGCGTAGCTCGACTTACTACGTCAAGCAGGTTGCCCAGCACTGTGTGCATGAATTGCTGCCGAACGTGCAACTCGTCAACGACATCTGCGTGGCGTAAGTCCCATTGTCCGAGCTTTCTGTTCGGATCATGGAACGCTCTTTCGATATTCACACGTCACCGTGGTGCTTATGCCGCCACGGGGCGTGAAGCTGCCGACTACTTTCAATTTTCGCGGTTGGCAGGCGTTTGCGAAATCATCAAGCAGCCGATTAATTACGTTTTCGTAGAAGATCCCTTCATTGCGAAATCGTTGTAAGTAAAGCTTGAGCGACTTCAATTCCACGCACAACTGATCTGGCGTATACGTGTAGGTGATCGTGCCGAAATCCGGCTGCCCTGTTTTCGGGCACATCGAGGTAAATTCTGGACATACGATTTCAATCACGTAATCGCGTTGCGGAAACTGATTCGGGAACGTCTCGAGTTGTTCGCCCACAGGGGTCTCCAACGCCCAGGGGTGAGCAAAGCGAACCCCTGGGATATGATGTGTTATCCCAAGGATTCGCTTCGCTCATCCTTGGGCCTGCTATACAACTTCTACCACAACCTTGCCCAACACATCCATTTTAGGCGTGACTCCGAGTCCCGGCGCGGTGCTTGCTGCGAGACGGCCATTTTTTCGCTGTGGAGCACCGTCAGCGAACGAGACGGTGACGTAGCTGTTGAAATCGGTCGCGGTGAATAGAAATTCCGTCGGCGTGCTGTGGGCGAAATGCGCAATCGCCGCAGTGATGATGTCGCCGCCCCAGCTGTCTTCGAGCGTCATGACGACGCCGAGCGACGCGCAGAGATCGCGCGCTTGGCGTGCTTTGGTCAGGCCGCCGAGTTTGCTGATCTTGATATTGACGACGTCCATCGCCTGATCGCCATGCGCTCGAACGAGCATATCGACGGAATCGACGACTTCGTCCAGCACAAATGGATGGTCGCAGTGGCGGCGAATCGACAGGCATTCCTCGTAGCTCAAGCAGGGTTGCTCGATGTAAACGTCGATGTCGCGCACCGCCCGCACGACGCGCATGGCATCGTGCATCCGCCAGCCGGTGTTGGCGTCGGCGACGAGGCGGTCGCCCGGCTTCAATACGCTCGCCACGGCTTTGATGCGGGCGATGTCGTCCGCCGCCTCGCCGCCGACTTTGAGTTGAAACCGCTGATACCCCTCCGCGCGATAGCCGGCCACTTTCGCAGCCATCGCATCCGGCGCTTCTTGCGAGATCGCGCGATAAAGCCCGATATCGTCGCCGAACCGCCCGCCCATCAGCGTGCAGACTGGTTGGCCCGTCGCTTTGCCGAGCAGGTCCCAACATGCCATGTCGATGCCCGATTTTACATAAGCGTGGCCCTTCAGCGCGGCATCCATGCGATGATTGAGCTTGCCCAGTTCGCGCGGATCATAGCCAATCAAATGCGGCCCTAACTCGGCGATGCCTGCACGCACGCCGTTGGCGTATGCCGGCAGATAGAACGGTCCGAGCGGGCAGACCTCGCCGAACCCCGTCAGGCCCGCGTCGGTATCAATGGCGACGACGGTGCTGTCGAATACGTTTACCGATTTCCCGCCCGACCACTTGTAGCTACCCTCACGCAACGGCAACTCGACACGGTAAGCACGGATGCGGGTGATTTTCATAGGTGGGATCTCGGGTAGCTGTCAGCTATCAGTTATCAGTTATCAGCCATTCGTTTACGGATGGTGCGATAATACGTCAAGCAAGCATTGATTTGGTTGGCCGCAACGCGCAGCGGAGCGCGTACGCGATGCCAGGCACGCTCCGCTGCGCGTTGCGGCTAACCGAAACGGTGCGTCCGTCGTACATTGATATTTTGCCGATCCCACCAACCTGCCGAGAAACATTCATGAGCCGGCGATCTGTTGAATTGCTTACCGATGGCGAAAATATTGAAGAGGTCTATGTCGTTGCCGAGAAACAGCTGCGGACGAATCGGCAAGGCGGACTTTATCTGCAAGTCGAATTGCGCGACCGCACCGGCTCCATCGTCGCGCGGCTCTGGAATGCGACGGAAGCCCAGGCGAATTCCTTTGCCGAGGGCGATTTTCTTCGTGTTCGCGGCAAGGCCCAGTTGTTCCAGGGAGCAATTCAGCTCATTTTCACGAGCTTCGATCGCGTCGAACCGAACCGCGTCGCCATTGAGGATTTCGTCACGCGGTCGGACCAGGACATCCAGAAACTTTACGATCGCCTGCGCGGCTACCTCCTCAAACTCGGCGACCTGCATCTGCGTGCCCTTGCAGAATGCTTCCTGATGGACGACGCCTTCGTGCAGGGCTTGCGCCAATCGCCTGCGGGGATTCGCAACCATCATGCTTACGTCGGCGGGTTGCTTGAGCATGTCGTGACGATGCTCGACATTGCCGACCGTATCGCGCCGCTTTATCCGAATCTCAATCGCGACATGTTGTTGATGGGCGTTTTTCTGCACGATATCGGCAAGATTCGCGAACTCACTGGCCTGGCGGTTTTCGGCTACTCCGACGAAGGCCAACTAGTCGGCCACATCGATATCGGCGTCGAATTGTTGATGGAAAAGGTGGCGAAAGTACCCGATTTGACGGGCGAGCCATTTCCGCGCGAACATTTATTGCGGCTCAAGCATCTTATCGTTAGCCATCATGGGACGTATGAGTTCGGAAGTCCGCGCTTGCCCATGACGCCCGAAGCCATTGCCTTGCACTACATCGACAATCTCGACGCCAAATTGCACACCTTCTTACGCGATATCCGCGATGATCGCAACGCGACTTCCGCCTGGACACCGTACAATCAAAGTATGCAGCGCCGCTTGTTCAAGGGCATTCGCGAGGGTTCAGAACCGGTCGCGGATTAGAATCGCTTCAAGCCCCACCATGAGCGCAGCGAATGGTGGGGGTTCATACCCCCAGGATTCGCTGCGCTCATCCTGGGGCTTTAGAAAAGACCATGTCCAACTACCAAACGCAAATTCTCAGTACCCTCTCACAGCCGAAGTATCATCCGGTCAAACCCAAGGCGTTGGCTCGCGTGCTCGGCATTTCTGGCGAAGCCTACAACGACTTCAAAAAGGCACTCAAAGAATTGATCACGCAGGGCCGCGTCGAGATCGGCAAAGGCAACGCCGTGCGCCTGCTCGATGCCCGCGGCACGCTCACCGGCATCTTCCGCAAGTCCAACGCGGGTTCCGGTTTCGTCCGCCCCAATCCCGACGAGGGGCACGCCTTCAACGAAGTCTACATCCCCGAGGACGCACTCAAAGGCGCCACCACGGGCGACGTCGTGCTTGTCCGCCTCCGCCCTTCGCGCAAGCGCCACGAACGTGGTCCCAAGGGCGACATCATCCAGATCCTCGAACGCGCGACCCGGCAATTCGTCGGCACCTACTTTACTCGCGATGGCCTGTTCTACGTGCGCATCGACGGCACTGTCTTCTCCCACAGCGTACTCGTTGGCGATCCCACCGCGAAAGGCGCCAAGCCGAACGACAAAGTCGTCGTCGAAATGATCCGCTTCCCCACAGCCGAAGAACGAGGCGAAGCCGTCGTCACCGAAGTCCTCGGCCGGCACGGCGAGGCCGGCGTCGATACGCTGTCTGTCATCCGCGCGCTCGGTATTCCCGATGCGTTCCCGGAAGATGTGCTCGAAGAAGCACGCCAGGTGACCGCGAAATTCATCGAAGACATCCCCGAAGACCGCGAGGATTTCACCGAAACGCTGACGATCACGATCGACCCAGTGGACGCTCGAGACTTCGATGACGCGATCTCGCTCACCATCGACCCCAAGAGCAAGCACTGGCTGCTGGCCGTCCATATCGCCGACGTCGGCCAATTCGCGAAGCCCGGTTCCGGTCTCGACGCTGAGGCACGCAAGCGAGGCACGAGCGTCTACTTGCCGCAGCATGTCATACCGATGTTTCCCGAGTTGATCTCGAACGGTCTGGCGAGTTTGCAGCAAGACAAAGTGAGGCTTGTCAAGTCGGCACTTATCGACCTCACGCCGACGGGGCAGAAGGCGCACGTCCGCTTCGCCAATGGCGCGATCAAGAACAAACGGCGATTCACCTACGAAGAAGTCTCGGCCATACTGGCGAAAGAGGAAAGCGGCGAAGGCGAAGCTCCAGAGGTGTCACCCGAAATTCACAGCATGTTGCTGCATATGCGCGACCTCGCGACGATATTGCACAAGCGGCGAGTCAAACGCGGGGCCCTCGAACTTCAGATGCCTGAGATCGGCCTCGAGTACGACGCCAACGGCAAAGTCAGCGGCGCTCACTTCCGCAAACACGACATCAGCCATCGCATCGTCGAGGAGTTCATGCTCGCGGCTAATGAAGCGGTCGCGCAATATCTCGACGATAAGAATCTCTTCTTCCTACGCCGCGTGCATCCGGCGCCCGAACCGAACAAGTTGAGGAAATTCGCAGAATTTGCTCGTATTTTGGGTTACAAGATAAAGAACGAGGCCGACCGGTTCGCGCAGCAGCGCATCCTTCAAGACTCCGCGAACAAGCCGGAGATGCATGCGATCCATTACGCCTTGCTACGCAGCTTGAAGCAAGCGACCTACAGTCCCGACAAGGACGACCACTACGCCCTGGCAAGCGAGAACTACTGCCACTTCACCTCGCCGATTCGCCGTTATCCTGATTTGCAGGTGCATCGGATGCTCGATCATCTCATTCGGCGCGGCCGAGCGAGCAGCAACCTGGATGAGCTTAGAGCCCTGGGCGAGCATTGCAGCAAGACCGAACGCCGAGCGGAAACCGCGGAGCGCGACCTTGTAAAGCAGCGGTTGCTGGTTTACATGAATGAGCGCATTGGCACGGACATGCACGCTATCATCACGGGCGTGGCCGACTATGGGTTCTTCGCGCAGGCGGAGACCCTGCCCGTCGAGGGCCTGGTCCACATAACCACGCTGCCTGATGACTACTATTATTTCGACGAGGTTTCACATACGCTGGTAGGCCAGCGGACTGATCGCCGATTTCGGCTGGGCGACAAGGTCGAAGTCACGGTCGTGCGCGTGGACCTATCGCGGCGGCAACTGGATTTCCGCCTGAAGGGAACGCGGGAACGCCTGCCGGATGTTAGGCGGCGGCATTAGAACGAACATTTTTGAGTGTCAGTTTCGTCGCTTCCGAATACCGAAACGCCTAGAAAAATGGATGATCTATTTTGCCCTCGCCATCCACTACTTTAAGGAGTTCTCATGCGTTGGTTAACATCAATCCTGCTTCTCGCGGTATTTGCATTGACGCTTCGTGCGGATACGTTTGTGTATGTTTCCATGGCGCCCGAGAAGAAGATTCAGATCTATCGGCTCAATCCGAAAGACGGTTCGCTCAGCGCCGTCGATGCCGTCGCCGTCGCGGGATCGCCGGGGTCATTGTGCGTCGATCCGGAGCACAAATTCCTATTCGCGTCGCTGCGGACCATCGACTCGATCGCGAGTTTCCGCATCGACGCCAAGACGGGAAAACTGACGCCGGTCAATACGATCTTGCGTGCCAAAGGGAAAAATGCCGTTTATGTTCGCTATGACCCGATTGGCAAGGCGCTGTACTCGGCGTCGTACCAGGGCGGCGACTGGGGATTTCACAAAGTCGGCGCTGACGGGACACTCCAGAAAAAAGCAGGCGGAACCACACCGACGACGACGACCGCGCACGCCATCGTTTTCGATCCTGGCTATCGCTGGCTGTTCGTGCCTCACGTCGGGCCAAACGCCATTTACCAATACGAACGAACGAAGTCCGGCCTCTTCGCGGGCGTGCATCCGAAGGTAGTCGGCAAACCGAACGCGGGCCCAAGGCATCTCGCGTTTCACCCGACGCGGCCGATGGCGTTCTCGTCCGACGAAGTCGGGAACAGCATCACCGCCTACTATTTCGATCAGCGTTCGGGCTTGAGTGTGATCGAGACGCTCCCCACCTTGCCTGCGGATTTCCAGGGCAAGAACACCACGGCCGAGGTCAAGGTGCATCCCACCGGGAAATTCGTCTGGGTCTCGAACCGCGGCCACGACAGCCTGGCGGGATACTCGATTGCCTCCGCATCCGGAAAACTCACGTCGCTCGGGCAGACTCCCACCGAGAAGACGCCGCGGTCTTTCGAGATCGATCCCGATGGCAAGTGGCTATTCGGCGCCGGCGAAGGAAGCGGAAAACTCGCGATCTATCGCATCGATCCCGCCAAGGGGACGCTCGATCGGGTCCATACGGTAAATGTCGGCCAAAGTCTGACCTGGGTGATGGCGGTGAAAATGAAGTAGGTGGAAACGCCGAGTGGGCGGGGCGACAACCTGTTGATTTCGTAATGTATTCCGCATTTGCCTGTCTAAGAGGCTATCCCTAGAAGGCCATGTGAGAATTTCCGACGCAATAGTTCACCGCGACCAGCGAACTCGACAAAGGCACATCGTCGGCGATGAATCTGCCAGCCGAACGCGCCCTGGCCAACAGGGGGGGCGCTTGGCCAACAGCAAATG
>CAZAFH010000006.1:0-141498 GCA_964484265.1 uncultured Singulisphaera sp.
GTTTCATCTGGGCGGTGTCGATCTTCATGACGGTGAAGATCCATTTTTTCTGCACGTAATAATTGAGCGTCGCCTCGTCGCCGGAGTAGCTGTATTTGTTGTCCTTGAGCCATTTGAACAAATCATCCGAGCGAGTGGCTTCGATGATCTTGTAATCGAGCGATCCGACGACGCCCGCTTCGAGGACGACGACCGTCGGCTTCTTTTGGATGCCGGCGCCGTTTTGACCGTCGGCTTGCTCGGCCGCCTTCGACGCGCCGCGGGCGAATGCCAGGCGTTCGCGTTCATAGAGTCTTGGCAGAAGCTCGGAGCGCGGAAATTCTCGCCGTTTCATGATCGTGTAGATCGCGAGATGTTTGAAAAAGTCGCGCGGCATTTCGCTTAGCTTGGGCTGGTTAGGTGTCGGGATTACCATGCCGAAGTCCAGCGCGTTGCCTTCGAACTTGGGTTGTACCGTGAACGTCTCGACTTTCTCGTCGGGGTTCCAGGTGATGAACACTTTTTGCGCCGGTTGCAATATGTCCGCGTTCTTCGCGGAAAAGTAGCAGCATGCGGCTCGGCTCGTGGCGGGCGCGATGGCCGCACAGGCGGCGATTGCCGACAGCGCGAGCAACCGCCTGGTGGAAGCGACAGCGAACATCGGGAACTCCTCAATGAAAATGACGCGCGGCAATACAGCCCGCATTTTTCACCACAGAGAACACAGAGATCACAGAGAAATACTAAAAGACTGGCGAGTAAGAAATCCGTTGAGCAAAACTGTATCGGATTAGGCGGGGCACGTTTTTCCGACCCCTCGTATATCTTTCGGTTTTTCTCTCTGAGTTCTCAGTGATCTCTGTGGTGAAAAATACAACTTAGATATTCGACGATCCGGAATCGGTCTTGGATTGGGCGAATTTGCCTCTGCAAGGAATCGTCTTTATTCGGTTATATCACAACCGTTTGCGTCACGCCAATGCGGAATTGGAATCTCGATGGCGTACCAGACCGTGGAGACATGGATAAGCTCGAAACGCACGCCATGATTCGCGGAGGCTAGCGTCGGAAGCGGAAAGGCGAACACTGTGCCGGCCGGCGTTGGCACGATGGTCCGATAGTCGGCATTGCGGTTATCGATCAGCGTGTACAATTCGAGCTCGCGGTCGGCAACACCGACGGCCCGGCCGACGCCATGCCAAACGCCGTCGATTCTTTCGAGCTTTACGTCGGCCAGGAAGGCGTCCTTGCGAATCTCCATCGCGACCTCGCCCCACAGTCCAGCGTCGTCGCGCTCGCCGTGGACGAGGATCTCGAGTTGATTCCGCGCCAACATGGCAGGGGTGCCGTCAAATGCAAAGGTCGATGCCGGGCCTGTCTCGAAGAGATGGGAGTTCAGCCGGGCCTGGACAAATCCGGTGATGCCGTCGCAGGTGATCCAGATGTGTTCCGATTCGTCGGCCCGGCCCGGAAAGCCGAACTTTCGCACGAAGCGTGCCTCGCCGACGAACCCCGCCAAACCGGCGTCGTGCCAGCGTGAGGGCATGTTGACGCGCCGGGGCACAAACGCGCCGGCGGTCGCAGGCTCGCATTCCCAGGGGCCTCGCAAACGAATGCGATGCGGGTACATGGACAGCTTTCGATGTCATTGTGCGTTCCGCGTGAGACACTGCGGAGCGCTAAGCCGCAAGCGGAAATCGGCGGTTCAGCCACCGGCTCACGGCAATACTGCTTTCGGCTGCTTCGGCTTGCGGTAATCGTTCCAACGATATTTTTCCGCGTCGGGAAGATAATGCCAGGGCGGCGTGAGCTGATGCTTCTTGGCTAACTCCTGTATCGCCTGCGGATAATACGGCCATTTGCCCAGATTGTCCGTCAGCTTGCGGCGGTCGGCATCGTCCTTCAGCGCCGGAAGTAGCTGCATCTTCACGAATTCCTGCATTGGTTTCATGAGCGACTTGTCATTGCATGCCAAATACTCGAAACCGATCGGCAGCTTGTTATCACGCAGCGCGATCTCCGCGGCCTTGGTGGCGAAATTCGGTCCTTCAAATTGCCTGAGCTGCTGAAGAACTTTCCCTTTGACGACGCCTGCCTTCTTGTCGAAAAACCGCTGCTGAACGGGAACCGGAAACTGCGAAAACTTCGTCGGCAGTTCTTCAACGCGCGGCGGCGGCAGAGCCGTGGGGCGAATCGATGCAATCTCGACGAGCGTCATCGGATAGTCTGGCCACCGCCCTTCCGCACTCGCAAGACGCTTCTTCTCGCTCTCGGGAATATACGGAAGCAGAAACTCCGTGACGTACGTCCGCACGGGCTCGGTGTATTCCGATAGGCGGCAAGGCATCGTCTGCTTGCTCGCAAGCTCGCGCCAAAACCGCTGGGCAATGACCCACTGCTCGTGCCTAGCCCGCTCGTCCGCGCGCAGATTCTCGATGAATGCCGCCCTCGGTTCGCCCAGGGGTAGCTTCTCGAATTCGTCGCGATACGGTTTCGGCTGCGATTCCATCCATTCGCGCTCGCGCTGATCGCGTATCAGCTTTAGACGCTCGACGGCATTCGGCGCGTCTTTGATCGCTTGCCAGGCTTTCGGGTTGACCGTGTGCAGACGATCAAGCCAGTCGGCAAAGCGGTCGAGCGCGTTGAAGTATTTCGTCTTGCGAGCTTTGGGGACATCGTGCAGATCGCGATCCAGCTTGACGATCGCCTCGCGGCGTTTCTCGGGCAGGTCCAGGAAACGCTTGAGCGTCGCCTGCATGCGCTCGGCTTCCTCGGGATGAAATTTGCGCCAGGCTTCCAATCGGCGGCGCGAAGCCTCGAGATCGTCAGCGCCTGAGTCCGCTAACACGCACGTGAGCGCGAGCGCGGCACTGAAGAGCGTCCATCCCCAGATACGATGCTGTTTCATGGGCGCACCTCAACTCGGATCGTCGCCGAACATTTCGGGATGGGCAAGCTTTTTCACGAAGTCGAGATCGTCGGCGTTCTCATACCAACGCCATTTCTCGACAATCCGCAAGTGCCGCACCATGGGCAGATCGGGATCCGGCGGAGGATCGACCTTTGTCGTTGTCGTCGATGTGTACCTGGTCACCGCGAAATACCCGACGCCAAGCGAAACGGCCACGAGCGCCGCCCAACTCGCGGCAACGACCCATTTGTTCGTGGGCTTTGGCATCGGCTGCGTTTTCGCCGCGGGCGACGGCGCGACTTTTTCGAGCGTCAGCCGTTCCATCGTGCGGTTCGTGAAATTCGCCGACGGGCTTGCCTTGGGCAGGTAGTCGAGCATGCCCCAGGTTTGTTTCAAGGCATCCATCTCGGCGCGCGCCGCAGGGTCGGTGGCGAGACGGGCTTCGACCGCTTGCGTGGCTGCATCGTCAAGTTCGCCATCGAGATAGGCGACGAGTTCGGCTCGTTCGTCCTCGGAGAGAGGCATGGTTATTCCTTGCTGGATCGAAAATCAGGACTCGCCGTCTCCAGAATCTGCCGAGGCCTGATTTTCCATCTGTATATATCCCTTGAGCGCCTCTCGCAAGTTCTCGCGAGCCCGGCTCAGGAGCGACTTCACTGCCTTGGTTGTCAATCCCATTACGTCGGCAATGTCGGCGTAATTCATATCCTCGAACTTGTTGAGCACCACGGCTATTCGCTGCCGTTCGTTCAGAGTCTCCAGCGCAACCCGGACGACGCTCGTCAATTCCTGCTGCTGCATGCGTTGGTGCGGCTGTGCACCCTTGTCGTGCACGAGTTGCTCGGCAGGCCGAGGACCCAGCGGACCGGAATCGCGTACATTGAGCGGAACGGTGTATTTCCGCTGGCGATCGCGCAACACGTTCAAGGCAAGATTGTTGGCAATGGTAAACAACCAGGTCGAAAATTTCGCCTTCGGGTGGTACTTCTTGCGCGTGCGATAGACCCGCAAAAAAACCTCCTGGGCCAAGTCCTCAGCCTCTTCCGCGTTTCCGACGAGGTGATTCATGACCGTGACAAGGCGGTGATGGTACAATTCGACGAGGTCCGCAAACGCAGCGGCATCGTCGTCCCGGACTCGCAGCATAAGGCGAATGTCTGGATCGCGCAGCGCCAGTTGCGTGCTCGTCTCGCCTGTCAATGCCACGGTCGCCTCGCCCGTGAGGGTCAGCCCTCGGCTCCTACTATTCAAACCCCGAAAACGCCGAAGGGTTCCGTTTTCGAGGCTATTGCTTACTTAAACCTACCTAGCTTGCCGATCAAAGCGGCGTCAGTGTCTTACGCCGCAGTTGGCCGCAGGCGGCATCGATCTGGGAGCCTTTTCGCTTACGCACTTTGACGCTGACGCCTCGGCCTTCGAGGATCTCGACAAAAGATTGCAGGGCGTGCTCGGAGGGACGCTGGTACGGCAAGCCCTCGACTTCGTTGAACGGGATCACGTTCACATGCGCGCGACGCCCTCGCAAGAGCGACGCCAGCTCGCGTGCATGCTCGGGGCGGTCATTCAATTCACCGAGCAGTACATATTCGTAAGTCACCTGCCGGCCGGTTTTTTCGAAGAACTCCTCCGCCGCCGCCAATATTGGGTGAATCCCGGTTTTGTCGTTGGTCGGCACGATTCGGTTCCGCAGAGTGTCATTTGGCGCGTGCAAGGACACTGCCAGATGATATTGCTTCCCGCTCTCGGCAAGCCGACGGATTTTCACAGGCAGGCCAACAGTCGAGATCGTGATATGCCTGGCGCCAATGCCCAGGCCGTCTTTGGCCGTCGCGATCTCCAGGGCAGCTAATAAATTGTCGAGGTTGGCGAGCGGTTCGCCCATGCCCATGACGACAACATGCGACAACCGTTCGACGCCTTCTGGAGCCGGTTCGTTCCGCGGCCCGGGCAAGTTGCGGAGGCGGACGAGTTGCTCGACGATTTCGCCGACGGTGAGATTTCGGTCCACCCCGTCGATACCGCTCGCGCAGAAAACGCAGCCCATGCCGCACCCGACCTGCGTGCTGATGCAAGCGGTGCGGCGTCCCGCGTCCTGGATCAGCACGCATTCGATTCGTCCGCCATCGCTGAATTCCAGCACGAGCTTATGGGTGTCATCGTCGGCTATCTGGTGTTTCACGACGCGGCTGGCGAAAGGCGTGAAGGCCTCGGACATCGCCGTCCGCAATGCTTTCGGCAAGTCGGTCATCGCCTCGAACGATTCCGCGCCGCGCATCAGCAGCCAGCGGCGCACCTGACTTGCGCGCATCGGCTTCTCGCCACGCTCGGCGAACCACGCGCGCAGCGTCTCCGCGGGGAGATCGAGCAATCCGATGGTTTGGCAGATCGGTAGGTTCACGATGATCGCAAAAAAAGCGTCCGAACATAGCCGCCAGAGGCGAGCGGCGAAAGTAAATCCCGTTTACCGGCATCCCCTGTAATGATACGATATGGTCAGGCCCAGAATAAGGAAAAGTAAATGAAAACGCAATTAATCAACGAGCTACGAGCCTTTCATGCATTCCTGGGTGAAGAGCTCGCAAAAGGCGACGCGGACATGTCGCCGGAGGACGCCGTGGACATTTGGCGGGAAACCCACTCTGACGAAGGCTTCACGGATGACGTCGCGGCGATTCAGGAAGCGCTGGATTCGGTGGATCGCGGTGAGCATGGCATTCGCCTTGAGGATTTCGACCACGAACTGCGAAAGGAATTCAATCTGCCCGAGTTGCGAGGCGTCTCTACCCCGTGATTTCGCGTATTCCTTTTAGCTCCTCTTCGATGGGCCGATCGCTAGCCTTGATGGCGTCCGACGCCGGCACGAGTTTCGGACCCGGGACGTGCGACTCGAGGATTTCGCGCAGCTCTTTCCCCTCGACGGTTTCTTTTTCCATCAGCAGCTTGGCGACGGCTTCGAGCGCGGGTTTACGTTCCGCGAGAATTCGGCGAACCTCGGCGAGGGCGTCCTCGACGATTTTCCGCACTTCGAGATCGATCTCCCGTGCCGTCTCTTCGCTGAATTGGCGGGGACCATCGAAAAGCCCGGCGCCGCCGAGAAATGGGTTGCCGGTCTCATCGGGGTAGAAGATTCGGCCCAGTCGGCTCATGCCGAACATCTTGACCATCTTTCGCGCGACGTTATTGGCATGATGCAAATCGCCGGTCGCGCCGTTGGCGATTTCGCCGTAGATCAGCTCCTCGGCAACGGTCCCACCCAGCGCGACCTTGATTTCGCTATCGAGTTCGCCCTTGGTCTGCATGTGGCGATCGTCTTCGGGACGCTGGAGGACGTAGCCCAGGGCAAACCCGCGTGGAATGATCGTGACCTTGTGAACCTGGTGCGTGTTCGGCAAAGCGCAGGCCACTAATGCATGCCCGCTCTCGTGATACGCGACGCGCAGCTTGTCCTCTTGCGACATGATTCGGCTCTTCCGCTCCAGCCCGATCGCGCCGCGTTCGACGGCTTCGTTGAAGTCGGCCATCGCCACCGAGGTGCGGTCTTTCCGCGCCGCCAGCAAGGCCGCCTCGTTGACGATATTAGCCAAATCCGCACCAGCGGTTCCTGGAGTCAGGCTGGCGACGTGGCGCAGATCGACATCGTCGGCGAGTTTCACGTTGCGCGTATGCACCTTGAGAATCGCCTCGCGGCCGAGAACGTCGGCGCGATCGACCATGACGGTGCGATCAAATCGGCCTGGCCGAAGGAGTGCGGGGTCGAGCGTTTCAGGCCGATTGGTCGCCGCCATGATGATGACGCCGGCATTGGAATCGAAGCCGTCCATTTCAACGAGGAGTTGATTGAGGGTTTGTTCGCGTTCGTCGTGCCCGCCGATCGACATGCCGCCGCGGGTTTTTCCGAGGGCGTCGAGTTCGTCGATGAAGATGATGCAGGGCGCCTGCGATTCAGCCTGGCTGAAAAGATCGCGGACTCGACTCGCGCCGACGCCGACGAAAAGCTCGACGAAATCCGACCCGCTCATGCTGAAGAACGGCACCTCGGCCTCGCCGGCGACGGCTTTACCGAGCAGCGTCTTGCCCGTTCCCGGTGGTCCCACGAGCAAGACGCCCTTCGGAATTCGGCCGCCGAGCGCTCGATATTTTTCAGGCGTTTTGAGAAAATCGACGATTTCGCGCAATTCCGCGACGGCTTCATCGATGCCCGCGACATCCTCGAAGGTGACGCGATTGTCCTTCTGTGCATAGAGCTTGTGCTTGCTGCGTCCGAAGGTCAGCGCCCCGCCGCCGCCCGATAGCCAGCGCAACATGAAAAAGCCGACGAGCAGAATTGGAAAGAACAGCAAGAACCCCATGAAGATCGTCTGGATTCCCTCGATGAACGGCCGGTCCTCATCGCCCTGGTAATTGGAGCCCGCGCGCCTGTCGAGCCGGCTCAAAAGCTCGGCGTCGGCGGCAAGGCCGATGCGCGTGCGAAAGGCCCGGGTTTCGTTGACTTGCTTGGCTTTCAGGTCGCCGTCGGAGATCGTGTCGGTGAGCGCGAGTTCGCCACGAATCTCCGAGCCGCGCCGAACCAACACGTTCTGAAACCGTACGGCCAGGTCGTCGGCCTTGCAAATGTGCATCAGGCTGCCATAAGGAAGATCGCGTATCGGCTGGTCGCGATTAAGGAACCACAGGAACGTCATCGCCATCAACGCCATCACCAGCACGAAGGGCATGCCCGTGAGAATTGGTCTTGCGCGATCTTTGTTTTTCTTCTGCACAAATGCTCTCCGAAGGGATGGCCTTCATTTATTATACGTCACGCGGAATGAATTGAGACACCAGGCGAGCCTAGCCTGCATTTCTCACCACAGAGAACACTGAGAACACGGAGAAATGCGAAGTAATTGACACGCGGCAACTAGCAACATTGAACCTCTGATCGAGAAAAAGACGATGTGCTTTTCATCGATCCTCCCTATGTTCTTTGTTTTCCTCTCTCTGTGCTCTCGGTGCTCTCTGTGGTGAGAAATCCGGGCTAGCCGCGTAAGCGGCAGGTTGAATTTGCAATCGTCGGTTCAACCTGCCGCTTACGCGGCTCGGCTCGCCAATGCATCATTGCAACGCCGCGCGGTGTTCAACTCCCGGCCACGGCCTTTCGCCTTAACCACCCGCGGGGATGATGACTGATCAGGAATTTCCCGCAGCGAGCCTCGTCAATTTCGAATTCGGGATGTGTCCGAAGAAACTCGTCGATCGCCGCCAGCGGGCCGGGCCTGCCTGGAGCGAAACGCGGCAGCGTGTCGATGACGCCATCCTGCACGACGCAATAGCTTCCCGGCGAAACGAGCGGCGCATACAACTCCAACTCCGCGCGCACGTGCTCAGATCGGTGGTCGCTATCCAGCGTCGCCAGGATCGGGCCCTCGGCCTTCCGGGCGTGGCTGAGTACCGCTTCGTAAATCGTCGGCGCCGTCGAGCTGCCGAGCAAAAACGTTATCCGGGGATGTTCGATGGCGTGCAGTTTCTCGACGTCGATCGTGACAACTTTGCCATGCCCGAGCAAGTCGAAGAGATGCGCGAAGAAGAGGGCAGACCCGCCGCGATTCGTGCCTGTTTCGATCAACAATGCGGGTTTGATGTCAGCGAGGGTTTCTTGCATCACCCACAGGTCGAGGACATTCTGCCAGACCGGTTGCCCTAGCCAGGTGACGTTGCCAAAGTTGTCGGTCTTGGCGATGAGTTGATCGAAAAACCAGGCCGGCACGCGCGGCGCGAAGAATCGGCGATAAACGCGATCGACCAGCCTCGCGAACATTCGGGCCTCACTTCTTCGCGCGTTCGTAGACGGCAAGAAAATACGGCTGATCCTTCGACGTGGCAAATTCCGTGGGCCGATTCTTGCCCGCGAGATCGTAACAAACCCGCAGCGTGTCTTTTTTCAGCTCGTAGATGGCGAGCAATGTCTTGCCCTTGTTTGGGCCGTCGGTTCCCGTGATATCCATCGCCGGCGGTTTGGCCGTCGGGTTGACTTTGACCGTACCTTGATCGACGACTTTCCCAATCGTCACCGTGTACTTCTCACCCGCGATGACGAGCGAGAGCGCTTTCAACTCGCCGGGTGGGAACTTGCTGCCGGCGACTTCGCCCGATATTGGCACCCAGGTTCCGCTGAGGTTCTTCAACTCCGCCGCGGAATCCTGGGCGAGTACGCCGCCGAATACGAGAAAGATCGTAATCGCGGAAAGCGTCTGTTTCATCGTGATCTCCGAATTCCCTTAACGATTATCGAAAAGCATTTTCTCTGATTTCCGCTTGCGGCTTAGCGCTCCGCGTGAGATTCTGTGGAGCGCTAAGCCGCAAGCGGAAGATGAAAACGAGGTGTGTTACTCACTTCCCTTTGACCGCAGGCCGGTTTTGGAGATAGCGGCTCAACTCATCCTTCGCCAGCGCTACCGGCGCGCCGCTGGTCGGGACGTCGATGTTCGCCGACCACAGGATGCCGTTGGTCAGGAAGCGGCGATACCCTTCTTCCGCGAGGCTCACATGCAGATGCCCGCCGGTGAATGCGAAGGATCGCCCCTTGCCGACGCGTTCGAAAGCCCAGGCAACGGTGGCGTTATCATCGATCTTTGCATTGACCGATTTCGGATTCACCGTTCGCAGCAATGGCGTCACGCCTTTCATTCCAGCCACGAAGCGGAGCTTGAACAAGTAGCCATCGTCGATCTTGAACGGCGTCACGCCGCGCGTGATCGCGTGGTCCGGGAACGCCTTGTAGGTGTCGATCCAGTGCGCACGCAGCGAATGGCCCTTCTCCCAGGCCGCTCCCATCCAGCCGCGCATTGTTTCCCCTCGCTCTTTCGACACATCGACGCCTTGATGGAGCATCACCAAGCCGACGCCTGCATCGGCCAGCTGCTGTACCTGTTTGGCGCGGTCGCCCTTGAACGCGGAATGTTTGTCCGCCCCATCGACGAAAAACACGACCGCCCGCGCGCCCTTGAACGTCTCCAAGCTCTTCGGCCAATCCAAGGCCAACACCGGCGCGACATTCGGCGTTTGTTTCACAAGGTCCATCAGCACGGCGCAACCGCCGATGTACTCGTGTTCGCCCGGCTTGTAATAATTGGAGCCCGCAATGAATACGATCTTCGCCGCCTTCGTGTCCTTCGGTTGCTCTTCGATCGCAATGCCCTTCGGCAGATTCGGTGCTTGCGCCGGCACGGAGTTCGAGTTCAGGCAGAGAACGGCTATGACGATGGAGAGACGCCAAACCATGGGACAGTCCTTTCAGAAAGAGTGCGTTCGCCGAATCTTTGAATCGCCGTAATTAATACGTCACCCTCAAAAGTCTCCAGCGACCATCGTAGCCATCACGCTCCGCGTGATGGTCGAGCTTATTCCTCAGAATTTGTACGAATTCCCTGCCGTTCAACTGAAATCCATCACGCGGAGCGTGATGACTACGGTAATCACCGACTTTTGATGGTGGCGATAATTATACGCCGCTTTCGCGTAATCGACACGCCCGCAGCCGAATGGCGCCGGGATTGAACTGGCCTCGAATCGTGCCGATTAGCGCAAATCCGCGTGGACGGGGAACGAAGTAAAAGGTGAGAGAATCAGCATAGGCCGAGGAACTGGAATCTTTTTGCCAGATATCTCAAGCTGAATATCCGGCTTGAGGTTGATTGTGTGGAAAAATAGATCAAAATTACCGAATATTCAGCCTTTGGGCCGTCTGCAGGAGGGAAAGTGCGGCCGAATTGTTGATCGCCGCGCTAGCGGAGCTCTACACGACGAAGGAGAGTGAACAGATGGAAACGATCTACCTCGTTTGTGCCGCTATAGGTGGAACGCTCATCGTTTGCCAATTCGCGATGACGCTTTTCGGCCTGGGAGGCCACCTGGAATCGGCCGACGGCGACATCAGCCATTCGGCCGACGCGATTGACGCGCATCATGACCACGCCGTCGGGCATGGCAATGAGTCCACCTGGTTTGCGGGCCTGTTGACGGCACGCACGCTCTCGGCAGGCCTGGCGTTCTTCGGACTCGTCGGCGTAATCGGCCTGCAAGCCGATCTGCATGACGCGGTCAGCTTCGGCCTGGCCTTGCTTGCCGGGCTGTCGTCGATCTTTATCGTCGCGTGGATCATGCGAGCGCTCGTTCGGCTGAACATCGACGGGACGGTCCGCATCCAGCAGTCGCTCGGATGCACGGGTACGGTGTACCTGCCGATACCCGCCGACAATGCTGGCCAGGGCAAGGTGCAGATCAGCGTCTTGCATCGCACGGTGGAATACAAGGCCGTCAGCGCCAAGGAGGCGCTTCCGACGGGTCGAAAAGTCAAGGTCGTGGAAATCGTGAGTTCCGATACCGTTGCCGTCGCACCGGTGGATGACACCGACTAATACTACAGCGCTAAGTTATATGGTGATCGATCCATAAATAAGGAATCGCCGGCATTTACTCCCCTCTCCCCCTGTACTCAGGGGGAGAGGGGTTGGGGGTGAGGGGGAGAGGCCACAGAATGCGATAAGCCCAAACCCCTCATCCCCGACCCCTCTCCCCCTGAGTACAGGGGCGAGGGGAGGTAACGCTGTAGTACTAACTGGCGAGCACTGGCTAGCCTCGCCGCGTAAGCGGCAGGTTGAGTCTACGATCACGGATTCAACCTGCCGCTTACACAGCTAGGCTCACCCATTGTTATCAGCGTCGTATTTAGCTATCGCTTCCCCGTTCCACCGGAAACAATGGCTCCTTCGGATTCAACAGCGCCCAGCAGACGGCGTCGATTACGCACACCGCAGCGATGGCGTAGATGGCGGCGTCCCAGCTGTCGGTGCGTTGTTTCAGCGCGCCGACAGCCTGGTTGACGATCGCCGCCCCGAAGTTGCCGCACATGTTCATCATGCTAAACACAGTTGCCGTGCGCGTCCCGCCGAACTCGATGGCGACGGTATAACCCGACACGCCGCCGAACGTGGCGATGAACGCTCCGACGCCAAAGATCACAATGGTGATGCCGTCGTTGAACGGCAAGAGCGTCAGCAGCACGAGGATGGAGCAGCAGGTCATGCCGACGACGGCCAAGCCCTGCCGACTAAGCCGTCGCCAACCCGTTCGCCGCAGCAGCCAGTCGGAAAAAAATCCGCCAAGCACACCGCCGACGAGCGCGCAAAGATTCACGATCGCCGCGTAGGAACCAGCATCGGTTTCGCTGAACTCGCGCGATTCCTTGAGAAACTTTGGAAACCAGTTGATGAAGAAGATCATCGCGCCAGCGCGGAAGAACTGTTGGCCACACAAGAACCAGAGCGGCACGCTGGAAACCAGCCGAAGCCAATCGTCGCCGGCCATCGGCGGGGCCTTGGTCATCGCGCCCTGGCGTTCGGGTACGAACGCGAAAAAGGCGACCGCCCAGACAACGCCGACGATGCCGTAGAGGACGTAGATCGCTTGCCACGACCATTGTGCTTGCGCGAGCAAGCGCGAGGTGATCAGGCTCGCCGCGGCCGTGCCCAGCATCGTGAAGCTGCCGAGCATGCCCGACGCCATCGCTTTTTCGGTGTCGGGAAACCAGGCAGCGATCGCCTTGGCGGCACACGGAAATACGCCCGCCAGCGCGAGCCCCATGACAAACCAGGCAACAACGAGCGCCTCGAACGATTGGCAAAGCCCGATCGATCCCGCGATCACCGACCACGCAACGGCGTAGAGCGTCAACGCCGTCCGGCTGCCGATGCGGTCCGCCAGCCAACCGCTGGGAATCTGCATGATGGCGTAACCGATCAGCCACATCGTGCCAAGCGTGCCAAACTGTTCGGTGTTGATGTCGAATTCGTCTTCGATGGGAACGTTGGCCGTCTGTACCCCGAGCCGTTGCACGTACGAGATGACGGCGATCAGGCACAAAAAAGCCAACACAAAGTAGCGCATGAAGGTGAGATCAATACGTCCAGGGTTCGCTGCGATCATCCCTGGGCTTGTTTAGATTTCGCGCTGCAGTCGAGCGAAGAGGCGATCGACTTCCGCGGCGGTTTCGGGATCTAGGTCCCACGAATACGGCTTGCGCCGGCGGTCCGACGGGAAGATGCCGCGTTTTACGAGCAGGTCCTTTTCGATGGCGAGGAAGCCGTCGAGCCCAGCTTGAAGCTGTAGCGCGACGATGGCGCAGATCGGGTAATAGATACGGTAAACCGCGTCGTCGTCGCCGCGCTGGAGCGCCCGCCAGAGCGCGACGATGCCATCGAGCAATTCCATCCCCGGCATCGTGCCCGCGATGCCCCGGCGATAGCTGTCCACGAGCAAGATGCCGCCGGAACCTTCGAAGATGCGCGCCCGGCCGCCCGTCGCGTCGCGCAGTGCCGACAGGTTCGGCCCGATCGGCGATGCTTCGGGCTTGAAGACGATCTTCTCCGGGCCATAGCGTTCGAGAAGCTGAACATAAACCTGAAGCGGAATCGCCTTGCCGACGTAGCCCGACGCATCCTGCACGATCACGGGCAAGCTGATGCCGTCCGCAAGCGTGCAAAAATAATCTACGATCTGCTGTTCCGGCAATCCCGTCGTCACCGGCGGGACAGCCATCACCGCGTCGCAGCCGGCCTTCTCGGCAGTCTGGGCGTAGAGGAGCGCTTGCTTGGTGCTTTCCGCGCCGACGCCGGCAAACACCGCGCCGCGGCCCGCGCTGATCTCGGCAATGTGGTGCGTCAGCGCGATGCGTTCGTCATACGTGAGTCGAAGCAACTCCGAGACCATCCCCGTGCCCAGGCCATCGGCGCCTTGCGCGTACGCCCAATCGATTTCGCGCCGAAGCGTGACGACGTCGATCTCGCCCGATTCCGTGAAAGGCGTGTGAACGATTGGCAGTACGCCGTGCAATCGTTTTGGCATGAAAGTGACCTCGGGGTTCAATTATTTTTCAGCAGGCGCCGCTTCGCCGTTCAACCATTCGTGCCGGGTTCGGCGGGCTTGGATCAGTTCGGCCCCGAAGAAAAGGATCTGCGAACTGTAGTAGACCCACATCAGGAAGACGACGACGGAACCGGCCGCTCCATACATCGTCGCCGTGCCGCTGTATACGATGTAGCGGCTGAGCAGCGATTTGCCCACCGAAAACATGATGGCCGCAATCACCGATCCGTAGATCACATAACCCCACGAAATGCGTCCGCCGGAGAGCACGCGATACGAAGCCGCAAAGATCAGCGTCAAAAACGCAAAGGAACTGCCTACCTCAACCCAATGCCAATACGACTCGTGGTAAATCGGATTTTGCTCCATGGCTTGCTGAAGCATCGGCACGACAAGACTGCACGCTAGCGAAATAAAGATCATCATCGCGGTCACGAAGACCATCGTCAGCGAGATGAGGTAATCCCACAGCAATCCCAGCCAGCCTACCCCTTTGGGAGGTTCGAGTTTCCAGATCGAACTCAACGCCCCACGGACATGAAGAAAAGCGCCCAGGGCAGCGATTAACAGAAACAGGGCACTGATCGTAGGTGTCCAGAAGGTGTTGGAGGGCCTGGAAGCCTTTGTCGCTAGTTTTTCGAAGTCGCCGACGAAATCCTTGGCGCTGTCGGCAACCTCCTTGCCCATCATGGAATCGAGTTGCTCGCGAACTTTCCCCTTGGCCGCCTCTTCGCCAAAAACGGCGCCAGTGGTATGCACGATGATGAGTAAAAGCGGAGCAATGGAGAAGAGCGCGTAGTAGGCGAGGGCGGCGCCCATGCGCATGCCGCCGTTCTCGCTCCATTTGGAAACGGCGCGAAAGAATATGCGAATGCTGACGATGATGAACATGATCAGGCGACCTCAAACGACAACGGCGTACTTGGAAGTCACCTGATCATACTACGGGATTACGGACAACGCGCCCAATTCCCCGCGCCCGGCGCCGGCGGTACCGGCGCCACACCCTGCGTCGGCTGATAAAACGACCCCGGCGGGCAGCATTGTTGCGGCGTGGGAGCACAAGCCGGCGCACAATAGCCAGGCGAGGCGCCATAATGCGGGCGGTCGCACCAGCGGTCCCACATTCGGCAACAGCCCGTACTCATCAGAACCGCCGCCGCGATGAGCGACCAAAGTAGTTTTTTCACCAGCATGCGACGTCTCCTCTGCGACAATCCGGGCCAAATGGGAAGAACGAATACCTTTCAGGGCCCGTGCAATATCGCGAATTAATATTCCCGTCAAGTCCGATTCACGCATTGCCGATACTGGTGAATTGGTTCCCACAATTTCACCTTTCGCAAACCATTTACAATTCGGTAACATAACGAAGGATGACAATCTGCAGAACTTTACTCAGGAGCAAATTATGAGACCGTTGGCTCTCATTGCGTCTCTCGTTTGCGCGACTTTCGTCCTCGCCCAGGAACCGGTGCTTCTCCAGTCGGAACTTTATCCGCTCAAAGTCGGCACGCGCTGGACCTACCGCGTCCACGACAAAAAAGCCGAGCCGAACAAGGCCCTGCCCATCCGAAGAGTGGTAATTGCCGTGGAACGAGAGGAAGTGTACGCCGAAAAAAAGCTGGAAAAGGACGGCAAGGAAAAGCTCGAAAAATACGTCGGCTACATCCTCAAATCCACCAGCGGCAGCAAATCGACGCTCGACCATGTCGTCGTCACCCGCCAGGGCGTGCTCAAGGTTCACACGGCCGGGACGCCGCTCACGCCGCCGCTCTTGTTCCTCAAATTCGATCTCGTCAAGGGCCAAAAATCGTGGGATTGGCATTCCACGAGCGGCAACACAACGCTCAAGGGAACGTTTAATCTCAGCGTCGGCGATGTCAAGATCCTCGCCTCCAAGGATCCCGTAAATGCCGTGCTCGTCGCTTATCGCGATCACCAGCCGAAAGAGAAGCAGGTCGAAATCGATTATTGGTTCGCTCAAGGCATCGGCATGATCAAGCAGCGTGTCCGCGAACAGAATCACGAAATTGAAATCGAACTCGAGAAGTACGAACCCGTGAAATGATAGCGTCCACTGTAGCCATCACGCTCCGCGTGATGGGAGATCTAAGAAATCCATCACGCGGAGCGTGATGGCTACGGTGCTTCTTAATCGCCCTATTCGATGATGCGCCAGTCGGCTTCCGTGTAGCCGGTTTCCGAAAGCCACCAGCCGCGCACCTTGGGTTCGGCCTCCCTCATGCCGATGATGAAATGGACGGCGTCCAACCCGTTGGCGTGTGCGATATCGGTTCGGCTCGGGATTGGATCGCTTGTCGGATGGGAATGGTAAACGCCGACAATCACCTGCCCTGCCTTGTCGATCGCCCGGCATGCATTCAGCATGCTTCGGGGTTCGGAGCGATACTCGATTCCGCTCGCCGCTTCGTTGATTAATTCGTAAACTTGGAAAACGCGTAGTTCGGTGTCCGTCGCCGTGCCCGCGAGGATGCCGCAGCATTCTGCCGGTAATTCCGCTCGTGCCTGGCGAAGCATCGCATCCAGGCAATGGCGGGGCAGAAACAGGGTTCGCGCTATTGACACGATCGTAATCTCCGTGAGAAAATCGCTTCCCGCCGGAATATTTTAGCTAATCTTCCCACTTTGTTGACGGATCGCTGGATCACCGGAGCACCGGGCATGGAAAACGAGATCATGGACATCGACCAGTTGGCCGCTTATCTGCAACGCGACGCGCGCGAAGTGGATAAGCTGGCCACGCGCGGTCACCTGCCGGGCAAAAAGATCGGCGGGCAGTGGCGCTTCGCTTCGTCCGAAATCAACTACTGGATCGAAACGCAGATGCACGCCTATACCGAGCAGGAGCTTGAATCGCTCGAACGCCGCAAGAAAGCGCGCTGCCTGGCGGGCGAACCGCTCGTAACGTCGATGCTGAGCGAAACCACGACTGCAGTGGCCTTGCACGCGACGACCAAGGCATCGGTCCTGCGCGACCTTGTCGGTCTGGCGGAACAATCATGGCAGATTTACGACCCCGACGTGCTCCACGCCGCCATCAAGAGCCGCGAGGAACTCGGCTCGACGGCGCTGACCGGCGGCGTCGCCATCCCGCATCCTCATCGCCCGCTTTCCGACAAGGTGCAGGGCGACTCCGTCATCGCATTCGCCCGCACCAGCCGACCGATTCCCTTTGGAGCGCCCGATAACGGGCTCACCGACATCTTCTTTCTCGTCAGCTGCCGATCGTCGATCACGCACCTTCGCGTGCTGGCTCGGCTATCGCGCATGATGCTTCGCCCGAACTTTCTCGACGATCTTCGAGCCGCCGAATCGATCGGCGAGGCCCTGAATCTGCTCGAAGAAACCGAGCGCGAGCTGATTGCGTAGCCATGCACCTTCCGTTTGATTCCACCGAAGTCGTTCACGTCGCCGCCGACGGCCAATGGCATCGCGCCGATGACGAATCGGCACGCACCGGAATCGTCATCTTCCCCGGATCCTTCAATCCGTTGCACGTAGGTCATCGTGAATTGGCGCGCATCTCGGCCACGATCCTGGGTCGCGAGGTCACCTACGAGATCAGCGTCGCCAACGTGGACAAGCCGCCGCTGGCCGCCGACGAGGTCCAACGCCGGCTTGTTCCGTTTCACGGTCATGCGGCCGTTTGGCTGACGCACGCGCCGAGATTCACGGAGAAAGCCGCCTGTTTTCCCGGCGCGACATTCATCGTCGGCGCCGACACGGCAATGCGCATCGTCTCGCCGCGTTACTACGGCGACGAGGAAAACCGAATGATCGCCGCGTTGCGAACTATCAAATCACACGGCTGCCGGTTTCTGGTCGCGTGCCGAGTCGATCGTGAAAATCGGCTGGTGCGCCTGGTCGATGTGCCAATCCCCGATGCATTCCGGGCGATGTTCACGGAGCTACCGCCGGAACAATTTCGGTGGGACATATCATCCACGGAGATACGCGGGATGTGAACGTTTCCATTTAGGAAAAATCCGCGAAAAGTTCGACATTCAGCAACACGACGCTGCGAACCTGTTCGTAGATAACATAACGAAACACGACCGGCCGAATTAAGGCCTGGCAGAACAGCCCGTCAACGAATTTCGATCGATATTGCGGATCGCCCCATTCGTGTGGATCGGTCTGAAGCAGATGGACGGCCTTCTCCAGGATGCCGATGAGTTGCCGCAGTTTTCCGGTTTGTTTCGAGGTTGTGCTGATCGCTTGAATTTGTTCCTTCACGCCAAGGCCATGCTGAAGCTTGTAGAGCGTGGGTTGACCGTCGCTCATTTCTCGCACTCCAGCTCTGCTTTGAGGTCGTCGATGATCTGTTCAAGCGTCGTGGATCGATCAACCTGCGCATAGACCTCTTCCATCGTAAGAGTCGGCTTAAATTCCTTCCACATCCGGTCCAGGCGTTCCTTCTCCAATGCAGAGCGCAGCCGTTCGCGCTCCGCCAGCAGCTCGCCGCATAATCGTTCCCACTTTTCGCAATCGGCCTTGGGATCGAGCGTCCCCGGCGGCATGCCAAATTGGGACTGAAACGCATTCGCAGGTGTCAGGGATTGTTGCATCGCGATGGACATCTTAGCACCTCTTCCATCATTGTATCACTGATCCGACTCCAGCACCGCGAGGAACGCCTCTTGGGGGATATCGACCTGGCCGACCATCTTCATGCGCTTCTTGCCGGCGGCTTGCTTCGACCAGAGTTTGCGTTTGCGCGTGATATCGCCGCCGTAGCACTTCGCGGTCACGTCTTTCATAGTCACCGAGAAGGAGTCGCGACGATTGACAATCCGGCTCGTGTGCGAATTCTCTAATCGTAGGTCCCGGTCTTTGCCGATGGTACGCTCGGCTGCGTGAAATCAACCCGAATGTTATTGTCAGCCAGGTCTGAGGCATGATAGACGTCATCCCAATCCACTTTTCCGACCCAGCACTGTTCGTCCTCGGAAAAATGCACGATGCCGTCAACCATGATGTCGTCCGGATTTCCAGCGACGTCGGCATCATCCATGTAAAATGTCGCTGCTAACCCGTCGACCAGTTCAATACCGAGCCTCTCGAGGTCCATCTGTGTGCCTTGCTTCGTCAGGCGGAGGCAATTATTGTCGTCGAGGTCATGGAAGTCAGCGTAGATTCTTGGAATCATTTCGTGCTCCATTAGGATTTCGCCAACGATGGATTTACAATCGTTGGGCAGAAAAGTTCACTGGCTTTCTCAGGAGTTAATCCGACGAGCATTGCGTGGTACGGGTTCTTCTTTCTTCGCGACGGGAGAACTTCACCGCCAGCAGCGCGAATTCTACCTACGGTCGTAACTCCAACTTGAGTGTGGGGTATTCCCAGATATCCGCTTGCGGAATCGGGTGACGTCAACACCTCCACAGTCTTGTCAGGCGCACAGTTGACGGAGACACCTTGCATTTTCCCGGCAGCGTCTAACGTCACTCCGGAGCCTTTTTCAAAGCTTTTGGCCGAATTCACTCCACCGCGAACCACGAGGGCATCGTCGGGTAGACTCATAGTGATTATATCCGATAAATGCTACTGATCCGACTCCAGCACCGCGAGGAACGCCTCCTGGGGGATATCGACCTGGCCGACCATCTTCATGCGCTTCTTGCCGGCGGCTTGCTTCGACCAGAGTTTGCGTTTGCGCGTGATGTCGCCGCCGTAGCACTTCGCGGTGACGTCTTTCTTCATTGCCGAAATCGTCTCGCGGGCGATGATTCGGCTGCCGATGGCGGCTTGAATCGCGATCTCGAACATATGCCGATCGATCTCGCCGCGCAGCTTTTTCACCAGCTTTCGGCCACGCTGGTCGGCGAAGGCGCGGTGCACGATGATCGAAAGCGCATCGACGCGGTTTTTGTGCACGAGAATATCGAGGCGCACCAGGTCGGCGGGGCGGAAGCCAAGGACGTCGTAGTCCATCGTGCCGTAGCCGTGCGTTACGGATTTCAGCTTGTCGTACAGATCATAGATGACTTCCGCGAGCGGCAGTTCGTAAACGATGATCGCGCGCGTCGGGCTGAGGTATTCCGTGCGGATGTAGATGCCGCGGCGCTCCGTGCAGAGCTTCATGATGTCGCCGATGTTGTCTTTGGGCACGATGAAGCTCGCCTTGACGATCGGTTCGCGAAACTCCTCGATTTGACCGGCGTCGGGAACCTTCTGCGGATTGTCGATGCTGATGATTTCGCCGTGCCGGGTCAGCACTTCGTAGGTGACGTTCGGCGCGGTGACGATGAGTTCCAGGCCGCTTTCGCGCTCGATGCGCTGCTGGATGATTTCGCGATGGAGCATGCCGAGGAAACCGCAGCGGAAGCCGAAACCCAGACCCTCGGAGTTTTCAGGCTGATAGGTGAAGCTGCTGTCGTTGAGCTTGAGCTTTCCTAGTGCTTCGCGCAGATCCTCGAATTCATGGCTATTGACGGGATAAAGCCCGGAGAAGACCATCGGCTTGGGTTCTTTGTAGCCAGGCAGCGCCTCGGCTGCGGGGCGACTCGTTTCGGTCACGGTATCACCGACGTGGACGTCCGACAGCGAGCGGATCTGCGCCATCACGTAGCCGACCTGCCCGGCGGAAAGCTCCTCGCACGCCGTCATACCGGGGCGGAATTGGCCGATTTCGAGCACCTCGTGTTCCGAGCCTTTGCTCATCAGCTTGATCTTCATCCCCTTTTTGATGCAACCCTCCATGACGCGCACATAGACCACGACGCCGCGATAGGTGTCGAAATGGCTGTTGTAAACGAGCGCCCGCAGCGGATCCTCGGGCTTGCCCTTTGGCGGCGGGACGCGTTCGACGATTGCCTGCAGCGCTTCTTCGATGCCGATGCCCGCCTTGCCGGACACCCGGAGCACCTCGAACGGATCGATGCCGAGCGACGTCTCCATTTCGGAGAGAATGGCGTCGATGCGCGTCATCTGCAAATCGACTTTGTTGAGCGCGGGCACAATCTTGAGGTCGTGCTCCATTGCCAAATACGCATTCGCGACGGTCTGTGCCTGCACGCCCTGGAACGCATCGACGAGGAGGATGACGCCTTCGCAAGCCGCGAGACTGCGCGAGACCTCGTAGGAAAAATCAACGTGGCCGGGGGTATCGATGAGGTTGAGTTCGTAGCGAACGCCTTTGTGTTCGTGGTAGATGGTGACGGGGTGCATGCGGATGGTGATGCCGCGTTCGCGTTCGAGGTCCATCGAGTCGAGCAACTGGTCCTGGAAATTGCGCCGCGTGATCGTGCCGGTCTTGAGCAGAAACTGGTCTGCCAGGGTGCTCTTGCCGTGATCGATGTGCGCAATGATGGAGAAGTTGCGAATGAGTGACGTTTTCGTGGTCATGGCATCCCATCAATGAAAATCGGCGCGGAGATAGTGCGCCGATGAGGAAATCCTATGCCTCAATTATACCAGTTTTGCCGATTTCGTTTAGCGGCTCGCCTTGGGCGAGCGCGGGCGTGGCGAGGTGCGACTGAGGGAGTCTACCCACTGAAGCCAGCACGATTTGTCTAGCACCTATGGCCTAGTAGTGGGTCGTTGTTTTTTCTTCGCTGCGGACTCGTTACCCTCGTCGACCTCACCAGCCTTCGCACAAACCCGGCCTAACTCGGCGTAATATTCGCTGATATTTTTCACGAGAAATTCTCGATCTGGTCCAATCCATCTTTCTACCGAGCCTATCAAGTGTTTATGGTACTCAGAAACGACGCCATCCTTGTTTCCGTCCTTGAGTTGCGTCCAGATGCGAAGGTGCTCAACGTAGATCTCCTGTTGCCGACCTGGAACTCGAAACGACGGAATTGTCAATATTAATCCATGGAGCGCCTTGGTAAGGAAGTCCAGAAACGGAAAACCAGAGGCGGCCCCCAAACTCTGATGGAACGCCAGATCTAGCTCCACTAGGCGAACCAATTCCTTCTCGGTAAGTTCTTTCTTATCGGCGACGAGATCATGCAATTCCGTGAGGTGGATTTCTGCCGGCTGAAGCAGCTTAAGGCGTTTCGCGCTCGGCTCAACTTGGGCTAACTCATATCCGATAAGAGCTTCGAGCGCAAGGCGCCTCGCTACTAACGAGACGACTTCACGCCCGCGAATTAGCGGCACGCGCAGACCTATTCCCTCAACGTCTTCTGCAAACCCATCTGCTAAAAGCATAGGCAGCGCCTGCCGAACAGGTGTTCGTTTGTCTATCATTTCAAACTGCCGCGCGACCCAGTTTTCCTTTAATGACTGTCCGGGAACCCACCGGCCCATGAGAATCTCGGTTTTAGCCCGGTGGTATACCTGTTGTTTCGTGGTTTCCAGCTCGCTCATAAACGCCACCTTTCAATTTTTGGCCTTATTGTATGTTGTTCTCGTAGTAATGGGCACCAAGAATTGACGACTATTTTGGAGTCCATTATATAAAATGGACTAAAAAAAAATTCTGGAAAATATTTCCAAAATTTTTGCATTGTGTTGTTTATGTTGAGTAAAATAATAAGTGGAGCCACAATTTTTCATCCGCACTTTTTTTGGGGGGTAGGATTTCATGGAACGTCTTACAATTCTTAGAGCAATGGGCAGGAACCTGGCCGAAGTCGCGAGTTTGCAGACCAGCGGCCGCGTTGTCGAAACGTCGGCACATCGGTTGCACGGTCTGGTTCACGCGTCGGTTTTGACGTTATTGTCGCCAACGGATCGTGCATTCGGCGAGCGTGTATTGCCACCGCCAAATCCCACCAAGCCAATGATCGCCATGCATCTGCATGTCTGCGGCGCCGATGCTCGAGGTTTGCTTGCCCGAATGCTTAAGCCTGCCGCAGCTGCTGGCATCTTTATCAATCGCCTCGATTTCGGCCTCGTCGGTTACGATGTCGGTGGCGCCCGCTATCGGTTCGCGCTTGATCTTGACATATCCGTGCCTGATTCGTTTGTGGGCAGCCCGGCGTCAATGTTTGCGAAAAACGCATTGCCAACTGACCACATTGCCGTCCATGACGCGACCGGCACGTTGTTGTGGTTAGTTGGCGAGGCCGGAACGTGCGCGGAAACTTCTCCAGCCACTGGGTACCGCACCTGCCTTGTCGTAACGATGTCGAACGACGTGAACGGCGTGGCATACGAGTTTACCAATTTGCTCGCCCATTGTGGCTTGAATATCCGGGCCGCGCGTGGGCACCATCACTATGGCCGCTTCCTGCAGAGTTTTGTCGTTCAGGGGAGCGACCACGCTCTGAGGGAACTTCGCGCGAGAATCGATCGCGACGACGTTCGAGCCAAATTCTCGCCGATCGTTGCCGAGCAGCCCCACCGCCAATACCAGCCACCGAACGACACGACCTGGTACGAAGTCGTCGGCACGCATGACGATCATGTGCCAACTTTGCAGGCCATTCACGCGCTATTCGGCCGTGGGCTAAAGCTCTTGTGCCCGTTCGTGGAATTATACGTCGCCCCCTTTACCGGCTCCGTGATGTGTGAGCGGGTGGTTTTCGGCGTTACCAAGGCAATATCGCCTAGTGAAATGAAACGAATGTGGAGGGCGTATCAGCCGCTTCGACGCACTGATTTCGAGCTTTATTCAATGAAAGAACCTCAGTTCATGGCAAATACGGTTCGCGCGTTCGACCCATTTGCTGGATTCACCCATGTCAAGATGGGCTAAAGTAGCAAATAAAAAGGCGACCATCACGCGTCTTCGGGTGGTCGCCTTTTTTTTGTAATAGTTGTGAACCACTTCATTTGAGCACATCAAGGAAAAGAAAGCCGCGAGTTACTACAGGGGACCGGAACATGATTCCTATCATCGGTCTAACGTTGACGTCGTTCGGGCTAATTATCGCCGTTCTGGCTATCGATAAGTTTGTTGTGAAGCCATCCGTGAGGGCATATTTTTGGGATTCGCGCCGCTCCCAGGAGAGCCGGGAACTTGCGACAAAGTCGGGCGCAGTTACCATCCAGCTATTTTTGCGGAATGAAGGTGACTTGTTGCGTTTGTGGAAGCCTGCGGCCACCCAACTCACCGGTTACATTTATTTTCCTGACGCAATCAAGGTCAAAGAAATCCGGCGAGTTCTTCGGCATGATATTATGAGCAAAGAAGTATATTTCGCGGGCGAAACCGGGCGATTTGGGCGAATGAATTATGTCGAAATTCCGTCGGCATATTCCGTTCGCCCCCCGGCGGTCACCATCTTGAGTTATGGAGAGGACGTTCATGTTGAAATTGACGTGGAAATACCCGACGAGAATGAAAATTGGCCCATTTTCGTTCAGATTGTTTCGGCTCAGGGTGATCTTGGCGTTGCGTCGCTGAATCTTATTGGTGAACGAACCAGGGATCGATCGGATGAGATCGTTCGCGAAATATCGGCGACCAGTTGCCGGGAGGCTTCCTAACCGGCTAAGAAATTGGATTTCATTTTGAAACAAGACGGATCATGACGACAATGATCCGGAAAACGGTGAATAGCGAGGCGCCAGCGAGAATCTTGTGCTACTCCAGCTCCGTACGGCCAAAAACCTCTCATTTCGATTTTGTCGCCGTACACATCATTTCGGGTCGTAGAAAAAAATCCGTCGACGAATGAGTAATTGCGATAATGCGACCGCATTGATATGATACATCATGGTCTGTCTGTCCATTGACGGAGCAATGAGGTCGTCATGCGCGATCTGCTATCATGGTCGTTTCCCATCGGCCAGCTGTTCAACATCACGGTTCGCGTGCATTTGATCCTGCCGATCGTACTGATTGGGATGATCGGGCGCGAATACGTGAAAGGCGATGTCGAGAATCGCTGGCTTGACGCAGCCATGCTGATGGGGTTGATGTTCGTGAGCGTATTGCTGCACGAATTTGGCCATTGTTTCGCGGCGCGATATGTCGATGGCGAGGCGGACGAGATCGTGCTTTGGCCTTTGGGCGGCTTGGCGTTCTGCCGATCGCTGCCGCCTTCGCCGCTCGCGCATTTTATCGTCGCGGCAGGTGGGCCATTGGTCAATCTGGTGCTCTGCATTATCTGCGCGGGATTGTTGGGTCTGGCGCTGGACAAGCATTACCTGCCGCCGCTCAGTCCATTTTGGTATCCGTACCGCTGGGATGCGTCTGGAGCGATGGAGCTATCGCTTTGGAGTGGGCGCGAAATGGTGAGCGAATGGTTCCCCATTCTCCTCGCTCGCCTGTTCTGGGTCAACTGGGTTCTGCTGCTCTTTAATTTGCTGCTCGTTGGCCATCCGTTCGATGCCGGGCGCATGCTGCAAGCGGCCCTTTGGCCTCGCATGGGGCTGTATCAATCGAGCCGGGTTGCGATCTATTTCGGCTATGGCGTCATGTGCATCGTCGGTCTGGCGTCGATCATCTACTCCGAACCGTTGCTGGCGTTTTTGACGATGTTCATCTTCGTCGCCTGTGCCGTCGAGATGATGACCATCGAAACCGCACAGGAGGATCTGCTGTTCGGCTACGATTTTTCGCAAGGGTATACGAGCCTCGAAAAAGACGAGCCGCCCAAACCGAAGGCGAAGAAGCAAAACTTCCTCCAGCGCTGGATGGCCGAGCGAGCCGCCAAGCGCGCCCAGCAAGAGCAGGAGCAGCGCGTCGCCGATGACAAACGCATGGATGAATTACTCGAGAAGATTCAGAAATATGGCAAGGATTCGCTGACGGACGAGGAGCAGCGCTTTCTCAAGCGTGTTTCGGAACGGTATAAAAAATAGCCGCAAGCCCAGGGATGAGCGCAGTGAATCCCTGGGATGGAATCACACGATCCCAGGGGTTCGCTGCGCTCGCCCCTGGGCTTGTTCGTTTATTCACGATGACCGACACCAAATTGATCGAACCGCGCACGCTCAAGGGCTTTCGCGATTATCCGCCCGAACTCATGATTCCGCGCGAGTGGATGCAGGAGCAGGCACGCCGAGTCTATCGCAGCTATGGTTTCGCGCCGATCGACACGCCGGCCCTGGAATACACCGAGATCCTGCTCGGCAAGGGCGGCGAGGAAACCGACAAGCAGCTCTACCGCTTCAATCACCACGACCACGACATCGCGCTGCGCTTCGACCTGACGATCCCGTTCGCCCGCTTCGCCGCCCAGCACATCAACACGCTCGGCACGCCGTTCAAACGCTATCACTTGGGCCCGGTCTGGCGCGGCGAAAACACGCAGAAGGGCCGATATCGCGAGTTTTGGCAGTGCGACTTCGACACCATCGGCACGACGTCGAACGCCGCTGACATCGAAGTCGCGCTGGTGATTCACGACTTGATGCGGGCGCTCAAGCTCGAGCGCTTCGTCATCCACGTCAACAATCGGCTCGTGCTCAATGGCTTGCTGGAGGAACTTGGTCTCGCCGGACAGACCGCGGCAGTGCTGCGTTGCCTCGACAAGCTGACGAAAGTGAGCCGCGCGGACGTGCAGAGGGAAATGGCGGACCGCGCAGGCGTGACGGCCGAGCAATCGAGCCGATTGCTCGATCTCGTGCAGACGACGGGGACAAACGCCGAGATACTGGATCGTCTCAAACGCGAATTCGGCGCAAACGCCAAAGCGGGCGATGGCGTCCGCCGACTGGAAGAACTTCTCGCCGCCACGGCGAAGGCGGGCATCCCCGAAGGCATGATCGCGCTCGATCTCTCAATCGCGCGCGGGCTCGATTACTACACCGGAACCGTATACGAAACATTTCTGTCCGATCTTCCTCGTATCGGCTCGGTCTGCTCCGGCGGCCGCTACGACAACCTCGCCGGACTTTACACCAAGCAGCATCTGCCCGGCGTCGGCGCGTCGCTGGGATTGGATCGGCTTCTCGCGGCACTCGAAGAATTGAAGCTCCTGCAAAAAGTCGGAACGCCAGCGCCCGTGTTCATCGTGCAGTTCACCGCGGACCGCATCGGCGAGTATCAAGCGATGGCGCGGCGGCTGCGCGAACACGGCATTGGCGTCGAAGTCTATCCCGATGCCAAAAAGCTCGGCCCGCAATTCCAATATGCCGAGAAACGCGGCTTCAAGATCGCGCTCATCGCCGGGCCTGACGACTTCAGCAACGGCACGTGGAACGTAAAGGACCTGGCAAAACGCGAGGAGAAGAAGGGCATCCCCGATGCGGATGTGCTTGGCGTCATACGCGGGATGTTGGGGTGATTTGCCTTTGCCGCTTGCGGCTTAGCGCTCAACAGGTTGTTTCCGAATTCATGGCGATTGTTGCGATCGCGCGATGGCGCGATGGCGCGGGGTGCAATATTGTTGAGCGCTAAGCCGCAAGCGGCAGACCTCTCTAAGTTTTGACAATCACGAGATAATTATTCTTCTTGCCTCGCTGCAGCACCAGCACTTCGCCTTCGAGAAAATCGGCGGCGGTCACGGTCGGATTGTCGCCCGCGGCAGGCGGTTTGCCGTTGAGCTTCACGCCTTTCTGGGCGATCTGTCGGCGAGCATCGCCTTTGGATGGGCACGCGCCAGTGCGCACGAGCAGATCGATGACCGACAGCGGCGCGCCAGCCAATTCATGCGGCGTGACGGCGATCGACGGCACATCCGCCGCCAGTTGTTTCAGCAGCGACACCTCCAGTGAAGCGATGTCGCCGGAGAAGAGCGCGGCCGAGGCTTTCCTGGCGTTCTCCATTTCCGTTTTGCCATGCACCAGCGTGGTGATTTCCTGGGCGAGTGCCTTCTGCGCGACGCGCTCGCCGGTGCCGACTTGCTGGTCGAGTTCCTTGATGGCGGGTTCGTCGAGCAGCGTGAACCAGCGCAGAAAGCGCGACACGTCGGCGTCGGCCATGTTGATCCAGAACTGGTAGAAGGCGTACGGCGAGGTTTGCTTCGGGTCGAGCCAGATGGCGCCTTTTTCGCTTTTGCCCATCTTCTTGCCTTCGGAATTCGTGAGCAGCGGCATGGTGATGCCAAACGCCTCGCCGCGATCGATTCGGCGAACCAGGGCGATGCCCTCGCAGATATTGCCCCATTGATCCGACGCGCCGCACTGGATCTTGCACCCATGCCGGCGGTAGAGTTCGAGGAAGTCGGTCGCTTGGAGGAGCATATAGGTGAATTCCGTATAGGAAATTCCCGTACCTTCCTTGTCGAAGCGTTTCTTGACGGAATCCTTGTGGATCATCTCGTTGACGGAAAAATGCTTGCCGATGTCGCGCAGAAATTCGAGCAAGCGGAATTCGCCTAGCCAATCGATATTGTTGACGAAGATCGGCGGCGGCCCGTCGCCCTGGCTGAGGAACCCTTCGATCTGGGCACGCATGGCGTCGCCGCGCAGGCGGACGGTGTCGATGGTTTCGAGGACGCGCTCGTCGGATTTGCCCGACGGATCGCCGATGAGGCCCGTCGCGCCGCCGATGAGCACGATGATCTGATGCCCGGCCCGGCGAAAATGGCGTAGCGCCATCAGCGGAATCAAGCTGCCGGCGTGCAGGCTTGTCGCCGTCGGGTCGAAACCGATGTACATCGGAAATTTGTTCGTTTCGAGCACGCTGGCCAGATTGTCGGCGGTCGCCTGATGGACAAGCCCGCGCCAGGTCAATTCAGTGAAAACGTTCATGCCGAGTCCTTGTGTAGGCAAAAGTCCAGGAGTTCCGTGTTCAAACTATGAAATCCACGCCTTCGGTGCGCCGCAGACTTACTCGGGAACACAGGCGACGCGAAAGCTGCCGTGCGTCGGCGAGGCGGGATGGCTGACGCGCCGGCAGGCAGGGCGAAGTTGCTCGATTGCCGTGGGAAACGCTCCGCCGCGCAGGATCCGGCGTTCCGTCGAATCGGGATCTAGCGGGTCGGCGAAAGGCGCAACGTCGCGCAGGTCGGCGTTGTATCGGTCCAGGCACCATTCCATCTCGTTGCCGAGCATGTCGAAAAATCCCCAGGCATTCGCCTTCTTTTGCGCGACGGGATGCAACCGCCCGCCCGAATTGCCGAGGTGCCAGGCGTATTCGCCGAGCTGATCCGGACTGCGAACCGGACCCCACGGAGATTCACTGCCGGCGCGGCAGGCGTACTCCCATTCCACTTCGGTCGGCAGGCGATAGGTCCATTTCTTGCCCGTGCGCTGCCGTTCCGTCTCGGTCAGCCAGGCGCAGAATTTCATGGCGTCGTTCCAGCTAATAGAGACGGCGGGGTGCTCGGGTGTTCGCGGCTGAGTTCCCAGGTTGCGCCAGGAATAAAGCTTGCCCTGAAACCACTGCCCGTTTTCCGTCAGGCCCCAGCCCATGGCCAGCCTCTCCGCGTCGGTCCGATGGTTCGTGGCCCGAATGAATGCCTCGAACTGAGCGTTCGTCACTTCCGTGACGCCGAGGTAGAACGGCCGATCGATCGCCTTCGGCACGATCGGCGATTCACTGCCAAGCTCGCCGATCAGCGGCGGAACAGGCGCCGGTTTCTGTTTGAGTTCGTTCAGGAACTCCGGTGCGCTTCCCATCGCAAAACTTCCCGCCGGAACGAGGCGGAACTTCATGTCCAGGCTATTGGTGAATTCCTCTGCAAGAGGAGGATTCCCGGACCACGGCGACAATCCGCTGAAGTGGACCGCCGCGCCAAGCAGGAGCAATAGCACAAATACGCTCGCAGAGACAACGGCCAAACGCCCACCGATCTTTCCGCGCGGCAGAACAGCAGGCGATACCGTCGTGCCACTGGCTTCACCCACGGCGGCGCGCAGATCGGAACTCACTTCCGCCAGCGATTGTGGCCGATCCTCCGGGCGTTTAGCGACCATGCGCTGAAAGACGCGATCCAGTTCCACCGGCACGTCGGGACGGGCCGAACGAAGCGAGACGACGGGCTTTTGAGCATGCGCGAGCAAGATCTCCATGCCGGTCTCGCCCCGGTAGACCGGCCCGCCGGTCAGAAGATAGTAAAGAGTACAGCCCAGGCTATAAATGTCGGAGCGATGATCGGCTTTTTGGGCGTTGGCGGCCTGCTCGGGCGCCAGGAAATGGTACGAACCGAGGATGATGCCGGGCTGCGTGCGATACCCCGACGACGCCAGCGACTCGGTCGCGCCCTCGGAGACCACGACCTGAGCCAGGCCGAGATCGAGCACCTTGACAACATCGTTCCGGGTCAGGAAGAGGTTGTGCGGCTTGACATCGCGATGGACCAGGCCCTGTTCGTGGGCATGGCGCAGACCCTCGGCGGCCTGCAAAAGATACTGGATCGCGCGAGCGATGGGCAACGGGCCGTCGCGCGCGATCAGCGAGGCGAGGTCCTCGCCGTCCACGTATTCCATCACAAGATAGTGGATGCCAGCCTGCTCGCCGGCGTCGAACGCGGTGACGATATTCGGATGAGAGAGCCGGGCGAGCAGTTGAATCTCGCGCTGAAAGCGGACGAGAGCCGCCTGGGTCATGGCCTCGAAGCGGAGCATTTTGACGGCCACCAGCCGGCCCATGCGAGAGTGGCGGGCGCGGTAGACCACGCCCATGCCGCCCTCGCCCAGCCGATCGAGCAGAACGTATTCGCCCAGCATAGGCGGCGGCTCGGGAAGGAGTTCCAGGCTGCTCGGCTGCGTGCTCTCCGCACCATGAGCGATGGGTTGCGGATTGGCGGCTACGTGCGTCGCTTCCAGCGGCGCCTGAATCATGCGATTCAGCCAGGCCTTGTCAACGGTCGGGAATCGCTCATGATACTCGTCCGGCGTGGGAGCCTCGCCGCCCTGGAAGCGATAAATGATTTCCAGGACGATTAGCTCCTGCAATAACGCCGGTTGGTCGCTGGCAGAGACCTGTTTGAGGAAGTCTTCGATCGGTGGCCGGCCGCCGTCGCGCAAGAGTCCCTCGAACTGATCGCACAGTTCGTCGGCGCGCCGCTGTGCGTCCTTCGACAGGCTTGCGAAGCTGGATCGGTCCGGCATGTCCGCGGAACGTTCGCTCATGATGAGGCAGGCTCGCTCCAGAGAGTTCGAATACGCTGCAGCTTTCGCTTGACGGTGCGCGGCGCGCAGCTCAGGCGCTCGGCTATCTCGTCCACCGAGTACCCTTCCATCTTACTCAAGGCGATGGTGCGCAGCACTTCGTCATCCAGAAGAGCGAGCAATTCGTGCAGCGTGTCGGCGATTTGCAGAGCGAATTCGGGCGTCGGCTCGCGAACGATGATTTCGTCAAGGCGTGCGCCGGATCCCTGCTCGACCTTTACCTTGCCGCCGCGCTTGTCGCGCCGCTCGTGGCGAACGTAGTCGGCCGATTTGTGCGAAGTGATCGCGACCAGGAGAGCCCAGAGTCCTTCGCGATCGACCATCTGTGGAAAGCGGCCTTGCTGGGCGCCGAGGCAGAAGCTCTTGAACGCGCTGAGGGCCACGTCCTCCTCGTCGGCTGCCCGCCGCGGCGCGTCGCGCAGCTTCTTCCGTGCCAACTGAACCAGCTGCTGGAAGTACGCCTGCCAAAGCTTCTCCACGGCAGCCGCTTCCCCGGCCTTCATACCAGCAATCCATTGCGTGACGGCTTCTTCGACCCGCATCGAAAACTCTCAAAAGGTGCATGGTAGAGCGACACCAAAGCTCTGGCCGTGCCCCTTCCCAAATATAGGGCCGCGCCGAATGCCGTCAACTTACTGGATTGGCGATTCCCATCGTAGCCATCTCGCTCCGCGAGATGGATTGCACTTTGTTCGGCGAGCCCGGAGCGTCAGCGACCGGAGAGAATAAACGGCCTATTTTCGTTCCTCCGGTCGCTTACGCTTCTGGCTCGCCAAATCCATCACGCGGTCTACGCAGAAATTTTTAAAAAAATGGCTACATCATGTCCCCTGGGTGAGTCCTTTGGCGAGTCCTCTTGTGTAACGATTCCTTTCCAACCAACAAGAGGTCAAACCGATGTTCAAGCAAAATCGAATTCTGAATGGATTAAAAGACTGGTACCGCTCGCTGCTGGCCCCATCCCGTCGGCCGTGTCAGCCGATTCGCCGAAGCCAGGCGTTGAAGGTGGAGGCACTGGAAGAGCGAGCCTTGATGACGGCGGGCCTGTTCTTCAGCGTCGTCGATTCCACTCCGCCCGCCGCGGCTTCCCCTCAACCGGTGCTCATGGTCCTTTCCAATCAAGATTTCTGGTACCAGGACTACAGCGAAACGCGAAACGCGTTGATCGACGCTGGCCTGAGAGTCGAAGTCGCCGCCGACACGATGAACCAATGTGTCCCGCACGCGGGGTCCGGGCAAGGCGACGACGGCGGTATCGTCACGCCTGAGCGAACGCTCGCGGAAGTGGACGCCGGCGATTATTCCGCCGTCGTCTTCGTCGGCGGCTGGGGGGCTTCGTCTTACCAGTACGCCTTCGAGGGAACCTACAGCCAATCCGCCTACAATGGCACGTTCGAGAGCCGTGCGGAAGTCAATCGGCTCATCAACGACTTCGTGGATCAAGACAAATACGTCACCGCGCTCTGCACGGGAGTCACCGTGCTCGCGTGGGCGCGGGTGGATGGGCAGAGCCCGCTCGAAGGCCGAACCGTGACGGGCTACGCGGGCTGGATGCCCGACTCGACGAGCGCAAGCGGCGCGTACCAGGGCTATCAGCTTGCCAGCTGGCATGTGGAGAACAACGGCGCTACCATGCTGCGCTCCGGCGCAATCGGCGATCCGTCCACGTCCGCCGACGACGTTTGGGTGGACGGCAAGATCATCACGGCCGAGGACTGGCGCGCGGGCTACGCCATGGGACAGACTCTCGCCGAGAGGTTGATTGCTGAGGCTCGCGAAAATACGCCTGCATCGGCTGAGCCTCGCCATGTGTTGATGGTCATTGGCAACGCCGACTTCTTCTACCGGGAATACGCCGAGCCTCGTCAGGCCTTGGCCGAGGCCGGCTTCGTCGTGGAGGTGGCCGCCGCCAACGCCGGCGCTTGCTATCCGCATGCGGGCACGGGAGAAGGATCCGACGGCGGTCTGGTCATGGCCGACTTCGCGCTCGCGGACGTGGATTCCGCGCGCTACGAGGCCATCGTCTTCGTCGGCGGTTGGGGCGCGTCGCAGTACCAGTACGCCTACTCCGGAACCTACGACAATAGCTACTACAACGGCGCCTCGGAGCTCAAGCAAATCGTCAACGAGCTGATCAACGATTTTGTCGATCAGGATAAGTACGTCGCCGCCATCTGCCATGGCGTCAGCGTCCTGGCCTGGGCACGCGTCGATGGCACGAGCCTGCTGGACGGCGTCACCGTCGCCGGCCATGCACGCGGCGCACCGGCCGGCACCTATGAAGGCGTCCACTACGGATACTTCGAGCAGACCAACGATTGGCACATCCAAACCAACGGCGGCGTGGTCCTGCCTTCGGGTTCGGTCGGCGACACTAGCACCACCGCAGATGACGTCTGGGTTGATGGCAAAATCATCACCGCCGAGAATGACGAGGCTGCCCACCGCTTCGGCGAAGTGCTCGTGGAGGAATTGAGATAGGCCAAACTAATTATACTACGCGCGGCCGGGATTAACACATTGTCCGAGCCGCGCACGCAGCGCAGCGGAGTAAGCGTCTGTTTGCCAAACCGCTTACTCCGCTGCGCTGCGTGCGCGGCTCGGAAACGTCCAATTTGCCAGCGCTATGTATTCGGAAGGTCCAAGGTTCGGCGAGCTGGGAGCGTCAGCGACCGGAGAAAGTTTCCTGTTTCTCCAGTCGCTGACGCTCCTGGCTCGCCAAGCGACATTCCGGGAAGATCAGGCAGAATGGGCTGATTCGCACGATTACGAATTCGCATTGACTGGGCGCAGCCGTCCGCTATGAGAGAAGGGCTTCGGAACCCTGGGCACTTTCTCCAGCTACGGGATAATGTGGGATGGCTGCAAACTCTGCAAAGACGATTACACTTTCGCTCGGCAGGCGCGTGGTATGCGATTTCCTCACGCTCAGCAAACCGATTCCGCTCGTTACGGTGCAGAAGGAAATGGACGTCGCCAGCGTCGCCGCCGCCCGCAACCAACTGACGCAACGTCCAAGCTGGAGCGCGATCATGACCAAGGCGTACGCCAAGGTCGTGTCGGCACGGCCGGACTTGCGGCGTTCCTATCTCTCGTTTCCGTATGAACGTCTTTACGAATACCCCAAGACGACGGTCGACGTCGTTTGCGAATCGGTCATCGATGGCGAAGCGGTGCTGGTCACCGTTCCGCTCAAAAGGCCCGACACGCGCCCGCTGCTCGATTTCGATCGCCGGCTGGACCTATCACGCAAAGACCCGGTCGCGAAGATTCGGCGATATCGCCGGGCTCGGCTCTTCGCACGTCTGCCGCGTTTCATCCGGAACCCGCTCTGGTGGTTCACGCTCAATAGCTTCGGATTCGTCCGGCGACAGAATTTCTGCACCTTCGGCGTGACGAGCGTCGGCAACTGGGGCGTGGAATCGCTCCGCCCGCTCGCGCCGTGGACGACCCTCCTGCACTACGGAACCATCCAAGACAACGGCAAGGTCAATGTCCGCCTGACCTACGATCATCGCGTACTGGATGGCTCAGGGCCTTCGTTTGCACTCGTCGAAATGGAGCGCACGCTGCAAACCGAACTCGTCGCCGAGCTAAACGCGATGGCCGACGTGTCGGAACTTCGGAAAGCAGGGTAACGATGATCCTCTGGCATGGACGCACGATAGCGATCACGGGCGCGACGGGATTCGTCGGCTCGCACGCGGCACTGGAGATGCGCCAGGCCGGCGCCAATGTCGTCGCCTTGACGCGCGCAACGTCTGACGTGCGCCGGCTTCGCAAAGCCGGAATCCGCTGCGCCGCTGCCTCGCTCGACGACACTCGCGGACTGACCGAGGTCTTGCGCGGGAGCGAATTCGTAATCCACGCCGCCGGCGCCGTCGGGTTCGATGACGACTGGACGACCTACACGCGCGTCAACCTGGACGGCACGCGCAATCTGCTCGCGGCGGCGAAGCAGGCGGGAGTACGGCGATTTCTGCACGCGAGTTCGATCGTCGCCGTCGGCGGGGCCGAGGAACCTCGCCCGCTCGACGAGTCCGCGGCATGGAACCTTGGATCGCTGCATGTACCGTACGTGACGACAAAGCGCTGGGCCGAGGAAGCGGCTCTCGGCGCGAGCTGCGCAAGTATGGACGTGATCGCGGTCAATCCGGCAAGTGTCATCGGTCCGGACGACTTTACGGAGAGCGAATTCGGCCTTCTGTGCAAGCGATTCTGGAAACGGCGCATCCCGTTTTTTTTCGGCGGCGGGAACAACTACGTCGATGTTCGCGACGTCGCCAAGGGAATCCGCCTCGCGCTCGAAAGAGGCAGGCCAGGCGAACGCTATCTGCTCGCCGGCGAAAATCGGCTGAACCATGCCTTTTTCGGCGACATGAGCCGCGTGGCTCGCCGAGCGATTCCGCGCGTGCGTCTGCCGAATTGGACTGCGTCTTTCATTGGCGTCGTCAATGACTGGGTCCGAAGCGGCGCAGGCAAACGGCCTTATCTAACGGCGACTCAGGTGAATTTGATCGGGTGGTACTTTTTCTTCAGCGCCGATAAAGCAACGCGCGAGCTTGGCTTTCGCGCTCGTCCGCTGGCGGAGACCCTCGCCGACACGCATGCGTTTTGGATGGCGTCATCCCAACGGCGCAGCGCGGCCTAATCAGTTTTCCGATTTTAACCACAAAAAGACTAACCACGGATAACACCGACGACACGGATAAATACAGTCGGAGGTAGACAAAGAGACACGTGAAGAAATCGGCGGATAGTAGTTCGAATTGCCACGAATGGGGGCAGTATTGAATACACGAAGTTCCTTCTATCCTCCCATCTTTTCCTGCATTTATCCGTGTCCATTCGTGTTATCGGTGGTTCAAAAGAATTCTTGATTGTCGCCCGGAGGACCATCGCCATGCAACCGGATCCGCGCTACTGGCTCGGCAAGCGCGTCTGCGTCACGGGGGGGACGGGCTTTCTCGGCTGGCACATCGCCTCGCTGCTGCGTTCACTTTCCGCCAGGGTTCGCGTGTTCGGACTAAAGCCAAAATCTCCGCGATTGGCGACGCTCCTGGCGTCCTACGAATGCCAGTTCGGCGACATTTGCGACGAGGCCGCCGTGCGTGAAGCGATAGTTGATTGCGAGGTCGTCATCCACACTGCCGGTCCGGTCGCGGTGTGGGGTTCGGTACTGGCACGCATGTGCGAGATTCACGAAGCGGGGACGCGCAACGTCGTGGCGGCGCTGGCCGCGGGCGCTCGGCTTGTACACACTTCCAGCGTCGTGGCCGTCGGCGCTTCGCGCGGAATTTATCCGCTGCACGAGGATTCGCCGTTTACCCTGAAAAACCTGAATGTCGAATATGTTCACGCCAAACGCAATGCCGAGGGGATCGCCTTGAAGGCCGCGGCGGCAGGGCGCGATGTCGTTGTCGTCAATCCGTCTTATCTGGTGGGACCGGAGGATTTTGAACGCTCGGTCATGGGCCGATTCTGCGAACGATTCTGGAAGCGAAAGATACCGATCCTGCCGCCAGGCGGATTGAACTTCGTGGACGTTCGCGACGTAGCGATCGGGCACTTGCTCGCCGCGGAGCGAGGCGAATCAGGGCGGCGCTATATCCTCGGCGGCAGCGATCGATCGATCGCCGAGTATGCGCGAGAGCTTGCCGAGGTCGCAGCGATGCCGGCAACCTGGCGGCCGACGATACCGGCGTGGCTTCTTTCGAGTTTGGCACTGTTCGCTGAGGCGAGGGCGACGATCACCAAGCGGGAGCCGCACCCATCCTTGCGGTATGCGCGTTTGAACTGGTACAACTGGTTCTACGATTCGTCCCGCGCGTTTCAGGAACTCGGCTTTCGCGCGCGTCCCTTGCTCGAGACGCTCGCCGACACTTATCGCTGGCATTGCGACGAAGGGATCGTTCATGCCGCGGAGCGCGATCGCGATTCCGGGCAAGCGCCGAATCAGCCGCGCCGGGCCGCGTGATTGCGATGGGTTTCTCCAGTCGCTCGCGCTCCTGGCTCGCCAGACAACGCATTCGACGATTGACAAAGGCGCTGCGGTAGCGTACCCTGAAAGGTGAAGAGATTTTTTTTCAGGGGCGTTGAATGTTTCGCGTCGGTCTCAGTGCGGTGTTGATGATGCTCGTGTCGTTGCCCAACGGCATCTGCTACTGCCACGCCTTTGAAGATGGGCACGAAGCTGAATCGGCACATCATTCCTCCCCCGGCGAATCCACTCACGAAGACGACCCTTGCGATGACGACCACGAGTGCTCTTGCAAGCTCAAGCCGACGCTCGCCTGTGACGGTGGGCAACTGCTGAATCTCGGCGAATCGCATACCAGTCTCGTCCTTTATTCCATTCCGATTCTGGAAACCAATTCAGTCGCCGTGGAAACGCATCGAACGCCTGAGATCTTTCCGCACGCCATTTCTTTATCTGTGTTGCACTGCGCGCTTCGCATCTGACATTTTCCGCAAGTTGACTTCGCACACAACGCTTTCCTGAATTCCGCTGTCGGCCTTTGCATTTCGCTCGAGATGTTGCTGAGCGCTAAGCCGCAAGCGGCAAAACGCGAACGAGGAGTTTGCCATGCAGTTCTCCAAGATATTGCAGACGTTTATAGGTCCGATTGTCATTATCGGGTTTCTCTACCTGGGTTGGACCACCCAGGAAACTTGGAAACCCTGGCTGATTCCGCCGAAAGACAATTCGGATGATGCCAAGCAAGAGCCGGCTCCGGACAACCCGGAAGTCGTCAAGCTCACCGAACAGGCGCAAGCGAACCTGAAGCTGACGGTCAAGGAGATCGAGCCGACGACTTATTGGCGGAAGCTCTCGATTCCCGGTTCAGTGATCGATCGCCCCGGGCATAGCGATCGCGCCGTCGCCGCTCCGATTGCGGGCGTCATCACTCAGGTGACGGCTGTCCCAGGCAAGGCGTTTCGCGCGGGGGACGAGTTGTTTCGGATTCGTCTTGCGAGCGACTCATTTCAGTCCAGCCAGATGGAGCTATTCAAGAGTGTTCGCGAGCTTGAAATCGTTCGCCGAGAACGCAAACGGCTCGAAGGCGTTCCTGCGGGAACCGTGCCGGCGACGCGCTTTCTCGAATTGCAATACCAGGAAGATCGGCTGAACGTGCTTCTGCAAGCCCATCGCCAGGATCTGCGGACTCGGCAACTCACTGAGGCCCAAATATTGGCGATCGAGCAGAAGGGGCAATTCGTCACCGAGGTCGTCATCCGCATGCCGGATCGACTCGGACATTTGCACGGCGCCGAAACTGGCTCTCCGCACGACTCGACGACGCCCGTGGAATATGAAGTGCAGGACCTCAAGGTGAACCTGGGCGACTTCGTGCAGACGGGCCAGGTGCTCGCGTACCTGGCCGACCATAGATTCCTTTACGTCGAAGGGCGAGCGCTCAAGCACGAGGCGAAGTGGATCACTCGGGCAGCCAGGCTGGGACTGCCGGTGGAAGTCGTGTTTTCCGAAGACGACGATGGGACGCCCGTGGACGTCCTGAAGAATTTGACCATCGAATTCATGAGCAACACGATGGACAGCACCGGGTTGACGCTGCCGATCTACATTCCATTTGCCAATCCGGTGGTCGGTTACGAGCGATCGGGAAAGACCTTCCGCGCCGGTAAGTATCGGCCTGGCCAAAGGGCGCTCGTGAAAGTCGCTGTGAAAAAGCTCGATGACGTGTTTGTCATGCCTGTGGCTGGCGTGGCGCGCGAAGGTCCGGACGCTTATGTCTTCAAGCAGAATGGGAACACGTTTATCCGCAAGGCCGTGACGATCTTGCACGAGGATTCGGACTCATTGGTGCTCGCCAACGATGGCTCGATTCTTCCGGGTCAATACCTCGCACAAAACGCCGCCGCGGCTTTGAATCGCGCCCTGAAGGCCGGCCAGGCGGGCGGCGGCGGACACCATCATCACCATGATTGAGTGTTGAATGAGTACTGCCTCTCCCTCCGGGTGTGGGTTGGGATGAGGGGGCGTCTGCAATGGCGTGTCCTTAGTCAACACTGCACGCTCCCCCCTCACCCCCGACCTGGGCTGATGAAAACCATTGGAGATTCGGCCGAATGAACGTCATCGGCCACATTCGGAAATGTTGCGCTTTCGGCTCCCTCTCCCCCAGTAATCTGGGGGAGAGGGCCGGGGTGAGGGGGTCGTGTACCGCCCATAAGTATATTGATGTCGCGTGGCACTTCGTCCCCCTCACCCCCAGCCCCTCTCCCCCAGATTACTGGGGGAGAGGGGAGCAGAAGGCGCTACAAAATCCGGATGATACCTGTCCGAGTTATTCATCAGCCCACCCCCGCCCCCTCTCCCAGTGGTAGAGGGGAGAAAATGCGCGAACTGAAAACCACTGCGTGAGAACTTAAACACCATGCTCAATGCCGTCATACGCTTTTCGCTTCGCTATCGCATGCTCGTGGTATTTCTTAGCCTTGCCGTGATGCTGTACGGCAGCTACATCACGGTACATCTGCCTATCGATGTCTTCCCCGATCTCGATCGGCCGCGCGTCGTGATTCTCACCGAAGCGCCGAATCTGGCGCCGGAGGAGATCGAGACGCTGATCACGTTTCCGATTGAATCGTCGGTCCTCGGCGCCACGGGCGTGCAGGCGGTGCGCAGCCAATCGACGATGGGCCAATCGGTCGTCAATGTCGAGTTCGACTGGCATATCCCGATCTTCACGGCCAGACAGATCGTTCAGGAGCGCCTCACTTCGCTGGAGGGCACGTTTCCGCCGGGCATCCGTCCGCAGATGGGGCCGGTAAGCTCGTTGATGGGGCAGGTAATGGTCGTGGGCGTTGCCAGGCAAACCGGGCCGAACGACGGCGACCTGGCGCCGGTGGGGAAGACTCGATACATCGCCGAGCTTAAACGGGATACAAACGCAGGCACGATTCGTCTCTCGGTCTGGAATCCGCTTGGCCCGGGAGGCACAATCCTTCGCGATCCGCACAAATGGAAAGCCCTGGAAGTCAAGGACACGGAATTGACGTTGACTTGCAAAAAGCCCCGGCTGAGTTCCGCGACGCTGCCAACCGCGGAGCTTAGTTCCGCGCCGAAAATGGTGGAATTGAAGAGCGTGCCCGACGAACCGGGTGAATTCCAGGCGAAAGACTCGCTGCCCAGCATCGACCCGGCGAAATTCCGCGAGATGGAACGCCAGGTAACTGTGACGCTCAACGGCGAGGCCCATGATGTCGTCTTCCAGCCAAGTTCGCAACAACAACTCGACCTGCGCACGACCGCTGACTGGATCATCCGACCGCGCCTGATGAAAATCGCTGGCATCGCCCAGGTCCTCATCATCGGCGGCGGACGCAAACAGTATCAGGTGCTCGTCGATCCCAACGCGCTTACTCGCTTCGACGTCTCCTTGAAAGAGGTCGAGGAAGCCGTGCGCAAGAGCAACCTCAACGCAAGCGGCGGGTATGCCGAGCGCGGCGACAAAGAGAGGCCGATCCGCGTGCTCGCGCGGCTGGGGCCGGATCGTTTGAAAGTGCTCAGCGATCTCGAACAGGTCGTCGTCAAGGCGACGCCGAAACGCAATATCCTCGTCAGCGAGGTGGCGCGCGTCACTGAAGGCGCCCAACTCAAGCGAGGCGACGCCAGTGTTAACGGTTTCCCAGGCGTGCTCATGAGCGTTCGCAAGCAGCCCCACAAGGACACCCGCGCGGTGACGATGGAAGTGGCATCTGCACTGCGCGAACTTGAGGCCACGCTGCCAACTGACATCGTAATCAATTCCGACATTTTCCGAATGCAGGGTTTTATCGATCGAGCGATATTCAATGTCGGGGAAGCCCTGGCGATCGGGGCGTTTCTCGTGCTCATCGTGCTGTTTCTGTTCCTGCTCAACTACCGAACGACGCTGATTTCATTGGTGGCGATTCCGCTCTCGCTGGTCGTTACCAGCGTGGTGTTCCGCCTGTCCGGTTGGCTGTCGGGCGTGGATCTTACGATCAACGTGATGACGCTGGGAGGCATTGCCGTGGCGCTCGGCGAGCTTGTCGATGACGCCATCGTGGATGTCGAAAACATTTTCCGCCGACTGCGGGAGAACAATCTGCTGCCGTCACCAAGGCCGGCGCTGCACGTCGTCTACGAAGCCAGCATCGAGGTTCGCGGCGCGATCGTGTTCGGGACGGCGATGGTCATCCTGGTGTTCATTCCGCTGTTCGCACTGACGGGGATGGAGGGCCGGCTGTTCGTGCCGCTGGGCGTGGCCTATATCGTATCGATCCTGGCTTCGCTACTGGTTTCGCTCACGGTGACTCCGGTGCTCAGCTATTACCTGCTGCCGCAATCGAAAGCGACGCACGAGCACGACGACAGCCCGCTGCTGCGCGTGCTCAAGTGGATGGTGGCGCCGGTGATTCGATTCAGCATGAAATTCGCTGGCTCGCTGCTGTTCGCGACCTGGATTCTGGTGGCCGTCGGTGTCTGGCTGCTGACGCAGATCGGGGCGGATTTCCTGCCGCAATTCGACGAGGGCAGCGTGCAGGTGAATCTCACGCTGCCGTCGGGGTCGTCGTTGCAGGCATCCAATCAGCAAGCAGAAATCATCGACGGCTTGTTCCGCTCATTGCAAAAATCGCCCAAGAATCCCAAGGGCGAGATATTGCAATTCTGTCGGCGCACAGGCCGGGCAGAGAACGACGAGGAAAGCGATCCCGTGAGTATCGCTGAGTACATCCTGACGATCAACGCCGACGCGGACAAATCGCGGGCCGAGACGTTGAAGTACATTCTCGACCAGGTCAACGAGAATCTCGCGCCTGGTATCGAAGTCGAGGCGGAGCAGCCGTTGCAGCATCTCATCGGCCACATGTTGACCGGTGTGAAAGCGCAGATCGCCATCAAGATTTTCGGCGACGATCTGAATGTGCTGCACAAGACGGCGGAACAGATCAAGCACAGCATCAAAGACATTCCCGGCCTGACGCCGCCCGTGGTCGAGACGCAAGAGATGATCGACGAACTGCACATCAGCGTGCGCCCGGACAAGCTGGCCTTCCATGGCATCGATCGCGAGTTCGTCACGGACTTCGTCGGCACGGCTTTGAAAGGCGAAGCGGTGTCACAGGTGATCGAAGGGCAGCGACGTTTCGACGTCCTGGTTCGGCTCGACGATCGCTTCCGCACCGACTTCGCGAACATTGGCAACCTTCGTGTCGAATTGCCCAATCATCGCGGGACCGTACCGCTCGAAGAACTCGTGAAGATCAACGAACACGGCTTCGGCGCCAACCAGATTAGCCGGGAGAACGCGCGCCGGCGCATCATCGTTCGCTGCAACACGCAGGGACGCGACCTGGGCAGCGTGGTCGAGGATATCAAGCACGCGGTGAAGCGCGACATCACAGTCCCGGCCGGTTATTCAATCGAATACGGCGGCGTCTTCGAAAACCAGGCGGAAGCGACGCGCTTGATCTCGATGCTCGCCGCCGTGTCGATCGTCGGCATGTTCGTCGTGCTCTACATGCTGTTCCCGTCCACGCGCGTCGTGCTGCAAATTCTCAACGCACTGCCGACGGCGTTCATTGGGGGCGTCCTGGCGCTGCTGCTCACGCGCCAGTCGCTTACCGTCGCCAGCATGGTCGGCTTTATCTCGCTCGGCGGAATCTCGGCACGCAACGGCATCTTGCTCGTCACGCATTACTTCCACCTGATGAAACATGAAGGCGAAGCGTTCAGCGAAAAGATGATCCTGCGCGGTAGTCTCGAACGCCTTTCGCCCGTATTGATGACAGCGCTCACTGCGGGTATCGGCCTGATCCCGCTCGTTCATGGCGGACTGGAGCCTGGCCGCGAGATATTGTATCCCGTCGCCACGGTCATCCTCGGCGGGTTGATCACCTCCACACTGTGCGAGTTCTTGATCCATCCCGGCCTGTTCTGGAAATTCAGCGGCGTGGACGCAGTTCGAATCGTCGAGGAAATGGGCAAAGAGGAATCCTAGGGACTGCTTGCGTTTAGCGCTCGGAATATTCCATGCGGAGCGCGAAACGCAAGCGGAACACGAATCAACCACTATCGTTACCCACATTGAAGGAGCTATCGAATGATCTGTCGCATGTACTTGTGCTTGGCTTTGTTTGCCGCATTGCTGGCCCCGGTCGGATTATCGGGGTGCAAGGACGGTGCCAAAAAGACTGACCCCACCACGCCGGCGAAAAAGACCGAGGCCGCTCACGATCATCCCACTGAAGGTCCCCACGGCGGAAAACTCGTCGAATGGGGCGAAGACGTCTTCCACGTCGAATTCACCGTCGATCCAGCCACCAAGACCGCGACCATTTATATCCTCGACGATAAAGCGAAACCGTCGTCAAAAATCGAAGCGGCCAAGATCAGCAAGGTCAAGGTCCGCGTGACCAATGCCAAGCCTGCCATCACCGTCGAAATGAAACACGACCCGAAGAAGAGCAGCGACAAAGACGGCGTCGCATTCGTCGGCACGCATGACCGCTTCGGCGAGGCCGGCGAAATTCACGGCACCATCGATGGCGTCATCGAAGGCAATCCGCCATTCTCCGGTGACCTGAAGTACAAGGCCGGCGAAAAGAAGAAATAGATAATCAATTCAAACCACGGATAACACGAATGGGCACGGATAAATGCAGAAAAGAAATGGAAGAATAATTGGTATTGCCGATATTCCCCATCACTCCCATCCGTGGCGTTACTACTATCCGCCAGTTCCTTCGATCGCTGCGAAGATTTCTTGGTCAGCCGGATAAGGACCTCGGAGGAAGGTCCGGCGAGCCGAGCCGGACCGGTGTAACACCGAGAGCCTTGGCTCTTCTCGTCCCGTTCGGCTCGCGGGACCTGCTTGATTGCAGCTCTGTCACGTTAGGCCGTTGCAATACCCAGCACGGCTTCTCTTTGGGAGGCTTGAAAAATAACGTCCGTGTCTGCCGCTTGCGGCTTAGCGCTCAGCATGGTGCCCTGTTGAGCGCTAAGCCGCAAGCGGCAAACGCGAATCGGGAAGTTCTTCTTCGCACGATACTTTGCCTTTTTCCTGACTGTATTTATCCGTTTCTTTGGTGTTATCGGTGGTTTATCTTTTTTTGGTTGCGACTTTGCTTCGCTAGGTTCCTTCCGTGGCTGAATTATCTTTGTTCGTTGCGGTAAGCGGGCGCCGGTTTGCCCAGACCGCCGGGGTTCGCCGTTGCACGGTCGGCAAGGTTTGAATAAAGCGCCTAACGAGATACCGCACCCTGAATTCTTGAAACGGAACAATCGATCCCGTTTCTGACTGAATTTTCGATTCATTGCGTCCGATTTTTTGCTTATGCATCAACTATGCGGTAAGATTTTTTTAAGTTCGGTCGGTAGCCAGCCAATGACTGACGAGCCAACAAGGGGAATTGCGATGTCGAAAGAGTTAATGGAAATTGTGCTCCCCCGCCTGGCTCGGCCGCTCTATCATCACCTTGCCGAATTTCAAAATGGGCGAATGGATGAAGATCAGTTCACTGCGAAGTTCGAAAAAGAACTCCAGCGCCAACACCATTGGCTCGCGAAGAAGGGCATCGCCGTCGCACGGGCGGCGGTCGCGATTCACGCTGCCGTCATCGTACTAAGTCTGACCGGATTGCGCTCCGAGGCCGAGGAATCGGGCATGCCGTTGGAAGTTCTCGAATTTCATGCCGTGCAAGAGGCAGCGATCGACGTTGCCGAGAATTATGGCATGGACCGCATCCGCGCGACAAACGCCATCTCGAAGCTAGTCGCGCGCTACGGAGAGTAGTGCCAACTCCACCGGCGCCTTTACGTGGGCTTCGTGTCATTCCGATTATTATTCACTCCCATACAATATTGCGCATGCAGCGGATCGAATCGGATCCGCAGCTCCTAATCACCTGTGCAGTTCGTGGCCATGCGCGTATTACTCAACGTCATCGCCGGCCCACACAAGGGTCTGGAATTCGCGTTCGATCGGCATGATACTTTTCTGGTCGGCCGATCCAAGCACGCGCATTTCCAGTTGCCCGCGAAGGACAAATATTTTTCGCGCATCCATTTCATGCTGGAAGTGAATCCTCCCGAGTGCCGGCTCATCGACATGGGCAGCCACAATGGCACGTTCGTGAACGGCGCCCAGGTCTTCACCGCCGACCTCAAGGATGGCGACCAGATTCGGGCCGGTCATACGATTCTGCGCGTGAGCGTGAAGCGCGTCAGCGCCTCGCCGACGTCATCTCCGACAATTAGCTTTCACCCCGAGGAGGTCAATGCCGTGGGGATGCCCAGCATTCCCGGCTACACCCTGGAACGCGAAATCGGGCGAGGCGTCATGGGCGTTACCTACCTTGCCCAGCGAGTCGGGCATCCGTCGCAGTATGCCGTCAAGGTCATTCGGCCAGCGACGCAACCGGCCGAGGCGCAGATCCACGAATTCCTCCGCCAGGCGCGGATGCTCACGCGTCTCGATCATGCACACATCCTGCGCTTGCGTGAAGCCAACGTCTGTCCCGCGGGCATTTATTTTGTCACCGATTACTTCGCCAGTCTGAATATGACGGATCTCCTCAAGCGAGACGGACCGCTCTCGGTGAAGCGAACCGTGCGAATCGCGAATCAGATACTGCATGCGCTTATGTATGCGCATTCCCATCATTTCGTGCATCGCGACATCAAGCCTGGAAATATCCTGATCGGCGAAATCGAGGGCAAAGAGACCGTGATGCTCGCCGACTTCGGCCTTGGCCGAATCTATCAAACCGCGCCGTTCAGCGGGCTGGGATTGACGGCATCGTTGCTGGACCTCGTGTCGTACATTCCGCCCGAGGTGCTGTTTAATTTTCACGACGTGAATCCCGCCGCGGACCAGTACTCGACAGCCGCCGTGTTGTACCAGTTATTGACGGCGGCGCCGGCACTTGAGATGCCGACGGCGAAAGAGCGGCGGTATTCGTCGATGCTGCGGCGAATGTTCGTGCCGTTGACGGAACGCCGCAACGACCTGCCGCCGGCGCTGGCCGACGCGATCCACAAGGCGCTGTCCCGCACCGTGGGTCAGCGTTATGCCGGAGTCGCCGAGTTCCGCCAGGCGATCCTCGCGGCGATTACGTGACACTGCCGTTTATCCAACCATCCACGAGGGACCTCTCATGTATCGCGGGATCCTATTTCGAATCGGGGGAATCGTCATGACACTGTGCCTGGCCGGCGCCACCTTAGGAGGCGACTTTCCCGACCCGGACAAGCTGCCGTCGCGGCCCGACTTGCCCGACCCGCTCGTGCGAATCAACGGCGAACGCGTCACGACCAAGGAACAGTGGTTCAAGGAACGCCGGCCGGAACTCAAGAGCCTTTTCGAACGCTACATGTACGGCAAGGCGCCGCCTGCGGTCAAGGTGCATGCCAAGGTCGAACGCATCGACGCCAAGGCGCTCAATGGCAAGGCGACACTGAAGGAAATCACGCTCAGCCTCGGCGCACCCGATGGTCCGAAGATCAACCTGCTGCTCGTCATTCCCAACAAGCGAACCAAACCGGCGCCGGTGTTTGTCGGCATGAACTTCTGCGGCAATCATGCCGTGCTCGACGATCCGAAGATCCACCTGAACACCAACTGGATTTATTCGAACCAGAAGGGCGTGAAGAACAATCGCGCGACCGAGGCGAGCCGGGGAACCTCCAAGACCGTGTGGAACATCGAGGATGCCATCGACCGCGGCTATGCCGTGGCGACCTTCTACAGCGGCGACATCGATCCCGACCGCAGCGATGTGCGCGAAGGCGTGCAGCGTTTCTTCGGCAAGGATACCGACTGGGGCACGATCGCTGCGTGGGCGTGGGGCTATCAGCGCGTCATCGATTACCTCGTGACCGATGCGGATATCGACGCCAACGCGATCATCGCTGTCGGGCATTCTCGGCTTGGAAAGACGGCGCTGCTGGCGGGAGCGTTTGACGATCGAATCGCCGTCGTAATTCCGCATCAGGCGGGGTGCGGCGGGACGGCGCCGAGCCGAGGCAAGATCGGCGAATCCGTCAAGCGCATCAACACGAGCTTCCCGCACTGGTTCAATGGCGCATTCAAGAAATTCAACGATCATCCCGACAAGCTGCCATTCGATCAGCACTGCCTGGTGGCGCTCTGCGCTCCGAGACCGGTGCTGCTGTCGAACGCCGTGGAAGATTCCTGGGCGAATCCGGGCGGTCAATTCGAGATGCTCGTCGCTGCGGATCCGGTGTACAAGCTCCTTGGCAGCAAGGGCATCACTTCCAAGACGCCGCCCGCCCGGGGCAAACTCATGGACAGTCCGCTCGGCTATTTTCTACGCGACGGCAAACACTCGATGAACCGCGAAGACTGGCGGGCGTTTCTTGACTTTGCCGATAGGCATGTGAAGCGGTAGTCCGTGTGAATAGTTTAGCCGCGACGCGCCAGCGGAGCGTGGCCAATATCCCGCGCTCCGCTGGCGCGTCGCGGCTATACGGATCCTCGAAAACACAAAATGTTCGCACGCACGATTGCCGTTGGTCTGCTGCTGGCGTGTGTCGCGTTTGCACTGGTCCCGTTGATGCATCCGATCGTCGTTGATGGCGAAGTGCACGACGAGCATGGCCCCGTCGCGGATGCAATCATCGGCTGGCAGGGGCGGCGCGATCGTATTCGCAGCGATGGCGCTGGCCGATTCCGCCTGCCAGGTATGAGCCGGGCGCGACGGCTGATCGCGCATGAACCGGGCTATCGTATCACTTCGTCGCTGTCTCCTTCGCTGAAACTTGTTCCGTTGCCAAGCGATGACAACGACGCCTACGAGTGGATCGATCCGCACAAGGACCTGAGTAAGCCGCACAACTGCGCCAACTGTCACGGCGAGATCTATCGCGAATGGCAGGGCAGCGCACATGCCAAGTCGGCGACGAATCCGCGATTCCTCAGCCTCTTTGATGGCGACGGCGTCCATCCTTCGTGGAACGCCCGACGTGAGCATCCCGACGGTTCCGCAGTCTGTGCGTCGTGTCATGCCCCAACGCTGCGCTCGCCGACGCTCGAATACGACGTACGCAAGGCCCACGGCGTAGCGCGATCGGGCGTGCATTGCGACTTCTGCCACAAGGTCGCAGACACGGCAACCGACAACTTCGGCAAACTCTTTGGCCGCGATGCGTTCGCGCTCCTACGGCCGGCGGCGGGCGACATGCTGACGTTCGGCCCGCTGGATGATGCTGTTCGACCGGGCGAATCGTTTGGCTATGCGCCGGTTTTCAAGGAGAGCCGATACTGCGCGGGATGCCATGAGGGCGTCGTTTTCGGCGTGCATGCGTATGCCACTTATTCCGAATGGCTCGCCAGCCCGGCACGTACTCAGGGTAAACATTGCCAGACCTGTCACATGGCCCCGACCGGCGCGATGACAAACATCGCGCCGGGCAAGGGCGGCATCGAGCGCGAGCCGCTGACGCTCGCCAGTCATCACACGCCCGGCGCGACACCGGCGATGCTGCGGCGAGCCATTCGACTCTCTGCGGAGATGCGCGATCATGCGGTGCACGTGGAGCTGCTGGCAAGCGACGTCGGGCATCGCGTGCCGACGGGCTTCCCGGATCGGCAACTTATCCTTGTCGTGAAGCCCACGGATGCCGCCGGCCGAGTCGTGGTCTTGAAAGCGGGTCCGAAGTTGCCGAAGAGCGCTGGCGATCGGTCGCACCAACCCGGCATGATGTTCGCCAGGCAACTGTTTGGAGAGCAGGCGAAGTCACCGTCGCCGTTCTGGCTGCCTGTGTTCGATTCGCGCGACACTCGGCTGCATCCCGAAAGACCGGAGCGGGCCACGTTCCAATTCGGTAGTGGGATTCAACGCGCCGTCGTGCAGTTGTGGTATCGCCGGTTCTGGCACGAAGTTGCTCGGTCGCGAGGCTGGGCCGATAACGACACGCTGGTGCATGAGGTGCTCGTGGAGAGGGCGCGATGATGCCATGATCTACGCCATTGAATAGATTGGACGTGCAAGCCCAGCGATATGGAGTCGGAAAATCCCAAGGGTTCGCTGCGCTCACCCGCTGGGCTTGGAATGTTGTTCTTCAGGATGGAGCAAACCATGACGGTGCGATTTCACGTTCTTGCCAGCGGCAGCTCCGGCAATGCCTGCGTGCTCGATGTGGACGGGTTCGGCATCCTGCTCGATTTCGGCCTGACCGCGAAGCAACTCGCCGCGCGCATGCAGCGCTGTCGCCTGACGTGGGAGCAGATTCATGCCGTGGTGCTGACGCATCCACACACCGATCACTGGCAAGCCGCGACGCTGAATCACATCGCCAAGCTGAAGCTGCCCTTCCACTGCCATGCCGATCATATTTCGACGCTGAGCGCGGAATGTCCATCGGTGGCGGAGATGGATGTCGCCGGCCGGCTGAGACGATACTCCCCGGGCGAATGGTTCGCGCTCTCGCCGCACTGCCGATGTCTGCCGATCGCGCTTCGGCACGATGGGGCGGCGACGTGTGGGTTCCGCTTCGAGGGAATGGGCGCCATTCTCGGCGCGGAATGGGCGATGGGGTATGCCGCGGATCTCGGCAGTTGGCAACCGGATCTGGCGAAGTCGCTGGCGGATGTCGAACTCCTGGCGCTGGAATTCAACCACGATGTCAACATGCAGATCCGCAGCGGACGCGGGCCGCACCTGATTCGACGAGTGCTCGGCGATGACGGGCACTTGTCAAACGAGCAGGCCGCCGGACTGCTCGCCGAGGTCATACGCACCTCAACGCCGGGCCGACTGCGCGATGTCGTGCAGCTTCACCTGAGCGAGCAGTGCAACGACCCCGAACTCGCCCACGCAGCCGCTCGCAAGACCTGCGACGAACTTGGGCTAGACGCGACGATCCACACGACCCGGCGAGGCAAACCAGGCGCGTCGATCGTTCTCGGGCAAGCCGGCGCCAAACCGCGCTCGCGCAAACGCCCAAAGCAAAGCGAACCGGCATGCATTCAACCGTTGTTGCCTTTCGGCGAGTGAATTATTTGCTGAGGAACGCAAACGGCTGCAAACGTTCGGTACAATATCGCTGGTTTCATTTCGGACCGATGAACGAGGATTGCCATGGTCGTTGCCGCTTATCCCGGACCACTCGAACGCATCGCCCGCGATCCGTATTGGCTCTGCCAATTCTCCGTCGAACAGTACCAGCAGATGGTGCGCGCCGGCGTTTTCGCAGCCAAGGATCGCGTCGAACTGTTGGAAGGATGGATTGTAAAAAAAATGTCGCAAAATCCGCCTCATCGCAGCTCGGTCAGTCGCGTCGTGAAGCGAATCTCCCGGATATTGCCCGATGACTGGACGCTCTGTGTTCAAGGGCCGATCACGCTTGCTGATAGCGCCCCCGAGCCAGACATCGCTATCGCACGCGGCGAGGAGGGAACATACGACAACCGCCATCCCCTTCCAGCCGACATCGGGGTGCTGATGGAAATCGGCGATTCCACGGTGCTTTCGGATCGGCGCTACAAGGGTGAGCTTTACGCCAAGGCAAAGATCCCGGAATTTTGGCTGATCAATCTCGTTGACGGACTTGTCGAAGTGCACACAAAGCCGCGTGCTGGAAAGTACAAGAAGATCGTCGAACATGGCCCGGACGCGACCGTCCGACTCACGCTTGACGGCGTCAAGATCGGGCAAATCGCCGTTCGCGAGTTGATCGCGAAGTAGCCGCAAGCTCCTATCGCCGCACCACGGCGTAATTCACGCCGCCTTGCGGTGTCGCAATTTGCACCAGGATTCCCCTTGTCGCATCCAGGCTTTGCAAGGCCGCTGTCGCCGTCGCCACGCTCGTCACGGGTTGGGTTTCGATACGCGTCAGCACCGTGCCTACCTTCAATCCCGCCGCGGTGGCGATGGCATCGTGGACACGCGTGATGACCACGCCTGTCTGCGCACGGCGGTAGCCCATATCCTCGGCCCATTCCGGCGATAGCTCGGCAACATCGACACCCAACGCCGGCATCACCGCGCCTTTCGGAAAGGGCAGAGCGTTGCGCGGAGCGGGTACGACGGTGTCGATGCCGTAGTCCGCGGGTTGCTCGTCGATTGCGATCGTCACCTTCGCGGGTTTGCCGTCGCGCAACAGATCGACATCGACGGCTCTGTCCAACGGCAGCATCGCGACGACTCGCTGCAACGCCGACCCGTCGCGCGTTGGCCTGCCGCCGACGGCGAGCACGATGTCGCCCGGTTTCAAGCCTGCTTTCGCTGCGGGTGTCTTGTCGAAGACGTCGGCGATGATCGCGCCGCCGTCTTTCGTCAAACCGAGCCGATCGGCGACTTCGGCAGCGAGTTCGTTGATTTGCGCGCCGAGATAACCTCGGCGAACCGTCCCCGTCGTTGCCAGAGCTTTGACGATCTGCCTGGCGAGGTTGCTTGAAGTCGCGAGTCCCACGCCTTGAAAGGCGCCGGTTTTGGTTTTGATCGCCGCGTTGATGCCGACGACTTCACCGTCAAGATTGACGAGCGGTCCGCCGCTGTTGCCCGGATTGATGGCGGCGTCGGTCTGAATAAAATCCTCGTACATGTTCATGCGTAGCCCATTCCGCCCCTTGGCGCTGACGATGCCTTGTGTGACGCTGCCCGCCAGGCCGAACGGCGCCCCGACGGCGAGCACGCGGTCGCCGATCTCCATGGCGTCGGAATCGCCAAAGCCGAGCACGGGGAAGCGCTCGTTTTTCGCGTCCAAAAGGATCACCGCAAGGTCGGATCGGCGGTCGCCGCGGATGTTTTTCGTGCTCAGCCGACGGCCGTCGTGCAACTGAACAACCGCCGACTCGGCGCCTTCGATGACGTGGTAATTTGTGACGACGACACCCGACGCATCGATGAAAAATCCCGATCCGAAGCCGAACGGTTGATTGTCGGCGGGGCCTCGCCGGAAACCCTCGGGAACCGCATTGCCCTGGGCGCGAGCGTCCTTCGCACGAGTTTCAATGCTGACAACCGCAGGCAGCACCCGTTTGACGATGTCGCGAAACGAGGTCCGCTCAGCCGCAGGACGAGGCGCCCCCGCCGGCTGCCCGTGCAGCCAGCTGCCGAGAAGCACCATCCCGCCGAGAAATGCAATCACCGAAAGGCCGATGGGATTCACGCGTTTCATGACGAGTTCTCCTGGTGCGGGCTTCTTCCCCTTCTTTCATCATACGCGCGAACCTCAAGGGTATTCTCGAAAAGCGAGTCGGGCCAGGTTCTCGGAAATCCAACTTCCTCATTGCATCTCGGGCCTGTTTCGTGATACCATATTCTTTGGGAAGAGCATTTGATCTCTGAGGTTTATTATGCACATTCGGTTAACGATTATTGCTTTCGCATTGGCAGTCTCTTTTCCCGTTTCGTCGATTGGTTCGGCTCAGGATAAAAAGGACCCGGGAAAAAGTACGATCGACGACAAGAGCAAGGATCCCAAATCTCAGCCTCCCGTGGAATTCAAGGTCCCGACCGAGGTACTGGGCAAGACGTTCGAGCAATGGCGCAAGGAAATCCACGAAAAGGATCCGAGCAAGCGCGAAGTCGCGATGCAGGGCATTCTGAATTTCGGGCCAGTCAAGGCCTACGATGCACTGGCGGACATTGTCGCGGAATTGAAAAAGCACTCGTTCAACTACCCCGTCGATTTCAGCGTGCGCTATAACGGCCTGATGGTCGTGAGCACGATCTTCAAAAACTACCCCTGGCACCTGAAGAAAGAAAAGGACCTCGACCCGAAGCTTTTCAAGGATGCCCTGGCCGTGTATAAACTCGGCCTCAACGACAACCAGGCGATGCTGCGCATTCGTGCCGTGCAGGGGGTGATTTATCTTGGCCCGGTCGCGCGCGAGGCGATCGATGATGTCATCAAAGTCTCCAAGGACAACGCTACCTGGGAGGTTCGCAAGGCAGGCCTGCAGACGCTCGCCTTGATTACCGTGGATGCCAAGGGCGTGCCCTACCCGAAGGCGATCACCGAGATTTTTTCCCGCCTCGACGATTCATCGGTGCAGGTCCGCGTCGTGGCGATCGGCGCCATGGTGAATTTGGCTCGTTTCATGAACGCCAACGATTCGGCCTACGCCATCAAGAAAATCAACACGCGCCTTCTAAAGGAAGATGACGCGAGCTTCACGATCTACTTGCACAACGGCGCGATGATGATTCAGCAGAAGGTCGCCAAGCAACATCAGGATCCGATTCTCAGGTATCTGAAGAGCACCGATCCGATGCTCCGCGTTCAGGCCATGCAGGCTGTGTGCAGCTGGGGTAAGGAAGCGCTGCCGTTCAAGCCGACGCTCGTGGCCATGATCAACGATCCGGAGGTCAGCGTCGGCGTGGCCGCGATTCACGGCCTGGTCTCGCTTCAGGCGACGGAACTGGTCCCGACATTTCAGAAAATCGTCGATGATAAAAAGGCACATCCCGCGCTGCGCGACACGGCTGAAGACGCCGTTGACACGATCAATGAGTTCATCGCCCTGCAGAAAAAGGCGGCCAGCGAATCCAAGAACAAAAAGGATTCGAAGGACAAGAAATAGGTCCCCGCAGATTCCGGTCCCGCTCGGCTCGCGGGACCTACTTAGTCTTCGATTCTCGGACGGTTCCGTGCGAGCGCTAAACGCAAGCGGAGCCTCCACCATTTCAATCGCGTGAGATTCATCATGAATCGTGCGGCTCTTGTCTTCGGTTTTTTTCTTTCAGTCACGCCTCATCTTTTCGCACAGAGCGAATTTTTCCTGGGCAAGAGCGCAGCCGACTGGACGACCCAACTCCGCCATTCCGAGAATGACAAACGCCGATCGGCTGCCTTCGCGCTCGGCAAACTCGGCGCCGGTGCCGTGTTCGCGATCGAGCCGATGCGAACGGCGCTGGCGGGAGAACGCGATGCCAAGGTGCGCGATGCGATCGTCTTCGCGCTTGCGGAAATCTGCCGGCAGACCAAGACCCAGAGCAGCGATGCCGACCTGGAAGCGACTCTGGTGAAAGCCCTATCCGATAGCGATGCACAAGTTCGCCGCAGCGCGGCGTATGCGCTCGGTTGCCAAAAGCCGCGCACCGCCCAGGCACGCAAGGCGCTCGATGACGCGTTAGGCGATCCCGTGCCGGCGGTGCGGCAAAATGCGGCCTGGGCGCTGTCCCAGTTCGGCGAGAGCGCGCTGCCGTCGATTCGGCGAGCCTTGCGCGACCCCGATTCGCTGGTCAAGCGCGATGCGGCCGGGGCGCTCTTGATGATGAAAGACGGCGACAAGGTTCACGACCTGCTCCGCGACCTTCTGCCGCTCTGTAGGGATACGAATTCCGAGGTTCAGCGTGCTGCCTTGAACGTGCTGGTCCGCATTGTCGATCCGAAGGATCGCGACGCCATCCCGGCTCTGCGCTGGGCGCTCGACACGCGCGACCTGGAGAATCGGCGCAATGCCGCGTTGGCGCTGAGCAACATCGGCGGCGAGGAGACTGCCGTCGCCGTGCCGGTCCTGCTCGAAGCCGCCCGCAACGGCGATGCGGGGATCCGCCATCAAGCCGTGATCGCGATTCGCAACATCGGCCCGGCGGCGCGCTCGGCCGTGCCCGAGCTGATCCGACTCCTGGGAGACGATGACGATGCCACCGTACGCGAACATGCGGCTCTCGCGCTGGGCGGCATCGGCGCCGCGGCGGCGCCGGCGCTCGACCTACTCGTCCGAAAAATCGACGACAGACGCGAGAACCTCAAAGTCCGCGTTGAATCCGCCATGACCGTCGCCCGGATCGGTCAGGTCGAGGAAGCCTTGGCCCATGTGCCAACGTTGCTTCGCGTGCTCGGCGACAAGACTCAGGAAACAAAACTCCGCGAACGCGTCATGTGGGCGCTGCGCGTTCACGGCGGCGGGTTGCGAAAAATGAATGGACCTCTGGAAACCTTCACGAACGTCATGAAAGAACCGCTCACCGGATCGAACAAGATGCTGCGCTACGATTGCGCCTACATGCTCGGCATGATTTGGCAACAGCAAGCGCCCGACTCGACGCTCGACGTGCTTTCGGAATTTCTCAAGGACGGCACAATCCAAATCTTCGATTCCACGAGTTCCGTCGTCGGCGGCGCCAGCGCCGAAGGCCAAACCGGAACCGCCAACGTAAAAGAACGCGGCGCCGGCGATGGCCGCATCATGGCCGTGGACGCCCTGCGAATGATGGGCCCAACCCGCTATGCCCCGCGTCAGGACATCATGAGGCAACTACGCGTGCTGGCGACAGAAAACGGCATCTACCCGCCGTTGCAGAAAAAGGCGAACGATCTCGTGCAAGCGGGGTCGTGAGTATTCGCAAGGAATTCAATCGGAGTCATAGGCGACGTCCTCGCCACGGGCCGATCCCAGGGGTTCGCTGCGCTCACCCGCTGGGCTTGTGTCTGCATTTCAATCTGAAATCTGCAATCTGCAATTCTCAAAACAGTTCCGTCAGTGCCCTACCATCCTCCATCAAATTGAAAGGCCGGCTTTCGCGATCCACTGCGTGCAGGTCGTCCAGGCCCATGGCGTGAAAGACGGTGCGGGCGATATGCTCCGGCGCGACGGGGTTTTCGAACGGGTACTCGGCTCGGCGGTCGCTGGCGCCGTAGACCTGCCCGCCGCGGATGCCGCCGCCCGCCAGCAGGATTGATTGACACGCAGTCCAGTGGTCCCGGCCCGCTCCGTTGACTCCGCCGGAACGCGGGTCGCCGATGCGCGGCTTGCGGCCCATCTCGCTCGACACGATCACCAGCGTCTCGTCGAGCAAACCGCGCTGATGCAGATCATCAAGCAGGGCGGCGAACGGACGATCGAACTCGGGCAGCAGGCGATCTCGCAGGCAATTGAAGTTGTTGCCATGCGTATCCCAACCGCCGCCGCTGCGGCAGAGAGTGTTTAACTCGCTGTCGCCTTTCCAGAATACGGTGACGAACGGCACGCTCGCCTCGACGAGCCGACGCGCCAGCAGCATCGACGTCGCGTTGATGCCCGGACCGTAGCGCTCGCGCACCGCGATCGGCTCGCGGCGAATATCAAACGCCGACTGCGTGCGGCCCGATCCGAGCAGCGTAAACGCCCGGCGTTGATGCGTGGTGTAATCGCGGATCGCGAGTTCGTGATCGACGCCGCGGCGTGCATCGTCGAGCGCGTGCAGAAGTCCGCGGCGAGCGATCATCTGCTCGGCGGTGATGTCGCCACGCAGGCTGAGCGCGGGCACGGCAAAATCGAGCGGCCGATCGCGCGTGCCTTCGACGAAGACCGGATCGTACGCAATGCCGAGCCTCGCCGCGAATTGCCCAGGCCGTGTGTAATCGGGAGCGCCTTCCTTGTGCGGCAACGTGATCGTGTTCGGCAGATACGGATGGGCCGGACGCTTCATCGCCACAACGGTCGCCATCGACGGCCAATCGGTCGGGTACGGCGTGCGAGCGTTGAGCAGTTGATGAAAGCTGCGGTCGGGTGCATGGCCGGTGAGGTTGTAATAATACCCCGCGTGATGATCGCCCGTGCCTCGGCCATGATCGCCGCACGACCGCACAATGGCGAGGTGCTGCGTTTGGCGGGCTAGGTAGGGCAAATATTCGCACAGGCGGATACCAGGGACAGAGGTCGCCATCGATTGAAACGGTCCGCGATACTCGGCCACGGCATCGGGTTTCATGTCCCAGGTGTCGATGTGCGACGCGCCGCCCGACAGCCAAATCATGATCGCCGACCGCGCCGTGCGCCGTCGAGGCGCGGTGTCGGCAAAGGCGTTCAGTCGCGCCAGGTTGGCGCCGAAGAAGCCAAGCGCACCGGCAGCAAGAAAAGTTCGTCGGTCGAGAGGAAAGTGGGGGAAAAGCCTGTTATCCATCGGAGCCGTTCTCGGTGATAATTGAGTCGATGGCAAACAACTATGCTGGTGAACAGAATGATACAGCGAATCGCATCGAAATGGAAGTGGGATGTTCGAGCAAATAGGGGGATCAATCGTGAGTTCGCGATCCAATATTTGGCGAGCCGGGAGCGTCAGCGACCGGAGGGATGAACTGTGATTTTTTCTTGTCCGATATGCAGGGTAGTGCCTATCATAAGGTTGTGGAAAGAGCGACGGAATTCGTAAAGCCCGGACTGGGCTGGTTATTTCTTTTTTAGGAGTGGAAGCGAAATGACGGCATTAGCAAGCAAGACCCCGGTGAAGGATCGCGCGCACGCGAAACCGGCCCATGATTACATCGTGGCGGATATGTCGCTGGCGGATTGGGGCCGCAAGGAAATCGCGATCGCCGAGCACGAGATGCCAGGCCTGATGGCGATTCGGCGCAAGTACGCACCGCTGCAGCCGTTGAAGGGCGCCCGCGTCGCCGGCAGCCTGCACATGACGATCCAGACGGCCGTGTTAATTGAAACGCTACAAGCGCTCGGCGCCGACGTCCGCTGGGCCAGCTGCAACATTTACTCGACACAGGATCACGCCGCCGCGGCCATCGCCGCCAAAGGCACGCCCGTTTTCGCGAAGAAGGGCGAAACGCTGCAAGAATACTGGGAGTACACTCACAACATCCTCAACTGGTCCGACGGCGGCACGCCAAACCTCATCCTCGATGACGGCGGCGACGCCACGCTGCTTCTCCACCTCGGCTCCGATGCCGAGTCCGACATCAATGTCGTCAAGGATTCCAAGGCCGAGAGCGAAGAAGAGCAGATTCTCTTCGCATCGATTCGCCACACGCTCGCCGATAAGCCGAAATACTACAGCACCATCGCCAAGAACATCATCGGCGTGTCTGAAGAGACCACCACGGGTGTCAAACGCCTCGCCAAAATGGCGGCCGAGGGCAAGCTGCTGTTCCCCGCCATCAACGTCAACGACAGCGTCACCAAGAGCAAGTTCGACAACCTGTACGGCTGCCGAGAGTCGCTCATCGACGGCATCAAACGCGCGACCGACGTCATGACGTCCGGCAAGAAGGCCGTCGTTTGCGGTTACGGCGATGTGGGCAAGGGCTGCGCCCAGGCGTTTCGCGGCGCCGGTTCGACGGTGTTCGTCACCGAAATCGACCCGATCTGCGCTCTGCAAGCGTGCATGGAAGGCTTCCAGGTCGTCACCATGGACGAAGCCTGCAAGTGGGGCGATATCTTCGTCACCACCACAGGCAACGTCGATGTCATCACCCGCCAGCACATGGACCAGATGAAGCACAACGCCATCGTTTGCAACATCGGCCACTTCGACAGCGAAATCCAGGTCGCCGCCCTGAGCGACCTCGGGTGGGACGAAATCAAGCCGCAAGTCGATCACGTCATTTGGCCGAACGGCAAACGAATCATCCTGCTGGCCAAGGGCCGACTCGTCAACCTCGGTTGCGGCACGGGCCACCCGAGCTTCGTCATGTCCAACAGCTTCTCCAACCAGACTCTCGCCCAGATCAAGCTCTGGAAGGACGGCAAGACCATGGAGAAGAAGGTATTCCTGCTCCCGAAGGAACTCGACGAAGAAGTCGCCCGCCTGCACCTCGACCAACTCGGCGCCAAGCTGACCAAGCTGAGCGACAAGCAAGCGAAGTACATCGGCGTGAAGGTCGAGGGGCCGTTCAAGCCGGAACTGTATCGTTATTAACAATCGTCTTCCGCTTGTGGATAAGCGCTCCGCATGAAATATTGTGGAGCGCTAAGCCGCAAGCGGAAGAGGGAGCACGCCCGCATGTCTGCCAATCAGCCGAAAAAAAGCAGCGGCTTGGATGTTCCCCGCATCGTCGCGGGCGCCGTGCTGGCTTGCGTGGGCGGCGTCGTGCTGACGGGGATCGTGCTCATCGCGGCGGGCGTTTACTCCTTCACCGGCAAGGATGCACCCAAGGCGCCGACCGAACACGCATCGGCGCCGGATGACGAAAAGAAAGGCGAGCCGAGGCAGACGCACGAAGGCCATGTTGACGAGCCGATGCCCAAGGACAAATCGACCGACGTACAGCGAGACCGTGGCGACACGCCGAACCTCATCATGCCGTTTCGCGATCGAGCCGACTTTCTCGGATCCACCAGCGAGGGCCGGCGGTTCTGCATCATCGCCGACAATTCCAATAGCGTCGCCGGCGCGTCGCTTGCCCAGTTGAAGAAAGAGATCATGCGGACGATCACCCAGCTCAAGCCGACGAGCCAATTTTTCATCATCTACTTCAACAAGACCGATTTCCCGATGCCGTTTCCGAATTGGCTCTCGGCCGAGAAGGAGAATATCGAGAAGGTCAGGCCGTGGGTCGAGCAAGCAGGCACAGCCCTGGGGACGCGGCCAAACTCGTCCTTCGTGCGCGCGTTCAAGCTCGATCCGCCGCCTGACTGCATCTTCTTCATGACCGACGGCCAGTTTCAGAACAAGAAAACCGAGGATGTCGTTGAATTGCTGAATCGCCTCAATGCCAAGGAACCGAAGGTTCAAGTGAACACGATCTGGTTCACGAAAGGCTCGGGAAAAACTCCCAAAAAAGCTGCCCCGATGACGGTACTTCGCAACATCGCCGAGAAAAACGGTGGCACTTTCAAGCATTTCAGCGCGAAATCGGCTTCGGAGTAGCCAGCAATCACGGCGACATTTGAGCACAATGAAAGCCCGATGCACGACGGATTCAGCGTGTGAACCTGAACCGAATGCAACGAATAAGACGCGGAAATTCACTCCGAAGTGTCGCCGAGAAAGGAACGTACGTCAACCTTCAAGGGGCAGATAACTGTTTGGCGGCGAGGCAGCTAGCCCCTGGCTTCTCGCTTGACTTCCACCACACGGCGAATTCTGTTCAAGACCGTCTGCCGGAACGACTCTCGTAGACCTTTCTTGTCTTGCCACGAACGAATTATTTCTTTCAAATCCGCAACGCTCTTTGATCGAACAAAATCGTCAAGGGGCAAGACTTCGACCTCTCCATCTTCACTGTAACAGTCGGGGCAAGTTGGCCATTCGACCTGAATTTCGCCCACCTCGAATGTACGCCAACATAAAGGGCAGATGGATCGCTGAAGCATCGACGTCTCCACCCGCGAACGCAACAGTTCACCCGCTGGGGCCGCTCCAACGGCGTGGCGTCGCGCGAAACCAGAATGCGGCCCGGTCGTGTTGCAACGCTTGGATACTTCTTATGCCCCGCAAAAGGGATGAGCCGGCGTCCCAAGTAAAACGGACTCATCGCCGAAGCGTGGTCCAACGTGGATCTTTCAGTCGGCATCGACGTGCCGACAACCACGAAGCGGGATCGCTCGGCTCATCCTCTTCAAGGAGGTCTCCATGCGCTTCTACAACCAACCTCACGCATTCTACGCAGGCAAGGAGTAGTGGCGAGTGAAAAGTGGAGAGTGGCGAGAAAACAACCGTACCAATTCGCCTCTCATCACTCATCACTCGTCACTGCGGCATTGTTATTGGCTCGCCGATCTTTGCGAAGACGACGAGATCCCCTTCACGCTCGGCCACGCCCTGTACATGAAAGCAATCCACGGCGGCAAGGCCAAGAACGATCGCATCGACGCGGTGTATCACGTGTGGAGCAAGCAGCAGGCCTTCGATCTGCGGCGGTTCTTTGCGTGACTTTCTCCCCTCTCCACCTGTACTCAGGGGGAGAGGGGTTGGGGGTGAGGGGGAACGTGTCGCCCGAAGAGACATGGCGTTTCCGCGAGGGATTCTGTCGCAAACCCCTCACCCCCAACCCCTCTCCCCTGAGTACAGGGGCGAGGGGAGAAATAAGCTAATGTTCTGTACGAACAAATACGATACGATAAATATCTTATAAGGACAAACATGTACAACACCAGTTGAACCAACCTCGGCGCGGCGAGCTATTGGCCTTCGCAGAGTGATGAGTGACGAGAAATTGGGGCCGAGGGGCCGAGTTGCGTTGCTTTTTTCTCGCCACTCGTCACTAGCCACTCGTCACTGTCTGAAGAGCTCGCTGATTTGCTTGGCTTGCCCGTGGCACGGTCGAAGCAGTGGCGAGTGACGAGCGAAGAGTGGCGAGCAAAACGAACGCGGCGTGCATTGCATTTTCTCGTCACTCGTCACTCGGCACTCGCGCCGGTGCCGTCTCGGTTCTTTTACCTATGAAGGCCGACGAATGGACACCGTTGCTTGAACCATCCCGGTGCGGAAGTTCGGAGCATCCTGCCGCAAGAAAATGAATCGGTTGCATCGATTACGACGTGCAAAAACGAAATGCAAATGTCGAATTAGAAGGTACGTCCCTCAACCTTTAAGGGGCATAGAACGGTTAGACCTCCCAACCAGCAGGTTCCTCTTGCTGACGACGTGTTGCCGATAAAGGAACATACCTCAACATTCATGGGACCTTCAGGGGCCAGATTACGGTTCGGCGGCGCCTCGCCACAATCAGAGCAACGCAAAAGACAAGCCAGGCGACCGACGCAATCGCAACTGTCCGCCAATTGAAGTCATTCGGATGCGACACCGAGATTATTTCACCGCTGGCGAGGTCATACACAATAGAGGATCCGTCCGCGTCCGTCCGGCGCACGCCATGCGAAAGGACTTCAACGCCATACGAGTACCAATCGGCTACCCAGACTGGATCGCGCGAGTCATCATTCAGGTAGAGCCCGCTGCGTGCGTATCGCTTCCGAATGTTCGAGATTTCATTTTTTGTCTCTTCGTTCCACGGTCCAAGATCCTCAGCCATGGTAATGGGAGGAATCATGACGAATACAAATTTGCCATCGGCGCTATCCTTCTTGTAGGAATAGCGCGGACAAGGCGTGGTGGCAAGCGAGTTCGAAGTCGTTACGAACAGCAAACCTGCCAACGAAGCGAACCGGATAGTGGTCATCCTGACATCCTCCGCCAAGCAGCCGAACGTTAATGATTTTATCCGTAGTGCTCCGCGTGCAAGCGCGGTCGCTCGTGCAATCGCTTTGTCGCGGAGCGCCACGGATAAAATCATGTTGGACTGAACCGCAGACCCAATCTGCCATGGAGCTGGAATCCTCAAACTCCTCCCATTATCCACCTGCAATCGCCTGCGTCAAGCAGATTCCGGGCGTTTTACTCGTGCGGTCTCCTCGTCATTGTCGCTGCCAACCTTGCCTATTTCCAGCAAAAATCGACCTTCTCGCGCGCACCCCGGACGCTCGGGCGCGTGGCTCCTTATTTCGGGCGACAGCGTCATCTCCAAGAATCGCTGCGCTCATCCTGGGGCTTGCGGCCATCTTTTTATCCTAACGCGCGGCTTGATCGGTCTGCAACGTCGGTTGCGGAAAAATTTTGCGATGGCGTGGCTCGACGCGAACGCTAAACGGCGCCCCCTCTCCCCCTCGGCTTGTTGGCCAACACCCCCCAAAAGTGCAAAAAAAGGCCGAAAAAGTGGCAAAGCGCTTGGCCAACAGCCGATGGCCAAGCGCCCGGGTGGCCGCGAGCGCTGGGGCGGTTCACTTCAATCGGTCGCGCCACGCGTTGAGTTGCCGCGCGACTTGGGCCGGCGCCGTGGAGCCATAGCTTTGGAATGCTGCGAGGGCGTTGGCGACGCCGAGGACGGCGCCGACTTTGCCGCTCAGGCCTGGCTGGATTGCGTCGTACGTTTCCGCGGGGAGGTCGGCCAGCCGGCAGCGTTGCTCCTCGCATTGCCGCACCAGTTTGCCGACGTGTTCATGAGCGGACCGCAAGGGCACGCCCTGCTTGACGAAGAACTCCATCAGTGTCGTCGCGTCCAGATATCCCGCTTCGATTCGGCTCGCGATCACCTCTCGGCGAAACGTCGTCCCGCGCACCAGTGCGGCCGCGAGTTCGAGCGAGGCGGACACCGTGTCGAAGGCGTCGAAGAGCGCTTCCTTGTCCTCTTGCAGATCGCGGTTGTAGGCGAGGGGAAGGCCCTTGACGAGCAACGTCAACTGAGTTGCCGCAGCGGCCACGCGCGCCGACTTGCCGCGGATTAGTTCGAGCACGTCGGGATTTTTTTTGTGCGGCATGATGCTCGAACCGGTGCAGAATGCGTCAGGCAGGTCGATGAAGTTGAACTCTGTGGTTGACCACAAAATCCACTCCTCGGCCCAACCCGCGAGATGCAGCGCGATGACCGACAGATCGAACACGAACTCGAGCACGAAGTCGCGATCGCTCGAAACGTCGAGGCTGTTCGCCGCCACGGAATCGAAACCGAGTTCCTTCCGCACGAAGTCGCGATCGATCGGCAACGACGTGCCCGCCAATGCAGCCGTGCCCAGCGACAGCACATTGACGCGCTTGCGGCAATCGGCGAGGCGTTCGCGGTCGCGCTGGTACTTTTCGACATACGCCAGGAAATAATGCGGCACGAGCACAGGCTGGGCACGCTGAAAGTGCGTGTAACCCGGTATCACCAGATCGCGATGCGTCTCGGCGTTGGCCAGCAGCGACCGCTGCATTTCGAGCAAGCGAGCGTCGATGATGTCGATCGAGCCGCGCGTCCACAGCTTGACGTCGGTGATGACTTGATCGTTACGGCTGCGCCCGGTATGCAGCTTGCGGCCAATGTCGCCGAGCCTTTTGATGAGCGCCTGCTCGATGTGGGTGTGAATGTCTTCGAGTTTGATGGAATAGGTAAATTCACCGCGTTCGATTTCGCCTTGAATGTCGGCAAGCACGCCGACGATGGCCTGGGCTTCGTCGGTGGTGAGCAGGCCTACGTGTGCCAGCATGCGCGCCTGGGCCTGGCTGGCGAGGATGTCTTCGCGATATAGGCGTTGATCGAAGCTGATCGATTCGGTGAAGAGTTCGACGCGATTGTCGGTCTCGCCGGTAAAGCGTCCGCCCCAGGTTTTCTGCTGCGACACAGTGTCTCCTCGAAATCACGACCTGACCGGAAATTATTGGTGGCGTTATTCTATCGGAGACGGCTAGGGTTTGCCGATTATCGTAGGCATCACGCTCCGCGTGATGCATTTCATCACGTTCGTGATGCCTACGCTTTCGGCTCCGCCTCATCAGGAGTCTCAACAACCTCAAGCACGATCGGCGGTTCCTTCGCTTTTGGCTCCGCTTTCTTGACGGGGCCGACCAGCAATCGAATCGCCAACCATAGGACAAACGCCAGGCCGAGCGGGATTGGCAGCCAAGGCGTGAGCAGGATCGCGAGGATGGCGATGTTCTCGCCGAACGCAACGACGGCTTCCCACGAATCGCTCCACGCTTTTCCGGCACGGCTGCCGAAGGTCGGGACTTCTTTTTCCTTGGGCCTTTCGTCGGCGATGAATTTTTGCTTTTCGCGGACGTACACATTGACGGTCGTAAGATCGGTCAGGTTGGCCCAGAGACGGAGTTGGCCTTCTTTACGATTGATGTCGTCGGTGATGGAATCGAGTTCGCGTTTCACTTCGAGGTAGTACTTGAGTTCTTTCTTGCCGATCTCTTTGAGCAGGTCGCGAATCGTATCGCGTTCGACGTGGCGATTTTTGATATGGGCTTCGAGATCGTAGTATTGCGCGGTGAAGTCCTCGGAATCGACGGTGTTGCGCTCGACCTCGCCGATCTTTTTGATGGCATCGCGAAACGACTCGAAATTCTCGACGGGCACTCGCACGCGCCAATGACCCAAGCGCGGCGTGCCGGGAGAATTGTTCGCATCGGACTGGGCGATGAAGCCCTTGGCCTCCTTGACGGCAGCTTTAATGGCGTCTTCCGCAACGGAGAATTGCTCAACAATGAGCCGCATTTCGGAACTGTACTTGATCTTGCGCGGCTGATCGATTTTCGGTTTCTTCGCGCCGCCTTGCTTCGCCGGTTCATCGGGCTGCATATGTGCGACGAACCCGGCAGGTTCGTTGGGAGCTTGCGGCGCTGCCTTCTCTTCGTTCTTGGCCAGGTCGGCTTTGGCTTCACCCGCGGCCATTTTTTTTCCGACAGTGATGAAGGTTTCTTTGGCTCTAGGACTCATTCCACGATCCGAGCAGCCGACCATCATGACGAACACAAGCAGGAGTATGGGAATCGAGCGCATGAGAGGTCTCGCAGAAAAGACAAGAATGGTCGGCCGCCACCTATGGGATGCGCAAGCCGCGGAAATATTCCCGCCATCATAGCGTTTACGTGAAGCGTTCGCGGGATTCCTTGGCGGCGTGGCATACTACGAACGTTAAACGAAAACCGCGTGCAAACGAAAACCCGCCCTCTTTCGTCTTATTATTGTACACCGTGTGAAATCCGTTTCCCGAAAGGAGGCCCCACGTGCGTCGGTTCCTTTATCCTCTCGCCATCGCCGTGCTGGCGGTATGTTTTAATCCGGCTTTCGCGAGCGACAAAAAGCCTGGTTCCGTGCTCCCGATTGAGCCGACCTGCGGCGATCATGGGACAACCATCAAATTCGCCAAGAATCCCAAGGAGGCAGCGACCAGGGCTGCCAAGGAAGAAAAGCTCGTGCTGGTGATCCACATCTCAGGCTACTTCGAAGAACCCGACTACACCTGAAACAACGCTGAAGCGCTCCGTGTGAACGCATTGGCCAATCCGAAAGTCGGCGAATTCGTCGAAAAATATTTCGTCGCTGCATTTCAACGCGTCGGCACGTTCCGCATCATCGGCAAGCAGAAACAAGGCGGCAACGTCGCCAGCTATTTCTGTGCTCCCGATGGGCGCGTCCTGCATGCTGTCGCCGGTCCCGTGAATGGCGAGCAGTTCCTGCGCGAAGCTCAGTGGACCGTCGAAACCGTGACGAAAGCGATCGACGCATCCAAGGGCGACGGCGGGAAATTCAAAATCTACATGCGCACCGCCCATGCCGACAAGCTCAAACGCGAGCATGGCCTGGTCGTCGAACCGATCACGTACGATCCGCCGACGAAGCAGGATCCGAACGACGCCCTGACCTATCGCGATCCCACCGGGCAACCGCTCGCGCCGATCCTGCGGCCCGCGCCGATCGATGGGCCGGACGTGACGTTCCGCGCCCAGCAGGAGAACGCCAAGAATGCAGCGGGCGCCAAAGCCGTGCAAGACCGCGCGGGCCGAGGCTGGATCCTGGGCAACCAGGGCCGAGTGCATGTGCTGATGGCCGCCCACTCGATGGCGAAAATCGACCGCGTCTATGCCTCGGTGTTCGAGGGCATTCTGGGCGAGCGCATCTCGACTCGGCCCGTCGAGGTCGTTGACCCATTCCCGTGGAATAGTCGCCGCAAGTAATTGTTCGGCAGTTCGCCGTTGACAAGCGCGTCCCACAAAACCCGCGATAGGTCGGAACGATTTACAATGCGTTCCGGCCATCGCGGTTGATGTTTACAATTTCGCAATCCGCATTTCGTTACGCACGTCAGCGCAACCAAAATTATTTCAAGACGTTGTGTCGATCTGCTCGCTACCGTCCGCTTCGGCATGGCGATTGCTAAACAAATCCATGCCGTTCGAGACGCAGATTCGAAACAATCACTTCATGGAGGATGAAAAGATGAACGATTACCAAATGCCATGGGAAGACACCTGGTTCGATATCGGCGGCGAAGGTTGATGCGACTTGGCGAGCCTAGCTGCGTGAGCGGCAGGTTGAACGAACGATTGCCGAGTTCAACCTGCCGCTCACACGGCTAGGCTCGCCCTTATTTCGCCGGCAGGTTCGCCACGAACTCCATCGCCCGCGCGATCCAATCTTTGACCTGTGCGTCCGCTTCGACGCCGTCCTTGGTCACCATGACCCAGCCGGTCATCGCTTTGCCGGTGATGTCGAAGACGCGAGCATGCGTTTCGCGCAAAGCCTCGTCGTATGCATCCGGCCCGACGCGGACGATCATCGAATCCTTCCAGACGCCGACGAGCATATTGCCGTTTAACAGAAATCCCAATCCGCCGAACATCTTTTTCTCAAGGATGCCCTTGCGACGTGCCAATCCCTTGCGGATTCGGCCCGCAAGCGCTTCGTCGAATGCCATGGTTTGCTCCCGTTACAAATAACCCACAAGCCCAGGGATGAGCGCAGCGAATCCCTGGGATGACAGTTCGTATCCCAGAGATTCGCTGCGCTCATCCCTGGGCTTGCAACGCCGTTTCGGGTAAAATAATATTCTACCGTCACCCGACTTCGAGACTCCCACCATGCGATCGATCAACCTCTTGCCGATACTGACGCTTACCTGGGCGGTGATTCCGTCGTTCGCCTGGGCACAGAGCAGCATCGAGTTCAATCGCGACATCAGGCCGATATTAACCGATGCATGCTTCAAATGCCACGGGCCTGCCGCGAAGAAGGGCGGCTTTCGGCTCGATCTGCGCGAAGACGCCGTGAAGCCCGCCCGGAGCGGCGCCAGGCCGATCGTCGAAGGCAAGCCAGGCGAGAGCGAGATCGTCAAGCGCATCTTCAGCAAGGACGCGGAGGCCGTCATGCCGCCGCCCAGCGCGCATCGTACCTTGAAACCCGAGCAAAAGGAATTGATCAAGCGCTGGATCGCCGAAGGCGCGAAGTACAAGAAGCACTGGTCGTTCGAGCCGATCGCGCGCGTGGCCGTGCCGAAGGTGAACGCGAAGAATCCGATCGATGCGTTCATACTCGATCGATTGCAGCATGAGGGCTTGAAGCCGTCACCAGAGGCCGACCGGACGACGCTGATTCGGCGGGTGTCGTTCGCGCTGACCGGTCTGCCGCCGACTATCGCGGAGACCGATGCGTATCTCGCGGACAAATCTGCAGACGCCTACGAACGCATGGTCGATCGCTATCTCGCATCGCCTCGCTTTGGCGAAGAAATGGCGCGCTACTGGCTGGATCTGGCACGCTATGCCGATACGCACGGCCTGCACCTCGACAACGAACGGCAAATGTGGCTGTACCGCGATTGGGTGGTGCGCGCGTTCAACGAAAACATGCGATTCGACCGCTTCACCATCGAGCAACTCGCCGGCGATCTGTTGCCGAAAGCGACGAGCGATCAGATTATCGCGACGGGTTTCAATCGTTGCAATGTCTCGACGAGCGAAGGCGGATCGATCGATTCGGAGTGGATTTTCCGCAATGCCGTCGATCGCACCTCCACGATGACCGAGGTGTTCCTTGGCCTGACGGGCGGCTGTGCGGTGTGCCATGACCATAAATTCGACCCGATCACTGCAAAGGACTTTTACTCCCTCTATGCTTTCTTCTACTCCATCGACGGCCCGGCGATGGACGGCAACGCCCTCTTGACCGCGCCGACGATCAAGACTCCCACGCACACGCAGGAAAAACGCTTGAGCGAATTGGCCACGCTCATCGGCAAGGTCCAGAGCGATCTCACGCAGCAGAGCAAGAACGTGAAGTACACCGACCCCGCCGACCTGCCGCCCGAATCGACGAAATTCGCCAAAGATGCAACGCGCTCGTTCAAAGCGTGGCGCGCGAAAGTCGCCAAGGATAACAAGGGACTGCCGAAGGAGATCGTTGCCCTGATCAAGACGCCGAAACTCGACGGAGCAGGCCAGACAAAATTGCTCGAGCACTACCTGCAATTCGTCTGTGCCGACACTCGGCCCGTGTTCGACTCGCTCACCAAGAAATTGACATCACTGACGACTGAACGCGACGGGCTGAGCAAGGCGATCCCCGGCTCGTTCATCTTCAAGGACCTGGCCAAGCCGCGCGATAGCTTTGTGATGATGCGAGGCCAATACAACAAGCCCGGCGTGAAAGTCGAACCCGACACGCCGAGCTTTCTGCCTCCGATCGCCAAGGCCGGCCCGCGAGCCAATCGGCTCGATCTCGCGAAATGGCTCGTCGCGCCGGAGCAACCCCTGACGGCACGCGTCGCCGTCAATCGCTTTTGGCAGCAATTTTTCGGCACGGGCATCGTCAAATCGAGCGGCGATTTCGGCGTGCAGGGAGATTTACCTACGCACCCCGAGTTGCTCGATTTCCTCGCTGCCGAATTCATGGCGCACTGGGACGTGAAAGCGCTCGTCCGCATGATGGTCACGTCGCAAACGTTCAAGCAGTCCTCGCGCGTACCGGCGGATTTGCTCAAGCGCGATCCCGAAAATCGGCTTTACGCGCGAGGTCCGCGTTTCCGCCTCGACGCCGAACAAGTGCGGGACAACGCCCTGTTCGTCAGCGGCCTGATGGTGCACGACATGGGCGGCCGCGGCGCGAAGCCATATCAGCCGCCGCGCATCTGGGAGCCTGTCGCCTTCTCCGGGTCCAACACGGGCAACTACGTGCAAGACAAGGGCGCCGGGCTCTATCGTCGCAGCATCTACACGTTCATCAAACGCACAGCGCCGCACCCGTTCCTGGCCAACTTCGACGCGCCGAACCGCGAATCGTCGTGCAGCCGGCGCGAGCGTAGCAACACGCCATTGCAAGCGCTGCAACTCATGAACGATGTGCAACACTTCGAGGCGGCACGAAAGTTCGCCGAGCGCATCGTCACCGAAGGCGGCAAGACGGCGGCGGAACGCATCCGCTTCGCCTATCGCACGCTGCTGGCCCGCGAACCCGAACCGCTGGAAGCCGACATCGTCGCCAAGACGCTCGCGCAATTCCTCGACCGCTACCAAAAAGACCCCGGGTCGGCCGGCAAGGCGCTCCGCGTCGGCGAATCCCCAATCCGCCCCGGCCTCGCCGAACCCGAATTGGCCGCGTACGCCCTAATCGCCAACCTGCTGCTGAACCTGGACGAGACGATCACGCGGAATTGACGAATAGTCGGATTCGTTTCGCCGTAATACCATTCAGTCGAGAATCGGATTGAATTTACCCCGAAGGGCAACGCCGAGAAGGATTTTTCGGCCTGAAAGGCCGCTTCTGTCAGCCCAGGCCGAAGGCCTGGGTATATAGGCATCCATCGCAACTCGACCCTGTAAGGGTCGTTCAGGTTCCAGATGCATCGGGGATGAACGGCCCATTCTGGGCCGCTGGCTCGGCGACATTATTTCCCAGGCCTTCGGCCTGAGCTGATAGAAACGGCCTTTCAGGCCGAAAACAAAGGGAAAAATCCTTCACGGCGTTGCCCGAAGGGGTTGGAACCATTGGCCATTGAAAAAAGGAAGAGCCGTTGGTCTGGAATGCCGAACCAACCGATCGATATGAAAACCCACGAGTTCACGTTGATTCTGACAACGAATCCAACCGAAGAATCCGCCGACAAGCTTTATGGAATTTGCAACGACGGAACGCTGGCGGTACGCTCCGGGATCGCGCAAATCAGCTTTCACCGCGATGCCGTTTCGCTCGAGGAGGCACTCCGCTCGGCCTTGACGGACGTGGATGCTGCTGGGTTCGTGGTGGAGCGCGTAGAGATGGAACCGAGCGCGGTACTGGTGGTGTGAAGGAGACACGATCCAATAGAATTAGTGCGTGGGACGCCGCCGTTACCACTTCGCCCGGGCAGAGTACGAGACAGGTTCAAGGCAGTTATTTCTTATTCGTCTGAACAGAACGATTTAGTCGTTCAAGTAGAACTTCTGGTTGTTGGTAACCGACTATCTGATCCGATATTTTCCCCGAATTATCTGTAACAATGAGAGACGGGAACAATCCGACATTAAGGGCGGTCGTTAGGCACGCAGCTGGGCGCACGGTCCCGTTGCAACTTTTCCGGGGTTGAGTAAAACCCGGCCCCGGCCTCCGAACATCATCATCGCCCCTGCAGCCGCACCGCGAGTTCTGCCAGCACGAGTCGGTTCAGGCTCACGCCTTCGGCTTCACCCGCGAGAGCAGCGTGCAGCGATTTGGGATGCGCACGTTGAACGTGCCGAAGGATTCGTTGCCCTCGGATTGCACGGCTGGGTCGATCAGGTCGCCGATCTGCCGGCTCTCCTTGGTCTAAGCAAAAGCCACGCGAGCGCTTCTCGTGGGAGACGATCGCACGAACGGCCGACCCGGCGCATAGATGGCGTTGTTCGCGTCGCCCCACGTCAAACCAGGCCTATTGGCCAGCTTTCGAGCAAGCGAATGGAAGGCGGTCGGCCTCGCCTCGCAGTGGGCGGCAGGTGCTTCAGTACCGCGATATTGCTTCGGCATCAAACTCGTACCTGGCCGCCTGAGCCTTTCACCTGATCAAATCCCTATTCTCCGCGCAATCGATCCCGGTCCTCGGCCGCTGGAACCAATTCTCGAGTTTTTTCATGGCGAATTAATCGCGATTTGTTTAGACTCAATTCTCTATCTTGGCCAGATTCGCAAAAAAAAATGGACCTTGGAGAAGTGAGCCATGGCACGTGGACGAGATGACGATGACGATGATTACGATGATGACGACGATGATCGACCCACGCGATCCGTGAAAAAGAAGAAACGGTCCGGCGGCAGCAACCCATTCATCGATTTCTTGATGTTTCGGCTCATGGTGGCGCCGTGGATCTTCATGATCCTATTCTGGCTCGGCGTGATCGGTACGATATTGGCCGGCGCTTCCCTGATCATTCTCGCCGTGATTTATGCTCCCGGCGCCACGAACAAGATCATGGGAAGCCTGATGGGACTTGGATACATGGTCTTGGGGCCAATCGTGGTTCGAGTCTATGCAGAAGTAGTCATCGTTTTCTTCCGCATATTCGACACGCTCGTGGATATCAAGAACGTGCTGGAAGATAGGTAATCGCGGCGAACCGAGGGGCGTGAGCGACTGGTAGCGAGATTCCTCCAGTCGTTCACGTTTATTCCTTCGACGGGTGACATTGACGCTTTTCCGAGCCGCGACCGTGAGGGAGCGGCCGACAATATCTGTTCCGGCAAGGTATCCGGCTGGCCGCTCCCTCACGGTCGCGGCTCGGAAATGTTTCGGTCCGTCGGCAAATGCGATAATCTCCACCGCGTGTAGTATAGCTCGCCAAAAGATCAGAACACGAAGCTGATGCCGAAGCGCAGACCGTTAAAGTGTCGGAAGAACTGGTGCTGGTATTCAGGATCGACCGTGCCGAGGTTGAAATCAACGGGCTGAGGCGAGGAGATCGTATTGAGGTAGGCCTGGAAGTCATAGCCCACCTGAATGGAGACAGCTTCCCACGGATACCACCACAAGCCGGCGCGGAAGTCGCCGCCGACGGAGAGTGCGTTGAGGCGTCGGCCACGCGTCGAAACCGCGCCGTAGTCGAGCCGCAGGTACGAGGCTCTCGTTTTCGCCAGATCCAAGTAAACGCCTGCTTCGAAGTCGAGGGTTAGGGCGAAGGCGCCGATTGGCGTCGAACCCAGGTACCAGTCGTTGCCAAGACCAAAGTGAACGCCGTACAGGCGGTTCGAGATTGTGTTGGAGTACAGCGCGGCCGTATCGGGAGATGAGTTGCCTGTGTCGTCAGCGCTCACTGTGCGCCATTGGAATCGATCCCAGATCCAGGCAATGCGTGGACCGATGAGTGCATAGCTGCGGTAGTTTTCCGTCTGCGTCATCTCGAAGCGAGCCGTGGCCTGGTAGACGTCGTAACGCTGCGTGAAGTCAATCTGCATGGCCGAGGCTGCGTTCCAGATGCCATAGGTCGTCGCCGGGGCGGCGCCGTTGACGTTTGGATCGGCGCCTGCCCAGAAGTTGCCGAAGTTGTTCACAGGCGAAAACAGGAATGTATCCGCGAGGTTATTGCCGAAATTCCCGTTCGCCGGCAGAATCGAAGCGGCCGCGGAGTACCGAGCCTCTCTCAGGTGGCGCCAGCCGAGTTCGATGGCCAGGCCGTTGGAAAATCGGTAGCCGAGAAAGAGGTCCCAGCCAGGTTGATAGAGGCCAGGGCCCATGAGTTGATTGGTTTCGAGCGCGGTATCTTTGCTGCCGTAAAAAGTATTCTGTGGCCCCAGACTTCCCGTAAGATCTCGGAACCCGCGCTGAGCGATGACCTGGCTGGCCAGCGGGCGGTTGGTGTTCATGTACATCAACTGAAAGCCGACGTAGACACCGCCGTCATCATACGGAACGTGACTGAACGGCCCGGTAAACGTCGCCGAAGGCACGGATTGGGCACACAGCGTGCTCGGCGCCAGGATCACCCCCAGCACGAGACAGATCGCGCGAAATCCCCTGCGCATTGTCAGCATCTCCTTCATCACGAAGGCGAGTCCGGCCCCGGATCGGTACCGCGGCGACAGGCATCTCCCCCGAGTCGCCCATCGCCGGATGCATCACGCATCGCTTATCTAGCCTATTACAAGAGTCGCGAAATATAGTCGCATTGCGAAAGCCGTCAAGCTGATTTCGCCTGGAAAATGATTCAAAGTGGCGTTATTCTTTCGCCAACTCGGCGCTTCGCTGAAATCGCCAGTTTTGCCCGTCGACGCATTCCATCTCCGCCACGCCGCGCAGCCTCAACCCGGCGAAGCTCCACTGATTATCGTCGATGCATTCATACTTCCCGCCATCCCAGCGTTTCACGATCCCACGGCCGCCGCTTACAGGACCTTCGTAATCCAGGTAGATCAGGCGGTGGTCCGGCAGAGGCTCGGCGGCAATCGTGAAAGCGCCACCGCTGGGCGGCTCCGCCAAACGCCAGGTGCGCAGGACGTCGCCCTCTTGCAGCATCAAATCCCAATGCAGTACCGGGTGATCGTGCTCGAGTATGACGAAGCGCGGCATTGATTTCTCCAGAGATCTTTTCTCGATCGAGGCAGATTGACGTTCAGGTGGCGCGCAGATATTTCTGTGCAAAACTCCCGCACAGACAAAAATGTCTGTGCCACCGTTCCCATATCATGACCACGTGGTTCTTGTTCGCTCACCCATTCCCCTACCGAGGTTTCCACGATGCGTCTTGCTCTCTCCCTTTTCTTCGCTCTCATGTTCCTGGCTGCACCACGCGCTCATGCCCAAGCTGGCAAGCCTGTGAAAGTCGGCCTATGGAACAAACGTGCTCCTGTCGGCGATGGCACGATTCAAGAGGTCGAGGTTTTCATCACCATGCATCAACCCCAAAAGCCCAACGGCGCCGCCATCGTCATCTGCCCCGGCGGCGGGTATGGCGGACTCGTCACTGGTGGGGAAGGGCATGGCATCGCCCAATGGCTCAATCGTCACGGCATCGCTGGCGTTGTGCTCGAATACCGCCTGCCCAAGGGAAAATCGATGGTCCCGCTGCTCGATGCACAGCGCGCCATCCGCACCGTCCGCGCCAATGCGAAAGCCTGGAAGATCGATCCCCAGCGCGTCGGCATCATGGGCTTCTCCGCGGGCGGGCATTTGGCATCCACCGCGGGCACTCACTTCGACACCGGCAACCCGACGGCGGCCGACGCCGTCGATCGCCTGAGCTGTCGCCCGGACTTCATGGTGCTGGTCTATCCCGTCATTACCATGGGCGACAAGGGGCACGGCGGCTCGCGCAACAATCTCCTTGGCAAAGGCGCCACTGCGAAGCTCGTGGAACTCTTTTCCAACGAGAAGCAAGTGACCGAAAAAACGCCGCCGACGTTCCTCGCCCACGCCAAGGACGACCGCCCCGTGCCGCCGGAAAATAGCAAGATGTTCTTCGACGCGCTGCGCCAAAATAAGGTAGCCGCTGAGTATCTGGAACTCCCGTCCGGCGGGCATGGCTTGAATGGCTACAAAGGCCCGATGTGGGACGCCTGGCAGAATCGCTCGCTGGCCTGGCTTGCGGAAATGAAGTTCGTGCCCGGAGCGCCAAAATGACGGACCCCGCCATTTTCGATCTGCTCAACCTGCTCGCGATCCCTGGTCCGCCAGGCGATGAGGCCAAAGTCGCCGAGCATCTGCGTGCCGTGCTCCTCAAACTGGGCGTGTCGCCGGAGTGCATCATTCATGACGACGCTCATCGCCAGAGCGAATACGGCGGCGCGTGCGGCAATCTCATCGTGCGACTCGACGGACACGGCCGTGGCGAACGCAGGCTCTTCAGCGCGCACATGGATACCGTGCCCGGATGCGTCGGCGCGGTGGCGAAACTCGGAGACGGGAAGATCGTCAACACTGCCGAGGGCAAGGCGCTGGGCGGCGACAATCGCACCGGGTGTGCCTGTGTCTTGCAGGTCGCCCGGACACTGCTGGATCGCAAGGGCGATCATCCGCCGACAACGCTGGTGTTCTTCGTGCAGGAGGAAGTCGGGCTCGTCGGTTCGCGCGGGCTGGATCTAAGCAAGCTAGGCGAGCCAAAACCGTCGGTCGGATTCAATTTCGATGGGCATTATCCGGAAGAATTTCTCATCGCGGTGACGGGTACCGAGCGTTTCACGATCGACATCGAGGGCATCGCCGCCCATTCCGGCATGAACCCGGAGGATGGTGTTTCGGCGGCGCTAATCCTGTCCGATGCGTTGGTGGAACTCGATCGCGCCGGCTGGCATGGCGCGATCTCAAAACCCGAAGGCGAGGGACGGGCGAACGTCGGCACGCTGCGCGGCGGGACGGGCAGCAACGTCGTCATGCCGGCGCTACACATTCTTGCGGAGGCACGCAGCCATGATCCGGTGTTTCGGGCACGCATCATCGCGGCATGGAAGGACGCGTTCCAGCGCTCTGCGGCCCATCAGCGAAATCGCGAAGGAAAGTCGGGCACGGTCACGTTTGGTCCCGGCCCAACCTATGAGGCGTATGCGCTGCCCGATGACGCTCCCGTTGTGCGATTGGCACTCACGGCGGCGGAACGCATCGGGCTGAAACCGAAACTCATCAGCGACTACGGCGGCAACGACGCGAACTGGCTGGCAGGCCACGGCATCCCCGCCATCACCATCGGTTGCGGGCAACGCCATGTTCACATGCCAGCGGAGGAAATCGACCTCGCCAATTTCCTCCGCGCCTGCGACCTGGCGCGAGCGCTCGCGGTTTAGCACTCAACAGCGAACGTACCGAATATTATTTGCTTTCGAGTGTCAACTTCGAAGTAACGCGATCCCCGACTTTGAGCGCTGCCTTCCCCGGCGGCGCGACGGACCGGGCAATCGCGCTCGTGGCGGATACCTCCACGATGCGGATCATGCCCAGGTATTTCGCCTCGGGTTGAAGGCGATAGACTTCGAGCGTGTGATTCTTTTCGAGGCCGTGATCGGTTCCGAGATTGATCTGTACGAGATCGCCGGCGAGCTTTTCGATTTTCCCGTCAACTTTGATTACTGGCGGGTTGGCGACGGGTTCACGCTTCGGCGGATTTACTTTGTTCTTCACCTCGGCAACGGCCGCCTTCTGGGTCGACTCGCGCACCTGTGCGAGCAACAGGTCGATGCGTGCTTGCAGCAAATTCGCACGCGCCTCCGCGACGAGCGCCTCCTCCTTGGCGCGTTTGGCCTCGTCTTGGCTGGCGAGCAGCTTGGTCTGGAGTTCACGGACAAACTTGGCGAATTCGTCGCCTTCGCGCTGGCGAAGCTCAAGAAGCCGCTTTGACTCGTCGGCTTGCAATTTCTGTTTCTGGATGAGGTTCTTGATCGCGTCGGCCTGGTTTCGAAGCTCGGCCTGAATGCTCACCTGGGAATCACGCAGGCGTTTGTCAAAATCGTCGATAATGCGCTTTTGCGAGATGATGATCTGCTTTAACTGCTCGATCGCCTTATCCTTCTCGTCCTGCTGCGCGAGACAGCGTGGCAAAACGCACGGATCGAGAAACAAAATGCCGATAAGAACAGTAGAAAATATGCCGTGTCGCGTGAACGTGAATTGTTGAGGGGTGATGGTCAGCATCTTTAATCTCCATTTAATGAGAATGACGGTAGTAATGGGTAAAGAGGCAGCAGAAAACCCGCCATTTGATTGCTAGTTGTGTAATAATCATCGCCGATATCGCCGTTCGATGCAATCGGAAAATCTGAGGTTATCGGTGTTTTCGTTTAGCGCTCGCACGGAATTTCTTACTCCCTCTCCCCCGGTATTCCGGGGGGGAGGGCCGGGGTGAGGGGGCAGGAATAGCGGGCGGAATATTGAAATTTCGCCAGGTTCATTCCCCTCACCCCCAGCCCCTCTCCCCGGAATACCGGGGGAGAGGGGAGTAATTGTGAACGAATATAACGCCGGGACGGGCACCATGAATCTTGTTCGTATGCTAGTTCAAAGCGGAGCGATGAAGGAGGCCGACGTCGCGCGCCTGCAAGAGTCGCTGGCGTCGTCGCCGAACAAGCCGTTGCATACCGTCATCATCGAGCAGAACTTCGCCAAGGAAGAGGACGTGCTGCCGGTGCTCGCCGACCATTTCGGCATGGAGCTTGTGGACCTGACGAAAACGAAGATCGACCAGGACACCGTGCGGATGATGCCGACCAAGGTCGTGCATCGCCGAAACATCATGCCGATCTCGCGCAACAATGGTTCGCTTGTCGTTGCCACAGGCGACCCGTTCGATGTCTACGCGATCGATGAATTGCAGGCGCTCATTGGCTTGCACGTGCACCCCGTGCTGGCAAGCCCGCGCGAAATTTTGCGCATGATCAAGACGCATTTCGGCGTCGGCGGCGAAACCGTCACCGCGATGGTGCAGGAACGCAAGGACGACGTCGAACTCCTCGAAGAACTCGACACCGACGACAGCGAATTGGCCAAACAAGCTCAGGAAGCGTCGGTCGTCAAGCTCGTCAACGAGATTCTCATCGAAGCCGCTAATGAAATGGCGAGCGACATCCACGTGGAGCCAGGCGAACACGCGCTGCGCATCCGCTACCGCATCGACGGCCTCTTGCAAACCCAAAACCTGCCGCCCGAGATCAATCGCTTTCAGTCGGCGATCATCAGCCGTATCAAGATCATGGCCCGGCTCAACATCGCCGAGAAGCGTCTGCCGCAGGACGGCCGCATCAAGATGCGCGTCAGCAACCGCGAGATCGATGTCCGCGTGTCGATCATTCCGATGGTGTTCGGCGAAGGCATCGTCATGCGTTTGCTCGACAAATCGCGCATGAAATTCGATCTCAAAAACGTCGGCTTTCTCGACAATACCTACAAGCTCTTCCGCCAGCTCATCGATCGGCCTCACGGCATCGTGCTCGTCACGGGGCCGACGGGCTCGGGAAAAAGCACGACGCTCTACTCCGCGCTCAACGAAATCAAGGACGAGGTGACCAAGATCATCACCGTCGAGGATCCCGTTGAATACATGCAGGACGGTATCAGTCAAATCCAGGTGCACCACAAGATTAACCTGACGTTCGCCTCGGCACTGCGCAGCATTCTGCGTCACGATCCCGACGTGATCCTGATCGGTGAAATGCGCGATTACGAAACGGCCGAGAGCGCCATCCAGGCGTCGCTTACGGGACATCTCGTGTTTTCAACGCTGCACACGAACGACGCGCCCAGCGCGTTTACCCGGCTCATCGACATGGGCGTGGAGCCGTTCCTGGTGTCGAGCACCGTCGAAGGTGTCATGGCGCAACGCCTCGTCCGGACGATCTGCTCGGAGTGCAAAGAGGGATACGAACCGACGCCGCACGACATGCCTGCGGACTTTCCGGGCGTCGCTGAGGGCAAGATGCCGAAGGTGCTCTACCGCGGCAAGGGATGTCGCAAATGCCATCAGACCGGATTCAAGGGCCGAACCGGCATCCACGAATTGATGGTCAACACCGACGATCTGAAGGACCTGATCGTGCAGCGAACCAATGCCAATACGATCCGCATACAGGCGCTGAAGAACGGCATGATCACGCTGCGGCAGGACGGCTGGCGCAAAGTGCAGAATGGCACGACGACGATCGACGAAGTCGCGCGCGTGACTTCGACGGATATCGCGTAAGGGAAAATTTCTTCCGCTTGCCGTTTAGCGTTCGGATTATCCCTTGCGGAACGCAAGGGCGCAGGCGGAATACAGGGAATTCGCACCCGCGAGGCGAAAGGCGAATCGGGGAAATCGTGGCGCGAAGTGCTCCCTCTCCCACCGGGAGAGGGAAGGGGTGAGGGGGCGCCTGCAATGGCGTGGCCCTATTCATTGTTGCACGCTTCCCCTCACCCCCGACCCCTCTCCCGCTGGGAGAGGGGAGGAGACGAAATGAACTGCCCGCGGTGTCGAGCGCTCGTGATCGCGGAGGATGTGAATTTGCAGCATTTGCTGGCGAAGTGTCGGCAATGCAACGAGGTCTTCCGTTTCGCCGCCGCCGAGGTCGAGGCGATCACCGATCGTGTGCGTGACGATGGGCCTCGCGCCGCGCCGGACCTAGACAATGAGCCGATGCCGGACATCGCGCTGAAGACACTGCGCGTGCCGCAACCGCCGACCATCGAGATCGACCCTGGTGCTGGAACTCGCAGGATCGTCAAACGCTGGTTTGACTATTCGTATCTCGGCATGATTTTTTTCTGCGTGTTCTGGGATGGATTTTTGTTCTGTTGGTACACCCTGGCATTTACGCAAGGCGGTCCGTGGATCATGGTGTTGTTTCCGTTGCTCCACGTCACCGTCGGCGTGTGCATCACGTATTCGACACTGGCGGGGCTTTTCAACAGAACCGTGATATCGATCGAGGACGGATTTCTAGTTACGACTCACGGCCCATTGCCCTGGTGGGGCGGAGCACGCATACCAACTTCGGGCATCGTGCAGCTTTATTGCACACTTGCATCGATACAGCGCTGGCGGTCCGGAAACGCGTACTACCTGGCAGCAATGCCCGTGCAGTTGAATGCCCTGATGCAGAACGGCGAGCAGCGCGTCGTGCTTTTATCCGCGACGAAGGAAGAAGGACTTTTTCTCGAACAGACGCTCGAGGATTGGCTGGAGATCGAACCGAAACGCGTTCCCGGACAGGTGGATTGAAGCATGCCAGATTATAACTTTCAAGCTCTGGGCGAGACAGGACAGCGCACCCAGGGGACGCTGACGGCGAACAACGAGCGCGAAGTCATGTCGATGCTCGATTCCAAGGGGCTTTTTCCGCTTTCCATCGAGCTATCCAGTTCCGGAGCACGCATCGCACGAGGCGGTCGCAGCGTTCCGTCGCGGGTGATGGCGACGTTCTTCTCCCAGCTTGCCGACCTGCTCCGCGCGGGCGTGCCGCTTTTGCGCGCGCTGGAGCTTCTCGAACGGCAACGAACCAACGTGAACCTGTCCGGCATCCTCCGCGAAGTCCACATCAAGGTGGCCGACGGCACGACCCTCGCCGACGCACTGGCGGCATATCCGCGCGCGTTCAACGAGCTTTCCGTCAGCATGGTCCGAGCCGGTCAGGAAGGCGGATTCCTCGAAGACGTGCTCGAACGCATCGCCAACTTCACCGAGCATCAAGAAGACCTCAAGGCCAAGGTCATCGGCGCTCTCGCCTACCCCGTCTTTCTGGCTGCGACGGCGTTTCTCGTGCTGATGGTGCTCGTCGTCTTCTTCATCCCCATGTTCGAGCCGATCTTTGAACGCTTGCGCGAAAAAAACGAATTGCCTCTGCTGACGATCGGGTTGATCGGACTGAGCAAGGCGATCGTCAGCTACTGGTATTTGCTGATTCTTGGAATAGGCGCGATCGTTGCGGGGGTCTGGCAGATCACGAGTTCCGAGCGCTCGCGATACTGGATTGACGGCCTGCGCTTGAGCCTGCCTGTCGTGGGAAACGTGTATCTGAATTTCGCGTTGTCGCGGTTTACGCGCATTCTCGGCACGCTTCTGCGCAACGGCATCCCGATCTTGCAATCGCTGAAAATCGCCAAGGACTCGACGGGCAACCGCGTGCTCGGCCAGGCGATCGCCGATGCCGCCGAGCACGTGACGGCAGGCAACAAGCTCGCTCAGCCGCTGGCGAACTGTAAGTATCTGCCTCGCGATATCGTCGAGATGATCTCGGTGGGCGAAGAAAGCAATCAGCTCGAGAAGGTATTGCTCGATACGGCCGACGCGCTGGATAAACGCACGACGCGCCAGCTGGAGCTGATGATTCGCCTCCTGGAACCGGTGATGCTCCTGGTGATGGCGTGCGTCATCCTGCTCGTCGTGCTCGGGTTATTACTGCCGGTGTTCAAGATGAGCCGGGCGGTGTAACAAGCCCAAGGGTGAGCGCAGCGAACCCTTGGGATCGCGCAAGAGTTATCCCAGGGTTTCGCTGCGCTCAACCCTGGGCCTGCCGAAACATTCATGGAACTTTAATGCCGAATCGTGGTATAAAGAACAGAGGACAGATAGGTTCTTGTCAAGAAAAAGGTGATGCAATGATAGCTCTCAACGAACGCAAGAATGCTCGCCGCCGACACGCATTCACGCTGATGGAAATGCTCGTGGTCGTCGCGATTATCGTCGCGCTGGCCGGGATCGGCGGTTTCTTCTTCATGGGCCAACTCGGCCAAAGCCAAAAGGACATCGCGGCCACGCAGGTGAAGGCGCTCACGCAAGCATGCGAGATGTACGAGGCGAAGATGAACACAAGACCTGCGAGTCTGGCGGTACTTTTGGAGCGAGATCAAACCACCGGCGCAGGCCCGTGGCTGAAGACGAAAGACGCGTTGATCGACCCGTGGGGCCAACCGTACCAGTACCTCGCTGAGGGAAACAAGAACAATCATATTCAGCCCGATATCTGGACGATTGCCAAGGATGGAACCGAGATCGGCAACTACGGAATCATTCGTAAGAATTAGCGCCAACGTACATGACAAGACGATCCGAAATTAATTGGCATCGCGATGGCTATACGTTGATGGAACTCATCGTTGTCATCGCGATTCTTCTCGTCGTGACGGCGATGGCGATACCGGCTTTTCTAAACTGGCTCGCCGACGCTCGCGCCGCCGCTGCCGCCGACATGGTTCGCGCTCGGATGACCGACGCGCGTGCCCGAGCCATGGCCGACGGCAAACCGTGGCGCCTTGCGTATCTCGCGAACACCGGGTTCCTGCAACTGGCGCCGGAGGAATCGACGGAATGGGACAACGTGCAAACCTCGAATCTGCGCCAGGCGGAATTGATCCGCGAAGAACTGCCCAAGGGCATCCTCCTCGTCTCCGGGCCTGACGAACTCGTCGGCAAACGCGACGCAGGCTCGGCGGGGAATACGTGGGAAACGATTGCAATCTATCTGCCCAATGGCAGCGCTCGCGATGACAGCACGACCTACTTCGGCAAAGTCGGGGTGATGCCCGCCCGCGCCCGGCTTCGAGCATTGACTGGTTCGGTTGCGATTGAACTGCCCATCGACATCAAGACGGCGACACCATGAAACGCACCCATCATTCCCGGCGCGGTTTGACGCTCCTCGAAGTCGTCGTGGCGATGGCGATCTTCATGATCTCCGTTCTGGCGATTTACCAACTCACCACCTTTGGCCGCGATCGGGCGCTGGACGTGCGGATGCAGACGCGCACCAGTTTGCGCTGCCAGGCGAAGCTAGCGGAAGTCATTGTCGGCGCCGTGCCCTTGCAATCGACGGGCGGCTACTCGGCCTTCGCCGACGCCAAGGATTCCGACAAGGACTTGCAATGGACGATGACGGTGGAAGAGATGGGATTCTCCGGCGCCTATCAGGTCAAGGTGTCGGTGAAATCGGAAATGGCCGGCGGCCGCATCTTTGAGACGCACCTTTCGCAGATCGTGCTCGACCCGAATACACGCGGTTCCACGCTCGATCCGCCGCCGCAATCCGCACAGTCGGGCAACGCCACGAAGGACACTCCGGACAGCACGACCCCGAGCAGTTCTTCCGGATCGACCACCTCCCCAACGACGGGCACGAGCGGGACCACCGGCGCCACGCCATCCAAGACGGGGACGGGTGCCGCCCCGGCCGCAACTCCAGCCAAGACCGGCGGGGGCGCCGCGAACACGAAAGGAAGCTGATTCCATGCGATTGCCAATTGCAAAAAGTCGGCACGCGTTCTCGCTCATGGAGATGGTCTCGGCCGTCGCGATTGCCATGCTGTTGCTCGGTGCGTTGTATGTGACGCTCAGCACCTACATGACCAATTCCAAGATTGGCCGCGAAATTACCAATGAAAGCGCGCTCGCCCGGAATCTGCTCGCTCGCATCGGCGATGATATCACGGGCCAGATCGGCGCCTTCGATCCGCGCGGCGTGCCCGTGCCGGAATCCACCGACGGCAGTTCGACGCCGTCGTCCTCTTCATCGTCGTCCTCTTCCACGCCGTCGTCTTCGTCGTCCTCATCGTCGTCAAGTTCGACGGGTTCTATGAACAACAGCCAAGGCACGACGACGATGACGAGCGGCGACACGGTGAAGTATAATTTCGGCGTGTCGGGCGATACCAGCGCTCTCACGCTGTCAACGAGCCGATCGCAGAAAGCGCGTCCGCTAATGAATGGAGCCGCTCCGGCGAGCGAGCTGACGAGCGATCTTCGCTGCGTCATGTATTGGATCGTCATGAACGGCTCCGAACCGGCGGGGCTGGCGCGTTGTGAAATGAAGCAGGCCACCTCGCAAGACATCGACCTGCCGCCGACGAATCTGCCCGACCAAAACAAGTACATCATTGCGCCCGAGGTCAAGGCTATTTTGTTCGAGTACTGGGACGGCACGGCCTGGCAGACATCGTGGGACGGCACGCAACCAGCCAGCGAAGACGGCATAGTGCCGCTCGGTCCGCCGTCGGCGATCCGCGTGACCGTGACGTTCCGTCGCAGCGCGACGGATTCAAGCGACGGCGCGACGTATCAGAATGTGTACGCCCTGCCCACGGGCAATAACTTCCCGCAAAAAGCGACGACCCCTTGAGGTTGCCATGAACGCGGAAATACCGACTTCGCCGAATCGAGCAAAACCGAAGCCCGGCAAGCGCCGCGGCGTTGTGTTGATTGCCGTGCTCTTGGTCGTCACAATATTGGCGCTCGTCGGCTATCAGTATGGCGATCTGATGCTGTCGGAGAACAAAGCCTCGGAGGGCGCTCATCGCTCGGTTCAGGCCCGCCTCTTTGCCGAGTCGGGAGTTCACTACACGGCGGCCCTGCTGGCGAGCAACGAAAACTACGTCACCATGCTCGGCAGCAATCCGTGGAATAATCCGACGATGTTCAAGGACATCGAGATCAAGTCCGACACCGGCAATTCGGGTATGTTTTCGATCATCGCTCCCGTCGATCCGGCCAAGAATGCGGCCGCGGGCACGTTTAATTTCGGGGCCATGGATGAATCGAGCAAGATCAACGTCAACGCGATCATGAAGCTGGACCCGACCGGCCAAACCCTGCACGACATGCTCAGCAAGCTGCCCAACATGACCGAGGAAATCGCCGACGCCATTGTCGATTGGCTGGATGCCGACTCCGAACAGCGATCCAATGGCGCCGAAAGCTCGTACTACCTTGGCCAAACGCCGCCTTATCGCGCCAAGAATGGACCGATCGACAGCATCGATGAACTGCTGCTCGTCCGCGGCGTGACACCGGACCTGCTCTATGGCTCCGATATCAACCGCAACGGCGTCATCGACGAGAAGGAAGTCACCTCGGACGGATTCACGCGCGGCTGGTCGGCCTACCTCACCGTGCACAGCCGGGAAAGCAACGCCGACAGCGAAGGCAAGGCGACCGTGTATCTCAATAACGACGACCTGAACCAGCTCTCTATTCTGCTTGCGGATAAAGAACTGAGCGACGACCTCGTCAAATACATCATCATGTACCGCCAGTACGGCCCGGCAGGCACCTCGGGCAGCGCGCAATCGATCGGCAGCACACTCAAGGCGATCTTCGGCGGCGGATCTTCAAACAGCAATTCAAGCACCGTCCAAGGGAAGCTCTCGGACTACCAGTTGAAATTCACCAAAAGCGGGCGTTTCAAAATTAACTCGATCTTCGACATCATCGGGTCCACGATCAGTATTTCCAGTGTGCAAAATCGCAAAACCGTTAATACGATCTACACCAGTCCACTGCTCGACAGCAGCGCCGGCGACATGATCTACAAGCTATTCAATTTCACCTCGCCCTACGAAGATCCCGAAATCGCAGCGAGAGTCAACGTCAACACCGCCCCGCGCGAGGTGCTGCTGACCATTCCCGAAATCACCGAAGCCGACGTGGACAAGGTCATCAACATCCGCAACAACATGGGCGAGGGCGAAGGCATCAGCGGCATTTACGCGACGCCAGCCTGGCTGTTCACCGAAGCCGGCCTCAGTCTCACCACCCTGCGAAAGGCAGAAACCTACGTCACGACGCGCACGCAGGTTTATCGTGTCCAGTCGGTCGGGTATTTCAGCAACATGAAGGGCCCTGTCAGCAGGCTCGAGGCGGTCATCGACACCAACCACGGCCGCCCGCGGATTATCGCCTGGCGCGACCTCACCGAACTGGGTCGCGGCTACGATCCGAAGGCCGTGCCGTGAGTCATGGCCTTCGCCAGATGAAATGCATCACGCGGAGCGTGATGCCTACGTTACCCGAAGATCACTGCTCTCTCATTAGTTGTTCACCGTTTGTCGTTTGGAATCGCGATTGAAATTGAAGCTCGTTAGGAGAAACCGCCTTGGCATCCTGGATTGTTCTCGACTGGGTCAACGATCAATTCCACGTGCTGTGCGCGCAATCCTCGCGGCGCGGCATTCAAGTGACGCGCGCCTTGACGTGGAATCATCCCGAGCCGTTCACCCCCAGCACTGCGGATAGCCTTGGCAAGGCGCTCCGCGAATTCCTGAAAACCTCGAAGATCGCTCCCGCGCCGGTCATCGTCGGCCTGGGGCGCGATCGCATTTTCCTGAAGGAATTTCGCATTCCGCCGATCGACGCCCACGAGGAGCCGAACCTCGTCCGTTTTCAGACGGCCAAGGAGATCGCGGAACCTGCGGACAATTACGCCATCGACTATGCGGCCATGAGCAGCAGCGGCTTCGAGCGCAAGGTGATGGCGGCGGCGTGCCGGCGCGACGTCATGCAGTCGGTGCTCACGCTCTGCCAGTCGGCCGGGCTGAAACTACACGCCGTGACGCCGCGCTTGTTCGGCGTCGGTCACGCGCTAGTTCGCGGCCTTCCGCCCGATGCCAAACCGCCCGGCGCGAATCAAATCTGTGCCGTGCTTTCCATCGGGCAACGCTGGGCGGAGCTTTGCTTTTATCGCGGCGACCGCTTACTTCTGGCGCAATCGCTTGCCAATGGCCCGATGCTGCCCAACGAACTCAAACGCAATCTGGCTGTCTTCCAGGCCCAGCACGCGGTTGATATCGAGGTCACCGGTCCCGATTGCCTTTTTCTTTTCAGCGACGACTCGGCCCTCGCGGAATCGCTCGGCACGGCGCTTCGCATGCCCGTGCAAACGCTGAACCCGCTCACGCCCGAAAGCGAAATCGCGTCGTCATTGAATGCACCCTCGCAGTTCGCGGGCGCCGTCGGGTTGGCGCTGCTGTGGTCGTCGCGGGCCGAGAAACCGGTCAACCTCGCCCAGCCGAGAAAAGGCGTCGCCCCAGTCAGCGCGTCTCGGCAACGCATGGTGATCGTCGGCGGCCTGTTGGCGGCGGTCTTGTTGCTCGCCGTCGGCGCGCTCGGCTGGCTGCTCTACAAGGAACGCTCGAAGAACCAGGAACTCATGTCGGCAAAGCTCGAACAAGAAAAATTCCTCCAAGACGTCACCCAGGAACGAGCCGACATCGAAGCCTACAACGAATGGGAAAACTCCACTATACCCTGGCTGGATGAAATCTACGACCTGTCCGCTCGCTTCCCATTCGAGTCGGGTTTTCGCGTCAACAAATTCTCCGCACAACCTGTAGCCGCCAAACGCGGCGGCAAAGATACGGCGATCGCACGCGTCAGCATCGACGGCATAGTCCCGTCGGACAAACTCGGCCCCGACGGCTTGCTGACGGGCCTGCTCAATGCCACCTCCGGCGATCCGCATATCAAGCTATCGCTCGAGAAAACCCGCAGCGGCGAGACCGTGACCGAATTCTCGCTCAGGCTCGACGTCTCCCAGCAGAACATCAAGAAATATCAGACGCAACTCAGCGTGCCGGCACAAGAGAGACCGAGAGAAATCATAGTCACCAAGACTCGACCTCGCCCCAAAGCGCCAGAACCACCCAAAACTCCGCCCAAGACTGCGGAACCCGATTCCGAAGACGGCTTGAACATGGAAGGAGGCATGCCATGAACTCGCGTGAACGCATGCTGACGGTCGTTCTCGTTTCGATCGTTGGCTGTTTCGTAGTCTTTCTGGGACTTTGGCAGTTCCTCTGGAAGCCTTTCGACGAATATCGGCAAGACAATCTCCGCCTGGAGGAAGCAAACACCAAGCTCGCCAGCGATATTAGCCGGTTCAAGATGGATCAAAAACGCATGGCGCAGGCTCGCCTGAAGAGTCTGCCGGTCGATCGCAATTTCGCGATCACCGAGTATTCCGTCCGCTTCTTGCGCCCGCTCTTCAAGAGCGCAGGCGTGAAGGTCGACGAAATCGTCCCCGCGCCGACCTTGACCGAGGTTCGGCCTCCCGCGAAGATGCCGGGTGTGAAAACGGTGGGACACAAGACCATGACGTTCTTGGTCAATGCGCGTGGCGAATTGCCGCAGATTATCGATGCGCTCGAGATGATCAAGTATGCTCCGTACGAACACCGCATCAAGAGCGTGTCGATCGATCGCGTCAGCACGTCGACGGCGCAAGACGCCAGCAAGCAATTGAAGATGACGATGATCCTCGAAACGCTGATCGTCGCCAAGGCGCTGGCGAAGCCCGGCATGATTCCGGGCATCGATCCGCGCAGCCTCCTGACCGACGTACTCCTGGCGAGATATGCGCCGTTTGGCGGGTTTGGAGCGATCGCGTCGGAGACGTTCGCCTTGACCTGCGTGCCAAGACTGGAGAACCGAGACTACGAGACGATCGCCAAGCGCAACATCTTCGTCGGCAAGGTGCCGCCGGCGCCGATCGAGAAGATCGTATGGAAGGATCCGCCGCCCGAGACCAAGAAGCCGGAAGTCGTCGTCGAACCGCCTGGTCCCAAGGAACCGGCGACCAACATTCTTTCGTTCGTCCGGCTGAGCATGGCCGTACCCAGCGATCAGACGGCTTACCTGATGAATCGATACGAGAACAAGGAGATGAAACTCATCGCCAAGCCGAACTCGGGCTACGACGTGTTCGTCGTCGGCGATCCGGATAGCGATTTTATCTACTTCAAAGCAAAGGTGCTGCGCGTCGACGCCCGCAAGGTGTTCTTCCAGATTAACGACCAGGTTTACGAAATCCACATGACCCAAACGCTGGACGACGCGCTCGAATATCCACTGTCGATCGATCGCCTCGACGACTACGACCTGGAACGCGATCGCGAGTGGGCGAAATCGCAATCCGACGGCAAGAAAACCGACCCGCGTTCGAAAACGGGATCGAAGACCAAAACGAAGACGAAGACGCGCTGATTTTATTGAGCTCCTTGGCGAGCCTGGCCGCGTAAGCGGCAGGTTGAACCGCCGATCGAACATTCAACCTGCCGCTTACGCGGCTAGGCTCGCCGACAAGTGGATATTTTTAATTATTTTGCCCTAGTCTTTTCCGCCGTATTGGGTATCACCCGGCCCAAGTTCATGCAATTAGGGAGAGGGTCGCGCGGGGCGAAATCGCCTCATTTGCCTGTTTTCAGGCTGGTGGGGCTTTACTTCGAGCAATTGCCGTGCGAAGGCCGCCAGCGAAACCGATTCTGGGCAATTTATCCCGGAATGGGGAAGGTTTCGTTTGCGTGCGGGGATCGAGTCTGGTACGCTGTCCATCGAGGTTGTAGCGGAAACCTCGGTCGCAATTATTGGGGTTCGTTTATGATCTACGTCAAACGCGCAGTCCTGGCAGCGATGCTCGCGGGCATCAGTTTCCTCGGGATCGAGTCGGCGTCGTCGGTCCTTGGGCAACAACCTGGGAAAGCCACCAAGGACGACGTCATCAAGCTCATCCCGCAAACGCGCGTTGACTGGTCGCAGAAAATTATCTCGTTCGAGATGCGCGACAAGAAATGGTCGGCTGTCTTCGAATGGCTTTCCGACCAAACCGGCATGCCGTACAGCTCGACGTTCCCGCCGCCGCCCGGAACGCTATCGTTCATCAATCCGACGATAAATGGCCGGCCTCGCCAGTACACGCTGGCGGAGGTGTTCGACATCATCAACGAGATCCTCCAGACACAAACGAAGCACACGCTCATCCGGCGCGATCAGACGCTGACAATGGTCCCGGCCGACGCCGTGCCAAAGGAACTGATTCCGCGCGTGCTCGTCACCGATTTGCCGAAGCGCTCGCGGACGGAGATGGTGGAAGTCGTGATTCAGTTGAAGGAATTCCTGAACGCCAATGAAGTGGCCGCCGACGCCAAACGTTTGTTCGGCGATCTTTCGCACGTGACGCCGCTCGACGCGACGAATCAGCTAATCATCCAGGCGCCGGTTTCGATGCTGACAAAGAACTTGCCGATCTTTCTCAAGGACGACGAGGGCGATCGGAACGTGCACAGCTTCACCTACCAGTGCAAATACATCCGTGCTGCAACGGCGGAGCAGGTGCTGGTCAGGGCACTCGGCCAGGCCCAGATTATCGAGACGCAAAAATCCGGTCCAGGTAGCGGTGATCCGCGCCAGGCGCCCCCCACGCGATCGCGCACGGTGAGGCAGCACACGATCACGTCGCACAAGGCGACCAACCAGGTCATTGTCAACGGGCCGGCCGACAAGATCGCGACGGCCAAGACGATTCTCGAAAAGCTCGATGCAGCCAACGGGAAAACGCAAACGCTCCTGATCGGTCCGCCGATTTTCCAGAATCACGACCTGCCGTCGGGCAGCGCCGAGGGGATGGCGAAAATCCTCAATGACTACTTCAAGGACGATTCGTCCATCCGCATCGCCGCGACCGGGCCGACTCGGCTGTTCGTCTACGCCGACCCGCAGACCCATTTCGAGATCGGTCTCTTGATCGGCCAGCTGACGCCGCCTTCGCAAAAGGCGGTGTCGATCCAGCTCAGCCGGCTTGATGCGGCCAAGTTTCTCGAGACGCTCAAGGAGATGTTTCCCGAGTCCAAGAACGGCGCGCCGTACATCGGCGCCGATATCGATACAAACACGCTTCGCATTCGCGGCACCGACGATCAGATCAAGGTCGTCATGGAAGTCATCCGCATCTACGACGGCAATCCTTCGGGCGGCGCCAGCCACATCCGCATGATCAACCTCGACAAGGGGTCCGGCGCAACCGTTGCCGAGGCGCTGCACATGCTCTTTGGCAAGCTCCGCGACAATGAAATGAAACTTGTGCTTCCTGGCTCGGCGTTGGAAGTCAAGCCTGCCACGAAGAAGCCGGAACCGAAGAAAACGCCTCTCGATGAAACCAAGATGATGATCCGCTTGACGCCCGACGCGGTTCGCGAATTGATGCACAAGAACAATGACCCGGTGCTCGGCGGGAATCATCAGGCGGTTCTGTTTCAGCCGCTTGAAGAGAAACGCAAAGTCGATCCGAAGAAGCCGCCCGTCATCATCACGGCATTTGGCAATCGCATCATCGTGACCAGCGAAGACGCCGAGGCACTCGATCTGGTTCAGCAGCTGGTTCGCATTCTTGTCAATACCGAGGCCGGCCCGGGCGATTTCGAAGTGCTTCGATTGCGTTATGCCAGTTCGACCGAAGTCGCCAAGATTCTCGACGAGGCTTTCAACGGTCCCAAAAATCAGAGCGGAGGCGGGGGCGGCCGAGGCGGTCCCCCCGGCGGCGGCGGAGGGTTCAATCCGCTAAGCATCGTCACCGGCGCCCTTGGAATGGGCGGCGGTGGCGGCGGACGGGTCGAAAACATCCGCGTCGTGGCCGACCCGGCGACGAACGCTCTGCTCATCAAGGCTCGGCCCGTCGATATGCTCACGATTCGCCGGCTTATCGCCAACTCGCTCGACATTCAGAATGTCGACTCCGAGGCCGTGAAAAAAACGTTCCCGATCGCGCTCAAACATGCGAACGCCAACGAAGTCGCGGACATCATCCGCCAGGTCTTCGCCGACGCCATGAACGCTCGCCCGCAGCAATCGTCGCAAAGTGCCGGCGGTTTCCCCGGGTTCGTGTTCGGCCCGCGGCCTACTACCACGGGAGGCTCCGATCGCGCCGTCATGCTTTCGCTCGGCGTCGATAATCACACCAACAGCATCTATGTCGCCTGTCCAACGACGATGTTTAACGAGATCAAGGAACTCGTCGATCAGATCGAGGTCGCCTCAAAGGACCAGAAACAGGCGATACGCATCGTCTCGGTCAAGGACATTGATCCGACGGCGCTGGCCCACGCCATCGAAGCCATCACTGGCCGACCGACCTCATCGAGCCAGCGCCAGGGCTTCGGCTCGGGCACGACGCCCGGCGGGTTTGGCAGCAGCTTCCGTACCGGCGGGTTCACGCCTGGCGGGTTTTCCGGCGGTGGATTCTTCCCCGGCGGCGGCTTCACCCCAGGCGGCGGTGGATTCATGCCCGGCGGCGGCGGGTTCACTCCTGGAGGCACCGGAATTACACCAGGCGGCGGTAGAACAGGAGGCGGCGGACTGACGCCTGGCGGAGGAGGTCGCCCCGGCGGCGGTAGGCCCAGTACAGGCGGCAAACGCGGAGCCGACTCGCGAGGGCTCGATTTTTTCGAACAACGGGTCATGGATGACCCTTCCGTGAATCGCCTCTTTGATCCCAGTGAACTCCAGGAAGAACCGCCCGTCCAACGATTCCGCGAGGAACCCCGAAAGACGCCCGTTTACACGACCAATCCGTTCCACTACACCGGTCTTTTGCAAGACAAAGAAGTCGGCGGACAACCAGAATCCAAGGCCAAGGGACTCAAGGATTCCGGCGACATCACCCCGCCCCGGCTCGGTGCTTCCATCGAAGTGCTCGACCAACTCGGTATCCTCATCCTTCGCGCCAACAACAAGGAAGACGCCGAGGCGATTCTTCGCATCATCGACCTGCTGCGTAAAACTGCTCAGCCGGCCACAATTGACATCCAGCTCGTGCCGGTGCGTTTCGGCGATCCGACGGGCATCACCAACACCCTGATGCAGCTATTCGGACGGGTCAACTTCAACCCGTACTCGACAACGATTTCCGCAGGATCCAGGAGCGTGGCCATCACGCCGCCAACCCAAACTCCCGGAGCCGGTGGGCAAGGCGTTGCCGGTGGCGCCGGCGCAACCGCAGCGAACGCAGGACCGACGAATATCGTCCTCATTCCGCAGCCTCGACTCGGCGGCATCCTCGTTGCTGCGTCGAAGGCGCGCATGCCCGACATCATCAAGGAGATCCAGCGTCTCGACCAGCTACCCGACGGTATCAACTCGCCAGTGGCGTTCCCGCTCAAACGCGCGACGGCATCGCGCGTCGCCGCGGCGCTAAACAGCTTCTACGCCGTCCGTTTCCCGCAACCCGAAGGCATCAACAACCAGGTGCGCATCACCTGGGATGATACATCCAACACGATCTTCGTTCAGGCGTCACCCGGCGACCTTGTTGATATCCGCAACATGATAACGTTCATCGACACGACGCCCTCGGCTCACAAAAACGAGATCCGCGTGGTGCGACTCCGAAGTGCCGTCGCGCTTGACTTGGCCCAGCTACTGGGCGTGGCGATTGGCAACAACATTCTCGCCGCCAGCCAGCAGACCGGTCTGGGCGGTGCGCTCGGCGGACTCGGCCAGGGCGGCGGCCTCGGCGGCATCCTTGGCGGGCAGGGCGGCGGCCTCGGCGGCGGCCTCGGCGGGGGGTTGGGCGGCATTGGCCAGCAGCAGGGCATCGCCTCCAAGAACAGCGTCCTCAAGTTCGTCGCCAACGATCCCAAAAGCGGCAAGCCGATCGAAACCAACATCCTCGAAGACATCCGCATCAATCCCGATCAGCGCACGAATAGCCTCGTCATCTCCGCTCCGGAAAAGACGATGACTCTCGTTCTCGCCCTCGTTAAAGATCTCGACGTCGCTCCCAAAGCGCTGTCCAAAGTCAATATCTTCACGCTGAAACGATGCGACGCCACCCAGCTCGCGCTTACGTTGCAGCAACTCTTCGTCGGCACCGGCGGACTCGGAACACGCACCGGGACCGGCGGCGTCGGCGGCATCGGCGGGGCGGCGGGCGGCATCGGCGGGGCGGCGGGCGGCATCGGTGGAGCGGCCGGCGGCGCCGCCACGGGCCAGGCTCGGCCTCTGCAGATCACCATCCAGAGCAACTCGCCCGAAGGCGCTCCGATCATCGATCTTCGCCTCACCGTCGATGAACGCACCAATAGCCTCATCGTCGCCGGCAGCCAGAACGATCTCGAAGTCGTCGAATCGATCGTCGCCCGGCTCGAAGATGCCGACATCCAGCAACGCCGACAAGAAGCTATCCGCCTGCGCAACACTCAGGCCGTGGATGTCGCCAACGCTCTCGCGGATTTCCTCAAGAAATCCTACGACGTCTACAAGAATTACAATCAGGGAACCAATTACCTCGAAATCCAGCGTGAAGTCGTCGTCGTCGCAGAGCCGATCAGCAATTCCCTGCTCATCAGCGCGACGCCCCGCTACTTCGAAGATCTCATCCGCATGGTCGCACAACTCGACACGGCTCCGCCACAAGTCGTCATTCAGGTCCTCGTCGCCGAGGTGGACATGAATGGCTCGGAGGAATTCGGCATGGAGCTGGGCTTGCAAGCGCCGCTACTCTTCCGCCGCAGCACGCCCACCAACGGCACGGCAACATATACGACCTTCACACCGGGGTATAACTTCAACAGTACAAATCCGCTCGGTGACAACGCTCTGGAAAGCCCAGGCAAAGTCGGTATCCAGGGCATCGGAAACCTTGGTGTGGGCCGCGCCTCGCCCACGAACAACATCGGCGGCTTCGTGTTCTCCGCCGCCAGCGACTCGGTCAGCGTGTTGATCCGGGCCCTCAAGATTCAGGGCCGAATCAATATCCTCAGCCGGCCGCAGATCACCACACTCGACAATCAGACGGCGTACATGAACGTCGGCCAGGAAATTCCGCTGCTCGCCAACAGCACCCAGAGCATCAACGGCGTGACGCAGAACATCATCCGCCGACAGGTCGGCGTCATCCTCCAGGTCACTCCAAAGATCACGCCCGATGGCCGAGTCCTGATGCGAGTCATCCCCGAAATCTCGTCCGTCGTCGCCCAACCGGTGAACCTCGGCAACGGCACGCTCGGCACGGCATTGAACCTTCAACACCTCGAAACGACCGTCGTGTCGGCCGACGGCGAGACCGTTCTCCTCGGCGGCTTGATCGCCAAACGCGAGGAGAAGAACGAAAACAAGATTCCGGTCGTCGGCGATCTGCCGTTGATCGGGGCGGCCTTCCGCTACCGGACCTACACGAAGGCGAAGACCGAGCTGCTCATCATCATGACGCCGCACATCGTCCGCAATCGATTTGAGGCCGATCAGATTCTCAGCGAGGAATCACGCCGCATCGATTGGAGTCTGGGCGACGTAATGCGGGTGCATGGCAACGCCAACGCCCTGCCGTTTCTTCCCGCAGCGATGCCCGAACCACGCCATCGCCACCACGCGAAGCCATATCGCATCTATCCGACGTCCCCCGGCACGATCGAATCCGCGCCGATTCAACTCGACGCCCCGATGCAATCGCAGCCGGCGCCTCAGCCGCAAACCTCGCATACCCCGGCCCCACGAGTCGGATTCCTGCAGAATCTGTTTGCGAAGCGAACCGCAAGCAGCCCGGCAGTCGCGGCCGAACCTGTGCCGATGTCGGCCCCGGGACCGAAGGTGCAGACCTTCACGCCCGCGCCGCCGCAAGTCAACAATCTGCCGGCGACAGCCTCGATGCCGGTTCAACAGCAGCAGGTGCAGCCGCAGTACCAGCCGGCGGGAGTCGTGCCTGTCGCGCTGAATCCGCCGCCGCAGCCGTTGCCGAATATCCCGATGCCTGCGGCATTGCCGCAAGTGCAATCGCCCGGAAATGTGACCAATAATGCCAGCAGCCCGATTCTGATTTTGCCGACGCAGCGAGGCAATACCGGAGCCACCCAAGGAAGGGAGATGCCATGATGGCCTTTGTGAGTAGGAGTTACCGTGGTCTGGGCTTGACGTGCCTGATTGCCGCGCTGATGTCGGCCTCCCTGGGATGCAATGCGTTTCAGCGGGTCGGCACGACGGAATGGCTCACATCGTCATGGGTTGATCAGGAATCGAAGCGGCCCGTGAGCCATGTGTTGTCGCGCTGGGAAAACAACGTGCGGACAACGTCGAATAATCAGGCAGGCGGCGCCCCGCTGGTCGGCCTGGCTGGGCGCGTCTACCTGATGGACGAATCCACCGGGCAAGGCGTGAGCGCTCAAGGCGATCTGCTCGTGCAGCTTTATGACATGACCAACGTCGGGCCGAATTCGCCGCCGCAAAAGATTCTCGAAGTGCTCTACGATCCGGCCTCGCTCAAGCAGGTTAAACGCAAGGATCTGATCGGCGAAGGTTACACCTTGTTCTTGCCGTGGGAAAATTACAACCCGGCAGTGAAGAAGGTTCAGGTGCAGGTTTCTTACCAGCCGAAAAACGCCGCGGCGCACTTTAGCGATCCGACGGTGGTATCGCTGCAAACGGAGCAGCCGTTGCCGTACTTGGCTCATCAGAATGTGATTCCCGCGGCGTTCTATCAGCAAAACAAGGGTGGAACGTTCAACCAATCCGGCGCGAAAGCTCCGCCGACGGGACAATAAGCGATTATCCATCCGCTTGTGGCCTCTCGCTCGGCCTGGTGCCATGCCAAGCGCCAGGCCGCAAGCGAAAAAGGCGTCATCGCCGCAGGAAATGCTCGAAGAAGAGGTAGATTTGTTCGTTTGAATCTTCCGTCGGCGAGTGCATTGGGCGATTGGTCATCGCAACGCGATTCTCATAGCCGAGCAATCGATTCACGGCAATTGAGTGGTTCAGTGCCTTCCAGCGCAGCGGCGGATCCTCCGATCCACCTGACACCAGAAACGGCCGCGGCGCCATCAGTACGTGCAATTCGTGCAGGTCGTGTCCCTTTTCGATCATCTGTTTGTATGGCCCAGTGCGCGGATTCGCCTCGGTGACGATACCGCGTTTCCGCTCGCGGCCAGGATCATAGCCGAGATACCACGGCTCCCAGTAGTTCACGTTGCTGCGTTTTTCGTCGAAGACGATTCCGGGATCGCTCCACACGCCGCACGCGAAGGTGTCGTAGAGGCATGAAGCGAAAAGCGCCCACTTGCCGCCGTAGGAATGCCCGACGATACCGATCCGTGTCCCATCGACATACGAGAGCGAAGCGAGCAGATTTCGGCAATTGGCCGCGACGTAGGCATGATAGGCGAGCGGCTGAATCTGCGCTCTGTTTTTGTTCGGATAATAGGAATTCGGATCGCTGCCCAAAGAAAGCGTGACAAACCCGCGTTTGGCGAGCTGATAGGCGAAATCGCGAAAAGCTCCCTTGCCCTTGCCAATGCCGGACTTGGCGTCATAAAACACGACGACCACGGCGGGGAAAGGCCCTTTTCCTTCGGGAACGAGCAGATAAGCGTCATCGGTCATGCGTCCGGGAGCTACTTCAATTCGGACGTGATGCTCCGTGAAATTCTCACGTTTTTCCTTGGACAGGTATTCGATCTTCGGCGCCGTGATAAGCGGCGGAAACTCGCCGAGCATCGTCTTCCATGTCGTCAGGATTTCCGATCGGCGTTTGGACCAATCGGCGGGAGTCTTGACGAGCGTGCCGTCGTTGAATTTGAGAGGAGATTTGTAGGCGCCGAGGTCGTCGGCGAACTGCGCCGGCGGCTTGAAAAAGGGCGCGATATTCGCCGGTAGCTTAGGGGCATCGCCGGCGCGAGTGCCAGGCCAGCACAGCAACACGGCAAGCGGAGCATAAACAAAAAGGCAGACACAGCGTTTCATCACGGGAATCTCCCAAACGAGAATGACGTGCGGATCGATCCTCACTCGTAGTCGTCTCCGTCCATTTCGGCGGCGAGCTTGGCGAGGGATCGCCGGCGCTCCTCGGCGTTGACGGCCGTGAGTTTGACTCCGCTCTCGGCTTCCTCGGAACAGAACGGCGGCAAGGCGGCGAGCAATTGACCGGGTTCGAGCTTTCCGCCTTCCTTCTGAAATTTCAGCAGCGGCTCGAACCCCAAAATCTCCACCGGATCGTCGGCCGCTTCTTTCATGAACTTCTTGAAGCCGATTTCGAGCGATTCCATCTCCCCCGTCTCGCAGAATAGCCGCCAAACCTCACCTTCACGCAACAAAAACTGATCGCCCAGGCAGTCCTCGGCGAACGGAATATCGTCGAGATCGACTTCGGGATAGAGCCGATGAAACGCATTTTCGCCGATCCAGGCGTCGCGAAGCGAATGCCACTTCGGTGCCAGGCATGCGCCGCGAACATGCAGCCCGCCGTGATATTGGATGAATCCGTTCGTTTGCTCCAATAACGACGCCACCGGCGTCGGCAGCTTGGCCAGGATTTCCGGATCGTCGATTGCCGGGCCGGTATAGGTGATGAGGTCGAGTTTCATGGGTTCGCCTTTGGTCCTTACTACTGCGTTACACCGGATCAGGATTTCTTGCTCACCCGCACCAACATCGGCGTCGTGGGATCGGCAACACGAACGTTGGGCCGCGCTGCCGCCTTTGGATCGCGGGCATAGGGAACCTGGGCGTCCGTCCGCAAGACGACGCTGTAATCGCCCGGCGGAACATTGGCGGCCACGGTAAGCTTGATCTTCGCCTCACTCTGATCGGCGCCGATATCCGTCGTCGCGAATGTAATGCCCGGCGGCAGGTTCAGCTTTACGAGTTGCACCTTGCCCTTAAAGTCAGGCCAATAGCGCGTGACTCGTGCCGAGGTCTCGACCGATTCGCCGACGGCGACGTTTAACACCTCGGTGGGAAGCTGCACGGCGTAGGGCGCCGAGGCGCGCACTGCCAGGCATACTTCGCGCAACATCACCGAGCGATTGATATTCGCGACGGGCCAGCGGCGCTGCACGGGGCGGACTTCGCGTTCGATCTTTTTGCCATCGACTATCGCCCAGGCCTTGAGCTTGATGGCGCCTTCCCAATCAACCGCACCAGGCAGCGCCGTGATGACGACCGTCGCGAATTGGCCCTGCGGGCTTACGTGCACGGGCTCGCAGCGCACACCCGCAGGCAGTCCCTCCGCCTCGATCACCACGGGGCCGGTGTGGTTGCGGCGGTTCAAGCACACCTCATAGAAGGCCGACCCGCCGGCACGCACGCAGGGGCAACTCGGCTCGTTCGGCGTTTCATGCACCACGACGGGATAAAAATCCGGAACCACCGGCGTGACGCGCAGCACATACTGATACCGCGCTCCGCCATTGCGATATCGCTCCTGCACGAACAGTTTGTACTCGCCATCCGCAGGAATCTTCAGCACGCCGACCGGATCGCGATTGGCCTGCGCCAGTGCGTTGAAGTTGATGCCATGATCGTCGAACGTCGCAATTTCCTTGTCCTTGGCGTCGAATACGATCACGAAGGGATCGCCCGGCAGTTCGAGCCGTTCGCACAAGAGGTCGATGGCATAGCTGTCGCCTTTCTTCGCGGCGAAGCGATACCAGTCGGCATCGCCGGGACGGTCGAATCGTCCGCAAATCACGGTCGGCAGCGTAATTGCCTGGGCGGACTTCGCGCTGTCGTTCGGTTCTTGATCGAGCGTGATCGGCGCGTCGGCATAAGTCACCGTGATCGGATTGATCCCATTCTTGATAGGCCAAACCTGCACGCCTCTCGAATTCAAACTCGGCGAGGGAAGATGCCTCGCGAAAAGAAACCGCAACGGATCCGCAGTGACGTTGAAGGTATAGGGCATCTGTTCCAGCGGCACGTCATGAGTTTTCCATGGTGAAGGTTTTCCGCCGGGCAGATTTTGCCCCAGCAGAGTCAATTCCGCCCTCGCGCCAGGCTGCACGGCCATCGGATAGACATGATCAATGTGCGGCAGATTCGAAATCACGAGCCGATACGGCAGACCGCCGCGAAACGTCATGTCGTTCACGCGGACGATATAGTCGCCATCCGCGGGAGCGGCGAAATCGAGAAACGGATCGGTGCGATGATGGTACGGTTTCGATTGCATCAAGTCCGATCCCGATGCCGAAGACAGCAGCAAGATCGGCGTCATCTGTGAATCGAGCCGATAGGCGAAGCAATCGATCGTGACGCGTTCGCCTTTCTTTGCCGAGAAGCGGTAGAAGTCATCGCCGTTGTTATCGCTGGTCGCATTGATGACGCAATTCATCGGCACGGGTTGGGCGGTCTCGGGATCGTCGTTCTTTTCCTTCTCGGCGACTTCGGTCAGACCGTGCTGAACCGCAAAGAGACGCGCGCCGCTGATGCCAAACCGGCCGACGACGCGAAGTTCATACGTGCCTGCCGGCACATCCGCGGCGATGGCGACTTTGAACTGCCGATCCTTGAGATGCGTCGCCGTGATGCCTGGATGATCGAATCGCAGCGACTTGGCGTCGTCGAGATCACGGCCGACGATCTCGACGGTGACATCGCCGCCCGCCCTGCCGCCGATCGGCGTGACGCGATCGAGCCGAATCAATGGCAATTGTGCATCTGCACGCGGAGTGAAAATGGCGATTGCCAATACAGCGAATGTCAACAGTCGGTTCATTGGTGGTGTTTCGCGTGCCGAGTGGCGCTGACTGCACCACGCAGGCGGTTGAGTATTGTCGCAAACGTATTACGGCTATCTTACGGCTCTTGCTGACCAAGGCATCCAACTTTTTGCCTTCGCGAATCGTCTTCTTCATGTGTATACTGGTGATGTGAGTCACTAATCGTCAGGTGCCGCAAAATGAAGCTCTCCAATCCGATTCTGCAATCGCTGGCGATCGCTGTCGCCAGCGTCGGCGTCAGTGGGTGCGGTTACCTCCGTCCGAGCAGCGAACAACCGACGACGACGCATCAGCCTGCGCCGAACTTCGATCCACCGACCTGCCTGCCCGAAGGCGCTGACGACGACGTGGATCCGATTCCGCATAAAGATCCCTGTCCTTTCTGTGGCCGCGGATAAAGGAATACGAAAATGAATCTTCCGCCGAAGGTACTACAAACTCTCGCCGCGGCCGTCGCCGCCGTCGCCATTGGCGGGTGCGGCATTGCTCCTAGCTGGCGAGCGCCCAAGTCGGGTGAAAATCCTGATAAGAGCGGCAATACAAACGGCCCCGACCGCGAACAGCCAGGCAAGTTCTGCCAGCCCGACGGCTGCCCTGGCTGCGGCATGGGATGAGCACCGCGCCTCAACCACTGCTCGGCCTATCGCTAATGCTCGAAGACGACTTCCTCCGCGCGGCCTATCCGCTCTTTCAAGCCGGTGAAGTCGAAGTGCTCGAATGGAGCTTCGACTGCGGCTGGCCGCCAACCGTCGTGCCCGCCTGGGCTGAGGGGCTGCTGCGATTTTTCAGCGATGCCGAGCGCCTGCTCGGCCATGGCGTGTCGTATTCCGCGCTGTCGGCTGGCGTCGAGCGTGAGCAGGACGCCTGGCTTGCGAATCTCGGCCTGGAAATCAGGGCGCGATCGTATCACCACATCTCCGAGCATTTCGGCTTTTCGAGCTCGCGCAACTTTCATCAGTCCGCGCCGCTCCCCGTGCCCATGAACGAAACCACGCTGAAGCTTGGCCAGGATCGCTTACGGCAATTGGCCGAGGTCGCGAGGGTTCCGGTCGGGCTGGAGAATCTCGCCTTCGCGTTCCATCGCCGAGATGTTGAAGACCAGGGCCGATTCCTCGAAGCGCTTCTCGCGCCGGTCGATGGATTCCTCCTGCTCGATCTGCACAATCTCTACTGCCAGACCAAAAACTTCGCTTGCTCGCTCGACGATTTGCTGGCGACCTACCCGCTGCACCGCGTGCGCGAAGTGCACGTGTCGGGCGGTTCCTGGAGCGGAGCGCAGAATTCGATTCGCAGGGATACGCACGATGGCCTCGTGCCCGACGAGATTTTCACCTGGCTTCCCGAAATTCTAAGCCTATGTCCGAATGTCGAGGCAGTGATTCTCGAACGGCTCGGCGGAACTCTGATGCCGGTGGATGACGAACCGTTCCGCGCGGATTTTCGTCGCCTGGCGGAGGTGCTCAATGCCGTCGCGGGATGACCTCGCCGACTTCCAGGACGCGCTCCTGGATCTGCTAGCGCAAGAAATACTGCCGGAGGAGTTGCAATCACGGTTAGCATCCGACGACCGATTCACCCCATTCGGCGACTACGTGCAGGCGATGGAGCCACGCATGCTCGAAGTCGCCGCCCAGCTGGTAAAAAAATGGGGCAAACGGGCGGAGTAGAGTCTGCGTCATCACTCGAAACAAGACAGCACTTCGGAAGCCCATCGCTATTTTTTAGACATCAGTTCGACTGTGGACTTCGTGGTTGCGAGTATCTCGAGTTCCGCGTTGCCGAAATTGATGAACGTCTTCTGAACGGATTGCGTAGTCCGTTCCGGCGAGGAGCCGTCGATGCATCCGTCGGCCTTGAGTTCCAGGTCCATGGTGCAGCCTGCCTTCAATGTCCCCGCGGGATAACCCGTGACACCTGAGATCGGCGCACGGGCGCGAAGCTCGATCGAGCCGAATTTCCTACCATTCTTGGCGAATGCCTTGACGAGTTTCGCCGTTCCCGTTGCTTTTTTCTCGTCAAACTGAAATGGCTCATTGCTGCGAAGGAATGCGGACTTGATGTCCCAGGCCGCGCCGACTTTTGCTGGTTGCTCGGGAAAATACAGATCGAAATCGTTGATGGAGGGATTGCGATTGAATTCGCCCAAGAAATAGGATTGCTGAGTGCCCTTTACCGGTCCTTCGCCAACGATCGTGAACGTGAACTTGTCTTTTTCCCTTTCAATCAGAACGGTTTTCCCATCCATCGGCAGCTTCTTCGTGGCGCCAAACGTCGTCTCCTCGGCTTTGTCGAAGTAGCGTTTCAATTTGATGGGCCGACCCTGATTATCCACTGCCAGGATTTCGGTCGTGTGGATATGAACCCGATCCGTGATTCTCTCTTTCGGAATCGGTTTGCCCAGGAAATCAAGCACCGATTTATCGACTTGTTTGTGAGTCGTGGTCACCTTGATTTGATCGCCGACTTTGCCCGTGTAGCGTTTGAACGTGCAAAGATCGTTCTCCTGACCATTGGCGGTCAAGGGAATCGCCAGCAGCAGTAGTTGCCAAAATACGCGGGACATAGTTTCTCCTTTTTAGACGGGAACTTGTCTATGGTTTCTGATTGTTCCAAAGGGCAATACGATCTGACGGCGAAAATCCTTCAATGGTAAGGAAGCGCGCCGATCCGGCGTCACCGGATGGAGCCTATCACTCGGCGAACGTCGGTCCAGAAGGCGTTCCATTCTTGCTGTTCACCCTTGGTGAGTTTGGCCAATTCATCTGCGTCGCGCACCGACGCCAAGTCGGGCGAGCTCAGCCACTTCTCCAGCATCTTCTTTACTTCCTGTTTGATGAAGAACGGTTGATTTGCGATCGCTTTCTCGAAGGTGGCGAGATCGGAGCGCAGCCATTCCAGGGCCTGGCGCCGCAGCGCGGGCCTCTCTGTTGGCGTGGGGGGATTGACGCCTTCGCCGTTGGCGGCCCTGACCGCAGCATGGGCGATTGCGAAGCGCGGAATCGCCGTCGGATTTCGCCCAAGGATCTGTGTGTAAAGCCGCACCGTGTCGGTGTATCGCCGAATCTCGTGGCAGACTCTCGCCAGATTGATATGTTGTTGAAGCGAAACGCGCTCGCCGTTCTCTTGAAGAACATCGGGCAAGAGGATAAAGAGTGCCTGCATCTCTCTCGTTGTCTGAATCAATCCTTGAATCGGCACGCTCGATTGCCCTTTATCGAAGGTGTCGGCACGCTCCAGAGCCTTTAATGCCTCGGGAAAATTACCGAGAGATCGCATGCACAGTCCTAGGTCGCAAAGTGTCGTTACGTCTTCTGGATCGAGTTCGAGTGCCTTCTTAAAGTTAATCACCGCACCTTCGAGATCGCCTTTCTGCTTGAGAAGCCTTCCAAGGTTGTTGAGAGCGTAAGTATTCTTGGGATCGATCTCCAGTGCCTTTCGGCTTGCATCCACGGCGCCAGCGATATCATTGGTTTCCAGCAGCACGGCGCCCAGATTCGTGTAGGCTCGCCCAAATTTAGGCTCCGCCTTGATGGCCGCCCGAAACGCGGCGACGGCTTCCTTCCGCATCCCTCGTGAATGCATCAAAACACCGAGGTTGTAATGTCCTTCGGGACGTTCCGGAGTAGCAGCGATGGCCTTGTTCAGATTCACGAGAGCCTCGTCGAATTCACCCCTGGCGTTCAAACGAACGGCGAGGTTGATCAACGACGGCGAATGCCCCGGGTTCAAGCTGATAGCTGCGCGATAATAGCCAATCGCTTCCTCTTTCTCGATCACGGTTCCCCTCGACAGGAATCGCGCCAGCGCAAACGTCAACGGGAGGCTTTTCGGGCTTTTGTTCCATCCGGATCTGAGTAGCTTCTTTCCCTGATCGATCGGAAAGTATTCACCAAAAGCGGCGAGGAAGCGCGGCGGCTGCTCCTTGTTGCTCATTCGCTCAGCCGCAATTCGCTGCTGATCCTTTTTCGCCGATGCGACCGAAGCACGCCAGGCATTGCGATCCGCGTCGGTATCCAGAGCGGCGAGCAATTCGAGCAAGCCCGCCTGTTTCGGTTCGACAAACAACCAGAGGTCCAGCGCTCCTAGGATTTGCTCGCGAATCGGCGAGTCTTTTAATCGCTCGACGGTTGCACCCTTCTCCTTCCAATCGATCTGATGCTCTTGAAAAACACGCGGAAGGTCGCGGCGTGCGAAAGAAACGTCAAAGGCGCCGCCAAGCGTAGTCGCCTGGGAATCCCAGATTCGGTTGAGTTCCTCGAGCATCGAAACCTGGCGACTCAAGGCAACCTGGCGCGTCTGCATCAACCCGTCGTCGCGCGCAGCGTCATCCTCCAGACGCCGCTCTGCCTGTTTCAGCGCGATGGTGGCCTCTTCGATTTTGTCGGCGCGGAGCGACTTTTCCACTTGATCCTGCGCGAGCTCGATTGCCGTGCGGGCGGCGGCGGCGCGGGAGGCACGCTCGCTTCGGTCCGTTTCCGCCTTGCGCTCGGCGTACCAGGCAAAGGCGCCGCCGACTAACAGCGATAACATGATGGCTGCGACCAGGCCATATTGCACGCGCCGGCGCTTGCGTTCCTCCAGCGACTTCGCCTCGGCAGCCGCGAAGGCCCGATCGGCTTCACGCAGACGCCTCTCCAGTTCCAGACGGTGGTTCGCGACCGCCTGGGCTACCTCGGCGGCGTTGGCCGGCCGATCTCCAGGATCAGACGCCAGACAGCGCAGCGCCAACGCAACTAGGTCGCGATCGGCATCGCATGCCATCAATCGTTGCCTGGCCCCGTCGAGACTGGCGCGCTGGGCCGATTCCAAGATGGGCGGCTCGTAGGGAATCCTGCCTGTCAGAATCTGGCAGAGTATCGCCCCGAGCGCGAACACGTCGGTGCGCGCATCGACGCGATCGTGTTCACCACGGGCCTGCTCGGGCGACATGTATGCCGGCGTTCCCATGATATCGCCTGGTTGCGTCTCCAAATTCAAACTGTTAGCCGTTGTGGCGGACTCGGCGCTCTCGACATCAGAATCGCCGAGAACCTTGGCGAGGCCCCAATCCATCACTTGCACCTCGCCGGCGGCGCCGATCATGACGTTGCTCGGCTTGAGATCGCGATGCACGACTCCCTTTGAATGAGCAAATGCGACGGTCTGACAGATTTGTTCGAAAAGGTGCAACGCCTTGCCGCGCTCGACTTCGGAAAGGTTGTTTTGTGCCAAAACCTCGGCAAAGGTTTGTCCCTGAACGAGCTTCATCGCCAAGAACGGTCGGCCGTCGGGCAGCGTGCCCAGGCGATGCGCCGCCGGTATGCCGGGGTGCTCGAGCCGCCCTGTTATTTGTGCTTCGCGAATAAACCGCTGAATGTCCGTCGAGCGGCAAGTTTCGGAGGAGCGTATCACCTTGATCGCGACCGGTCGCGCAAACTCTGAATCCCTCGCTCGAAATACGATGCCCATGCCGCCGCGACCGAGTTCTTCGTCAAGGACGTAACCAGGCACCTGCGGAGGGATCGTATCATCGTCCTGGAGTATGGAGGACAACTCCCTGCGGTACTGAGGAAAACGCTGAAGGTAATCCGGAACATTCACCTTCTGATTACATAGCCGACGGACGCGGTATTCCAGCGAAATCAGTTCAACGACCGTATGTCGATCCGCTTGGAGATAGGGATATCGGGCCAGCCAATCCTCGACGGAGGTAGATTCGCCGCGGCGGAGCCGATACTCCAGTTCGAGGCGGACCAGATCGAGTAGGAGGTCTGCGCGCTGCTCGATCGAGACACGAGGAAGAAAATCGTCGATCGATGGGCAGCCGCCGGACTGCCAATGGCCTTCGAAGGAATCCGCAACGGCGTCATAATTTGGGCGGAAGGTGGTTTCCACGCGTGCTGCTCCTGAGGTAAGAATGCCAGGCGATGCTGTGCCCCTTATTGATTGATATCGTCCGCTTTCGAACCTACTATCCGCGTGACACGTTTGCCATATTCGATCCCACCCTGAGTCTTGACTATTAGTGTGCCCTTGTCTTTCAGGATCGCGATCTCGCTGTCGGATAATGTGAATGTGCTTATGGCGAAATTATCGCGTCGTAGTTTGGGGTGAATCGACCAGGCCTCGATGCGGACCTTTCGTTCCTTCGGAAACAATTCCACCGACATGATGTTGTCGGCTTCCACGCCAGTCATGTTAACGCGAACGATGCCTATCTGTTTCTCGATAACAGAGCGGGCGACTCGCGCGACGATGTCGTTTGGGACGTACTTGTAAAGTACGAAACCGAAACCGGCCAAGAGGAGAAATCCAAGGCATCCGACAACCGGAACTTCCTGTCGATAGCTCATATGCCACTCCTTACGGTTTTGAACTGTTTCCAAAGGAGATGCGGATTCTCATGTTGTTCCCTTCAGATTTCTTTCGCTTTGTTCTCGAATTGAACTAATTGCAACTACGAAACCCTCATGTTGTCGTTGGCAAGTCACACGGGTATGGGCAGTTTCAAGTCGAAGTCGTTAAATAGAAGTAACTCTTACCTAGGAGATCATGGCAAATGGCTGACTCGCCTTCGTTTCGATTACTACTCGACCATTTTGCCGATGGAAAGACCGATGATGCTGCAGCGTCGCTTTTCAAGCGTTATGCCTCTCGGCTCATTGCATTGTCGGCCGCGAAGATGTCCAACAAACTCAAGCAGCTTGAATCGCCGGAAGATATCATGCAATCGGCCTTCGGGACATTCTTCAAGCATGTCAAGAACGGGCAATTTGAGCTTCGGGATTGGGAGTCGCTGTGGGGCTTATTGGCACAGATTGCCGCCCGCCGAATCATCAAGAAGGAAAAACACTACAGGGCCGAGAAAAGAGGCAAGGGCCAGGACCAGCCATTGGACGAAGGCGCCCCCGTACCGGATCGAGAACCATCGCCAGAGGAAATTGCCATCGCCATTGAATTGCGCGAGCAATTCTTAAACGAATTGCCGGAACGCTACCGCGCGATTGCAGTGCAGATTCTTGAGGGCGATACGCACGAAATTATCGCGCAATCACTGAGCACATCGATTAGCACTGTCGAACGCGTACATCGTCGCGCCAGGGAAACACTAACCAAACTCCGGGCGAGCGAAGAATCTGATTGAACGAAGTGCAATGACGAGGAGTGCCCAGAATGGATGAAACGCGCGAACGCTTCGACGAATTGATCGACGATTTCGAGAACGAATGCCGAGCTCAGCGTCGGCCCGACATCGATAACTATCTTGCACGTGTCTCCGAGATTGAACGATCCTCATTGCTGAAAGAGTTGGCGGGCCTCGACTTGGAATATCGCCTGCGTTCTGGTGAGTCCGTGCGCGTCGAAGAGTTCCTGTCGCGCTTTCCCGCGCTCCAATCCGAGCCTTCCGCTGCGCTGGAACTTATCGCGCTGGAATACCGCGTTCGGCAAAGTCGTTCGGAACATGCCACGGTCGCTGAGTATCTGGATCGGTTTCCAGATTTGCGCAGCAAATTGCCGACGATCCTGGAGCCGATGAACCGTGAGCTTTCGGAAGTATTGTCGCCGCCAAAGGAAAAAGACGAGATCGGCCGGCTGGGGTATTATCGGGTATTGAAGGTGCTCGGGCGCGGCGGCATGGGCGTCGTGTTGCTGGGGCACGACCCACATCTCGACCGGCCGGTCGCGCTCAAGTTGATGCTGGCGCATGTCGCCCGGAACGCCGCCGCCCGGCTCCGCTTTCTTCGCGAGGCCAGGGCTGCGGCGAAGCTGAAAAGCGATCACATCGTTACCATTCATCAAGTTGCCGAGGACCGCGGCGTGCCGTACCTCGTCATGGAGTATCTCGAGGGCGTATCGCTCGAACAGGCGCTGCGTCAAAGCCGCGCGCTGCCGCTCTCCCAGATCTGTCGGATCATCCGCGAAGTAAGCCGGGGCTTGGCCGACGCGCATCAGCATGGTTTGATTCATCGTGATATCAAGCCGAGCAATATCTGGCTGGACCAGGCACACGGAGGCCGGGCGAAGATCCTGGACTTCGGCTTGACGCGCTCGCAGAAGGACGCGGACGTCACCGATTCCGACGCCATCGTCGGCACGCCGGCGTACATGTCGCCCGAGCAAGCCAGGGCGGAGAAAGTGGATTTCCGTGCCGATCTGTTCTCGCTCGGCTGTGTCCTCTATCGGCTTTGCGTCGGCACGTCTCCCTTCCGAGGCGAATCGGCGATGGTAGTTCTCATGGCCGTCGGAACTCACCATCCCACCCCGCCGAGCCAAATCAACTCGCAAATTCCCGAGGCGCTTTCTGATTTGACGATGCGCCTTCTCAGCAAGGAGGCAAAAGACCGCCCGGCATCGGCACTCGAAGTGATTACCCTCGTCCGCCAAATCGAGAAGGCGACATCGTTCGAGAACGCAGACGAATCACGGACACAGATCGACGTTCCGCCCGTCAGAAGACCCCGAACGACTCCAATCATCGGCGACGCGACAATCGCAGCGCCCGAGTCGGCGAAGCCGAAGCGATTCCCGTGGATCGCGGTCGTCCTGGCGGCGTGCCTGCTACTCGTGGGGTTCGGAGTTTGGGCCTACCTGCGAACGACGGACCCAAATATGCCGAACGAGCCAGGCGAATTCGTGATAATCACCGACGATCCTGACTTTGTTTTTTTGGTGAACCACGGCGCCGTCACACTCGAGGATCGCAAGACGAAACGCCGATACGCCCTGAAAGTCGTCGACGGAAACAGCGCTACGGGCGAGTTCGTGCTAGCCGTGGCCGACGTGGCCGCGGATCTTTCGTTCAAGGCGAAGACGATCACGATCCAGCGCGGACGAGAGGTCGCATTAAGCTCGCACATTGAGCGGACACGATTCGCTGACAATGGACCGCCTGTCAAGACGATTGAGCCAAGGAAAACGCCAAGGATCGATCCACCCAAGAAAGCTACTACGCCGGACAAGAACGATCCGAAATTTACCAATGAACTCGGCATGGAATTTGTGCTCGTCGGCAAAGGCAAAATATGGCTCGGCGGCGGAGCCGAACGGCCGGCCCGGCGACAGGTCGATTTCGCCCAGGACTACTACATCGGCGCCTACGAGGTAACTCAGGGCGAGTGGGAGAAGGTCATGCGCAGCAATCCGAGTGCCTTCTCCCGCACCGGAAAATACAGTAATCAGGTAAGCGAGATTCCCGATGACGAACTCAATCGCTTTCCGGTTGATAGCGTTTCATGGGACGCGTGCCAGGAGTTTATCGCCAGGATCAATGATAATTTGAAGGAGGACGGCTGGTACTATCGCCTACCCACGGACGAGGAATGGGAGTACGCATGTCGCGGCGGTCCGCTCGCAAAGATCGACGACCAAGAATTCAGCTACTATGCCGGCGAGCCGTCCAATTCGCTCACTCCGGACCAAGCCAACGTTAATGAAAGCGGCTATAAACGACCGCGCAAAGTTGGCGCTTATGCGCCGAATCGACTTGGCCTTTTCGATATGCACGGAAACGTGTGGGAATGGTTCCAGGATGCCCGCGGTTTTGGTCGGTTGAGAGGCGGCAGTTTTTACGATAAGGCGCCCACCACGACCGCAACCAGCGCTATCATTCTCTCGCGAATTTCGCCTCCGCGCGTCGGCCTGCGTCTGGCACGCGTACAGTTCGGTCCCGCCGCGAAATACACCAACGCACTTGGCATGGAGTTCTCCGTCGTCCCGGGCGGCAAGCTCTGGCTGGGCGGCGAAGCGGGTCGAGTCGGGACCACGGTCATTGAATTCAAGGACGGCTATTACCTGGGTACCCACGAAGTCACGCAAGGTGAATGGGAAGCGATCATGGGTACCAATCCAAGCAGTTTCTCGCGGCTGGGGAAAAACAAGGAGAAGGTAGTCCAATTCACCGACGCCGACCTGAAGCGATTTCCAGTTGAAAGTGTTTCGCTGGAGGATTGCCAAGAATTCGTCACGCGCGTCAACGAAAAACTCAAGGAAACAGCCTGGATCTACCGCCTGCCGACCCAAGCCGAATGGGAGTTCGCTTGCCGGGGCGGACCTTTCCAGCACAAGGAGGACTACGGATTCGATTATTACACCCCCGCTCCGGCCAGAACTCTGGCACCCGGCCAAGCGAATTTTAGCAATCCGCGCCCGGCAAAGGTCGGTTCGTTTCCACCCAATCGCCTGGGACTTTTCGACATGCACGGCAACGTGGCGGAGTGGTGCCAAGACGGCCCTGCGCTCCGTATTATTCGCGGTGGCGGCTATGAGGATCGCGCGGAGGATTGCCGGGCGAATCATCTCGGCAAGCCCGTCGGTTTTTCGAATGGCGTCGGTCTGCGCCTGGTAAGAATCCCCTTCGGTCCGCTCACGAGATATACCAATGCTCTCGGCATGGAGTTCGCGCTCGTTCCCAAAGGAAAAGCTCGCCTGGGCGGCGGGCATGGTGTTGGCGGAAACAATGTCAAGACGGCAACGATCAAGAACGATTACTACCTGGGTGTCTACGAGGTCACCCAGGGCGAATGGGAATTGATCATGGGCAGCAACCCAAGTCGCTTTTCCCGCATGGGCAAAGGAAAGAACCAAGTCACCAGCCACGGTCCCGACGAATTAAAGCGCTTCCCCGTGGATAGCGTGTCGTGGGATGATTGTCGCACTTTCGTTGACAAGCTCAATGCAAAGCTCAAGGAAAGCGAATGGACGTATCGCCTGCCGACACAGGTGGAATGGGAATATGCCTGCCGGGGTGGACCATTTCAGGAGCCTCATGTATACAATTACGATTTTTACACCGACATCCCGATGAGTAACTTGCTCAAATCCCATGCGAATCACAAAGCCAATGAATTGAATCGTACTGCAAAGGTCGGCTCTTACCTACCCAATCGCCTGGGTATCTACGATATGCACGGGAACGTCGCCGAGTGGTGTAACGACTTCGCGGTTCCCGCCAAAGGAGCCGTAGGCCCCGTGGTCATGGGCGGCAGCTATGACGAAGACACCCAATTCGCCAAGGCGAACTACCGAGTCCAACCGAGCGCAACCAACCCCGCGCGATTCGGATTGCGTCTGGCACGCGTGCAGAAGTAAACCGCCTTTTTGCCGATCGCGCGAGCAAACTTGCCTGGCCGCGCCTTGCTTTGGCGCGAATTTTGGATAATTTCAGAACATCGCGCAGGCTGGCATTTTCTTGACTTGTTAAGGACTCTCCCATGAAGGTTCGATTTGTTCTCTTGCTCGTCTCGCTCGTTCTTGCCGCGGTCGGATGCCGAACGCAGAGCGGCAAACCCAAGGTCGCGTTTGTCTCCAACAATGCTTACGAGTTCTGGACCTTCGCGCAGAAAGGCGCGGAGAAGGCGGCAGCGGAACCCGACATCGACGTCGAGCTCGAATTCAAAAAACCGCAGGAAGGCTCCGTCGAAGTCCAGCAGCAGATCATCGATTCCCTGATCGTCCGCGGCTTCAAGGGCATCGCCGTCAGCCCGAACGAACCGAAGAACACTCTGGCCTACTACAAGGACAAGGTGAATCCGAAGGTCGCCCTGGTCATGACCGACAACGACCTCCCCGATCCGGCAGCGAGAAAGTGCTACATCGGAACGCACAACTACCGCGCCGGCCGCGGCGCTGGTGAGCTTGTGAAGAAGGCGTTTCCCAAAGGCGGCAAGATCGCCATCTTCGTCGGCAAGATCGACTCGACCAACGCCATCGAACGTCGGCAAGGCGTGCTTGATGTGCTCGCGGGCGGTAAACAACTCGAAGAGATGGACAAGACCACGCCTCCCGACGCGACCAATCTCGATCTTGGCAACGGCTATACACTCATCGCCACCAAGGTGGACGGCACCGACGTGAAGAACTGCCAGGCCCAGGCCGAGGACATGCTCATCAAAACGCCCGATGTCGATTGCATGATCGGTCTCTGGGAATACAACCCGCCCGCCATGTTACGCGCCGTACGCGGATCGAAAAACGAAAAGAAGCCGCTAATCGTCGCCTTCGACGAAAATCCGGATACCCTCAATGGCGTCCGAACCGGCGAAGTCGTCGGCACCATCGTGCAGGATCCCTACCAGTTCGGTTACCAATCCATCAAAGTGCTCGCAAGTCTTGCGCGCGGCAAAGACGACGTTCTAAAGACCTGGCCGAAAATTACCAGCAACCACTCCATCTTCGTCGATCACCAGACGATCACCAAGGACAACATCGACGCCTTTGAAAAGAAGGTCAAAGAGATCCTGGGCAAGTAACTTTGGAATTGGCGGAAATCAAGTTCCCGATTTTGCCGTTTGCGGCTTAGCGCTCAACGAGTACAAGCGGAGCGCCAAGCCGCAAGCGGCGAATGCAAATCGGAAGTTTTTTGTGTAACCTCGCAATGCCACCTCTTCTTTCCGCGACCGGCATATGCAAATCCTTCCCCGGCGTGCGGGCCCTGGATGACGTACGCCTGCAGATAGACCGCGGCGAAGTCCTTGCCGTCGTCGGCGAAAACGGCGCCGGCAAATCGACGCTCATGAAGATACTCGCCGGAGTCTACACGCCCGACGCCGGGCAAATCCACCTCGACGGCAAACCCGTCGTCGTCCGCAACGTCAAGGATGCCGAGCGGCTCGGCATCACGCTGATCCATCAGGAACTCAATCTCGCCGGCCATCTCGACATCGCCGGCAATATTCTCCTTGGCCGCGAACCGACTCTTGGCGGTCCGCTCGGCTTCATCAATCGCCGTGCGATGGACGATACCGCGAGCGCAATTGCGCAGCGCCTTGGGCTGATTGTTTCGCCGCGAACATTGGTTCACGACTTGTCGATCGGGCAGCAGCAACTCGTCGAAATCGCCCGCGCGTTGTCGCTGAAATCGCGCTTGCTGATACTCGATGAGCCGACGTCGAGCTTGACGGAAAGCGAGACGACGCGTCTCTTCACGGTGCTCAATGAGCTAAAGACCGAGGGGATGAGCATTCTTTACATCTCGCACCGGCTCAAGGAGGTGGAGACCATCGCCGATCGCGTGACGGTGCTTCGCGATGGCCGAAACGCCGGCGAACTTCAGCGCGGCGAGATACGCCATCACGCCATCGTTCAACTCATGGTCGGACGCGAAGTGAAACAATTCTACCAGCATAAACGCCATGACGGCGCCGAAATACGCTCACCCGTCATTGCTGTGCAAAACCTTCGCTGGAGCGTCAGGCAGCGCGGTATCTCCTTCGGCATCGCCCCCGGCGAGATTGTCGGCATGGCCGGGCTGATGGGCGCCGGTCGAACGGAACTCGCAGAGACGCTGTTCGGCATCCGCCGAATGCTGACGGGATCGATCGAGGTCGATGGCCGAGCGGTTTCTATTCGGCGTCCGGCGGATGCCATCAACGCGGGCATCTTCCTCATACCGGAAGACCGCCGAGTCGATGGACTCATTCTCACCGACACGGTGAAGCATAACGTATCGCTGGCGACGCTTCCGTTTCTGAGCCGACTGGGCATCTTGCAGCCGTCGCGCGAAGAAGCCCTGGCCAGGGCGATGTGCGAGCGCTTCAAAGTCCGCACGCCGAACACGGGACAGACCGTCGCCAACCTGTCAGGCGGCAATCAGCAGAAGATCGTCCTCGCGAAATGGCTCAATCAATCGCCGCGCTTGCTCATCCTCGACGAACCAACGCGCGGAATCGATGTCGGCGCGAAAAGCGAAATTTACGCCCTGATGGACGAACTCGCGAACAACGGCTCGGCCATCCTGATGATCTCCAGCGACCTCGAGGAGATTCTCGGAATGAGCGATCGCGTGCTCGTCATGCACGAGGGAAATCTGGCCGGTTCAATCGAACGCGACGCATTATCGGAAGAGGCGATCATGAACCTGGCGACCGGAGGCGGTACACGCAAATGAAAAAGGTCATCGGCATTTTCGTTTTTCTGCTCATGCTTTACGGTCTCATCCTCCAGGCAACGGACTCCGACTATTGGCAGAGCAATACCTACAATCTCGGTCAGCGTGTCGGCCTGGCGGGAATTCTTTGTCTCGGCGCGGGGTTGCTCATCGTCACGGGCGGCGTCGATCTGTCGATCGGTTCCGTGGTCGGCCTGTGCGCGGTTATTTTCTGCTGGCTAATTCTCGACGTGCCCGACATCATTCATCGCAGGCTGCCGCCGCCTCTGGTGATTCTCGGCGGCGCAAGAATCTTCGTGCCTGTCTGGCTGGCGATCGTCGGCGTGCTCCTGTCCGGAACGGTGATCGGCCTTGTCAATGGCGCCATGGTGACCTTTCTGCGCGTGCAGCCTTTCGTCGTCACTTTGTGCGGCCTGTTTCTTTACCGCGGCCTCGCCCGTTCGCTGCGCGGCGATACGACACCGCCCATCGCGGAGCGCGTCAGCGAATTCAGCATATTTTTCCGAAGCGATTTTCTCGCCGTTCCCATGTATGTTTGGCTGCTGCTGATCCTGTTCGCAGTCGCGACTTTCTTTCTCCACGCGACGATTTACGGACGTTATTTCTTCGCCATCGGCAGCAACGAACGCGCCGCTCGCTACTCCGGAATCAACGTCGATTTTTACAAGGTTCTGGCCTATGTCCTCTGCTCCCTGTTCGCGGCCATGTATGCCGTGATGTACGTCATCCACTACAACACGGTTCAGCCATCGAGCACGGGCAACTTCATGGAGCTTTACGCTATCGCCGGCGCCGTGCTCGGCGGGTGCAGTCTTCGCGGCGGCGAAGGGACGACAATCGGCATGGTCATCGGCACGTCGATCCTGGTCTTGCTGCCCAATCTCACCAACATGTGGGGCATCCCCGACACGCTCGAACCGACGATCATCGGCGGCGCCTTGCTCGTCTGTGCCGTGATGGACGAATTCCTGCGCCACAGCGGCAGGTCGCATTGACTTCAAGCGGCGCTGGAAAAATGGGCAAGATTCCAGGTAATCTGCCGATTGGAGCAATTTTCACGTCTCGCTGATTTAAGTGACGCCTGAAAAATGCCGATGGAAACTACAACGGCTATAACGATTCATCGCCATGGGCAGGACTTGTAGCCGCAGCGGAGCGGATGTTCATGACCGACACGAAGGAACTGTTGCGCAGGATCGCTGCCCTTCGGCTTCGCCTTAATGCGGAGTCGGAGGCGAGCCCGCCCACGGAACCTGCGCGGTCGATCGGCTACCGCGAGCTGACCGAGCAGGTACAGCGCGGAGCGACGGAGAATCGGCTGCTCGACAATGCGTTGCGCGTCGCCGACGCGTCTCAGGCTGCAGCCGCGGCGCCGACGCAGGTCCGCTTCACGGCTCGTGCGGCAGCGTTGTTGCGAAACGGGCGCGACCTGCTTTTGGCTTTACGCAAGATAGCCGACGATGCTGACTTTCAATCCGTTGACGAGAGCGATCCGCTCTATCACCTTCACATGGATGCGATGGCCATGCTTGACTCGGTGTTGCGCACCGTGCAAGCCATGCCCGCTTCCGTGAGTGCGCAAGTACGCCTTTGCGACGGGCTGGAGATCGTGCTTCGCGATGTCGAACGCCGGATTTCCCTGCTCGGGGTTCGGCTCGGCGGCTACAAACGCGATCGCAGCGGAATCGGCGATCTGGCCGAGATGCTACGCCACCTGGCGATGAAGAAGCCGGTGACGCTGGAAGCCCTGGAAAGGCTGGCGGAACCGCTCATCGAAGACGCACGCGCAGGCAGACCGATGCGAATCCTTTACGCATCTCCCAAGGATCCCGCGCGATTCGCGGCGGCTCATGGCATTACGGTTGCTCAGGTGCTGTTGCGGCTCATTCATGACGATGCGGAATGGCGCTCGCAGCTTCCGCTCGCCGCAGTTGCAGCGCTCGTACACGATGTCGGCATGACGCGCGTGCCCGCCGACGTATTGCTGACGGAAGGTCCGCTCGACCTGGAGCAGCGCCGCCTGATCGAAAAACACACGCACGTGGCCGACGACATCCTGACGACCTTGTGGCCAGGCGGCGGCTGGCCGGTGGACGCCGCCACCCATCACCACGAGCGCAACGACGGCACAGGCTACCCGCTCGGAGCTCGCGACATCGAGCTGGCGCCGTTCACCAAACTTCTCGCCGTCTGCGACTGCTATGCCGCCCTGTGCGCGCCGCGGCCCTACCGCGACGCCTTCGACACGCGCACGGCCATGACGGAGGTCCTGCTGCTCTCCGAACGGGACCATCTGGATTCTGGCTGGTGCGAGCGCCTCCTGCGGCTGTCGTTTTACCCCGTCGGATCGATCGTCGAACTCAACGATGGTTCCATCGCTTTAGTCACAGCCACGCATTCCGAAGGGGCGCAGTTTCTGCAGCCCAGCAAGCCGATCGTCCAGCGCATGCTCGACGTCCACGGTTCGCCGTTGGAATGGCCGAACACGCTGGACCTTTTGAATGAATCAGGCTGGAGCATCGTCCGCTCGCTGTCGCCCGCGGAACGCCGCACCCATCTCTCGACGCATTTTTCGCAGTGGGTATAATCAAATTCAATCCGCGCCGCTTGCCGTTTAGCGCTCGGAGTATTTTTTTCGGCGAGCCAGGAGTGTAAGCGACTGGAGGAACGAAGCGTATTCCTCCGGTCGCTTACGCTCCCGGCTCGCCAAAGTTTGTCCAAGTTCTTGTCGTTTCTGGAGCCGCCATGAAGAAAGTTCTCCTCGTCATCGGCGATGCCGTCGAGTTGCTCGATACGATGTATCCCTATTTCCGCATCAAGGAGGCGGGGCACGAAGTCGTTGTCGCCGGTCCAGAGAAACGGCTCTATCACATGGTTCAGCACGAACGGCCCGACGATTGGGACATCACTCAGGAAACCGCGGGATATCATCTCGCGTCGGACATCGCATTCCGCGACATCAAAGCTGATGAATACGCGGGCATCGTGCTCTCCGGCGGCCGGGCGCCGGAGTACATTCGGTACGACGAAGACTTGCTGCGTACGGTGCGACAGCTTCATGCGAAGGGATTGCCCATCGCGTCCGTGTGTCACGGCATCGAGATCCTGGCAACGGCAGATATCATTCGCGGCAAGAAAATCACAACGGTGAAAAAATGCCGATTCGATGCCGAGGTCGTCGGCGCGACCTACGTCGATGAACCGGTCGTGATCGACGGCAACATCATCTGCGCCCGCACCTGGCATGATAACCATCTCTGGATGCGCGCCTTCATGGCTCGAATTTAATCCCTCAGGAGCAGTTCCACACTGTTGGATCCATCTTCGATTGAGATGTTTCCCGCGCAATGGTCTACGGACAAATTTCAATGACTACGCAGAAGAAGAAGAAATCATCCCTGGGCGAGACGAGGCCGCTGGTGCCGCCTGTTTATCAATCGTCGGTTTACACGATCCCCGATCTCGACGCGCTGGACGCCATCATGAACGACGGCGAGCCGGGGTATATCTATGCCCGCGACGCTCATCCGAACGCGCGTCGCCTTGCCGGCATGCTGGCGGCGGAGGAAGCAGCCGAATGGGGCATCGTCACCGGGTCCGGCATGGCGGCGATCAGCGCCATCGTCCTCGCCACGGTCTCGCAGGGGCAGCGCATTCTCGCGGGCAATCGCCTGTACGGGCGAACCGTGCAGCTCTTTTCGCAGGAGCTTCCACGTTTTGGCGTCGCAACAGACTATGTCGATGCCAATGACCTCGATGCCGTCGAGTCAGCGCTCAAGAAAAGCCCGCGGCTATTATTTGTCGAGACCGTCTCCAACCCGCTCTTGCGCGTCGTCGATGTGAAAGCATTGGCAAAATTGGCTCACGATCACGGCGCGCTCTTGATCGTCGATAATACGTTTGCGACGCCGGTGCTCACGAAGCCGACGGAACTCGGCGCCGATTTCGTCATGGAAAGCCTGACCAAGATGATCGCCGGCCATAGCGACGTGACGCTCGGATTCGTCGGAGGAATGGACGAGGACATGCTGCCCGCCATTACCGCTGCCAGCAGCATTTGGGGTCTGTCGTCGAATCCGTTCGATTGCTGGCTCGCGGAGCGCGGCCTGGCGACCATGGAGATCCGCACGCACGCCGCCTGTGCCAATGCGCTCAAACTCGCCGATTGGCTGGCCGAGCAACCGAGTGTCGCTGGCGTCTGGTATCCGGGCCGCGAGGATCATCCCGATCACGTGCTGGCGAAGCGGGTGCTCAAGGGCGGATTCGGACACATGGTCTGCTTCGAGCTCGAAGGCGGGCGAGAAGCCGTCAATCGCTTCCTGCGAGAGGCGCCGGGGATTCCATTCAGCCCCTCTCTTGGCCATTTTTCCACGACGCTCAGCCATCCCGCGACGACGTCGCACCGCTACGTAAGCCCGGCGGAGCGCAAACGCCAGGGCATCACGGATGGGCTGATCCGTCTTTCCGTAGGCATCGAATCGCTGGACGTCATCGAGGAAGAAATGGCCAAGGGGCTGGAGTAGTTTAGCCGCTCGCCTTTGGCGAGCGCGGGCCCAACGCGACGCGATCGCATGGCGCAACGTCCGCGCTCGCCAAAGGCGAGCGGCTAAACGATGTGATTTTGCGTATAACTATTTTTCCACGATTACGACATCCCATGCAAGGAATTCAATCCAAGATCCATCATGACACAACAACTTCGACTTGGCATTCCCGCGGGCAGTTTGCAGGAAGCGACGGCGGAACTTTTCCGCAACGCTGGCTTCAAGATCACGTTCGCGAGCCGAAGCTATTATCCGACCATCGATGATCCCGAAATTCACTGCACGCTGATTCGCGCTCAGGAGATGCCTCGCTATGTCGAGGCAGGTTCGCTCGATTGCGGGCTGACGGGCCACGATTGGGTTCTCGAAAACGAAGCCAAGGTAACCGAACTCGCGGAACTCATGTTCTCCAAGGTCAGCCGGCGTCCCGTGCGTTGGGTGCTGGCGGTGCCGAACGATTCGCCCATTCAATCCGTGGCGGACCTCAATGGCAAAAGAGTCGCGACGGAATTGGTGGGCGTAACGAAACGCTACCTCAAGAGTCACGGCGTCAACGCCCATGTCGAGTTCAGCTGGGGCGCGACCGAGGTCAAGCCGCCGCGCTTCGCCGATGCGATCGTCGATGTCACGGAGACGGGTAGCTCACTGCGTGCAAACAACCTGCGCGTCGTGGCGGAATTGATGCAGAGCACGACGCGCTTCATCGCCAACGAACACGCCTATGCCGATCCGTGGAAAAAACGCAAGATGGACGACATCCTCTTGATGCTGCGCGGCGCCCTGGCCGCCGAGGGGATGGTGGGGCTTAAGCTCAATACGCTCGTGGCGAACAAGGAAAACGTGCTTTCATTTCTGAAGTCGCACCCTCGCACCGCATTGAACAGCCCGACGATTTCGCCGCTCGCCGACAAGGATTGGTGCGCGATGGAAATCATTATCGACGAGGATATCGTGCGCCACATCATGCCGCAGCTTTACGCGGTTGGCGCACGCGGTATCGTGGAATATCCGATCAACAAGATCATCCTCTGACCGTTCACGCGAATTTCTTCGCCGTCAGCTTTTCGTAGGCCTCGATGTATTTCGCCCGAGTCTTCTCTACCACATCGCCAGGCAAGCCTGGCGGCGGGCTGTTCTTGTCCCAGCTGGTCGTTTCGAGCCAATCGCGCACGAATTGCTTGTCGAATGACGGCGGATTCTTACCCGGTTGATACGATTCCTTCGGCCAAAAACGTGAGCTATCGGGTGTCAATACTTCGTCGATCAGGATCAGCGAACCGTCGGGAAGTTGGCCCCACTCGAACTTGGTATCCGCTAGCAAAATACCACGCGACGCGGCGTATTCACTCCCGCGCCGATAGACGTCGAGGCTCTTTTCGCGCAACTCGGCTCCGAGCTTTTCGCCCGTTCCTTTCAGCATCGTCTCGTAGCTGATGTTCTCGTCGTGTCCCGATTCCGCTTTTGTTGACGGGGTGAAAATCGCATTCGGCAGCTGCTGGCATTCCTGCAATCCCGCCGGCAGCGGAATGCCGCACACCGTGCTCTGTTTGCGATATTCTTTCCACCCGGAGCCAGCAAGATAGCCGCGAACGACGCACTCGAACGGCACGACGTTCGCCTTGCGCACCAGCATCGACCGTCCTTGCAACTCTGCTGCGTGCGAAGCAAAAGCCGGGCCCATCGCCGACACGTCGGTGCTGATGAGGTGATTCGGGACTTTCAAGTAGTCCAGCCAAAACAACGTCAGCTGCGTCAGCATTCGGCCCTTGTCGGGAATGCCCGTCGGCAGCACCCAGTCGAACGCGCTGATGCGGTCGGTGGCAACGATGACGAGGCGATCGCCCAGATCATAGACGTCGCGCACCTTGCCCCGCCGAACCGGCACGCCAGGTACATTGCTTTGCAAAAGAGGCATACTCATTCTGAATGGCTCCTAGTTTTGGTTGACTCGCCGATAGCGATATTCTTCAAATATCAACTTATCGGACGCACCAAATGGAACCAAGTGGCAGCTATTTCAGGGAGATGCCTATTTCTTCGCGCGCCAAATGATGCCGTCGTAGGCGTAATGCAGGAAGGAGACGAGCAGCGTGACGAGTTGCCAGGCGTAGACCGACTGGGCGTTGACGAAGTAATTGGCGAGGCCGATGCCGATCATGAAGACGACGACGGCGATGCCAGTGCGGGTGATTTGGTAATGCCAAATGCCCGTCGTTCGCTTCTGGACGGACCAGTTGCAGACGGCGAGATACTCGACGGCATGGAAGACGGCGCCAGCGAAAAAGAATGCCGTCATCCAGCTGGCGTTGCCGATCCGGATGGCGAACAGCTGCCCGGAGTAGAGCGCCACAACGCTGGCGATGTAGCCCACCCGGCCCCAGGCGCCGCCTTCCACCGTGCTAATCTCGCGTGCCAGCAGAACGCAGCATGGAATCAATGCCAGCGGGTCGATCCAGGGCAGCCAAGGCGCGATCCAGGCGACGCCAGCTGCGTAGGGGCTCAGACCAGCCATGTGCACCGCTAGCCGGAGAAACACCCAGAGCACGAGCGTTCGCAACGCCATCTTTTCGAACTCGCCCTGCTTGGCCGTCTGATCCGGGCGCGACACCCGGCCGTAGATGCGCGAAATGCCCGCATGCTGAGCGGCGAAATGCCAGGCGTTCCAGATGTAGTCGATCATCATCAGCAGCGTCAGCGAGCTCGTTGCATGAGGCACGACGCCCGCGAGTCCTACTAGCGCCAAACCGAGTATCACCAATCCCAGGCCGATGCCGCCGAACTTGACCGGCTCTTTCCAGAAGCGTTCCGAATCGCAAAAGACAAGTACAAGCGTGATCCAGCGGTGCGGCGTGCTGAGAAAATAAATCTGGAAGAGCGACAGGTAATTTGCATCGGCGCCGTCGGTGTTGGCCGAGGGCAGAAACCATAGCCCCGCCAGGAAAGCAATCGGCCAGCCCAAATTCACCAGGAAGAACAGATCGAACCACGACCCGACAAGCCAGCGTTTCATCGGCTTGGCGACAGCAACGGCCGGCGCAGCAGGCGACAGGGGAGAGTCCAGGGTCGCGCTCATGGCAAACTCGCGGTGAGGGGGATTCATCGAGACGACGGCTCAAGTGTAGGTCACGATCGGGAGGGAATCAAATTACCTTGCGCCGAGTGAAAAATGAATTGCGATAGGCCATGATTTCTGCCATAATGACGAAGAATGAAATGAGAAAGGAACAGAGCATGTCGCACTCAATTTCGGCGCAAGCCGCCTCGCATGGGGGCAAACCACCTCTCGAGCTCCGAGCAACATCCGTCGATGAACTCGCTGCCCTTGCGATTTCGATGAGCGGCGACGAGAAGAAAGCGTTGCTCTGTCGTGTTCTTCAAATGTTATCGGGAGACCGATTGGAACAGGAGGTGATGTTGGCTAACACCGATGGTTTTGTTTATGCTCATATCATTTCGCCCGGCATGCGCGAGTATTTTCGACGTATCGAACATGGCGGCGTGAACCAAATAACAGACTCCGTCGATGAGCCTACGTTTCCTTTCGATCAGGTTCGGCAGGAACTTGGCCTTCACCACTAGGCGTCGCCCATGGCCTCGGAAGTGCAAATCGTGGTGACGAAAACCGCACGAGATCAACTCGCGCGGCTGCAACTCAAATATCGAGGCGGATCGGTCGCAACAGCTTGCACCAAGATCGAGCAGGCGATAAAAAAGAATCCGACGGGCGGCTCGCCGATCCCGCGATTCAATCAATTCACCGTAACAGTCATTCCGATACGTGCCATATACACAGTCGCAAACAACATCGTCACGATCACTGAATTTGGCGACGCAAACGCACCGTGATCCGACCTGCCCCTCCCGCGAACTTGCATAACCGCTTTCCCTTCGTAAGATACTGGAAACGCGTCCACATCCTCCTTGGCCCCCATGCAAAACGAGGTCCACTCATGCGGCACTTATCTCTGTTCACAGTTGCGGTGTTGCTCGCCTGTACGCATTTCGCGCAGGCACAGTCCGAACCTGATACCATCTCCGAGCGCGTCGTCACGAACGCTCTGCGGGATTTGAATTCCAAGTTCGCCCTGGTCAACGATTATTACGCGGTCGATATCAACAACCGCTCGATCATGGTCTATCGGCTCGACGAAGGCAAGCGTCTTCTGCTCCGAGCGCCGGCCAAGGGCGACGCCTCGCTGGCGACACTCAACAAGTACAACGAACGCTATGCCGTCACCACGCGTGCCGTTCGATATGAGAAGGCCGGCATCATTCTCGAAAGCGGCATTGATGCTTCGGTAGGAGTCAGCGAAACCGGGCTGAAGAAATACATCGGCAATTTCTTGAAGCAGGCAGATATCTTCGAGTCATTCATCGCGCAGCCCGCTGAGACAGCCGAGTCAAAGCCAAGCCCCAAGACCGAAACGAAGCTCGGCACAAGGCCCATCCAGCAGGCGCCGCCGCTCCAGATCAAACCCGATTCCGATGATCGCGAATTCGTCATCACCTTCCCAACAAACGATCCCCAGAACTGGGAGACCGCCTGGAAGATCGTCTGGGACATGGAATCTGCCAACAAGGCCAACGCACAGGGCTTCAAGTTTCCCAAAGGCGATCGCTCCAAACTTTTCAAGATCAAGCAAGCCTACTTCAAGACCAGTCCCAAATCGCCGTGGATTCAGGTGATCGAAGACGCCCATCCGTCCGAATTCTACGTCCCCTATTATTTCAAGGGTACGCGATTCTATGACCTCAAGGGCGTCGGCAGCTATGTCACGCTCAGCCCGAAAGAAGGCGGCGCCATCAGCCAAACCATGGGCGCCTCGCGCCAGGTCATCGCCGAATTGCGCGACACCGGCGTCGCCTACAAGCATGGCAACATCACTCGCCGATCCGAGGAACTCACGCTCTGGGCGAACTTCGGCGCCGCCAACTACACCTACATGGTCGAATACGGCTTCCGCGATGACGGCGGCATCGTCTTCCGCCACTCGCCCACCGGCTACAACTACTACGCCCACTTCGACGCGTCCCACATGCACGGCTCCTTCTGGCGCATTGGCATGAAGCTCGGGCCCGACGGCAATAACACCAAAAACACTGTCCACCTCGTCAGCCTGCCGCGCAGCCCCAAAGAACAAGGCGACGGCGGCCGCATCCTCATCGAAGATATCACCAAGGAGTCGTTCCACGACTGGAGCCCGGAAGCCTTTACCCGCGTTCGCGTGACCAACCCGGATTACTCCGTCATCCCCGCCGGCAAAGGCCGCGATGCGCTGCCCATCAGCTACGATCTCGTCACCTACCCGCAAGGCATCGCCCGGCATCGCCGATTCAAGGACGAAAACTTCTCCCTGCACGATTTCTGGATCACGCGGCACGACTGCCCCGAGAAGATGTACGTTAACCTGGGTAATTACTTCTTCACACAGAACGGCCAGCCAAGCCCGAGATTGCAAGACCTGAAACAGGAGAACGTCGTCCTTTGGCACTCGTCGGCGGGATTGCACGTGCCTCGCGCGGAAGACGGCATCCTCAATGGCAACAGCACGGCCAACGGCCAGGCGACCGTCTACTGGACCGTGTTCGAGCTTCGGCCGCGCAACATGTTCCTGCGCACGCCGATCTATCGATCGCTGCCAAGGTAGTCCACCCATTTCGTTAACGCCATACGTTGCCGCTTGCGGCGCATCCAGAGCGCCACGCCGCAAGCGGCAATACCGGGAATTTGTCTATGAACACGTCGCGCTTGCCGAAAAGCCCGATCCCGTCTGTTGTCCCGGTTCGTCAATCGTTTGACCGCCCCCAGGTGAAAGACCTCGCTGCCGCCACGGTCGCCGCCCTTCGGCACGTGATCCCCGATCCAGCACACGTCCGCGGCAAGACCGTGGGGCTGACCGCACCCAGTCGGGGCATTCGGGATATCGGTCCGGTTCTGAAACATCTGGCGGCGGCGCTTCGCTCTTTCGGAGCGACACCGAAGATCCTCACGGCCATGGGAACCCACGGTGGCGGGACGGCAGCGGGAAACCTGGAAACGGCGCAGAATCGTGGCATCGATTCGGAACGAATCGGTGCGGACGTGATCGGCGACATCGACACGATCCACCTCGACACGATCGACGGTGTCGAGGTCCACGTCGGACGAGCCGCGATTGCGTGTGACGCCGTCATCCTTGTCAACCGTATCAAGGAACACACCGACATCCTTTGGCAGACACCTTTGCCGAAGGGCCATTTTGGCCTGGAAAGCGGTTGGGCGAAGATTTTGGCCCTGGGCCTCAGCCATCTCCAGGCGCTTGCTCAACATCAGCACGTGCACGGGAAAACACTCGGCGTGGCGATTGAAACTTCCGCCCGCCGGATTTTGCGCGGCCCCGAAGTGACGATCCTCGGCGGGATCGGGATCATCGAGAACGCCTACGACGAAACAGCCGAGGTGGTCGGCGCCCAGGTCTCCGCCAACGATGCCGGTATCGATGCGTTCTTCGGAACGGAGGCCAAGTATCTAGCCAGGTCTCGCGAACTGATGCCGAGACTACCATTTCGCGAGATCGACGTGCTGTGGTGCCATTGGCTGGGAAAGAACCTCAGCGGCCAGGGGATGCACACAAAGACCATCGGACGCTCGCCGTATGGCGCCGTGCAGGGGGAGCCGTGGGTGCCTGGCACGCCGCGAATTTTCAACATCATCGGCAGCGCGCTCACGCCGGGCAATCACGGCAACGCGATCGGCATGGGAATGTGCGAGTTCATCACCGAGCGCTTTCGCGCCGCCGTGGATCCCGAGGTGACGGCGCTGAACTGCCTGACCGCGCTATCGCCATGCCAGGCGCGGATGCCGATCGTGATGCCCAACGACCGAGCCGCACTGGAAACAGCGCTCGCGGTGTGTCCCAGGCAGAAGGATCCTCGGCTCGTGCTGATCCACAGCACGCTGAAGCTGGCGGCCCTTTTTGCCTCGCCCGCTGCTCTGGAAGGAAGCAACGCCGCGGGCCTCGAGGTCCACGGTAAACCTCGCACCATTCCGTTCACGGCTGACGATTATGTGGATTGGGAGGCACTAGCCCCCGGCGCGGAGTGAGAACCGGCCGTTGCCTCGAAAAAAGCAATCGCCGAATTCGGCGCTTGATTTCGTTGCTAGCTTTGCTACGGTATCTAAACACTGTTGATACAATAATTTTCGTAACCCGTATCTACGCATCCAAGGAGATTCAACGTGGATTCGATGTCGCTGATTTTGTTCGCTCAACCCGGAAAAGGTCCGCCGCCCGATGTAGGCGGCGCTCTCGCCGCTGGCGGGGCCATGTTCTTTGGTATTATCTGCGTCGTCATCGTCCTCAACATTATCATGTTGAGCATCGGCATCTGGTACTTGATGACGATGTACAAGTTATTCAGCGCCATTGCGCCGCGTAATCGCGATATGGAACCGGGCATGATCTTCTTGATCTTCGTTCCGCTTATCAATATCGTTTGGCCCTGGCTGATCATGTTCCGCGCGTGCTCTTCCTTGCAGAAAGAATACGAAGACCGCGGCATGAAAGGCGACGGCGACTACGGCAAGACCAAGGGCCTGGTGCATCTCGTCGGCAGCATCGTCTGCCCGCCGGTCGGGTTCGTTGGCCTAATTTTGTACGTCCTGCAAATGCGCAAATACCTCGAAGAACTCGGTGGCGGTTCATCGGGCGGCGGCAAGAAAAAGAAAGTCGATGACGACGACGACGAATAACCTGCCTTCACGCCCACGGGCTGAGAATGGCTCGCCCGTGGGATTTTCCGTTCGATTTTTCGGGAAAACCGAATTTCCCTGTTGACCCACAAGTCAAATACTGCAACAATGTTCGATTGAGTGGATCAAGTGTTCACTCAGCCCCGCACGCCAGCACCTACGCTGCCGTGCTTACCCGGTTTTTCTTTACACAGGAGTACGAAGTCCTTGCCTCCAGGGAATTTTGATCGCGATCGCGATCGTGACCGACGGGAGTTCCAAACTCGAGTCAACGAATACATCCGCATCAGCCCGATACGCGTTATCGGAGCAAACGGCGAGCAGGTTGGCGTTATCCCGACCGCTCAGGCCCTGGAGATGGCGCGCGAAGCGCAACTCGATCTTGTCGAGGTGGCGCCGCTTGAAAAGCCGCCCGTCTGCAAGATCATGGACTTCGGCAAGTTCAAGTTTCAGCAAAAACAAAAACAAAAAGAAAAAACCAAGGCCCACCAGCAAAAGCTCAAGGAAATCCGCCTGCGCCCCAAGACCGATATCCACGACATCGAAACCAAGGTCAGCCAGGCGCGAAAGTTCCTTGAGCACCACGACAAAGTCCTCGTTTATGTCATGTTCAAGGGCCGTGAGTTGCAGCACATCGAGGAAGGCCAGCGCATCTTGCAGTTGATGCGAGATAAGCTCGTGGACCTGGCCAAGATCGAAAAAGAGCCTCGCATGGAAGGCAAGCGCTGTTCCATGATGCTGGCGCCGAAATAGTGTCCTCAAACCCAACGGTTCGCTGCGCTCACCATTGGGCTTGGACAATTTTTTTTCCGGTCCTACAATATCCAACTCCCCTTTTCGCACGGAGGGGAGTTGTTGTTTTTCCTGGAGTTGGTCATGCCAAAGATGAAATCCCACAAGGCGTCGCGCAAGCGATTCCGTGTTTCCGCGAAGGGAAAGCTCAAGCGATCCCAGGCGGGCAAGAAGCACTTGAATAGCCACAAGGCCGGTAAACGCAAACGTCAGCTGCGCGGCCGAGTCGCCGAAACGGGAATCGTGGCGGCGAAGTACATCCTCAACATCGGCGACTGATTGTCGCGATTTCCGTTTTCGTCTAGCGTTCGCAGGACCTCTTGCGAGCGCTAAACGTAAACGGATCACCATTCGACGCACCCAGGGATTCCATGCCCCTGGCCGTCGATTTTTCCTGAAAGGAGCAAGTCATGGTTCGCGCGACAAGCGGCGTGCCGTTTCGCAAAGGCCGAAACCGCACGTTCAAACTCACCAAGGGTTTCCGTGCCGGTCGGCACAATCTCTACCGCCAATCTCTCGTCACGCTCATTCGTGGCCGAAAGTATGCTTTCCGCGATCGTCGGGTGAAGAAGCGCCAGTTCCGCCGATTGTGGATCATCCGCCTCAGCGCCGCATGCCGGGCGCGGGGAATGCGTTATAGCCAGCTGATCCACGGATTGCAAAAAGCGAACTGCGAACTGAATCGCAACGCACTGTCCGAAATCGCGATCCACGACCCAGCCGGCTTCGACGCGGTCGTGGAGTTCGTGAAGAAGCACTTGTAAATATTACCGTGAACCGATTGCCAAGCCCACGGGTCTGAATCTCGTGGGCTTTTTCGTTGACTGGCGATAAAAAATCTATCCAAGCCCCACCATGAGCGCAGCGATTGGTGGGGGTGATTTAACGGATGCAATGACCCCCGCCAATCGCTGCGCTCATGGTGGGGCTTGCCTGGTAATTTATGTCCGACCTAGCCGCACTTGAGCAACGTGCCAAAACCGAACTCGACGCCTGCACCGACGAGCCGACCCTTCGCGCCTGGAACACCAAATATTTCGGCGCGAACGGCGAAGTGTTAGCGGCGCTCAAAGCGATCGGCACGATCCCGAAAGATCAACGCAAGACCTATGGCCAGGAAGCGAACCGCATCAAGGAAGCGCTGACGGCGCAGTATGAACAGTCATTGGCGGACGCCAAAGAGCGGGCGCTCAACGAGAGCCTGACCGCCAACCCGCTCGACGTCACGCTGCCGGGCCGGCCTGTCCAGCGCGGGCGTCTGCACGTCGCCACGCGGATCATGAGGCAAATTTACGGTATCTTCGCCGACATGGGCTTTCAGGTGTACCGCACCCGCGAAGTCGAGGATGACCTCACCAACTTCGAGCTGCTCAACATGCCGCCGCACCATCCCGCACGCGACATGTGGGACACGTTCCACACGACCACGCCCGGCGTCATCCTGCGCACGCACACATCGCCCGGGCAGGTGCACGTAATGCGCGAAGTCTGCCCGGCGCCGATCCGCGTGATCCTGCCCGGCATGTGCTATCGCTACGAGGCCATCACGACACGTAGCGAGATTCAGTTTCAGCAAGTCGAAGGCCTGGTCATCGGCGAACACGTGACCATGGCCGACCTCAAGGGCACGATCACTGCGTTCGCCCGCCGGCTGTTCGGGCAGGAGCGACAGGTGCGGTTTCGCTCGAGCTATTTTCCGTTCACGGAGCCATCGATCGAAGTCGACATCGATTGGCCGAAAGAGGACCCGAACGCCGACCGCTTAACGAAGGGCACAGGTTGGCTGGAGATTATGGGCGCCGGCATGGTGCATCCGGTCGTTCTGCGCAACGGCGGCTACGACCCGGCGAAACACAGCGGCTTCGCGTTCGGCATGGGACCGCAGCGCATCACGATGCTCAAACACGCAATCGACGACATTCGGCAATTCTGGGGGAACGACCTGCGATTTTTGCGGCAGTTTTGACCAAGCCCCAGGATGAGCGCCGCGATTCCTGGGGGTGAATTGAATGAATCGGAACCATCACCCCCACCAATCGCTGCGCTCATGGTGGGGCTTGTGGAAATGTTTATGCCCACCGAAGGTCGATGCTGGCGGCATGTCGTCATCTCCACGCTCAATAGCTGGTTGCCTGGAGATCCACGCGGATTTCGGAGCGTCGATCACAAAATCCATTCCTCTGGCGACTACAAGAATCCTCCGCCGGAAGGAGAACATGCAGGGCTTCACCGATACAGCAAAGCTATTAGTGGCGACGTAGTGACGATTCCCCGTGAATTGCGAGAAACAATCGGAACGGAAATTCGCGATGAATTAGCGAAGAAATCTTGCACGTTGCTCGTGATATCGGTTTCCGCTTCGCACTGCCATCTGCAAGCTGAATATCCTGATGATTTGAAGATAATTCGCCGAATCATGGGCGAGTGCAAGCGTAAGGCATCCGTCGAAGTTCGAGAGCAACTGCCTGGGCGTATCTGGGCTCATGATGGGAAATATGAATTAATCGATACTCAGGAATACCAGAACAACGTTTACAACTACATCTGGTCCAAACAGGAAGACGCCTGGATCTGGTCCGTCAAGGACGGAATCAAGACGACCTGGATTGATACGTAATAGTCCAGCAAGCCCCAGGATGAGCGCAGCGATTCCTGGGGGTGAATCCACCGAAACCATCACCCCCACCAATCGCTGCGCTCATGGTGGGGCTTGAAACCACCCCATGAAAATCCCCCTATCCTGGTTACGCGATTACATCGACATCACCCTGCCGCCGGCGCAGCTGATCGAACGGCTCACTCTCGCGGGACTCGAAGTCGCTTCGACGCGTGTCTTCGGACTGCCAATCCCCGACGGCGTGCGCGTCAAGGCCGAAGAACGCGGGCCGGTCTGGGATCGCGACAAAATCTTCGTGGCCGAGGTGCTCGGCGTCGAGAAGCACCCGAATGCCGACAAGCTCAAGCTGCCGACCGTGACCTGGGGCGATGGCAAGGTCAAGCAACTCGTGACCGGTGCGCCAAATATCAAAGTCGGCGACAAGGGCCAAAAGGTCGTGCTCGCGCTGACCGGATCGGTACTCTTCGACGGCCATTCCGAGGTGCGCAAGCTCAGCGAACTCAAGCCGACGACCATCCGAGGCCTGCCGTCCGATGCCATGGTCTGCTCGCTGCTCGAACTGGGCGTTTCCGAGAATAAGGAAGATCACGTAGGCATCATTTTTCTCGAAAACGACGCACCTGTCGGCATGCCGCTCGCCGACTTCATGGGCGATATCGTCCTCGAAGTAGACGTATTGCCCAACATGGCCCGTTGCCTGGCGCTGCTGGGGATCGCTCGCGAAGTCGCAGCTATCACCGGTGCGAACATCAAGGTTCCAACGACCGCGCTGCCGCGCGAGGGTGAACCGGCTGTGGCACTGGTGAACGTGCAAATAGAGAACCCTGCCCTTTGTGCTCGCTATTCGGCCATGGTGATCAAGAACGTCACCCTTGGCGAGGCTCCGGGATGGATGCAGCGCCGACTTCTTTACGCAGGCATGAGGCCGATTAGCAACATCGTGGACATCACCAACTTCGTCATGCTCGAGTGGGGCCAACCTCTGCATGCGTTCGACTACGACGTGCTCGTCAAACGCGCCGACGGCAAAACGCCGACGATCATCGTTCGGCCCGCCCGTGATGGCGAAACGCTGGTGACGCTCGACAAGCAGGAACGAAAGCTGTCGCCAGACCATTTGGTCATCGCCGACACGAAGGGTCCAATCGCGCTTGCGGGCGTGATGGGCGGGCTGGAAACTGAGGTTTCGGCGACTACGAAGAATATCTTACTCGAATCGGCGAGCTTCGATTTCGTAAGCATTCGCCGGACGTTTAGGCATTTCGATTTGCCGAGCGAGGCGAGCGCTCGCTTCAGCCGGGGGATCCACCCGGAAACGGTGAAGCCCGCCGCCGAGCGTGCCGCCGACCTGATGCGGCAATACGCATCGGGCACGGTGTGTGCCGGGCTGGTCGATTGCTACCCGGCGCCGAAGCCGCCGCAGGTCGTCGAGTTCAGCACCGAGGCGATGGATCGGCTGCTCGGTTTCAAGATCGCGCCGGAGGAAGCGGTGCGGATTTTGAAGGCGCTGGAGTATTCGGTGGATTCGCCCTCATCCCCAACCCCTCTCTCGGAGAGAGAGGGGAGAGAGAGGAAATTCACGGTCACCGTGCCGACACATCGGCTCGATATTCAGGAAGGCGCCGCCGACCTTGTCGAAGACATCGTGCGCATTTACGGCTATGACCGCGTGCCGACGACGTTGCTGTCCGAGCCGTTGCCGAAGCAGCAGGCGAATGCGCCGATCGCCTTCGAGGAGAGCGTGCGCGATATTCTCGCGAATTGCGGCTTGCAAGAGGTGCTCTGCTATTCGTTGACGACGCCCGAAAAGGAAGCCGCGCTGCTCGGCCAGCGCGAATACGTGACTCTGAAAAATCCGATTTCGAGCGAGCGCTCCGTCATGCGTCAGAGCGTGCTGGCCAGCGTGCTCGAGATTGCTGAGAGCAATCTGCGCCACACCGACGACGTACGGCTCTTCGAGGTCGGATTCGCATACATTCCGCCCAAGCCCAATGGTGAGCGCAGCGAACCGTTGGGGTCAATCCTCCCCGACGAGCCACGCCGGTTGGCGATCGTGATGACCGGTCGGCGCGAACAGGAATCGTGGACCGACGCCGGCGCGAAGGATAAACAGCCGCTCGATTTCTTCGACCTAAAAGGCGTGGTCGAGGCAATGACCCACGATTTGCATTTAGGTAAAATATCGTACACGCAAGCGAAGTCGGCGTACTTGCATCCGGGACAATCCGCGACGTTGATTGTCGGCGAGAGCCCGGTCGGCGACTTCGGCGTGCTGCATCCCAAGGTCGCGCAGAAGTTTGGCCTGGGCGAACGCACGATTCTTGTCGCCGAGTTTGACGTCGAAGCGTTGCAAGCGCTGACGCCGCCGCGACACAGCTACACGCCTGTGCCTCGTTTCCCGGCAGCGCTGCGCGATATCGCCATCGTGGTGGACGAGGCGATCACGGCGGAACGCATCGAGGCGGAAATTCGCACCGCTGCGGGCGACCTTCTGGGCGGCGTGAAGCTGTTCGACGTTTACCGAGGCAACCAGGTCACCGCCGGCACGAAGAGCCTCGCCTACGCGCTATCGTACCAGGCCGACGACCGCACTCTCGCGGACAAGGAAATCGACAAGCTGCACAAGAAAATCGAGGATCGCCTGAAACAGACGCTCAAAGCGACGATCCGCGGCAAGGAATGATCCAATCAGGAGCGTGACTTGTCCGACTACGCTACGCGTTATTCACGAAAGGGAATTTCGATGCGAATCCGATTCACCGCGGTTTTGAGCTTTGTCTTCGCAGGATTCTGTGGCCAGGATCTTCGCGCCCAGGATTATCTCAAGGAAGACGGGCGACTCGCCGAACCGTTCAAACTCGTGCAACTGCAAGGCGGCTTTGCGGGCTACACGGGAGTGCAATACAGCATCGCTCCCGATGGCGTCTGGATGATGGACAGCGTCTTCAATCAAAAGAAAACGCTCAAGAACAAGGGAAAGCTCTCCCCCGTCGATTTGATGAAACTGAACAAGATTCTGGAGAAGTACGATCTCGCCAAACTGCCGCCGAAATCGGGAAAACAACCCGGTGCGAACCCGCACACGATCACCTTCGAATTTGGCGCCATGCGCGCGACACTCGTCGGCCAAACCCGCCCCAAACGCGATCCGCAAGATCCGACAGCGAGCGTCGCCAGCCGATTCGCCGGGATTTGGGATGAAGTCGTGGAACTGATGGCGCCAAAAAAGAAATAGCGATGACACCGAACGCGACGAAGCTGTAACCGTAGGCATCACGCTCCGCGTGATGCATTTTTTTTTGCCCGGAAGGGGCCGGAACAAATCAGCCCAGGGCAACGCCCTGGGTAATCGAAGCTCAGGGCTCAGTCGCTCTGAAAGAGCATAACAATCACCAAAGCCGCCAGTAGTCTTGCCCTTTCAGGGCTCCTCCGAGCAAAGAACTATTTAACCCAGGGCGTTGCCCTGGGCTAATTTGTTTCGGCACCATCGGTGCAAAATGCCGTGCCAAAAATCGCAAATGGAGAAGTGAAGAGTTTCGCCTCCAAATCCGCGGCATCGGCTCAAATTCTCGGCTTTCGTTGGAGAATATTGTAGGCCGCCGACGGTCCTGACTCGCCATTGGAGGGATGGAGTCATTTCGCATATAATGAACGAGTCACCATCCAGGGAGGCTGAATACCATGAGTTTCGGCGGCGATGAAGAGGCAGGAGTCGGGTACGCCACCGCCCGCGGGCGCGATTGGCCCAGCGTTCGCCAGTTCAACGTCTTTCTCGCCAATCGGCTTGGCGCGTTGCTCGGCCTGGTTCGGCGTTTCGAAACCACCGATATTCGCATCATCGCCTTGACGGTCGTCGATTCGTCCGATTGCGCGATCATTCGCGTGGTCGTCAGCGAACCGGATCGAGCGTACGAGATTCTCCATGACGCCAATTTCCCGTTCTCCGAAAGCGAACTTCTCGTGGTCACTCTGCCCGATGGGCCGCAGCCGCTGTTGCAAATCTGCAAGGCATTGCTCGGCGCCGAGGTCAGCATTCATTACGCCTATCCGTTGATCGCCGGGCACAACGGCAGGCCTGCGGTGGCGCTGAACGTCGAAGACATCGAGACCGCGTCAACGCAATTGCAACAGCGCGGTTTCACGTTGATCTCGGAAAAAGAATTAGGTGAAGGCGATTCGTTCTGATCGAAAATGAACTATGCGTGATTTGCTAGCAGAACTGTATCGGACTCTTGAAGCCGGCCGCGATTGCGTCTTTTGCTCGGTCGTCGAGACGCGCGGTTCCACGCCGCAAAAAGCAGGCGCGGCGATGCTCGTCTTCCCCGACGGGCGGCAGGTCGGCACGCTCGGAGGCGGATGCGTCGAGGCCGAGGTGAAGCGGCAAGCACTCAAAACGCTCGCGGGTGATGACGCTGGGAAGACGGAGGTTCTCACATTCAATCTGGATGACAACTACGGCTGGGACGACGGCCTGATCTGCGGCGGGCGCATGAGCATCCTCGCCGACCCGCTAATGAAGAGCAGCGAACGCCATCAACGGCTGCGCGAATATTATGGCCGATTCCACGCCGTCGTCGAATCCGGCGCCGGCTGCACCGAGGCGGTGACGGTTTCGCCCGAGGTTGGCTCCGTCGGTGGTCGATACTTGTTTGACGCGCACGGCCAGGCGCTCGATCAGCTTGCCGATGTGCCCGTGCCAGCTGCAGTGCGAGAGGGCTTGATTCCGCTGGAGCGTCGGCCCAAGGCCTGGCATCAGCACGGAGTCGCCTACCTGCCATTCCTACCGCGCGTCACGTTGTTGATTGTCGGCGGTGGCCACGTGGGGCAAGCCGTGGCCAAGCTCGCCGCGGATCTCGACTTCGAGTCGTGGGTTCTCGACGATCGCGAGGCATTCGCAAATAAACAGCGTTTTCCGACGTCGTGCCGACACATCGTCGGCGATATTGGCCAGGAATTGCGCACTCTCGTACCGGCACTCACGTCGTCGATCTATGCTCTGATCGTTACCCGCGGACATGCCCACGACGAAGAAGCGCTTTACCATCTCGCGATTTCAAAGGCCGGCTACATCGGCATGATCGGCAGCAAACGCAAGATCAAACTTATCTACGACGACCTACTCGCTCGCGGCATCCCGCTCGAGGCGCTGCAAAAAGTACACGCTCCACTCGGATTCGATATCGGCTCACAAACGGTTCCCGAAATCGCCGTCAGCATCCTTGCCGAGCTGATCGCCGTCCGCAATCGCGGTGCGACGATCCCCTCGGCACGCATCCAGGTGCGAGCGAGTTGATGGGACGAAGCTTCGCCTTTTAGGATTTCCAATACGAGGCCAAGCATGGCGAACAGTCCACCGCGGATTGCAATACTCGGCGCCGGCCCGATCGGCCTGGAAGCCGGACTTTACGCTCGGCAACTCAAGCTCCCGTTTACCATCTTCGAGCAAGGGCGAATTGGCGAACATGTCTGGCGCTGGGGCCACGTGAGGCTGTTCAGCCCGTTCGGCATGAACACGACGCCGCTGGGCCGCAAGGCCGTCGCTAGCGTTCGGCTCGACACGGCCTTTCCGGCGGACGATCAATGCATCACGGGCCGCGAGCATATCGAGCGCTATCTCGCCCCGCTCGCCGAGGGTCTCAAGGATCGCATCAAGACGGAATCGCGCGTCGTGAATATCGGCCGCGCGGGCTTGTACAAGCACGAAGCCATCGGCGATCCGGCTCGAGCGAAGACGCCATTCATGCTCGTGGTTCGCGAGAAGCAGCAGGAGCGTTACGAGGAAGCCGACATCGTCTTGGATTGCACGGGGAGCTATTCCCACCATCGCTGGCTGGGGCCCAGCGGACTGCCGGCGCTTGGCGAATCGCAGGCCGAGCCATCGATCGCCTATGGCCTACCGGATATTCTCGGCGATGCCCGGCGCGACTACATCAACAAGTCGATCCTCGTCATCGGCGCGGGCTACTCGGCGGCGACCACGGTCTGCTCGCTGGCGAAACTCGCGCTCGAGTACAATTCCACCTGGACGACCTGGGTCTCGCGCTCCACGCAAAGCCAACCGCTGCGGCGCATCGCCAGCGATCCGCTGCGCGAACGCGACAAACTCGCCGTCAGCGCCAACCTGCTGGCAACCCGCGATGACGACAACGTCGAGTATCGCGGCAACACCGTGGTCGAGCAGATCGAAATCCTTCAGCAGAATCAAGGCTATCGAGTCACGCTGCGGACCGGCACGCAGAAGAAGCCGATCGAAGTCGAAAAGATCATCGCCAATGTTGGCTACACGCCCGATCGCGCGATCTATCGTGAGCTGCAAATCCACGAATGTTACGCGACCTTCGGACCCATGAAACTGGCAGCCGCGCTCATGGGGCAGAAATCCAACGACTGCATGAAACAAGTCTGCCACGGCCCGGAGTCACTGCGAAATCCCGAGCCGAACTATTTCATCCTCGGCGCGAAGAGCTTCGGCCGCAACTCGCATTTCCTGCTTCGGCTAGGCTTCGAGCAAGTCCGCGACGTGTTTACGCTCATCACCAGAGACGACAAACTGGACCTTTATCGCGCGTGAACTACTCGCCGATTCTCGCTTGCGGCTTAGCGCTCCGCATGTCACCTTGCCGAGCGCTAAGCCTTTCACAGATTGCCCAACCTGTCATTCACTCGACGTCGTTGCGAGGCATGACGCCTTTCGATAGAACAAGGGTAGACAGGAGTTGGAATGATTAGCAGCAATTACAACTTGACCCACCTCAAACTACTCGAAGCCGAGAGCATTCACATTATCCGCGAGGTTGCCGCCGAGTTCGAGCGCCCGGTGATGCTCTATTCCATAGGCAAGGACTCCGCAGTCATGCTGCGCCTCGCGCAAAAGGCGTTCCACCCCGGGCGGCTGCCCTTCCCGCTGTTGCATGTGGATACAACCTGGAAATTCCGGGCGATGATCGAATTCCGCGATCGCTTCTGCCGCGAGCAGAACCTCGACCTGAAGGTCTGGATCAACCCGGAGGGAAAGGCCCAGAACATCAACCCGTTCGACCACGGCTCAAAGAAGCACACCGACATCATGAAGACCGTGGCGCTGAAGCAGGCGCTCAACCACTACCAGTACGACGCGGCGTTCGGCGGCGCGCGGCGCGACGAGGAAAAGAGCCGGGCCAAGGAGCGCGTCTACAGCTTCCGCGATCGCATGCACCAGTGGGACCCGAAGAACCAGCGGCCCGAACTCTGGAACCTGTTCAACGGCAAAATCAACAAGGGCGAGAGCATCCGCGTCTTCCCGCTCAGCAACTGGACCGAACTGGACGTCTGGCAGTACGTTCACCTGGAGAACATTCCAATCGTACCGCTCTACTTCGCCGCGGAGCGGCCAGTCGTCGAGCGTGACGGCACGCTCATCATGGTGGACGACGAGCGGATGGAAAAGCGACTACGCCCCGGCGAAGTGCCGATGATGAAACGGGTGCGTTTCCGCACACTGGGCTGCTATCCGCTGACGGGCGCGATCGAGAGCAACGCGACGACGCTGCCGGAAATCATCGAGGAAATGCTGCTTGCCCGGAACTCCGAGCGGCAAGGCCGGGTCATCGACCACGATGAGACCGGCTCGATGGAGCAGAAGAAGCGCGAAGGGTATTTCTAGTAGTAGTTACGCCTCTCGCCGGCGAAATTGACGTTTCCGAGCCGCGCACGCAGCTCAGCGGAGTAAGCGGTTTGGCTGGCAGGCGCCTACGACAATGTGTCAATCCCGGCCGCGCGTGGTATAGTTGTTAGCTGTCAGTACGGAGAAGCAGTAGTCCATGCAGGGCGAGCCTGCCTCATGTTTCTGACATCGGACACCTATCTACCATTAACCATCCATGGCCCCCTTCTTGTTTGCAAATGGCGGTCGCAAAGGGAGTAGCATGGATTCGAGTTCCTAGATGAATGGAAGCCGCTGGCGAGGGAACCCTTGCCTAATTTCAGAATGAAGTGAAAAGACAGCATTCCGATCCGAGCACGAATAAGATTACGGAATCGCAAGCGGAATGCGAAGATTTTTGCAACAAGTTGGTTAAAGATTTGTTGCCGCCCGAAAACTCACCCTTTAGAATAACAATATCTACGTGGGTCGTCGGCGAATCATTTTTTGCACCCACGTTCTGTTCTGGTGCTCAGTACTAATCACCAGCGGTAAGTCAACGGATTGCAACCGGGTTCGTACTGCGGTGTGGTGATGAATCCTAATCTTAGCGCATCGTTCCTTTCGATGGCGGATGCCACTCCCGTGATGTTTTGGATTGCGGGTCCCAACGCAGAATGCGTTCATTTCAACAAGGCGTGGCTGGACTTTCGAGGCCGGACGCTAGAACAAGAAGTGGGTGAAGGCTGGGTCGAGGGAGTGCATCCTGACGATCGGCAACGTTGCCTGAGCACTTATCGCGAGGCCTTTGAGGCACGCGAGTCTTTCGAGATGGAATACCGGCTCAGGCGCGCGGACGGGATGTACCGCTGGATCGTGGACAAGGGATTGCCATGGATGGATGAGGATCGAGCATTTCGCGGTTACACTGGAACCACCATCGACATTACGCCGCATAAGGAAGCCGAGGCATCGGCTGCCCGCGCCGAGGCGGAACTCCGGAGAAGCGAGCAGCGATCTGCTGCCATAATCGAAGCGCTTTCGGTCGTTATCTGGAGCTATGACCCGGTCTCCGAAACCTACAAGTCGATGCCCCCCTGGCATGAGTACGTTGGCCTGAGGGAAGACGAGGTTCGAGGAAGGAATTGGGTGAAGGCTATTCATCCAGACGATCAAGAACGCGCCGTCGCTCGATTCACGAAAGGTTTATCGTCGGCCGAGTCTTACACCGACGAATGGCGGGTGCGTCGAGCCGACGGCGAGATCAGGCATATCAAAGTGCAGTGCGTTCCACTAATGGACGAAGGACGGGTTCACGAATGGACCGGAGTGTGTATTGATATTACCGAACAGAAACGATCTGAAGTCTTACTATCCGCAGTGCTTGACAATGCATTGGACGGTGTCATCGGCATCAACGACCGCGGCATCATTCAGTCGTTCAATCTGGCTGCGGAGAAGCTTCTCGGTTACGTAGAGGCGGAGGTCATTGGCCAGAACGTCAAAATGCTCATGCCGGAACCTTACCAGAGCGAGCATGACGGCTACATCGGCAACTACCTCCGCACTGGAACGGCGAAGATCATCGGAATCGGCAGGCAGGTGATGGCTCAACGAAAGGACGGATCCACGTTCCCGATTGAGTTGGGGGTCAGTGAATTCTTCCTCGAAGATCAGCGCTATTTCACGGGCGTGGTACGTGACATCACCGCGCAGCGAAGGCTAGAGGATCAGCTTCGGCAAGCTCAGAAAATGGAAGCGATAGGCCAACTTGCGGGCGGCGTGGCGCACGATTTCAACAATTTATTGACCGTCATTTCCGGGTTCAGCGAAATACTGCTCATGTCGATGCACGCCAACGACCCAAAGCGAGCGTCAATTAAAGCTATCGCCGAAGCAGGTGAACGCGCGGCAGGGCTAACCCGGCAACTCCTGTTTTTTAGTAGGCAGGCAGTGCTGGAAATGCAAGTCCTGGATCTCAACGCCGTGGTCAACGACACGGAGAGGATGCTGCGTCGGATGATCGGGGAAGATATCGTGCTCACCTCGGTTCTTGACCCCCAGTTGGGCAAGGTCCGGGCCGATCCGGGGTTGATTGGACAAGTGCTGATGAACTTGGCGGTAAACGCCCGTGACGCCATGCCGCTGGGCGGGAATCTTACCATAGAGACGAAGAACGTCGAACTGGATTCGGAATACATCAATACACACGTCGAAGTGCAACCCGGTCGTTACGTCCTGTTGACCGTCTCAGACACCGGGACCGGAATGTCCCCCGAAGTCAAAGCCCGAATCTTTGAGCCATTCTTTACGACGAAGGGCGTTGGAAAGGGAACCGGACTAGGTCTGTCCGTGGTCCACGGCATCGTCAAGCAGAGCAACGGGCAGGTCGGCGTCTACACCGAGGTCGGCATCGGGACCACATTCAAGCTGTACTTTCCCTTGGTCGAGGAACCGATCACATCTCAACTGGGCACATTCGACTCCTCGATTCTCGGTCGCGGGACTGAAACAATTCTACTCGTCGAAGACGAAGACAGCGTGCGGCAGATTGCACTCCTCGCTTTGCAAACGCAAGGCTACAAAGTATTGTCGGCTTCGAGCGGCAAGCACGCAATGCGGATTCTAAGCAAAACTACGGACCGGATCGACATCCTGGTGACGGACGTGGTAATGCCGGAAATGAGTGGCCGACAGCTGGCAGAGGCGTTAATACCCCAATTTCCGGAAATGAAGGTGCTTTACTTGAGTGGGTACACCGACGATGCCGTAATTCGCCATGGCATATTGCAAGCTGAAGTGGCATTTCTTCAGAAACCTTATACGCCGACAGTCCTACTAAGGAAGGTGCGTCAGGTGTTGGACGAAAAGAAATGAGCGAATTGATGAGCAGGAACGTGAACGATGCAAGTGAGAGAGACGCCTCGGACCTTGACGAGGTGTCGTCGAAATATACCGTCGTTGTCGTGGATGATGAGCAAGAAAACCGAGCCTTGTGCCGAAGAGTGCTGGAACCAGAAGGCATTCTTTGTCATGAAGCCGCGGACGGCATGCAGGCGCTGAATCTTGTGCGCGCAATGCGATGCGACCTTGTAATTTTGGACATCGACCTGCCTCGAATTCTTGGTTCCGAAGTGCTTAGGCAACTCCGCCTGAATCCCCCCGCGCCGTATCTGAAGATCATCATGATCTCGGGTCGAGCCACGGGGGACGAGATGGCAAGGATGATGCGCGCGGGGGCCGACGATTTCCTGAGCAAGCCATTTAGCACCGTCCAACTTGCTGAGCGAGCCAAGGCAGCGTTACGACTGAAATCCGCGCAGGAACGCTCGGACCTGCTCCAGCGGAATCTCCTGGCGATCAATAATGAGATGGAAAAGGGGATCCTGGCCCGAGACAGCGACCTAGTTCATGCCCGCAACGCCCTCGTCCTCGCACTCGCCGAACTCGTAAGCCACCGAGACCCTGAAACTGGCGAACACCTGATGCGCTTGCAGCATTACTCTCGCTATCTGGCGGAAGAGGCCCGGAACTCACCCGCTTTCGCCGGGCAAATCGACGACAACTTCATTGGGATGCTGGAATGCTGTGCGCCGCTCCATGATATCGGCAAAGTCGGCGTGCCCGACGAAATCCTACAAAAACGGGGAAAGCTCACGGACGACGAACGCCAAATTATGCAGAGGCACACGGTCATTGCCGCTGCAACTCTGCAGAAAGTCGCCAATACGCATGGTTTTGCCCTCGCTTTCCTGCAAATGGCAACGGACGTCGCCCGCCATCATCACGAAAGATTTGACGGCAAGGGTTACCCGGATCGCCTAAAAGGTGACGAAATTCCGATCGCGGCGCGCATCGTTGCAATTGCCGACGTGTATGATGCTCTCCGTTCTCCTCGCGTATACAAGCCAGAGATAGGCCATTCCGATGCCATGCGGATTATGCTCGAAGACATTGGACACTTCGACCCCGCGTTGATTGCGGCATTTAGAAATTGCTGCCATAAATTCGAAGAGATCTTTCGCCGATTGAAGGAAAGTCCAGCTGATCGTTGACGGCCCCAAGTTCCTCGTAGGTCCCCTAACCGACAGATCCTCGGTCGTGGCACGGTCTCCGGACGCCTGCCAGGACCTTCTTGGCAGGCGACGGAAACTCAGAGGAGACCTTCGGTGGCGGCAAGTAGCATGGCCTTCCGGACCCCGCCGCAACTGAGGGGCTTACAACTTTCCTGCCCTTTTGAGAGCATCCTCCACGGTCGCTAGCGGAAGCAGTAGAAGATGCGGAGCGTCAACCAGCGAGATCGCACCGTAGGATGCGTACCAATTAGCAACACGCTCGTTTTTGGCATCGATCAGCAGCGCGACGCCGCCGACGTCAGCGGACGCAAGCAAACAACGACGACCCGCCGCCAGGATGAGTTGGCCGCCGAGTCCGTGTCCCTGTGCCGTTAAACTCACTACCAAACGCGCAAGTCGAAAAACCGGCACGTCGTGTCGGGCGAGGCCTTTGCGAACATTTTCTGGTGTGCGGGCATATTCCAGGGCGGCGGGGCAAAGGCTGTAATAGCCCAGAATCGCCTTGCCATCCGCCTTATCAACGGCAAGAAAGGTCTTCGCCGCCCCGCGCTCGTGGTTTTGTCGCGCATGCTTCTTGAGGAGCTCGTTTAGGTCGTGATCGCCACAGTCAAAGGAATTGCGGTCGTGCTTTTTCGCGATCGGTTCTTCCTTCCATTCGGGGAGACTCATGAGCGCTCCGGCATGGCGCGGGCAGCCTTGCGAAGTTTGGCATTAGCCGGCGGCGGGTTTTCGAGTAGCTCCATGACGAGCAGGCTATCGCGCTGGCTGAGCTTGAGCCGTTCATGCTCATCGATAACGGCCTGCGCCTCCTGCAGAACCGTACGTAGGATGAAACTGGTCATGTCGGTCTTCGCCAGAGCAACGGCCCGCATGATCACGGCTTTGTCGGCTGCTTTCAATCTCAGGGCCAGGCGCTGATTGTCGTTGATGGCTGGTCGTGGCATAACGCTCTCCTGGTGTACCTAATGAAAGCGTACAGACCGCGAGCATGCGTGTCAATAGTTGTCACTCGCCCGTCGTCGGCTAGACTGAAAGTTGGGCACATGCTTTCCGGACTCCTCGCTTCCCTGAGTACTGACAACTGAGAACAACCAAGATGCAAGCCGTCGATCTTAGTCACGAAGACATCCACACCTACCTCGCTCGCCACCAGCGGAAGGAGTTGCTGCGCTTC
>CAZAFH010000007.1:0-128760 GCA_964484265.1 uncultured Singulisphaera sp.
AGCGATGCTGATCCGCCCCTCACCCCCTGGCCCCTCTCCCCCACATTCGTGGGGGCGAGGGGAGCAATCGCGCAACAAATTTGAGATGAATCCAGGTGTCGTATTTCATCAGCCCAGCTTACGCCCCCCGCTCGCCTGTGGCGAACGGTATTGCACCTAGACCACATACCGCTTCTTCACGCCCGCCATCTTCGCGAATTTCTTGAGGCCCTTTTCGTAAATGGAATGCCATTCAGCGTTCGGCTCAACACGGCCACGGAAGCGCACCATGCGAGCGACGGCGGCGCCGACGGGGTAGTCCGCGTCCTTACCCGCTTGCCGACGTTGATGATTCTCCAGCGCCGCCAAGGCAGTTACGGCAGCGCCGAGGGCTGGACCTTCGTCGGAAGCCAGTAGCTCCAGCGGATGATTCAAGACGCTCGCCAGGATCTCGCACATGAGCGCGCTGCGGGCGATGCCGCCGGACACGGTGATCCGCGTGATTTGTTGCCCGGCTCGTTGATGCGCCCGTACGCCAAATGCGATGAGGTACGCCAGCGCTTCCAGGGCTGCGCGGAAACGCTTTCCGGGTTCTTTCGGCTGCTTCGGTTCCCAGCGAAAGTCAGGCTCGTCGATGCCAAGCGACGGCTCCGCGAAGACGAACGGCGAGACGCTTACGCCCTTGCATCCGGCGGGCACGCTTCGCGCTTCTGATTCGAGCGCGGCCCAATCGGGCGATTTGCCGACGATCTTGTTGACGAACTGGGCGCCGTTGTTGTAACAGCGCATGAGCAGGTATGGACCCCAGTTGAGTTTCATGACGTCGAGCGCGTCGCTTTCCGGAATGGATGCGGACGACGAATTGACGACGGCGGACGTGCCGAGGATGATCGCCATCTGTCCCGCGTCCACGGCGCCGCCGCCGATCAGGCCCGCTTGTTGGTCGTCCGAAGTCGGGAAGATGATTGGGACATTTGCCGCGTTCAGCCCGGCTTCTAGCGCATAAGCGGGATGCAATGGTCCGACGGGAACATCCATATCGACGATGCGCGGCAACTGCGACCATGCGAGTTCGCGATAGGCGGGACATTCGATGGCATCGAGCATGCCACGCTGCCATTGCTTGGTGCGCAGATCCATGAGTCCAGATGACGCCGCGGACGATAGGCTTGTGACGTCAAAGTTGCCCGTGAGGTACCCAGCGGCGAGGGAGCCGTGCGACAGGATTTTCGTGGTACGGTTCCAGTCGGCTTCGTCGAGGTGGGTTTCGTCTTTCACGAGATGGCTGAGGCTGTATCGGCTCGCCCAGGGACCGCCGATCAAGTCGCGAACCTTCGCCTGGCCGCCGAGACGTTCGAGTCCTTTGGCGTGGTATTTCGCCAGTGTGGCGTCGTTCCAGCAGATCGCACGACGGACCTGGTTTCGGCAGGCGTCGATGCGGCCGGCGGTGTGGTGCGTCGCGGAGATGCCGCCGGCGATCCAGTCGCTCAACCGGCCTGCATCGCGCAGCGCGGCAGCGATCGCACGCACCGACGCGCGGGCCTGTCCTTCGAGTTGTGCGAGGTTGAGCTCGCTCACGCCGCCGTCGGTCCAGAGGTCGGTGGTGAGTCGGGCTTGAGCAACGGTGTTGCCGTCGAGATCGAACGCGAGGCATTTGACGCCGCTGGTGCTAAAGTCCCAGCCGGTGAAGATTGCGGAAGCGGGAACATGCTGCAGATCGGTCATGGGTCGTTTGTCCGTGTTGGAGTGTGCGCCGTGGATGTGGAGTTATTGTATGAGGGTGTCGCGCGAGCCGGGAAGTGAATCGGATTGGGTTCAGCGAGCACTTGAACGCAGGAAGGTTCTGTTTCGACGAAAATAGGCATATCATTTCATCATGGCCGAAATACAGACCTTGCGAGTGGTGTTGGACACGAACGTGCTGGTCTCGGCGTCCCGTTCCCGGCTGGGTGCTAGCTTCGCAATTATCAGTTCGATCCCAGCCTTGGAGTTCAAACCTTGCCTTTCGGTCGCGCTCTATGCCGAATGGCAGGACGTACTGTCGCGGCCGGAGAACCTTCCATCTGGCTTGACGGAAAACGAAGCCCTAGGATTCGTGCGCTATCTTGCTGGACAATGCCATTTGCAGGAGATTCACTTCTTATGGCGCCCGTTTTTGCCTGATGCCAATGACGACATGGTGCTGGAGTTAGCATGGGCGGCGGGCTGTCAGTATATAATAACGCATAACGTAAAGGATTTCGCAGGTTCCGAGCAACTCGGAGTAACCGCGATGTCACCGCGGCAGTTCTTGAATCTAATTAGGAAACAACCATGAGCACGTTGACCGTCGAATTGCCGGATTCGTTAAAGAGGCACATCGAAGCCCTGGCAGCGAGAGAGGGCTATACAGTGAGCCAGTTCATGGCTAGCGCTGCCGGCGAGAAATTGGCTGCCGTGATGACGATGGATTATCTAAGGCGTGAGGCTGCCGCTGGCCGCCGGGAGGAATTCGAAAAATATCTGGCTGCAATACCGAGTGCTGCGCCTGCGGAGACCGACATCGTTGACTGATATTTGGGTCGCGTGAATGGGAAATGACACTACGCCGCTCACATTCCGGCGAGATCGTCCCGCGCGGACGTCATTCATATAGTGACAGTAACACCATTTCCCCACTCTATCGGAGTTCATTGCCATGGCACGCACCTTCATGGTCATTGTGGTTTCCGTTAGTTTCATGGTTCATGCCGCATCCGCGATTGCCCAGCCTGGTCGGGAGGATGTTCGTTATCGGTCGGGCAATATCCGCGTGGCCGGCTATCCGCAGCGCGATGGGAACGGCAAGGCGTTGCCGTCGGTCGCGATCTATCGTGACAATATTCATTTCGGATTCTGCTTCGCCGACGCGCAGTATCGGCGACTGCCGACGACCTATTACCATCCGCGCGGGCCGCTGGGTATGGCGTTTCAGCGGTTCAACTGGTTCCCCGGCGAGCCGAATACCTACGCTGCCGACGCTCGATTCCCTGCGTCGCTCGTGGCGGCGGGATGCCTTGGCCTTGGTGGGGCTGCGATGCCGCAACTCGCGGTCATGTGGTCCGAGCCGCCTGTCGCCGTCATCGGGATGGAAGCCGGTACGGTGGCGAGTTACGCCAGGCCCGGGCAGTGCTTCGATTTTTACGAGCCGACGAAGGAAATCATCGACCTGCATGCTCGCAACGGCAAGGATCGCTTCTTTCACTTCATTCCCGACGCCATCGACCGCGGCACGAATGTTCGTGTCGTCCACGGTTCGCCGCGCAGGTTGTTGACGGAACAGGCGCCTCGCGGGTACTATCATCTGATGGTTCTGGAAGCCTGCACGGGCGAGAACGGCGAGAAGATCTTTCTCGATCTATTCACCCAGGAAGGCATCGCCGAGTGCATGAATCATCTGGCCGACGATGGCGTTCTGTGCGTTCACACGTCGCACCGATTCCTTGATCTGCCGCCCGTGCTTGCACGGATCGGGGCGGAGTTGAAACTGCACGTGCGGGTTGGCCACGACATGGATTCGTCCTATCGCGCGGGCGATGGCAACGATGTTAGCGAGGTCGGCCATTTCACGTCTGAATGGGTGATGCTGGCCCGCCGCGCAGAGACGCTGGACGCTTTTTGCAAGACGCCGAAGGACTATGCGGAGCGAGTGCGAAGGAATATTGGATTTGGCGACGAATACTGGTCGGCACGACAGCCGTCCAGGCACCTCTGGACCGACAAAGGCCCGAACCTTATGCACGGCATCCTCCGCGGCCATCCGTTTACGATGCGCTATGCAGCCGTGATGCAGCCGACGGTCGAGTTTATTTGCGATGGGCTGGATCGTATCGGCTTGTCGCGAAATTCGAGTCCTAGCCGGATGGTGTATTCGCTCGGAGGTTTGCACCGCGCTGTCGAGAATATGATGGTCGCGAGTCAATTGCGCACGAACCCGTCTGTCGAGAAACTTTGGCCATAGCCAGTGCGTCAGCCTGGGCTGATGAATACTATTGAAAATTCGCACTGATGCGACAGTATCCGACGTACGAAATCGTTGCGCGAAGTGCTCCCTCTCCCTCCGGGAGAGGGAAGGGGTGAGGGCCGCTTGACGATGGCAATGCCAGACAAATCTCAGCATTGCATGCGACCTGCGGCCCTCACTCCCGACCCCTCTCCCGGTGGGAGAGGGGAGAAAATGCGCAACACTTTTCGGATGAACGCAGCGTTTGGTTTTCATCAGCCCAGCGTCAGGGGCTATCCGTTCGGATCGTCCAACAGTTCTTGCAACCGGTCGCCCAGAGGCGGCAGAAAGCGAGCGGGCCAGGTTGCATCTATGAGTCCCACGCCGATCAAGTCGAGCAGGTGGACCTGGTCTTTTCGCCGCCAGGAGACGAGTTTCATGCGTACGAGAGCCTCAAGCGACGCGACCTGAAATTCCGCGGCTCGTTCCGATTCGGAGAGATCTGGCGATGTATGCTCATACTCGGGTTTCACTTTCTCGCCAGCGTAGAGAAGATGTACGGCTTCGCTTGGTCTTCCTTGAGGGCCATCGATGAACATGTCTACGTCAAGAAGCTGATAATAAACGAACCCCGCTGATTCCAGAGCCGTGCGCACATTAATCGAATCGGTGCGACGAACCAAAACATCGACATCGCGAGTGTTCCGAATCGCGCCTTCGTCCTTTCGCGCTACCCACTCGGCGACGGCGTTTCCGCCAACGACGGCATAGGGAATGCCGGCGTCATCGAGCGCCTTCGTCGCGCGTCGCAACCGCTCTTTGACCTTTTCGGCTGCCATGAGCGCTCTCTCCCAGCCGATCGGTGCTATAGTTGCATCTGCCATGGTTCAAGTTTTCCTATGTTTTCGCCTAGCCATTCGGGTCGTCGAGCAATGCTTGTAGTCGGTTGTCTAGCGGCGGCGGCAAGCGAGCGGTCCAGGCGGAATCGATAAGCCCCACGCCGATCATGTCACGCAGATGGGTGCGATCCTTGTCTCGCCAGGAGATCAATTTCATGCGTACCAGCGCCTCAAGAGACGTGACCTGAAACTCCGCCGCACGCTCCGATTCGGAGAGGTCGGGAGATGCGTGTTCGTACTCGGGCTTCACTTTCTCGCCGGCATAGAGCAGGTGAATGCCGCCGCTCGGCTTTCCTTGTGGGCCATCGAGGAACATGTCCACGTCGAGTAGGTGATGATAAACGAATCCCGCCGATTCCAGAGCTGAGCGAGCCGACGAAAAATCCGCTCGGCGAATCAGCAAATCGACATCGCGTGTGTTGCGAACCGCTTCCTCGTCCACTCTCGCAACCCACTCGGCGACGGCGTTGCCACCCGCGACGGCGTAGGGTACGCCCGCGTCATCGAGGGCCTTGGTGGCTCGACGCAATCGCTCTTTGACCTTCTCTGCCGCCATGAGCGCTTTCTCCCAGCCGATCGGTGCAATGGTCGCATCTGCCATGGTTCCCTCGTTTCGTCTCCCCTGTTATGGTAGCCGAAGCGGAACGGATGCGGAATAGCGAAGCGGGCCAATCACTTTTTCGACCGCGGAGCGTTTCGCAGGCGGATTGTCTGGTCCTTGCTGGCGGAAAAGATGGTGCTGCCGTCGGCACTGTAAGCCACGGCGTGAACCACATCTTGATGTTCGTCGAAGGTCGCGATGCTCGTGCCCGCGGCGATATCCCACACCTTTACGGTCTTGTCCGCGCTGCCCGAAGCCAGTTGGGCGCCATCGTGGTTGAAGGCCAAGGAGTTGACTGCGCCCTCATGCCCCTCCAGTGTCGCCGTATTTCGACCCGTGGCGACATCCCAGATCTTGATCTGGTTGTTGACCTCGCTCGCCGAGGCCAGGGTTTTGCCGTCCGGGCTAAATGCGACGGCGAGCACGGGCCTTTCGTGCCCCTTCAGGGTGGTGCTTTTTCCCGTCGCGATATCCCATAGGCGAACGACCTCGCCGTTGCTTCCCGATGCCAACATTTTGCCTTTTGGCTGAAAGGCGACGGCATTGATGTAGAAGTCGTCCTGCAGGCGCTTCGTCTCCTCGGTTTTGCCAGTGACCAGGTCCCACAGGCGGATGGTGTTATCGCCCGCGCCTGAGGCCAGCATTTTGCCGTCGTGGCTAAAGGCGAGGCTTGATACGAGGTAGAAGTGCCCTTTGAATCGGGTCACGACGCGTTCGCCGGGCACGTCCCAGAGCTGAACATCAAATGCCAGCTTATCGAGATCTCCACCTGCGGAGGCGAGTTGTTTGCCGTTGGGGCTAAAAGCGACGGCGAGCACGGGGCCTGGATTTCCCTTCAGCGTGCGATGCTTGTCGGCTGCGATGTCCCAGATGCGGACGGTGCCGTCGTCGCTGCCGCTGGCGAGTTCGTTGGGTTTGGCGGGGTTGATCGCTAGCGTGCGAACCGTCGCGGTATGCCCTCGCAGCACGCGCGGGAACTCGGCTTTCTTTTCGGCCTTGGCGATTTCCTGCTTTTTCACTTTGTCCGGGGGACTTTTCTCGACCTTGGCGATCGTCTTCGTATCGTCCGTCTTTTCGGATTTGGCGTCAAGGCTCTTCACGACCTTTGCGGATTCCGTTTTGTCGCTTTTCTTCACCGGTTGAACGATTTCAGATTCGCTCTTTTTGCCATCGGATTTTTGCGTGAGTTCTGTGCTCGGCTTCGACGGCGGCGCAAAGAAACCGGACGCGATCCATATTCCGATCAACATTGCCGCCACGAGAATCACGCCGACGACACCTGCAAGCACTCGCGCGGACGATTTGGCCGCCGCTGGCGGTAATGATGCGACGAGTGGCGGCGCTTTCGTCGTCGCGTGCTGAAACGGCTCCAGCGCAGCCGCGAAGTCGGCCATCGACGCGTAGCGATCCTTGGGCTCCTTGGCGAGCGCCTTCAGGCAGATCGCCTCCAGAACCGGATCAATGTCCCGCCTGAATTGCCGAGGCGAGGGCGGTGCCTGCGTCAGCACGGCACGCAGCACCTCGTGCAATCCGCCCTTGAAGGGCGTGCGGCCCGCGAGCATCTCGTACAAGATGACGCCCAGGCTATACACATCCGCCGTCGGACCGATCAGGGCAGCGTCCCCGCCGATCTGTTCGGGTGGCATGTACGCGCCGGTTCCTAGCACGGCGCCGGTGCTCGTGAGGCGTGGATCCTGGGCATCGTCGCGCCGGGCCACGCCGAAATCCATGACCACGGGTTCGGGCGCGTCGTCGGACGATCCGCTTGTCAGCATTATGTTTGCGGGCTTGAGATCCCGATGCACCACGCTCGCCTGATGCGCGACGTGAACTGCGCGGGCGATCAAGCAGACGAGCCGACACGCAGCACCTGGCTCCAACGGCCCGCTGCGCTTGAGCCAGGTCGAGAGCGGTTCGCCCGTGAGCAAGGGCATCGTCAGATACGGGTTGCCATCGATTTCGCCGACGTCGTAAACGGGACACAAATGCGGATGGTGAAACGTGGCAGCGATGCGAGCTTCGCGATAAAAGCGTTCGAGCATGACAGCACGGCTCCCGCCGACGAAACGCGGAATCTTGAGCGCCACCTGCCGCTTGAGCTGCGTATCCTCGGCCAAGTACACTGTGCCCATACCGCCCTGGCCCAACGGTTTGACGATTCGATATCGCCCAAAAATTTCGGGCACCGGCGCGGCTTGCGTAGCCACCGGTTCCGGCGCGACGACGGTGCTGGCGGGTCCCGATGTGTTCTTGGCATCCAGAGCGCGGTGCAGTTCGATTTGGTCCTTCATTGCCGCGGCATGCTGGGGAAAGCGCGACGCATACTCATCAAACTCGGGCGGTTTGCCGAGTTTTTCACGCAGGAGGAACTCGTTGAACAGGAGATCGACGGCGATTTCAGCGTCGGCCTGTAGGTCGGGGAATTGTCGAAAATACGCCTCGACCCACATCGATTCGTCCGGTTGGAAAGTCGCCGCCCCGGGCCGAACGGTGCCTTCCGGCTCAGGTTCCCGCCAGCGAAACCGCTGATCAAGCAGCACAACCGCCGCCAATTGAGCCAAGGGCAACGGGCCTGTCTCACGGAGAAACGCGCTCAGGTCGGGCCGTTGACCGTTATTCCAGCGTTGCTCGAATGCCTCGGCGGGATCAGCGAGTGGAGTCATGGTCTGCTCCCAGGTTTCGGGCGACAGTCCCTGGCGTTAGAGAATGTCTTTTTTTATCCTAGGCACAATCCTGGGAACATGCAAAAAGCAAAAATCACTCAACCGAAACCCGCCTGGCCAGGCGGCGCTTGGCCAACAGCAAATGGCCAGGCGCTTCCGCATTTTTTCGGCCTTTTTTTGCACTTTTAGGGGGTGTTGGCCAAGTTGCAAAGGGGGAGAGGGGGGGGCAACTGCATGCAGCATATCTTGGCGAAGATGGCGAAAAATCTCAACAACGCCTTTGCAATCACATCTGCCAGCGTGATACGATGATGTAAAAACCTGACTGTTTCCGCGACGTAGAATTCGGCACCGGCTCCTTCTACTGGGTGATCGGGTATTGTCCTTCAAAAACCCAGCAAAAACAATGCCTCCCGCCCTCTTTTCTCTTCCTCGTCTTTTTGCCATCTTCACCCTGAGTATTTGAAGACACTCGAGGTCACGGCTCAATGTCTTCGCTCAGAAGTTTATTGCCGTATTCCTTCTGCTGCGATTCAGTCAATCCCACCACCTTGATAAGCAATTCCTGCCGTTTTTTGTTCACGATAGTGTGTTTCACAGGATCCCCCCCGGCAGCTTTGAACTCCACTTCGATGGCTCTTCGTTCTTTGACGAGGGCATCAACCTGGCTGTTGCTGCTGTCGCAGCCGACCGGAAACATACAGAAGGTGGCGCCCAAGCACAGTAGGCCGAACTGTTGGAAAGTCGACAGACGGTTCATCGAAAAAACTCCTACGAAAGTGCCCACAGTCTCTCTCAAATGAATGGAGACTGTTGCTTGAAAGTGCCCGGTGCAGTGAGCGACGGCTTCAGTGTGTGAGCCTTAACCGATTGCGACGATCAAGACGCGGAAAATGGAAAATGGTGTCAGGAACCTTTATCACGCCTGGATGGCCAGAAAAATACGCTGGAGTGGAGTAAAAAAAATGCTGCGCCTACGCTGGCTCGTTGAGCGAGAGGTGCGGCGTTTTTTTTCCTCATCGTAACGCGCTTGTGAGTGGGTTTGCAAAGTCGGTTGTGAGGCTTTTTTCGGTTTTTGCCAAAATAATCTGAATGCATTTCCCTATACCCCTCCCCCGGCTAGTTGGCCAACACCCCCTAGAAGTGCAAAAAAAGGCCGAAAAAGTGGCAAAGCGCTTGGCCATCGGCTGTTGGCCAAGCGCCCCTCCCGTGTTGGCCAATCGTACCTTCTTGGCATTACAACTATGATGAGAATGGAGAATCCGGAATGAAGCGGGAGTTGTTTCGGGCGAATAATATCGAGAGGATTTCAGGTCGAACTGGTCAACCCGTGACGCGTGTTTTGTTCATCTGGTGAACCACAATCGACTGGACTTGATCGTCGTTGATGGCATTGACAAACTCGCAGCCAAACATCCAGCCCTTCTTTTCCGAGCTCTTGATCCACCGGACGCGCACCATCTGTCGCGCGTTGCTGTCAGACTCCTCCTGACAAAAGAGGATCTCCAGGATGCTCCCAACCTCGAATCGACGGCCGAGGTGCATGCATACGCCGGAGGTCGATAGGTCCACGATCAACGCGTCCCAAAGATGACCGGCTCTATTGGCGATGGCCCGGCATTTCGCGTCCATCTCGATCGAATAGCGCTCATGAACGCGACGCTCGGAACCGCCTAATTTCGGCTTCTTTCTCCCGGAATGCGACAACGAGGATTTGCCTGGCAGGTCCGAATCGCTGCCGTCATGTTTGCGATCGCCTGTCAGCAGGTCGGCAAACTCGTCGATGGATGCCGGACGCTTTGCCGGATCATTGTGCAAGGCCAGGCGGATCGCCTGATCGATGCACGGACGCAGCGACGGCAGCTTCATCCTCGGCGCGTCGAATCGATTTTGGAGCTTGCGGCCGAGCATCGCCATGACGGAACCGTCGCCAAACGGATACTCGCCGAGGAGCATCACATACATGGTGGCGGCGAGTGAATAGACATCGCTGCGAATATCGGCCGCGCGGGCGTTGTCGAATTGTTCGGGAGCGGCGAATTGCATCGTGCCAAGGCCGACGTTGGAGCGTGTCAGCTGGCTCATCGATTCGAGGTCCTTGACGAGGCCCAGATCGGCGAGTTTCGCGTCGCCGGCCTTTGTGAACAGGATGTTGCCTGGCTTGATATCGCGATGGATAATCTGCTTTTTGTGCAGATAACTGAGCGCGCCGACGACTTGAAGCACCACCGCCAACGCGTCGTTTTCGCTGAATTGTTCCTTCTTCAATCTCTGTCCGAGGCTTTGGCCGTCGATGAACTCCATGACGAGAAATGGGACCGCGTCGTGGGTCCCATAGTCGAGCACCTTTACGAGATGGCGGTGACGCAGAGGGAATGCGATCGCATATTCCTGCTCGAATCGCCGCATCAGGTGCTCGCTGTTGAGAACGAGCCTGGACGCGATTTTTACGGCAACGATTTCACTGGTTGCTGAATGCCGGGCCTTGTACACGGAGCTCATGCCGCCCTGGCCGACCTTCTCCAGCAATTCGTAGGCGCCGACTCGTTGACTTTCCTTGGGCTTTCTCTCATTCACCATAGCCTATCCGTTCAAACGGTTGCACTTGCAAAGAAATAGTCACCAGCGAAATCATGCGAACGGATCCCGGAACTCCACGGTATGATTATACCTCAAAATTTTAACGATTTCCGTGAAATGTTAGTACAGAGGGATTCGCACTCGATAATTTGGAATTTCCAACATTGAATAGGATGGGTAGGATGGATCGCAGGAGAACCGAAATGGCCGACTTGAAGTCGATTGATGGCAACAACTCGCCGGGCTGGCGATTCGAAAACACATACGCGCGGCTGCCGGATATTTTCTTCGCGCCGGCGAAGCCTGCAACACTGCGTGCGCCGCGGATGGCGATACAGAACGACCGCCTGGCGAAAGAGCTTGGGTTTGACCTCGCAGGGCTCTCGCCGGAAGCGGCAGCGGCATTTTTCGCCGGCCAGGACCTTCCAGGCGAAACTCAGCCGATCGCCCAGGCCTACGCCGGCCATCAGTTCGGCGGCTTCACGATGCTCGGCGATGGCCGCGCCATCCTGCTCGGCGAGCACCGCACGCCGTCCGGCAAGCTAGTGGACATTCAATTGAAAGGCGCGGGCCGAACGCGATTTTCACGAGGCGGCGATGGCCGCGCCGCTCTCGGGCCGATGCTCCGCGAGTATATCATCAGCGAAGCCATGGCTGCCCTCGGCATTCCCACAACGCGAAGTCTCGCTGTCGTAGCAACCGGGGAAACGGTTTACCGAACGACCGAACTGAAAGGCGCCGTACTCACCCGCGTGGCCGCCAGTCATCTCCGCGTCGGCACGTTCGAGTATATCGCGGCCCGTCGAGACGACGCAAATCTGCGCGTGCTGGCCGATTACGCGATCCAACGCCACTATCCAGAAGTGCTTGACACTCCGCGCCAGTACGTCGATTTCTTCCGCGCCGTCACGGATCGCCAGGCCTCGCTGATCGCCCGCTGGCAACTCGTCGGATTCATTCACGGCGTCATGAACACCGACAACATGGCCATCTCCGGCGAGACGATCGACTATGGCCCGTGTGCGTTTATGAACGCCTACCGCGTCAACACCGTATACAGCTCGATCGACCAAGCCGGGCGATACGCCTATGGCAATCAACCCGCGATCGCCCAGTGGAATCTCGCACGCTTCGCCGAGTCGCTGTTGCCGTTATTCGATCCCGTCCAAGAGAAGGCCGTCGCCATCGCCATGGAGATTCTCGGCGAATATCCCGCCATGTTCGAGCGTTATTGGCTTGCCGGCATGAGGCTAAAACTCGGACTAACGACGAGTGCATACGACGACGTCGATTTGTTTCGGTCGCTGCTGGAGTGGATGCAAAAATCGCAGGCTGATTTCACGAATACCTTCCGTGATCTATCGTCAGGAGAAATGCCGATCGGGGACCAGTTTCAAGAGGCGGATTTCCAAAACTGGTATGCACGGTGGCAGCTTCGCCTCGGCGCCGAGGGCCAGACAAAGGCATCGGCCAGCGCCGCGATGCGCGCGGTGAACCCGGCGGTCATTCCGCGGAATCATCGGGTGGAGGAAGCCCTCGCCGCCGCGGAGGAGCGCGGCGACCTGTCAGTGCTGCATCGATTGCTAGCGGTATTGGCGTCCCCGTTCGAAGACAGCGTCGATTCGTCAGCCTACCGCGAGCCGCCGGAAGACGAGTCCACTTACCGAACCTTCTGCGGGACGTAGAGTTTCAGCGGAGCCAGGAGCATGAGCGACTGGAGAAAATTCGCCGTTTCGTTGCGTTGATCCAGTCGCCTACGCTCTTGATTTGCCAAACATCAAGGCATCGCTGGAATATTCGCGTGCGGGACCCATGTGCCGTGAAATCCGTACGGAACCCGCGTCGGAATGACGATTCGCGCGATCGGGGCGGCACGGAAGTCGCGCGCGTCGATCACCACAAGCTCGCTGCGATTTTCACGCTGGTCGTGCACGAACGTTATCAGCCAGCCGGCGTCTTCGCCGTGTGCGTCGGCGTCGGGGACGAAGACGCCCTCGCCGCCGAACCGTCCCTGACCGTGCGTGTGATGTACGACACGATTGGCCTGGAGGTCGAATTTCGTCAGGCCGTCGAATTCCATCCCGGCTATCTTTCCCGCGTAGCCGAAGCGATGCCGGCGTCCCATCAGATCGTCTCGAAAGCGTGGGAATTCGCACGCAGCGTCATCAATGCCGCGCTCGCGCACCGCTCCACTGCGAAGATTCATTCGCCATTCGTGCAAAGTCGGCGGACGCTCGTCGCGCCCATCGGCGCGGGCAGCGCCGGCAAGATCGGCGGGGAACGTAGTCATTCGGCACGCATGCAGAACGACTTCGTCGCCGTCTTCGTAGGCGTTCAATGTGTGAAAGACGTAGCATGCCGCGATATTAAACCAGCGGATGTCGCGTCCCTGACCACGACGCGGCAGTACCCCGATGCGAGCGCCGAGATTCGGTTCGTAGCGCATGATCGGCTGACCTTGTATCACCCGTTCTATGCTTAAGGTCACCGGAAGATCGAGAAATAGCGTGTTCCGTTCGGTGATGGCGAAATCATGGATCATCACCGAGCGAGGCAGATCGATCGGCGTCGAATGGACAATCTCGCCGCGAAGGTTGGCGACCGTGTAGCGCAGAAACGGGCGAATCGGGCTGTAGCCGAAAAACATCATCTCATTCGATCGAGCGTCGATTTTCGGATGGGCCGTGAAGGCGTGATTCAGCCGCCTGGCGAAGTTGTATGTGCCAAGCGTGTGCAAATCGGGCAGTCGAATGGCATGCGGTTCGCCGCCTTCCCACAGCGCGAGCAGGCGATTGTCGTACGACACCAGCGCGGTGTTGGCGGCGTTTTTGTAGGGCGTGCCGCCGAGAACCGCGCGAGCGAGGTCCGGTGGTTCAAGCATGCCTGTGTAGGTTGCCCGGCCCGCGCGATTCTCCTCCTGCCAGCCGGCTGTGCGGACGTATCGGTTGATGTAGTCCGCCTGGCCGCCGCGAACGCGGACGCCGTGCAGCATGCCATCGCCGTCAAACCAGTGGTATCGGCCGCGCGGTGGGAACTGCGGATTCGGACCATTGCGGACGTACATGCCTTCCAGCCCGCGCGGCAATCGCCCGATGACGCGCAGATTGGCGGCCGTGGTCTCCTCGCGCACGGGAGCGAAATTCCCCTGCAAGAACGGCGACACCTGCGGCGCCTGTGCAGCGAGCGAGTCCCATCCTGCATGCAGAAACAGCCCGGACAACAACGACTCACGAACAAACCGCCGACGATGAATGGTCATTGTGGTTCCCGATACTGTCGAGTAAGATGATGAAAGAGCGTGAGTATTCTTGAGCCATCAAAGATAATTGTATGTGCTTACGGAACGCCTGGCGGAGAACCAACGAAGGAGTGTTTATCCATGTTGCACGAAGAATTGGAAGAACAATTTCAGTCGCTCAGGCGCGAGGTGGATGAGCTTCGCGCGGAGGTTGCCGAGTTAAAGAAGCGAACAACCGACGATGAGCCACTGCTTCCAGGCGTGGAGTGTGATTTCGCGCCGTCCACGCAAGGCGATAAAAGTTGCAAGGCATTCATGGGACGCATCGTGGCTGTCGTTAAAGAATCCGATACACTCGGTTTGACGGACGATGAATGGAGAATGTTCTCTAGCCCGGATGAATAAATGGAATCACAAAGTTGGTATGAGATCGTCGCTGGCGACTCCTTGATGCAAGGGGATCTGTTTTTCGCGTGTCCTGCTCGATGGGATCACGAATGGCCGGTGGTGGGTAAAGAATTGCTCGTGCAATGGGTAATGACCGATTTGATCGTACTGACTCAAAGTTGAGATCTTCAACATGGTCGAGCTACACAGGTATTACTCGCACAGGTTTCGAGTTGGGTCAGTATCGTTGAAGAGGAAATGAGTCGCGGAAACTCGATGGTATTGTCTCGCGATTTTCGGAGGAAGCTCATCGAGGGCAATGTTCCGGGGTTATCATTATTACACAAGTGCAGTGGTGAGGTCACTCTTGAGTGGTCCGTAGTGAATTTTCGTAGGCTCTATACGCTGCCTTCTGCATTCCTGCAGAAATTTGCAAAAGATGTGGGTCCGCGCCTTCGTTTACGCTCACCTTATCGCGAGCATTTGGCTCAGGCCTTTGCCCGTTTTTACATGCGTGTTGGACTGCCTCATGATGCCAAAGCATTCGAGAAAGAAGGGGACGTGAAGGGACCATGAGTTCGACTGCCAATCCCTATCGCCATTTGCCCGCAGTCAACGACGTTCTGCAACTGCCCAGTCTGGCCGAACTGGTCGCGCGACATGGGCATGACGGCGTCGTGGCGGCGGTACGCGCGGAACTCGCGGAGGTTCGGCGGCGCCTATCTCTCGGCGATTCGCCGAACGGAGAATGCTCCGCCGACGCCATCGCCCAGCGAGCGGCATCTCGCCTTGAGCGCAGCGTGCAACCGCGATTGCGGACCGTCATCAACGCCACCGGCATCGTGCTTCACACGAACCTCGGCCGAGCGCCGATGGCACACGAAGCCGGCAAGGCGGCGTACGACGCGGCATGCGGTTACCTCAATCTGGAGCTCGACCTCGAAACGGGCAAACGCTCGTCGCGCCAAAATCCCATCCGCGACTGGGTGACTCAACTCACCGGAGCGGAGTCGGCCACCGTCGTCAACAACAACGCAGCCGCCACCGTCATCGCGCTGCGGACGATCGCGCAGGGCCGAGAGGTCATCGTCTCGCGCGGTCAGCTCATCGAGATCGGCGGCAGCTTCCGCATCCCGGACATCATGACCGTATCCGGCGCGACGCTGCGCGAAGTCGGCACGACGAATATCACCAGGGCGAGCGATTTCGAAAAGGCCATCGGACCTGCCACGGCTGCGTTGATGCAGATTCACACGTCGAACTATCGCATCGCCGGCTTTACCGAATCGGTCGCCACGTCGGAACTCGTTGCACTGGGCAAGAAGCACAACATTCCCGTGATCGACGACATCGGCTCCGGCGCGCTTGTCGATTATCATCGCTTCGGATTTGGCGGCGAGCCTCTTGCAAAGGCCAGCATCGCCGACGGGGCCGACCTCGTGCTCTTCAGCGGCGACAAGTTGCTGGGCGGGCCGCAGGCGGGGATTTTGGCGGGACGGCGCGAGTGGATTCAGCGCATCGAGAAGGATCCGCTCATGCGTGCTTTCCGCTGCGATAAGATGACGCTCGCCGCCCTGGAAGCGACGCTGCGAATTTATTTGAATGAAGAACGCGCCCTGCGAGAAATTCCGATCCTGCATCTTCTCGGTCTGCCGATCGACGAACTGCGTCGCCGGGCCGAGATGCTGGCGGAAAGGCTCAGGGTCATTCCGGGGTGGACAAGCGTCAATGCCTGCCCGGATATCTCCTACGTCGGCGGCGGATCGTTGCCCGATCAGCAGATGGCGACGTGGGTCGTCGAGGCCGAGCCGAGCGTTTGCAGCGACGAGGATTTGGCCCAACGCCTGCGGATGGGCAATCCAGCCGTGATGGCGCGAGTGCGCGACGGCAGGGTATTATTTGACGTGCGAACTCTGTTGGCGGACCAGACAGATTCCCTCGTGACCGCCGTGGCGCAGGCATTGACAGGCGATCGCTCCGCATCTTCCCCGGTTAGCCTGAAGCGCCAGCATTGAACTCGATCGTTCGCGCACCCAGCGATGCACCACTCGGAGCCAATTGAGACACCAGGCGAGCCTAGCCGCGTAAGCGGCAGGTTGAACCGACGGTTGCGTATTCAACCTGCCGCTTACGCGGCTAGGCTCGCCAATGAATCGCTACTGGCTGTGCGAAAGATAACACGGTCACCATTCACTCACGTTTCTTGGCCTTGACTTCGTTCTGGCATTTTCATTAACATTCGCTCCCGTGAGGTAGGCACTCAGCAAGACGCTTGAAAACGACCTCTTTGATGCTTCATCGATGCGAACGGGCTGAGGGAAATGTAAACCCGAAAAATAGAATTTTTTTCCCCCGTAGCAAATTCGAAAGGATGCGAATGATGAAACAAACCATGACAGCTTGGTGTGCCGCCCTGGCGGTGCTCTTGGCGGCAGCAGCCGCGCCGGTGCGTGCCGACAGCATTCCGTGGGGCTATTCCGCGACCACGACGAAGATCAATAACAACAACAACCCGCTGGGTACGTCCACGGTGACGTTCGCCGGCAGTTCCGGCGTGGCGAGCGGCGATTCCGGTATCATCATCTACAACCTGACGACCTCCAGCACGGCAATTGATTCGGCGCCGGATAGCTTCTCGAACGTGCCGTTCAATCTCGCCGTCAACTTCACCGACATCCTGGCCACGGGAAGCTCGTCGGGCACGAAGACGACGAACGGCTCGGTCAATTTCTCCGGCCTGTTCTCGGCGTCCAACGCGACGACGAAGAGCTTCCTGCCTGGCGGTAATTCGTGGACGAGCCCGACGGTTGCCACGGTCACTCTTGGCGCCGATGATGTGGGTTGGCGAACCTACTCGGTGCAGATCTCCAGCTTCACGCCTCCGGGCCAGCCGGGCGGCGCCCCGGGATCGATCCAGGCGATCGTCTCCATCGTTCCCACCGACGGTCCCGGCGGCAGCGGCGAACCGCCCCCGCCGCCGCCCCCGAGCGAAACGCCCGAACCCGCTTCGGCCGTCCTCGCAGGTCTCGGTTTGCCGCTCTTCTTCGTCCTTCGTCGACGCATGAAGAAGAGCTAGAGATATTGAATCTCAGATGGCAAATTTGAAACCCCTGGGGCTACTTTGCAAGCCCCAGGGGATAATCGCTAGATCGTCAATTGCACCACTTGATTGACCTCATTGACACATGGACGGACCCATGCGCACCGTGAACACGAAGTTCTTCCTCTTCCTCGTCCTTTTCTTTTCTCTTTCGGCCGGTCTTATTTTCGGCCTGCATCGCCTTCAGGCGAGCAACATCGCGGAAGCGCTCCTTTGGCAAGCCGAGCAAGCCGAGAAAGACGGCAAGCCCGACCGAGCCGCTCGCTATTTGGATCGGTATCTCGCCTTCGCGCGGGATGATCTCGATCGCCGCGAGCAACTGGGAATGATCCAGTCGGATCCAAAACTTGCGAATACTCCGCAGCGGCGCGAAAAGGCGCGGTTCGTAATCGAGCAAGTCCTTGCGAAAGATCCAAATCGGCATGGGTTGCGTCAGCGCCTCTGCCAGCTGTTCATCGCCGGGCGGAAATTCGAATCCGCCAAGGATCATCTGGATTGGCTGGAAAAAAGTCAGCCGCAGTCAGCCGAGCCTGCCTACCTCATGGGTATGTGGCACGAGGCACAGAATCAGCTGCCACAGGCCACGACCGCTTACCGCCTGGCGATCCAGCGGGATCCGCAAAAAATCGACGCTTACCTTCGACTCATTCCCGTGTTGAAGCACCTCGATTTCGGAAAATCGCCCCGGCATGCGGACGAAGTCTCCAGACTCGTCGCCACCATGCTTGAGAAGGCGCCGCACGACGCCGGCGTGCTCAGTCTTGCCGCTCAGGACGCCCAGGATCATGGCGAAGGCAAAGTCGCGCTGCGCTATCTCGAAGATGGGCTGACGCGTTTTCCGACCGAGCATCGCCTGTATCTCGCGCTGGCGCGGATTCATGCACAGGCGGGTAAACGAGGCCTGGCCGCCGAGAAACTCGAAGAAGGCCTGCGGAAAACCGACAAGGCGCACCATCACATGCTGCGCTGGAATCTTGCGAACACCTTGCTCGACGATAATCGGCTCGAGGATGCCGCCAAGATCGTGCTGGAAATCCGCGACGCCAATCCCGTGTCGGCGGATTATCTCCAGGCAAGGCTTCACGTCCAGCGCGGGCGCTGGTTCGATGCCGTTCGGCAGTTTGAGAAAGTTCGGCCAGCTTTGCGTGCGAACAAGGAACTCGCGTTTCAGATCGATCTTTACCTGGGGCATTGTTACGAAAATCTCGAAGAACCCGTGCTAATGCTCGGCGCTTTCCAACGCGCCGCCGAGACCGATGCAACCTCGACGGTTGCTCTGCGCGGAATCGCCCGGGCACGCTGGTCGCTCGGCCAAACGGACGACGCGCTGCGCGATTACGCCGATCTGGCGGCAAGAACGAAGGATCCACGCGACTCCGCCCTGCGCCGTCTGGAATTTGTCCGCATGCTCATGCAGCGCCCGGGGAAACTCGACGCCGGCATGCGTAATCAGATCGAAACTCAGCTGACGGCAATCGAGAAAACGCTGCTTCGGTCCGTGGACCTGACTCTCGTTCGCGCGGAATGGGCGCACATTCAGGGAAATGCGTCAGGCGCGGAGAAACTGCTTCAGGACGCTGCGGCAGAGTTTCCCGATCGCCATGAACCATGGATGGCGTTGATCGCACTGGCGAGCGACAAGAAAGATGCCAAATTGGTGCGCCAACTTTTCGACGCCGCCGAGGCGAAGTTCAACAACCGCGCGGACTTTCGGCTTGCCCAGATCCGGTACTGGTCGCAGCACAACGACGCCGACGCCAAAGCCGGCATGAAAAAGCTCGAGGAGGCCGTAGGCAAATTCTCGCCGAGCGAACAGTCGGCCATCTTGCAAGCGCTTGCCGAGACCCACTACTACGCGAATCAACTGGCCGATTCGATGCGCGTCATGCGAGCCATGCTCGGCCTGCCGGCGCATACCCACGATGTGCGCGTGCGCGTCCAGATGCTCGAAGTGGCGATTGCACGCAAGGACGATGCCCAGGCCAAAGACATTCTCCGCGACATCAAGCAGATCGATGGCGAAAGTGCCGACTGGGGCTTCGGCGAGGCCCTGCGGATCGTTCGACTAGAACCTGCTGCCGGGCGTGCGACTCTGGAAAAAGCTCGTCATCTGCTAACGATGGCAGCGGCGCAACGGCCAAACTGGGCCCCGGTTTCTCAGGTTCGAGCCGAGCTGGACGAGCTGCAAGACAGACCGGACCAGGCCATCGCCAATTATCGCAAGGCCATCGACCAGGGAAGCCGCGACCCCGCAGCAACGCGGAATCTGCTCACGCTTTTATCGCAGGCGAATCGCTACGAAGAAGTGGACCAGCTTCTTTTGACGATGCAAAAGCAGTACGGCGCGAGCGAGGAAATCGTGCGTTACTATGCCGCGAGTTCGTTCCAGCGCCGTGACTATCGCAAGGCCGAGTATCTCGTCAAGCAGGTCGTGGCCGCCAAATCGACCAACTACCGCGATCACCTCTGGATGGGCCAGATTTTGTCGGCGAATGGTCAGGCCAATGGTGACGCCGAGGCTGCGTTCCGCAAAGCCGTCGCGCTGGCGCCGCAGGAACCCGAGGCGTGGTTTAACCTCATCCGCTTCTTTATCGGCACGGGTCAGTACGCCGACGCCGATACCGAGATCGGCAACCTACGCAAGAAACTTCCCGCCGACAGGCAGGATCTCGTGTTGGCTCAATGCCTCGAGCTTCTCGGTCAACGTTTGGATGCTTCGAAGCACTACCGCCTGGCCGTCGAGAAGCATCCAAATGCCGTGACTCACAAGGCCGCCGCCGACTTCATGATGCGTGTCGGCCAGTGGTCAGAGGCCGAGATGCTGTTCCGAAAACTGCACGAGAAAAAAGTTGCCGCGAAAGAGGACGAAGCCAAGGCCGCCCGACATGGCCTGGCCTTGGCGCTCATCCGCCAGAATCAACCGGCAAAGCGCGTCGAGGCATTGAAGCTCGCTGGTTTCACGATCGACGCAAACGGCCTTCCAGGCGATGGCGCTCCGCCCGATCTTCGCGAAGAACAACTGCTGCAGGCCAAGGTGCTCGGATCGATCGCGCACTACCAGATGCGCGAGAAATCGATTGCGATGCTTGAAACTCTCCAGCGCGTTTCGCCCTTGAATGACGAGGAACGCTTCCTGCTTGCGCGCCTGTGCATCGATCAGGGCGCCATTTCGCCGCACTTTGGCAAGGCAAAGGCATTGCTGAAGTGGATCGCACAGGACCAACCGAAGAACGCCCGCTACCTGACCTTCGCCGCACGCGAACTGATCGAGCAGCGCGAATTCACCGATGCTGAACCGATCATCGCGAGGCTGGAGAGCCTGGAACGGGAACGCAAGACGACGCCGGGCGGCCTCGGTTCGATCGAGTTGCGCGCGAAACTATTGGAACTGCGCGGACAGGTCACTCAGGCGGCGGCTTTGCTAAAGGCCTACGCCGAGCAACCGCAAGCCTTACCGCAACGCCGACTGCTCCTGGCGAACCTTCATGGCCGAAACGGGCAGTACCGCGAGGCGATCGACCTTTGCACGAGCGTGCGTGCCGTGAAGGACCACGAGATGGAAGCAATCGCGACGGCTGTCGCCATCTTGTGCGCGAACAAGCCGAGCGAGGCTCAGCCGACGAACTTTCAAAACTGGCGGCAGGAATTCGATCGCGTCGAGTCCGATCTGCGCGACAATCTAAAGAAGAACATCGGAGGCGTGCCGGTTCGGCTCTTCCTGGCGAATCTCATGGAACTGCAGGCCCGCTACGACGAAGTGGAACGCCTGTGCCGAGAAGTCCTTCGCGAGGACGACCTGAACCTGGTCGCGCTCAATAATCTCGCCTGGCTACTGGGGCAGCGTTCAGATCCGCCCGCGGATGCGCTGACGCTGATCGAGCGTGCCATCTCGAAGTACGGCGCGCGGCCAGAACTTCTCGATACGCGCGCCATCGTGCTGCTCAACCTGGGCAGGCCGAACGACGCCCTGAAAGATCTCCAACGCGTCGTCGATGAGGCTCCGACGGCGACGCGCGTGTTCCACCTCACGCGCGTGCATGCGAAATTGAAAAACGCCACGGTTGCGCAAGCCGCCTTTCGGCGAGCTAACGACATGGGGCTGACGCTGCAGCAATTGCATCCGGTGGAACAAGCCGAGTATCGCCGGGTGAGCGCGGAATTGGGATTGCGCTGAGAGCTTCGATCGAATCAGGGGGCTAACGCCCCCCGCTCGCCGTTTTGTGCTATCGCCCGTCGCGGAGGCGGTCGCCGAGGAAGTCGTCCAGGTCTTCGATGCCGTGAATCTTCTCGACGGTCTTGTCGATGTCGTATTCAACGCGGCGGAAAGTCAATTCCTTGCCATCGAGCAGGACGTAGCACGCACGCCAATTACCATCGCGCGGTTGGCCGACCGAGCCGACGTTGACCATCGCTTTTCGTTCGTCGAGCTTGAAAGTGAAGTTGAATTCATCAGGCGATTGAAACTGGTACGAATCGTCCTGCAAGCTTTCCGTGAATACGCCGGGCACGTGTGTGTGGCCCTGGAAGCAGACCTTGTCGACCAGTGCAAAGATGCGGTCCATCTTCCGCTGGTTGTAAATGTCTTCCGGAAAGACATACTCGTTGAGCGGATTGCGTGCCGAGCCATGAACGAATAGGCAGCCGTTTTCTTTCCAGGTGCGCGGCCGCTCGGCGAGAAACTCCCAGCGGGCTTCGCGCTTGGCGCGGTTTTCGTTGGAGGCTTCGAGTTGCTCGCGCGTCCAAAAGATCGCGCGCTCGGCGGCGCCGTTGAAACCGTCCGGGTCGAACATGGCGCCTTGGTCGTGGTTGCCCAGCAGCACCATGTTGCACTTCATGGCCAGGTCGATGCATTCGCGCGGATTCGGGCCATAGCCGATGATGTCGCCCAGGCAATAGATCTCAGTAACCTTGTTCGCGGCAATGTCAGCCAGGACAGCCTGAAAGGCCTCCAGATTGCTATGAATGTCGCTGATGATCGCTTTCACGTTTGCAAATCTCCCCGGTCGGGTTCTGACGAATGTTGACAATCGAAAATAATCACAAATGGGCAATAATTCTCGAGATTGAGAGCCCGGGAATCGTGTTCAGCGCAATACTATAGTTTACGAGCCGATGGGAAATGGTGTCAAGAGATACCACGAATCCCTGTGCGAAAAATAATCCGCGTTGTACGCATGGTGCGGATTGTGCTGCCGAGGAAATGTATGCGCGGCGTCTGCACCGATGGTGTCGCGGGGCAACGCCCTCACTAGCCCGGAGCGCCAGCGACGGGATGCCAGGGAATCTGGCGGACCGGGTTGCCCTGCTGCGACAGGACCGCTGGATAAGTTAATTGTCTTATACGGGTTATTGTCTACTAACGCTTTCACCAGACGCTTGTTTGATTGTCAAGCATTTTCCGTTTACCTATTGCTTCGCGCTGACCCCCCGGAATTGCTGCGATCATCCTGAGGCTTGCGGCCAAACTATTCACGATTCTAGCGTCCACGAATTACCGCGGTCAAAGTCGGTTGGGAAATAATTTTCGACCGGCACGGTCAACGCGAGCGCTATACGAGGCCCCTCTCCCCCTCGCTTTGTTGGCCAACACCCCCTAAAAGTGCGAAAAAAGGCCGAAAAAGTGCGAAAGCGCTTGGCCATTTGCTATTGGCCAAGCGCCCTCCTGGCCGGCATCTTTGGCCGATCCCAAGGGTTCGCTGCTCTCACCCTTGGGCTTGTTGATTCATGTTTCTGCTTGTATTTTTGCAACCTAAAGAATGGCCGGACAGCATCAATTTTGTCATGAGATCAGGCGGCTTCGGCGCGGCGGCGCGATATCAACCTGCCGCTCACCCGCCTTGGCTTGTCGCGTTAAGCCACTTGCTTGCGTTTCATGGTTTCGGTGAAGATGCTCATCAACTGGCGGTAGTGCAAATCGAACGTCCACTGGGCCGCAGTGCGGCGTGCGGCGTGCGAGAATGATTGCCGGCGCTGGCTGTCGAGCAGTTGCGCCATGCACCAGCCGAGTTCCTGATGATCGTGCGGATCGCTGACGACGTAGCCTTCCTGCATCGGCGGCGTGGGATGTAATAGCTCGCTCGCGCCATTGAAACGTGTGGTGATGATCGGCAAGCCGCACGCGAGCCCTTCAAGCACCACCAGCGAACATGGATCGTAGAACGTCGGGTGGACCAAAAAATCGGACGCGAAGTAGGCGTTTCGCATTTCCGCGCAGTAGCCGACAAATTTTACGTGCTCCTCGATTCCCAAAGTGCGGGCAAGCTTGACGTACGGCCCCGCATCGGGATGTCCGACGATCATGAGCCTGAAGCGCGGCTTGCCTTCCAGCCACTGCGGATTCGACATGAGCCGTTTCGTCGCGTGCAGCAATGGCTCCAGGCCTTTGAGGTAGTAGTTCATGGCCGCGAAAAGACCGACGACCTCGTCGGCGGCGATGCCTTGCTGTTCGCGATATAGCGATCGACATTTGAGGCGATCCTGTTCCGGAAATCGCTCGGGGTCGATCGCGCTGCGGACCACGTTGAGTTGGCCGGGAGCAACGTGGTAGTAGCGCAGGAAATGTTCGCGCACCATGTGGCTATTGACGATGATCGTCGGCGGTTTCTCGCCAAGGTATTGCATGCGCTCGAGCAGTGAGAACGACCAATGCGCGACATCGAACCATTTACCCAGGCGTGCAAGATAGTGATGAAAGCGATTGGAATACTTGCGCAGGTTGTGCTGGGCGCAAGCGATGTGCAATCCGCCTTGCGGGTAAAGCACGTCTTGTCCCCAGGTCTTGTCGAAACCGATGGTGACGTCGTGCTGCGTTTCCGCAAGGGCGCGCAAGCAGTTGCGCCCGAACAACCAGGGTTTGATGAAGCGGGGCGCCCAGGACATCGGGATGCGATGGAAACGGATGCCCTGGGGCAGCAACTTCTCGTCCCAGCGGCATGCGAAAACGTCAACCTCGTGCCGGTCCGCCAGCAATCGGCGCGCGAGATCGGCGATGTAGGTTTCGCACCCACCCCGCGCCGGCAGCACGCTTTCATAGCAAAAGGCGATTTTCATCCGCATTACCCTCGACGCATGTGAATCTGGATTCGCTCTGAGTCAGGCCGTGTGTGAACCATGTTTGTCGTTGTGTAGACGATAGCGCCGGCCGCGAAACTGCACGATTCGGCGAAGCCAGCGGCTTCGAAGCGAACGCCGGTCAGCGCCGCGATACGCGCGCCAAAAGCGCAGCCGATCGCGGGCGTCGATGCCTTCGACTTCCGAAGAATAAAGCAGCTGGCCGAGATCTTTCGACAGCCAGGACGCCCGCGTGCACCCATGATGCGCGAGCCGATGGAAATCGATCAAGAACACGCGGTTCCGCCAATCCGGGATGTCATAAATATCGTCACGCGGGATGAAAAAATGACATAGGTAGAAGTCTTTATGGAAGAAATTCTGGTCATGCAGAAGCCGTGCCATCCGTGCGATCTCTTTTACCAGACCATTTTTCCATGCACGGAATTTCAGCGGGTCGAGTTGGCGTGCCGCCTGCGGAATGGCCTGATGCAGGGGCAGCATATTGGTCAGCTCTTCGATCGCCAGGAAGCTCTGGAGTTTGCCCCACGGGCCAAGAAACTCGCCGGCGGCGACAACGCGGGGAACGTTCATGCCGATTTCGCGAGCCCATTCGAGATTTCGGCGTTCCAGCATGCCGGGCGACCAATCGCCCGTCGGCCAGATCGTGGCCAGCAGACCATGCCACCAGGGCAGCTCGTAGTGCCGTTTGAGATATACAGGGAGTTGTTTGCCCGCCGATTCGAGTACCCATCGGCCTGTCGATCGCCCTTGCTTGGCGTTGAAATCGTCCGTGACGTCGGCGGCCATGATATGATCCGGCCAGGATTCACCGACAAAATCGACCCAATCGAAGCGGGCATGGATTCGCCGAACACCGAGGAACAGACGCTGCAAGAACGTCCCCGCGTCCAGAGGCGAAGTAGCGCCGGATGCGAGCGGTGGAGCATTTTGGAGAGCTTGACTCATCTGTCGCCTACCTTTACTACCTTCGAGCAGAGGGCTTTCTGTCATTAACCGTCATCGCATCGCCGTTTGTTTCGAGGCGGGACCACGCCAGGGCGTGAAATCGCGGATCAATCGCTCGGGATGGGCCAATACAACTTGGTCCGTGCTTGCTGATACACCAAGTAAATCGATCCACGATTCCGCCGATTCGATCCCCAGGCCGGCTTCTCGAATTTTCTCGATGATCTCGTCGGCCTGAAGACTCCAGCTGGCGGCTTCATCCATCCGCGCTGACTCCGAGACCCGACGCAGCGGCGCCGCCGCAACCGTCTCGACCAGCAGTAATACCTGATCGGAGGAGCGCGCCGCGGCCAGTAGCCGGGCGCCGGGTACGTGAAATCTCTGTAAGCAAAATAACGTATGCGCTAATTCCGGCAGCGCCCAGTGGTCGTTTCGAGCCGGTTTGGCTTCCTCGATCCAGATTCGCTGTGATCCATCCAAGTCGGCATCAGGGATGTCCGCGCCAGTTTCGGCCCAGTGGAGCAACCACGACGGAACTCGCCCGTGCATTTCCTCGAGGTAAGTCCGAACGACAAGCAACCGCCCGCCGTGCATCGGGACGAATTGCTGGTCTCGCCCGAGGATCGGCGGCTGGCGTGCGTCGCGAATTTGGCGCCGGCTGCGGAGGCGGTCCGATTCGGCGCGAACATGCTCGGCCAAGCGAGCCAGCGGCGGGCACGCCGCGCGATCTGCCAGGGCGTCGCGGTAGGCACGCAAACAGCGCAGCCGCAGACGATTCGAGGCCAGGGTCTCGTGCAGCGTGGCATCGAGAAGCGAGAGGTCGCGCCGGCGGGCATGCCAGGAAAGGCCAGGACTGTAGCGAGCACGCTGCCAGTCGAGTATGCAAATCGGCGCCGTGTCGGATTCGGGATTCACGAGCACATGTTTGGCAAATAGGTCCGGGTGAGCAAAACCGGCATCGTGCATTTTCGCCAGCATCCTGCCCAGTGCGTCGGCCAAACTCGACTGGCGGAAGGGACAGCGCTCATCGCGAAGCCAGTCGCGCAGATCGACCTTGTCGCGTTCATCGCGCAGGACGACAAACGCCTCGTTCCCGGCCTCACCGAGCGCGGCAACTCGCGGGCAGCCAATGCCGTTTTTTGCGAGCGCTTGCAGCATGGCGGCCTCGCGCACCGCGTTGGCGCACCAGCCGAAACCATGCCAGGCGTTGCGAAACCGGTCGCGCCATCGGATGCAGTGGTCTTTCTTGATGTAGAAGCTTTCGCTATTCCCAAAGCGGACATGTTCTACCCGGCGATCGCGATGCCGATTGACGATCACGCCCTGGGAGCGCAACACCGCCTCGGCAGACGTCCAGCCGTGTTCGCGAAACACGTTCTCGAATTCGGGCATGACCTCGATCCAGCTCATGTCACGACGCCTTCCTTTCGGTCAACATCGTGGTGCGATCGAGTAATTCACGCGCAGCCGCCAGCACCTTCCTCGGCGACAATTGTGTCATGCATGCATGGTCGGTGGGGCATACGCGCAGCTGACATGGGCCGCACGGGACTTGTTCTTGCAGATTGATCTCCCGGTCGAAATAAGTGCGCGTCCAATCGATGAACGTCGGGCCGTACAACGTGACGACAGGCCGATCAAACGCCGCGGCGAAATGGCGCGGCCCGCTGTCGGTCGTGACGAGCAACGCACATCGGCGGACGAGCGCCTTGGTCAGGCCGAGCGACAATTTTTCGTCCGCGACGGAGTGAACATTTGGATGATTCGCAAGTGCAACGATCTGCCTGGCCTGCTCGCGCTCATTCGGGCCGCAAAGCGTGAGCACTTTGCAACCGCGCGTGCGAATCAGATCGATAGCGAGCTGAGCAAACGACTGTGCAGGCCAATGCTTGGATGCGCCGAACGCAGCGCCGGGATTCAGGCAAACGACCTCGTCGCCGGAGTGGATTCCCAGCTTCGCACAGACCGCATCCGCGGCAGCTTCGTCTTCAGGCGTCGTGAAAAGCTCCATGCGATGACCTGGCGACGAAGTGCCCGCAGCCATGGCGATGCGGTTGTAATCATCGATTACGGGAGTCGGTACCAGTCGGCCGTGCTCGTCGCGGACTGGTTCAAGAGCGGTAGTCAACATCCAGCCGCGCAGGTAGCGCCTGAATCCTACGATGCGTTTGCTGCCTGCCAGCGATGCGACGAGCGCAGGCCGCAGCGAATTCGGGAATAGTACCGCAAGGTCGATGTGTTCGCGCCGCAGTTTCCAGCCGACAGCGGGCCAACTCTGCGACCGCGCAATGCCGCGATCCAGGAGAATATAGTCGTCGAACCACGGCGCTCCCGCCAGCACCTCGCGAACGTAGGGCCGACAGATGGCGATGCAGCGCACGCCGACATGCTGTTCGCGCAGCGCGCGGATCGCCGGCGTGGCCATGACCACGTCGCCGATCCAGTTCGGTAAGAAAATTGCTAAGTTCATCTATTTATTCGCCGATCGCCGTAAGCCCAGTGGTGAGGTACTCCGAACCTCTGGAATCCCAACGGTTCGGAGTACCTCACCATTGGGCTTGACTCCTTACGCCGCACGCATACGTTCGATGATCGAGGTCGTTGAATGGCCGTGATGCAGATTTGCCAGGTGGACCCGGCCGCCGTACGATTCGACGAACTGCGAACCGACGACTTCGTCCTTGGCGTAGTCGGAACCTTTCACGAGTACATCGGGCTTGATCGCCTGGATCAGGTGCATCGGAGTCAATTCGTCGAACACCGTGATGAAATCGACCGCCTGCAAGCCCGCGAGAACCAGCGAGCGAGCCGAGAGAGGCTGCACGGGCCGCGTCTTTCCCTTGAGCGAGCGGACGCTGGTGTCGCTATTCAGACCGACGACGAGCAGGTCGCCTTGGGCACGCGATTCTTGCAGATACTGCACATGACCGGCGTGTAACACATCGAAGCAGCCGTTCGTAAAGACGACGCGCCCGCCGAGCCGTCGGCGATAGTCGATTTCTTGCAGCAAGGCTTCCAGGGCGAAGACCTTGTTCGTGCCGACCGTCGAGGCGTGCGTCGGGGAGAGCAGGTCGCGGAGGATTTCGTCGCGTGTCACGGTGGCGACACCGATTTTTTCGACCTCCAGGCCGCCAGCGATATTGGCGAGCTGGATCGCGGGTTCGTAATCGAAGCCCGCCGCCAGGGCCAAACCCAGAACGCTCATGACCATGTCGCCGGCGCCGGTGATGTCGTACACATGCCGCGGACGAGTCGGCAGGTGCTTCTCCCGGCCATCGCGATGCTTGAGCGCCATGCCGTCCTTGTCGAGCGTGATGATGGCGGCTTCCAGATCGAGCTTTTCCTGGAGGTGGTTGGCAGCATGCCAGACCTCGCTCATGTCGTTCAGCTCACGGCCCGTCGCCAGCCCGGCTTCGAGACGGTTCGGCGTGATCGCCGAACAGCCGTGGTATTTGCGGTAGTCGTGTCCGCGGATCGGATCGGCGATGACGCGAATCCCCTTGGCGCGGGCGGCGTCGATGATCGCGCTCAACAGCCCAGGCGTGCAGACGCCCTTGTCGTAGTCGCTGACGAGCACGATGTCGGTGCGTTTGAGCTGGCTTTGCACGACGTTGAGAATCTGCTGCCGAATCGTTTCGCTGATCGATCGGCGATCCTCGAAGTCGACGCGGATCATTTGCTGAGGATGGCGGTGTTGCGCCCGGCCGACGTAGCGTTCTTTCACGGTGCTTGGCCGCGAGACATCGGTAATGACGGCTTCATGATCGATGGAGAGATCGGTGAGCATTTGACGAATGCGTCCGCCGTCGTGGTCGTTGCCGACGATACCCGCGAGCATGACCTTGGCGCCGAGAGCGCGAAGCATGGTGGCGACGCTGCTGGCGCCGCCGAGGCGTTCCTCACGCCGGTCGGCACGCAACAAGATGACCGGGGCTTCTTGACTGATGCGCTCGGCATCGCCCCAGACATAGCGATCCATCATCGCATCGCCAACCACGAGCACGCGCGGCTGGCCCAGATTGTTCACCAGATCGACCAGTTCCTTGGACATCGAAGGTTCCTCCATGAAGCGAACGATGGATCGCCAATAATTCAAAATCAACCGCCGGCCGTATTAACACACACGCATTGTTTAGCTGCTCGCCTTTGGCGAGTCGGCATTACACGCGGCGCTCACGCTCGCCAACGGCGAGCGGCTAAACAGCTACGCCGCGACGGCTGCGCGCTGCGAGGCCTGCTGCTTCGCCAGCTGGCAGGTCGTGGCCAGGTGCAAGAGCGGCAGCATGATCTCGTGATGGCCGATCAACTCGATTCCTTCCGAGCTGGGCCGTTCGAGCACGTTCACTCGCGAACGATACTGCGCTTGCTTGTCGAGATTGACCGTCACCAGTCCGTCGAGGTCGTGGCCGAAATTGTTGGCGACCGACACCGCCTTGACGAAGACTTCGGGCATGATGACGGCACTGCCGAGATTCATCCAGACGCCCCACGCCATCGTGGAGACGACGCTGCAAAGGCGGCGGAAGTCGATGAGCGACGCCTCACCGAGTGCCGCGCCCGAAACGTGTGGATGCATGTGGACGATGTCGGTCCCGAGGGCGACGTGCACGGTGCACGGGATTCCAGCCCGATAAGCCGCGAGAACGAGACTCGATTCCTCGTGCGGGCAGTTCATGTCGTCGAGATGCCGGCCCAGTCCCCAGCCGAGGCCGATGTCGTTTTCCGAACCGATGCGAGCACCGATCGCGAAGGCGTCCGCTGTCTCGCGGGCCATGCCGAATTCGCCCTTGGGTAGCTGCGTGTTGACATCCTCGCTCGTCTTGCCGGCAAACGCCAGTTCGAAGTCGTGAATCGCCGCCGAGCCGTTCATGGCTACGGCCTTGACCAGGCCGGAGCGGATCCAATCGATCAAGTACGGCGCACAGCCCGTTTTGATGACATGCCCGCCGAGCGCGATGGCGACGGTTTTTCCTTCGCGTTTCGCCCGGCATAGGTGGTTCGTGACTCGGCGGATCCCATTCGCAGCCAATTGCCGCGGCAGGCTCAGCAGCCAGTCCTCCGCCGACGCGTTTGCGCCTACGGGTTGGCCGAGGTCATCGTGAAAGACCTTGGAGGCTCGCGAATTGAGGTCGTAAGTTTTGAGCGCGCCGAGATCGTAGGGTTTGCAGGTTTCCAGAGCCGAATGGTGCGGCGTGTTGCAGGCGGCATGTGTGTGTGATGTGCAGTCGGTCATCCCGTCCCCTCCTTGAGTCGGTGAAGTAGATCGTGGTAGTAACTATTTCAAGGGTTCGCTACGCTCACCCTGGGGCTTGGCGGTTTACGGTCTTTCGCAATAGTGCCTCCAGGGCCTCCTGCCCCGAAGTTAAACACATGCCGATTCGCAAGGCCCATAGATCGCGCTCGCCCAGCCGTTCGAGCCGAATCTTGACGATGTCTTTCTGAGTGGTGACCACCACGGCGTCGCTGGGCAATTGCCTGGCCCAGCTTCGCAGTTCCTCGATGTCCTCGCGCGAGTAGGGGTGATGATCCGGATACACTCGCCAGGCGATGATGTTCATGCCGAGGTTGGTCAACGTCTGACGAAACGCCTCGGGATTGCCCAGGCCGCAGAATGCCGCCACAGGACGCCCCGCCAACGATTCGACAGGCGACTCCGTCCCCGCCGAGTTGCTCCAGTTCGCAGGCTGATGCGTCGCTTCGGCGATCGGCATTGTTTTGATCCGCAGCACCTTCGTTCGAATCGCCTCCACGATATCGGGTGGTACGAGATCGCATCGCGTGAGGATCACTGCGTCCGCTCGCCGCAGGCTTCCCATCGGCTCGCGCAACAACCCGCGTGGCAGGAGATGCCCATGCCCCCACGGATTCGTCGCGTCGATCAGCACTAGATCGAGATCGCGGTGCAGCCGGCGATGCTGGAAGCCGTCGTCCAGCACTAGCACCTCGCTCTCCAACTCTTCGACCGCGGTACGAGCCAACTGAACGCGGTCGGGATCTTGCAGGTGCGGCACATCCGGCAGGTTCTCTTCCAGGACCATTGCCTCATCGTTCCGGCCCACTTCGCTGCCGTAGCCTCGGCTCAAAAGAGCCACTTGCAGATCCAATTCGCGATAAAACCGAGCGATATATTCGACGCACGGCGTTTTGCCCGTGCCACCGGTCGTCAAATTCCCGACGCTGACAACGGGCACGCCAGCACGAGCTATATTCTTCCAGCCGTGGTCATAGGCGGCGTTTCGCCCACTCACGCCGAGCCAATATCCCAGGCTGAGGCCCCAAAGGCCGAGGCGTTGCAGCGACGGGATGAAGCCCGTGCGTTGACCGCCGATCAGAGCATGGTAAGCATCATTCAATGCGTGATCGCTCACATTTTCTGGAAGTAGAGTTATAGTCGGAAACCGAAATCCATGTCAACGGCGCTTTTTCGCGGATGCGTCGTCTTGACGCGGTTGCCGTGCTCCGGGTATGAAGCGGCATGGACACGGGACTCCATTCGCGTTACCGGCTGTACGCCTGGCTGCTGATCGCCGGCGCCGGAGTCGCGCGGCTTGAGTACCTTGCCTGGTTCTGCCCATTCGATCTCGCGCCGGACGAGGCCCACTACTGGGAATGGTCGCGTCGTCTCGACTGGGCGTACTACAGCAAAGGCCCGCTCGTCGCTATCTTGATTCGGCTCAGCAATGAGCTTCTCGGCCCGATTTCAATCGCCTTGATGGGTAATGAAACCCTTGCCGTGCGGACTCCCGCAGTGCTCTGCGGTTCGCTTATTCTTCTGGGCCTTTTTCAACTCACGCGACTTGCTTATGCGGACGAACGCCTCGCGTTTCTGGTCGTGGCGGCGGCATTGACCCATCCGCTGCTAACGGCTGGCTCGATGCTGATGACGATCGACGCGCCGTTTCTGTGCGCCTGGACCTGGGCGCTGGTGTTCGTCTGGCGCGCCATATTCGGCGGAACGGATTGGGCGTGGGCCGTGGCCGGCCTGTGCGTCGCGCTGGGACTGCTCGCGAAACCGACGATGGTGCTTTGGCCGGCGGCGTTCGTGCTGTTTCTGGTGACGACACCCAGCCAGCGCGGAAGACTGCGCGAAGCGGGCGTTTGGATCCTGCTCGCCATCGCTTTTTCCGGAGCGATTCCGAGCATCGTCTGGAACCTTCAAAACGACTGGGTGACGCTGAGGCACACCGGCACGCACGCCGGTTTCGGTGATACGCCGATCCTTTCGTGGACCGGACCTTTGAAGTTTCTGGGCACGCAGTTCGTGCTGATGCTCGGGCTATGGTTTGCGGTCTGGGTGCTCGCGGCCTGGCGCTATCGTCCGCGGCGCGAGAGCGATTTGGGATTGCGTTTTTTGTGGTGGATGTCGATTCCGATCGTCGCTTTCTTTGCGGTCTTTTCACTCAAGAACGGCGGCGGGGAGCCGAATTGGCCCGTCGCGGGATATATTTCGGGAAGCGTGCTCGCGGCATGCTGGCTGCGTGATGCCGTCAAGGAACTCTCGGAACGATCCTGTCGAATGTGGACCGCTGGCGTGATGAGTGTTTCTCTCGTGGGCCTCTTCGCCACGGCAGCGATGCATGCTCCGATTCAAACTCAGCCCATTCTGCTGCGAATCGCCGGCCCCGCGACGGCGAAGCACCCGATGCCAATTCGGCGCATCGACCCGACCGCTCGCCTGCGCGGCTGGCGCCATCTCGGAGCCGAGGTCGATCGCGTTCGTGCAATGCTGCCAAATGCCGTCATCGCCGGCGAGCGGTGGACCATCGCCAGCGAGGTGGCGTTTTATTCAAGCGGGCATCCGGAGGTTTTCTGCATCGGGCTAGCCGTTGGCGATCGACATAGCCAGTACGACCTTTGGCGTCCCAACCCGATTGCCGACGCCGAAGTTTTTCGAGGCCGATCTTTTATTTTGGTGAATGTCGAGTCCACAAAAGTAGAGGACGCGTTTGATCGTCTGGAAACTGTCCAGCGAGTGGAATACCGCGAAAACGGAGCGCTGATCGCGAGCTGGACGATCCAGGTCGCTCATGGGTTTCGCGGGTTTGCAAAGAATGGAAATCGATCCTATTAGCCTTTTTCCGCTTGCGGCTTAGCGCTCAACACGGCTCCAAGCGGCGAGGTAGACCGCAAGCGGCAATCAATCACCCCGGCACGGTTGAACGCGGATGGCGATGATCAGGCGCTCCTTGCTCTTGGTCTCGTAGCGGGTCACGATTGGCAGGAACTTGCCGCAAGAGGCAAGGTATTCGATCTCGCCCATGTTTGGCGGGAAAACGGAGATGCCGACGCGATTGTCCTTGTCGGCGCCGTGGCGGATGATGAAATCTACCTTCTTATTTTCGACAGTCGGAAGCGACGTGCGTTCGCCGGGTTTGATCGATTTGCTTTGAATGCTCTTCAGCGCGAAGCTCTTGAGATTCGGATTGAGTTTGCGAACTTCCTCGGCAATGGCCTTCAAGCGTGGATCGATGGTGTTGCCTGAATCTTTTGCGAGGATGACGACGAGGGTGATTTTGACGGGATCTTTCTCATTGCCACAGGGGCAGGAATACACCCACCCGGCGAGGAGGAGCGAGGCCAAACTCAAGGAAAAGACGCGCGGCATCACGGCAGTAATCACTCGGTGTCGATGCGGGCCCAGATCATGGGCCGATGAGGGCCATTTTGGCGAACAGTGAGCTTTTGGTCGAGCGAATCGGGGCGCTCGAAGACGAGCACATCTCCGGGGTCGGCCAGTTCGAGGGGGCCGATCACGGGCAGCGTGCCAACGGCCAGGGCATCGGTATCGGCGCCGTCTACGCGTAATACCGTCACTTCCGAAGAGGTAGCGACAGGCAGTACTTCGAGGAATTCCTGGTGTTCAACGATCGCTGGCAGCATGCGCGGCATAGTCGCGATGGCAATACCGGTCCGCGCAGGCGTCTGTTGCCAGCGCATGACGCCGAAGAGCACTCCGAACACGAGGGCGATGCTCGCCGCCATGGCGCCGGCATTCAGCCAGGACCAGCGCCGCGCCGCCTCGGACCGCGTGCGGCGGACCTCGGCACGTTCACGGGCGGCTTCCCATTGTTGCGGGCTTGGGTCGGCTGGAGTCGTTTCTGCCCAGAGTTGCTGAAGCTGTTTGTGGGCGTTCCATTCCACGACGCCCCGAGCGTGCGATTCGAGCCACGCCTCGACGCGCGCACGCAAGTCGGCGAGTTCATCGCGGCCTTCCATTTCGCCGTCGAAGTAGGCTGCCAGCAGCTGCGGATCGGGTTCCCAGGTGTTCGAGTCGTCGTTCTTCATTCGGGGTTCAACCAGGGCTCTAGCAGATTTCGTAATCGAATTCGAGCATAGTAAAGCCGGCTCATGACCGTGCCAATCGATATGCCCAGCGTTTCCGCCACTTCGCGATAACTCAGCTCGGCCTCGGCATGCAGGACGAACGTTTGCCGTTGCGCCATCGGCAACTCCGCCAGCGCTTCCTGCAATGCACGCCGGAGATCTTGTCGATCCAGTTCGCTTGCCGGGTTCGGCAGGATGAACGGCTCATGCTCTTCGCGCTGTTTTTGACCGAGGGCGTCGAAGCTTACGGTTTCGCGCCGGCCTCGCTGCCTGCCGAGATCGAGCGAGGCATTGCTCACCACGCGAAGAATCCAGGTCTTGAACGAGCTTCGGCCCTGAAAACTCGGCAGGTGGACGATCGCCTTCACAAACGCATCCTGAACCGCGTCGAGCGCGTCGGCTTCGTTACCCAAGAGCCGATAGGCCACGCGATACGCAAGCGGCCTGTAGCGCTCGAACAACTCGTCCAGGGATGCCCGATTGCCCTCGACGGCCTCGCGGTAAAGCGATTCATCGGTCGTTGCAAGCGGAATGGTAAGCACAGCCATGTCGTCGGCGTTCCTTGTGTATTAGACGCACCACGCCACATTCCTATTTGATTTTACAGGAGTACTTTACAGAAAGAAAAACGAATTCCGCAAGAATTGTCAGGTTTTCTTTCCGGAGGTCGCACAGCTTTTTTGGTCCCTGAGTAACGGGACACGGGAAGGACTCCGCGAATCAGCGGCGTTTCGGCTTGCCGCCGTTGCCTTTCGGTTTCTTGGCAAGCCGTACGCCCTTCTCGATCAGCCATGCGTTAGCCCATTCCTTGTCGGCGCCGCCCAAGGGCGGATCCGGCTCGACGGCGTAATCCAGAGTGCCTTCGTAAGCACCATTGCGATAGCACTGATCCACGATCGCTTGCAGGTCGAGCGGTACGTCGGCGTCATCAGGGCGCAGCGGAATTTTAACGATCGGCAACCGCTCCCGCAACGGCATCGGGTACACCTCGGCTTTCCCGCGCCGGGCAGCACGGCGAACGCAAGCCATGTAACCCGTGCGGGCATGCGGTTTGATGTGCGCCAGCGGAACCGCCAAGGTGTGAACGCCGAAGCGATTCAGGTCGATCTCAACAAGGTTGGCGTCCGACGTGCAGATTTCACGCTGCTTGCGCAGATACTGTTCCCGATTCGGCCCCGGCGATTTATTGCTCGGGCCAAGAAACTCGATGACGGTGACAACACGATTGCCGCTCTCGCGGTCGATGATTTCGAGATAAGTCTCGGTGGCTGTGTCCGGTTCGGTATCCACGAGCAGCGGTTCCGCGACGGCAACGCCGCCGTCGTGCCGCGATTCCGTGCGTCGCTCCGAGGTGTATTCGACCACGCGAACATCAGGAAACAGCGGATGATCACCAGGGCCCGTCGGCGTTTCCAACAAAACGCTTTCCTCGACACGGGCACGCAATGCTCCCGGGAGGAAACCTTGCAACGCATCGCGGGCATAGATGATCAAGCCGGCATGAATGTCACGCCAGTGCGATTCGAGATAAGGATCCATTCCAGGAAAGGGGCTTGCCATTAATCGGACTCTTTGTGTAGAAGATTGTTCCATTACACCACGGCAGGGATAGTATGGCCGGGAACCGCGCCGTCAATGCCTTCGAGAATGATGCGTTGGAATGTGTCGGCACTGCCGAAACGACTGCGCACGTCCAGAATTTCCAGGCCTGCCAAACATCCCGCTTCATCGTAGTCGGCGGCGATCCCACTGGCCGGGTGTTGGGTGGCAACAGTCGTTTCCGCGAAGACGATGCTGAGAGCGTCGGCCTCGGCGTCGTGGATGATCTTCATGTCAGCCTTTCAGAAAGCCGGATTGGCTTCATGGCGTCTCCCCGAGAGAACCAAGGACTCCACGATGGGAGCTTGCGTGCCCGGTCCGTTCAATGAAATTCGAGTTCGATGCCGTTTGTCCTCGAATCGATTTCCAATGCCATAATATTCTATCGCAGTGCTTTGGCGGAATATCGCTCGGTCAGCAGGATCACGCTTCGTCGGCGTCGAATACGGTCCCGATGGCGCTTGTTCTTGGTGGGCAGTCGCCGCGGCGCGGGCCCATTGATTCATATCGGGCAACTCTTCTTCGATTTCTTGTCGAATCTGTTCGTGCCGTGCTTTCTCCTCCGGCGTGGCTGGTCGCTGAATGCGTCGGCGAATTTCGTGTGGCATGTTGCTTTTCGTTAGTACGGCATTCGCGCGGTGCAACCATGAAATCGCGCCAATGCCTTTCCGCACATTATCCGCTAGCCCTATTTCCTGTCAACCGATTTGTTATGGACGGATAGTGGCTTGGCTATTATCATTCCTTTTAGCAATATGGTCGGCGCTTGGACTGATGGTTGTGCAGTTAGTCGCATAAGTAGCGGGCGCAGGAACACCACGCAAATAGTCGCTGCCGAATGGCACAAGAGGTCGCGATGAGAAATGACGAAGCGAATGTCTTGGTGATCATGATCGGTATTGCCAATCTTGTTTTGCTAATCTGGTTCATCGTCAGCATCAACCGTATTAAAGAAGAACTAATCCAGATCAAGGATTACACCAGGCGCACTGCACTTGCATTGCCACTGACGAGTGGACAAGCCAAGCTGATAAACAGAGCATTTACGGTAGATGAATCGGTGGCAATCGTGGAAAAACAGGGAGGAACGTTTCGAATCATCAGGAATATGGATTATGCTACGACGCTCGTCATCGATAATGATGCGGCCGTGAATCCGGAATTAGTGACTTTAGTAGATGAGTGGAAGGTGCGGATAATCAAGTTTCTCCGCAAGAGAGACGTTCCCGACTAGATGATCTGCTGCTTTAGGTTGAATGGACGCCAACGCGTCATGACGACTTGTTTGAAGTAGATGCGAAGTCCAGGTACGACTCGCAAATTCGGGTTCAGAAATGCCGCAACATCATATATTCCAAATCCTTCGGGCAGTCTATGCACCGCGGGAACGCCGGTGATCGGCTATCGCCTCACAGGCAAGATCGATTTCCACGTCAAGGTTCTCAGACTTGATTACTGCGGTGAGTTTCGCTTCGGCTAAATCGTCGCCATCAATGTCCTTGTCTTGACCGAGGTAGAAAGCCATTGCGCGGTCGGAGTGGTCTTCCCCGCCAACAAGCAGCCATAGATGCTCATTTTCTGAGCCGTGATACTCCAAATCCGGGCAACTGACCATTCTGATTTCATTTGGCATTGATTAGTCCTTTGCGGTGCAATTGGTGGCTAAGGGTACTTCAAATCCTTGGCGTGAAGCCCGCGAGCGTTGGCTACCCAGTCTTTCATCCATTTCTTGAGTGTGTCAAATATTTCCACTTCGGCGTTTGATTTCGGATGCTCTCGACCCCATTCACAGTATCGATACTTGTCTTTGATGATCTGACAGCACAAGGCGTCTAATTCATCGTCCGAAGCGAACACCGGAAAGGGATAGTCCTCCATTTGATATCGGAACTTTCGGCCAGAAGGCATCTTGAAGCTGAGCCCCAAGAATCGAAATACCCCGGTTTCTAACGCCTTTTCTGCAACGAATTGTTCATAGACGTTCATGCAAGCCCCAATGGCTCGAGGTTTAGGGTACCACGCTTCGCAACCGCGCACGGCTAGCGCGTCGCGGCCGATCGTCATCCTTGATTCTACGCGATCCAAATTGGCACCGCAAAGTCGATTGTCGAACAATTGCCGTGATCGGGCCGCGATAATCTGCCCGCATTCGCCTGGGAACGACCATTCCAGGTTGCCTGCCGCTCATTCGCCGATGTCTTCGGCTACATTTCCGCTTCCGCCTCGCGCAGCGCCCGGTCAATCTTATCGACGGTACGAATGCTCGGTTCGACGCGGTTGTGCTCGATGCGGTTCAACGACTCCGGGCGGATGCCGGCGCGGCGAGCGAGTTCCGCTTGTGACAGGCCAAGTCGGCGGCGATGGCGGATGATGTCTATCGCCAGGGAAGCACGCAAGTACTCCACAGCCGGGTAGTTGCCATTGGGCAGTTTGTCGGGCAGCAGCGGTTCAAATTCGTCGGCCTTGAGCAGAAGTCTGTCGAACTCTTCCTCCTCGAGCATGACCATACGTTTGCCTTTGACGATGACTCGTTTGGCCATAACGGGCTTGGCGATTGCGCCGTTGGATTGGTGCTTAGTCTTCATAAACATCCTTTCGGTGTCCGATTTTGTCAACGATCACGGTGTCGCCCTCGACGCGGAAACGAAGGCGGTAATCGCCGGTCCGGATGCGATACCAACCCGCCAGGTCGCCCTTCAGCTTTTTCGTGCCGCTGACGGTCGGCCAGTCCTCGAGACGCTTTACGAGTTTCAGGACGCGGTTACGAATCGCTTTGGGCAAACTCGTGGCTTGCGCCGCCGCTTCGTGAGTTAACTGGACCGTTGCCATAAGTATCCGCTCTCCAGAAGCAAAAGTCAAGGTTCTTGACGCGCTTTCACCCGGTCTATTGGCGAGTTATCCAATATGCGAATGTCTGCTCTGTTCATGTGAGCTTTTGGCAATTGATTCCGCAGGCCATCGTAACGCGCTAGATGCGGAATTGTCAAAGTCGGTTGACGAGGGAATTATCTTTTTTGTGCGGCGCAGGGAACTCACGATCTGCATGCACTTCCCTATACCCTTCCCCGTGCTTCGTGGCCAACACCCCCTAAAAGTGCAAAAAAAGGGCCGAAAAAGTGCGAAAGCGCTTGGCCATCGGCTGTTGGCCAAGCGCCCGTGTTGGCCACCCCCACCAATCGCTGCGCTCATGGTGGGGCTTGGCAGTGTCCAATCATCAATCGAAAATCATCAATCAGAAATCGTCAGGTTGGCCACCCTCACCAATCGCTGCGCTCATGGTGGGGCTTGTGGCGGTGCATCACGCCGCCAGTTTCTTCGGGCGCGGTTGGACGTTGAAGAGGCCGAAGATTTCTTCTTCGGTCAGGCCCAGCGAGGGCGGCGGGCCGTTGTTGGCGATGATTTCCTCGAAGAGTTGGCGTTTCTTTTCCAGCACCTGGGCGATTCGGCCTTCGATCGTGTTTTGGCTGATGAAGCGTTTGACGAACACCGTTTCCTTTTGCCCCAGGCGATGAGCGCGGTTGATCGCCTGATCCTCGATGGCGGGGTTCCACCAGCGGTCGAAGAGGAAGACGTAGTTCGTGAATTGCAGATTCAGGCCGACGCTGCCGGTGCCATAGCTCATGAGCAGGACGTGCTTGCTCGGATCTTCCTTGAAGCGATCGAGGATGGGCTGGCGGTCGCGCTGCGGGATTTTGCCGTGGTACTGGAGCGGGCCATACGCGGAGAGCGCTTTCGCGATGGTTTCGAGCGGTTCGACCCATTGCGAGAAGATGATCGCCTTGCGGTTGTTCTCGGCGACTTCGTCCATGTCGGCGACGATCTGATCGAGCTTGGCGCTTTCGCCGGTGCGCGGGTCGAAGTTGCAGATCTGCTTGAGCCGAAGCACGAGTTCGAAGACGTGCTGCACCGAGATCGTATCGCCGAGTTCGTTCAAATGGACGATGCCTTCTCTTTCGGCCAGGTCGTACGATTCGCGCTGTTCGGGCGAGAGATCGAGAACGATGTCCTGGATGACCTTGGGCGGCATGTCGGTCATGACTTCTTCCTTGACGCGGCGAAGGATCGAATCGCGCGTCAATTCGGGCAACAGCTTGGCAGGCGTGTCGGGCGGGATGCGCTCGGGATCGACGAAGGCGAAGATATTGACGAGATCATCGACGCGGTTTTCGATGGGCGTGCCGGTCATCGCCCAGCTGCGATCGCGTGAGATGGACCGTGCGACGCGTGCCGTCTTCGATTCGCGGTTTTTGATGCGCTGAGCCTCATCGAGTACGACGAGGTCGAATTCAATCTCCGGGTCGCCGACGATTTCCTCGTCGCGCGTGAGCAGTTCGTAGTTGACGATCTTCACCGGACAGCGCGACGCGTACCACTGTGCCCGGCGTGTCGGCAGATCGCCGCCGAGCACTTCATACGGCAGGTCGGCGGCCCAGAGCTTCATCTCGCGCGTCCAGTTGATGACGAGCGGCTTGGGGCACACGATCAACGCACGCCGAATCAGCCCGCTCTGCATGAGCAAGCGCATCGCGATGATGACCTGCGCGGTCTTGCCCAGCCCCATTTCGTCGGCGATCAGCGCGTTGTGCCTGGGCATCAGAAACGCGATGCCCTTGATCTGATAAGGATACGGCGGGAACGGCAATTCCACCTGTTTGTTGGCGAACAGATTCTCCAACGGCGGTTGCAACAGGTAGAGCAGCCGATCCTTGAAGATCACCATGTCGCTCGGCGGTTTCACGCGCGTCTTCGCACGCTCCGGCTTCGGTCCGGCGTTTTCGCCCGGCGGCTTTGCCTGTGTCGGCGCCAACGGCTCGCTGGGTGATGGGAAACGCCAGCCTTGCGTCGTCACGTCGACGGTCAGCTTGCCGAGCGTCCGCGCCCACGGCGCCTGCGTCACGATGGGCACCTCGCGCACCGTCGATTGAATCGGCCGATCGAAAGCGGGAATCGATCGGATCCCGATGGTCGGATCCACCGAGTAGAGTTCGTCCTCGACGTAAAGGTGCAGCGCCTGTGGAGGAATGGAAATGGCCGGTTGCTCGATTTCGCCGTGCTGTTCGTCCATGGTTGCACCTCTCAGAGTAAGATGAACATCGACCTTTTCACCGGGCGAACTTGAAACGGAGAGAAATCGGCACGACCGCCTGTAGCGATTGCCACGAGTTTGCCGAAGGCGACGATGATGCGATCGAATTCGACGAGGACAAAAGCGATGACGCGACTACGACGATGCGTGCTGCTGACGCTATTCCTGCTGCCGGGCTGCTTCCCGATCGATGTTGCCGTCAACAAGCAGGGCGAGGTGCTCATTCCTCGTCAGGAGGGATTTTTTCTGCACAACTGGCGTTCGGGAAAAACGACGCCTGTGCCCTGGAAAGCCGAGGGCCTGCCCGTTCACGCACGCTTCGCGCCAGGCGAGGCGGAGGTATTGCTCGTGTCGGTCGCCAAGAAGGAGTTCGCGAAGGAATACCGCCTGGAGATGATGCCCGTCAAGGGCGGCGCTTCGCGGACGATCTACAAGACGCGCCAGAACGTCGGTTGTGCCGCGATCTCGCCGAATGGCAAGAGGCTCGCCGTCGTGCAGCATGCCGACATCTTTCAGGATCACATGCCGGAGATTGTCGTCGTCGATATCGCCAGCGGGAAAAGCTCGCTGCTCGCGGAGAAAACGGGGCCGTTCGCTCATTGGTTGCCGGATTCCGCCGCGTTGTTCACGCTCAGGATCGACGAAAAGGTCCAAAACACGCAGCACTACCTCGGCCAACTCGGGTTGTTGAATGCCACGGACGGATCTTTCACCGCTATCGCGAAGGTGCTCGGCGACAAGCGATGCTTCCTGGCGGTTTCGCCCGATTTGAAGTATGCGCTGTTCACCGCCATCGCAGCCGACGGAGCGGAAGCCAAGCTCGATCCCAAGGCAGCCGCGGTGCGCTCGCTCTTTGAGCTCGACATCAACACCAAGTCGATCCGCAAGGTCACCGGGCTGGATCGCACGATCGAGTTCGCACGATACTCGCCGGATGGAAAACAGGTGCTGCTCGTGGCGGAGCCGACCAACGCTCTTCTCTCCGAACGCCGCGACTTGCTTGTCGCCGACGCTCGGCTGCAAAGCCCAAAGGTGATCGCCAAGAATGCGTACGGCTCGCTGGTTCGCTTCTCAACAGAAGACATGAACATGCCGGGCTGGCTTGACGAGAAGACCGTCTACTACTTCGCCAAGGTCCACGTGTATGGCACGACCGGCCAGGCCATTCATCTGCGCGTTGTCAACGCCGACGGCAGCGACAATCGCGACCTGCAGCCAGCCCTTGACCTGGCGATCGACGCGCTAACCGCGCGCGAGCGCTAAGGGTACGTCCGGTCAATCCGTCGGTCTGATTCCCAACCAGCTGACCATCCAGTAGACTTCGCACTTGGTCAGAAAGATGCCGTTCATGATGAGCATGATCAACGAAAACGACTGCAGTCCCATGAACAGGCCGATGAAACCGTGCAGCAATATCGCCGCAGCCAGGAATGCCCAGCGCAGGCGCGGCTGCCAGATCAGAAACGCATAGCCAATTTCAAACGCCAGGGTGAAATACCCGGCCGAGGTCATGAAAATCGTGAAGAGGACCTGATTGCTGCCGAGGAAACGCAGGAAGCTCAGGTAGATTTCCGAGTTCATCGGCGCGAGTTCGGAGTTCGCCATGCTCAGCCAGATGGCGTTGCCGTTCCACCAAGTTTGGCCTTGCAGCTTGGAAATTCCCGCGAGCAGATAGATGATGCACAGGTGGACCTGCAACAGACGAATCGCGACGTTGGCAGCCACACTCGGAGCGACGGCGGTCGGCGCGGTCGGCGCGACGGCGTTCTCGGGAACCGCGCGGCCGAAGAACCCAAGCCAGCGTGCGACGAGCCGAGCTTTGTTGCGCGTCCACCAACCCGCCAGCCATTGATCGACGGAGAACCTCGCGCCGCACGGGCTGACCATCAAGTAGAACAGGATGATCGTCATCATCGTATCGACGCCGAAGAGTGCCGCAGGATTTCTTTGGATGTAGCACAGTGACAAGAACCAGAGCAGTCCGCTCGAGAGACGCGTGCAAAAGCCGAGCGTGAACGCGATGGACACGAGGATCACCAGGCCGTGAAGGATGGCCATGTCTTGCGGATCGGTGACGTGGAACCAGAGCGAAAAGACCGGCGACCCTCGTGCGTAGAGATTGCGCGGATCGACACGAAAACGGGAGAAATACGAATCAATCTCGAACGATTCCTCGGGCGTCGGAACCGCCGGCGGCGGGACGCCATGCACCTTCGTGTAGGCCTCGACGTAATCCCACGCCTCTTTCTCGTCGGCCCCGGGAGGCCTGAGACCGTTGATGCGCGGATCGAATCCGAATTTCACGCGGAAGTCGTGAATGCGTTTCGCTTGTTCCTCCGTTTTCGGGTAGGGTGGCGGTGGATCCGAACCCCAGCGATGTTGGTACGCAGCCAAATAATCGTGCTGCCAAGGCGTCGTCGGCGCCGGGATCTTGCCCGCTTTGCTCCAATTCAGCGATCCCGTCAGCTGCGGATAGTCGTCGATCATCTCACGCCGAAGTACCAGGTCGTACCAGGCGTGCTCGCCCATCAACTCTTGCAGGCGAAAGCTATACACGACGAAGGAATAGACGATTACCAGCCCGGCCGTGAAACGGATCAACGCCAGCACCGCAGGATCGGCAGGCGTAAACCAAAATCGCTCCCAGCCGCGCAGCCAGCGCGGCAGTGCATACGTCGATTCGGCGGTCGGTTGCATGTTGGTCCCTGATCCAGGTGGTTTGCATTCCGCTTTCGGCATAGCGAGATGGCGCGGGGTGCAAAATTGTTGAGCGCTAAGCCGCAATCGGAAGACGCATTACTTTTGCTTCGGCGTCATGGCTTCCCAGAGTTTCTTTTGTTCATCCGTGGTCGGCGCTCGCCAGCGCTTTTCGCCTTGCGGGCGGTACCAGTCCGGGTCGCCGGCGTGTAGTCGGCAGAAGTCGGCAATCGGCGCATCGAGCTGATCGCGATTGAGACGCAGAATCGGAATCAGCCAAAATAGGTACGGGTCATCAACGAGCATGCGCTGCCCGTTTTTGTCGAAGGTTCCGACGCGGTTGCCATTCTGGTCGAACGTGCCCATGTAGAACGGATGATACGTGCACGGATCGTTCGGCGGGATTCGCATCTGCAGCCAATTCAGCTGCGCGATGAGATGCGTGACGCGATAGATTTTCACGCTCTTGAACTTCCAATCCGGCTGATCGGGATGCGTCGGGTACATCGAAGCAATCGTCCGAGCGAACGAATGCAAGAGCCTATGCGCGGTATCCGTCGGCACCTTGACCTGCAACACCTCTTGAGGCAAGTCCGGATGCGTCGGAATGCGCAGGTGTTTCGTCGGGGATTTGCCTACGACGTCCGGCACGCCAGGGCGGAGCATTAGTCGATCAAAGTAATACGGATTCGTCTGCGGCTCCAGATCTTTGTTCACCACGACCAACGCTGGCGGCGCTTCGGGATAGCTCGTGGCCTCGGTCAGCGACAAGAAACGCTGATACTCCAGCGACACCAGATGCTGCGATCGGCCTTGCTCGTCCACTTCGGGCAGCTTGTGCCAAATGCCGTACTCTTTCCCCTCGGGAGTGACAAAAATCACGCGAAACCAGACGTAGCTCGATGTACTTGGATCGGGCGCGAAGAAGTGATAGGCGTTGTTCAGGTAAACGAAATCGAGGTAAGGGCGAAAGAGACGAGTCCACGCTTGCTGCACGACCCAGGGCGCCGGAGCCGTCCCAAAACATGCGGTCAAGATCGCGATGAAATGCAGCGCAAACAGCGTGCTGAGAATCGATCGGCACACGCGCGTCGAGACCAGCGCCAATCCGCCTCCGTAGGCGCACGCGATGGCCAACACGCGCAGAAATAGGCGAATCGTGTCCCATTCCTTTGGATATCGGCTCACGAAGAGGACGCTCAAACCGATCAGGCACACAACCGCGCCCATCAGAAAAACGGCGCTCTTTTCGACATCGCGAGCGCGTTCGGCATCTTCCGCGTCGCGAAAACAGCGCACGGCTGCGAAGAACGCGAGCGGCATCGCCGTCAGGCCCGCCAAAAATGTCGCGCCAGGCCGCCAGCCGGTCTGATTGTCCGACGAGAGCGTGTAACCAAAAAGAACGCCGAAGCCAACCAGAAGCCCCGCGAAGACAACGCCGAGCATGAGCCGCAATGGAACCGCCAGCCGAGGCCCAAACTCAGATGCAGCGGAGTTCCAGCGAATCCAGATGCCGATCGCCGTGAAGAACAGCCCAGCTGCCAGGACGATGACGCGATTATCGCTGACGATCGGCTCGAACGATATTTTCCAAAGCCAGGACCAAATCGTCAAACCCAGGCCGCCAAGCAAGTACGGCCACGACTTTGACCAGACCCAATCCACCCTCGGCGGCAATTCGACCGACACTTCAGCCATTGCTTTTTCCCATCGCATCAAAACCCGTTCTTCGAGCTGGCATCGAACCGGCTCGCACATAACGCAACGGATACTGTCAATATACCCGGTTTTTCACGATCGCGAGCAGTCCGTGACGGAGAATCGCCGAACTGCGCAAACGGTTGCATAACGTGAACGCTCGATTAGGCAAAACTTGCACAAGAATTGTGGTCCGCTGTACGGATGAGAAAATGGACAACAGCGAATTCTTTGCCTGGGCGTTGCGGCATTTTCTTGCAATATCGAAAGGAATAACTTGCGGAATTGCTAATCATCGCCCATCACTTTCAAGCTTCACAATTTATCCATCTTGCCGGAGCTTCTCAAAACAATATTTTTCTCTTCGTAGCAATGACGGTTAAATCGGGTGCAGCGTTGGAAAATAAATCGCAATCTATCCAAACTGCTGTTGACTCTTTTTTTAACTATCTTTACTATCTCTCACAGACGTCTAAATCGTCGTGATTTGAATATTCACCCAGCAAGCGGTACTTCATCGGAAGAAGTAGTATGTTTCGGTCCAATTCGTTGCATTCACTCGACTTCCAGGTTGGCACTCGGTCTGTTTTCTCGTGGGTTGGCTCCATTTTTCACTCGGAGGATTTTTCATGTATTCAGCAGTATTGATGCTGGCCTTGACGGCCGGCACGGACGCGGTTGACTTCGGTAACCGCTGCGCACGAAACCATGGTTGCGGCACGGCTGTCGGCTGCACCACCGTCGTTGGCTGCACCACCGGAACTGGTTGCACCACCGTCGTCGGCTGCACCAGCGGCTGCACGACGCGACGTCTGTTCCACGGCCGCGGCCATGGCTGCACCACTGGCTGCACCAGCACCGTCGTCTGTTCGACCCCGGCTCCCGCTCCTGCTCCTGCCTGCACGACCTCTTGCACCAGCAGCTGCACGAAGAGCCACGGCCTGTTCCATCGTCTCCGCAATCGCTGCAGCACGAGCTGCACCAGCGTTTGCAGCACGCCTGCCGGCTGCGGCGGCTGTGCAGTGATCGTAACCCCGGCCACGCCGACGACGCCGAAGGCAATGCCGCCGGAAACCCCCGCCAAGAAGAAGGTCATGAGCTACGTCCCGGCCACGATTGTCGTCACCCTCCCGGCTGACGCCCGTCTGTCCGTCGACGGCGCCATCACCAACTCGACTTCTGAACGCCGCGTGTTCGTCACGCCGAACCTCGAAAACGGCGCTACCTACACCTACACGATGCGTGCGGAAATCGTTCGCGACGGCCAAACCGTCACCCAATCGCAAGAAGTTCGCGTCGTCGGCGGCCAAACCGCCAACGTCTCGTTCCAGTTCCCGGCCCAGGGCGTCGCGAGCCGTTAGTTCCGGAACGCTGGCGAGCTTGTATCGACGCCTGGAAGTAACGCTCGGCTAGCCAAATAGTCCTTTCAATATCCGGATGCAGAGTTTAGAATTCAAAGGGAGAACCTTTCGGCGGGGTTCTCCTTTTTTATTTTTCCCGAACACAGATCACGGATGAACCACCGATAACATCACATGCACATGCGCGAGGATTTCTAGGTAATCAAAAAGTAAGGCTGCCGGCGATAGACCGTTGGAATCACTTTTTCTTGGACACGGTGTCTCTTTGCCTATTTCCGACTGTATTAATCTGTGTCATTGGTGTTATCCGTGGTTGGTCTTTCTGTGGTCGCGACTCCGTCATCCGTGGTTGGATTCCCCTCTTTTCGATTGATTTTTCGCGCAAGTTCCCTGATTCCGGGCGTCTCCTTGACGAATACAATCCAGTAAACGGGTTCACTCGGGAGCACTGCCATGTCGCACGAAACATTTGTTCAACCGAAATTGTCCGACCTTTTCGCCAGCTATCTACAGCGTCAGGCGGACACGCAGGCAGCCGGTATTTCGACGATCGACGGCGAAGTGACCCCGTACGAAGTCGGCCTGGTTCAGCCGCTGGATCCGAAGCTGGCATGGGACGAATCCCTGGCCGTGCTGCCGTTGATCGCGTCGGCGCCGTCAGGCCGAGTGAAAGCGCCGCCGCATTGGGCCCATCTGGTCGCGCATCATGAGTCGATTGTCGCCATCGCGTTCTGCGCCGGAAACTTTCCGCAGCTGATGCGCAACTTCCAGCAGATTTTGACGAAGCCAAATTTGGCAGAAATGAGGCCCGCTCCCGGTCGTCCGACGACTGCCACGGACCTTTCCGCCTGGCAGGACGAAGTCGCCAAGAAGAAGAGCTTTCCCGAAATGTTGCTGGTCGTCGGCGCGTTGCGGCTTGCGAAGCATTTCGATGCAGCCGAGATCTTCCTTCGAACGCACGATGCCGCCGTGCCAAGCGAATGGCGTGCGGCCTGGGATAACGAAAAAGCCGCATTGGCCTGGCATCGCGGCCGACACGAGGAAGCGCGAAAGCTGTGGGACGCGCAGGCGCCGAGCGTGCCCGTGTTGTTCAATCGCGGAATGGCGGCGTTGTTCGCGGGCGATCATGCCGGCGCCAAGCAAAGCCTGACCGCCGCCGTCGCCAAACTACCCGCGAATAGCGCCTGGCACCACCTCGGCCGCCTCTACCTGACGCTCGCGGAACTGAAACGCTAGACGAAGCGCCAATTTGGCGAGCCAGGCCGCGTAAGCGACAGGTTGAATGCACGAATGCACACTCAGCCTGCCGCTTACGCGGCTTGGCTCGCGTTCTGTCCCTCCCTTCAACAGCACCGGCGGATTAACCCGCATTTCTCACCATATAGGACAATGAAATCACGAAGCAATACGAACAAATTGGAAAGATCCAACTAACGACATTGAACCTCTGAATAAGAATAAGATAGCGTGCTTTTCATCAATTTCCCGTTTTTGCCTGTGGATTTCTCTCTCTGTGCTCTCGATGATCTCTGTGGTGAAAAATCCAGGTTGAAGTAAGACAGGGCAGTTCAAGACATGGCCGGTAAAGCGCTGAACGCACTTATCGACGAAATTCACCGCCAGGAGGCGATTCTCCGTGCTGGGGGCGGGTCGCAAGCGATCCATCGCCAGCACGAAAAAGGCCGGCTCACGGCACGCGAACGCATCGCTAAACTGTGCGACGATTTCTTCGAACTCGGGCTATGGGCGGCGTGGGAGATGTATGCCGAGTGGGGCGGCGCGCCGTCCGCAGGCGTCGTCACCGGTGTAGGCTCGATCGCCGGGCGACAGGCGATGGTCATCGCCAATGACGCAACCGTCAAAGCGGGCGCGTTCTTCCCGATGACGGCAAAGAAGGTCTTGCGTGCCCAGCGCATCGCCATGGACAATCACTTGCCGTTGGTCTACCTCGTCGATTCCGCGGGCGTGTTCTTGCCGTTGCAGGACGAGGTGTTTCCGGACGAGGACGACTTTGGCCGCATCTTTCGCAATAACGCCGTCATCTCCGCCAGTGGTATTCCCCAGTACGCCGCGATCCTGGGCAATTGCGTCGCGGGCGGCGGTTACCTGCCGGTGTTGTGCGACAAGCTTCTGATGACGGAAGGCAGCGGCCTATACTTGGCCGGCCCGGCGCTGGTCAAGGCAGCCATCGGGCAGGTCATCGAGCACGAAGATCTCGGCGGCGCCGGCATGCATGCTCAGATCTCCGGGACGATCGACTTTCGCGAGAAAGACGACGCCGCCTGCCTCGATCGCTTGCGCCGCCTGTTCGCGATGCTGCCCGATCAAACGCCAACCGTCGATTTCGAGGCAAATCCGGGCAAGCCCGCGAAGACTATCACAAAAATCGCGACCGGCGATCCGCATGCCGAATTCGACGTGCGCGATCTGTTGCCCCACATTCTCGATGATGGTCCCTTCGACGAATACAAGGCTGAGTTCGGTCCGACGCTCGTCTGCGGCTACGGCAGGCTTGGCGGCGTAGCGGTGGGCGTCGTCGCGAATCAGAAGAAGCGCAGCAAGACGGCGAAAGGCGAAGTCCAGGTAGGCGGCGTGATCTATGTTGACGCCGCCGACAAGGCCGCTCGCTTCATCATGGATTGCAACCAGTCGCGCTTGCCGTTGATTTTTTTGCAAGACGTCAACGGATTCATGGTAGGCCGCGAGTCGGAACAGGCGGGCATCATCCGCTCCGGCGCGAAACTCGTCAACGTCATCTCGAACAGCGTCGTACCCAAACTCACCGTCATCCTCGGCGGTTCTTATGGCGCGGGTAACTATGCTCTATGCGGCAAGGCGTTCGATCCGCGTTTCATCTTCGCCTGGCCGACCGCGCGCTACGCCGTCATGGGCGGCGGGCAGGCGGCGAGCACGCTGCTCGACATCACCATCAACGCGCTGCGGCGAGCCGGGCATGAACCTGATGCCAAGGAGATGGAGGATTTGCGCAAAAAGGTCGAAGCGAGCTACGAAGAAACGACCGACATCCGCTACGCCGCCGCCCGGCTCTGGGTCGATGCGATCCTCGAACCCTCCCAGACCAGGGCCGCGCTGCTGACTGCGCTCTCCGTCGCGCTTCGGCACGACGACGGCCGAGCGTTCAAGACGGGCGTTCTCCAGGTCTGAAAAAAATCGCAAGGCAGGCGCGAACCTTTTTCAAAAGTCCGTGGTCATTAGTCCGTAGTCATTGGCAGAAAACGTGGTTTGCATTTTGCCAAGGACAACGGACTAATGACCACGGACTATTCGATTGCGGAGTGGACTGGAGTTTGGTTCCCAGCTCGGTCTCATAAGCCGTACGACGCCGGTTCGAATCCGGCCTCCGCAACTTTTGTATACCTTCGACGGGTGACATTGACGCTATTTCGAGCCGCGACCGTGAGGGAGCGGCCGACAAAATCTGTTCCGGCAAGGTATCCGGCTGGCCGCTCCCTCACGGTCGCGGCTCGGAAATGTTTCGGCCCGTCGGCAGATACGACAATCTCCACCGCGTGTAGTATACATTCGGGTGGGTACGGAATTCGGCAAAAATGAAGCCGTACAAACAAGTTTAAGCCTTGTCCTCGTCTGGCCGATAGGTTATAATAGGATTGGAATTGGGATTAACTTCCTGACGAAATATGAGGTGAAACATGAATGCTGCAAAAGACTACTAATGAATTTCGACTTCATTGTTGCATCTAAAAAGGCTCCCACTGCGGAGCCTTTTTTCGTTGAGTGACGCCAATCAGGAACCCGGCGGCCTAGTGGGCGGCTTTACGTGAGTCGCGAACTCGGGGGTTTGCCGAACGGAATCGAAGTAGTCGGCCGAGCGCGCCTTATCTATCAGGTCTTTATCGGCGCCGATGGCTTTGCCCAGCAAATCTTTCATGCGCTCCAGGTCGAAACTGCGCTGAGTGGTCGTCCGAGTTGCTGGCAGGCATCGCAACGCATAGAAACACGCGAGCTTGTATTGGTTCTCGGCCAATTCCTTGGGCTCTGTTACGCCGAGCCGTTCCATCTCGACCAGTTTGTTTTCGAGGATGCGGATGGCCTCGTCGATAATCAATCCGATGAATCGCGGCTCGAGCCGTACCGACTTGAAGTCCGAGTCGGTGGCCGCCTCCACGGCATTCGCGGGCTGAAGTTTGATCGACTCGGAAAGCTCGCGATACATCTGCTCGAGGTCGTCCGCCTTGGCGCCTGGGGTTGCCGTTGGCAGAAGGCGTCTTCGGCAAAAGTAACAGGCGATGTTGTAGCGAATATCGCCTTCGTCAACATCGTTCCGCGTTCCACGGCTCGCCATGGCGGCCAGCGTCTCCTTCAGAACGCGGATGGCATCGTCATACCGATGTTTTTTGGCGTAGAGCGTGCCGAGCACCATGGCAGAACGGCGGTCGTCCAAGAATCCCTGACGTGCATTGATCAGATCCGTAGCGGCCTTGTCCAGGTACTGGTCCGTCGGCAGTTTCAGCATGTGGTAGGCGATGGCGATATAGGAATTGAGGTCGGCCTTCTTGTCGGCAGAATCGGCCACCCGTTTCGCTTCGTCGGCGGCCGTCTCGCCCCAGATCTCGCGATCCACCCGACGAAACTCCGGCGAGAGCTTGAGACGCGTAAGCACATACGAATACAAAAAGCCCATTGCCGCGAAGAATACCATGAGTGCGACGGCGAACGAGCGATTGACCGGCCAATGCAGATCCTGCTCGAACCGTTCCGCCATCGATTCGAGATACGTTGGGAAATTCCGCATCTCGACCAGGCCCAGCCCGACGACGATCTTGGTCAGCCAATCAGAAATCTGCTCGAGGCTGTTGTTGACGTCATGCCCCGAGTGAGGTTGTGGCGGATTTGGTGTAGCTGGAGGGGGCGTTGGCGTCCCGCCAGTCGCGGCGGGCGGCGGAGTCGCATGAGTCGCATTGGGATTCGTCGTCCGCGGAATGCCGAACAGAAAACCGACCACTCCGCCCGCCGCCAGACAGGCGAGCGCACCCAGCATCGGCGTGGCGATGTCTCGCCAGGTGCATTGGCCCCAGTGCGGGATCAACAGGACGGCCAGGCCAGCGAGAATGACCGCGAAGATCAGATTCAGATTCGTCGCCATGCGACCAATCCAATTCCAAACCTCGCAAACGAAGGTCCACAATCTCACCGAGACTCGGCCAAGCCAGTTCCACAAAGCCCTGGCTGCGTCGCCGAGCCAGGTCCAAACGTCGCAGATGAATCGCCAGAGAACCGTTCGCGTCGAGGCTTCGATCCACAGAAGGACGGAGGTGTAGAGCAAGATCGTGAGGATGAAAACAACCGCGCACCAAAATAGAATTTCCATCGGGCGGGTCCTCTAAATTCTCGGAACGAACGAAGTTTGCTGGGATGAAGAGGCTGCAATGCGCTTTTAATGATGTTAATCTGGGCAATTTGAGAAATCAAGCGAGAAAACCCTCGAAATTGCATTCCGTAGCCAAATCTTGCACAACCACATGGCAATCGCTTGCGAAGAGTGCCATAATGACGATACGGCCGTGCTTGCCAGTTCGCTGAATATTCGGGAGAGAAATAGCCATGCGCTTGCCATTGCACCTGTTGTTCGTCGTCATGGTCTGCTTCGTGCTTCCAACCGCCGCGCGGGCGCAGGAAGCCAAAAAACTGACGCCAGCGGCGATCCAGTTTTTCGAGTCGAAGATTCGCCCGGTGCTCGCGGAAAATTGCTTCGAGTGCCATGCCGAGAAAAAGCAGCGCGGCGGCTTGCGTGTCGATTCGCTTTCCGCGCTCCTGGAAGGCGGCGACCTCGGGCCAGCCATCGTGCCGGGGCATCCCGAAAAGAGCCTGATCGTCAAGGCGATCAATCACAGCGACAAGCTCAAGATGCCGCCCAAATCCAAGCTCGCGCCGGAAAAAATCGCTCATCTAACGCAATGGATCCAGATGGGCGCGCCCTGGCCCGGCGGCGGCAAGGGCATCGTGCCGAAGAAGGGCGAATTCGTCATCACCGACAAGGATCGTGCCCACTGGGCTTACCAGCCCGTCAAACGCCCGCCAATTCCAGCCGTCAAGGACAAAGCGTGGGTCCGCAATCCGATCGACGCGTTCATCCTCGCCAAGCTCGAGGCGGCAGGACTCGCGCCGGCGCCGCCCGCAGCACGGCACGAACTTGTACGCCGACTGTACTTCGACCTGACGGGCCTGCCGCCGACTCCCGCGGACGTCGAGGCGTTTCTCGCTGACAAGGCGCCAGACGCCTACGAGAAACTCGTGGATCGACTGCTCGCCTCGCCGCACTACGGCGAGAAATGGGCGCGCCACTGGCTTGACCTGGTTCGCTTTGCCGAGACAAACAGCTACGAACGCGACAACCCGAAGCCGAACGCCTGGCGGTATCGCGATTACGTCATCCGCGCGTTCAACGAGGACAAGCCATACGACCGTTTCCTCAAGGAACAACTCGCCGGCGATGAGATGGCGGTGAACGAGGGCAATCCCGGTGACGCCATCATTGCCACGGGATTCTACAGGCTCGGCGTGTGGGACGATGAACCCGTCGATCCCAAGCAGGCACGCTACGACGGCATCGACGATCTCGTCACGACGATCAGCCAAACCATGCTCGGCATGACGATCGATTGCGCCCGTTGCCATAATCACAAGATCGATCCGATCGCGCAAAAAGATTACTACAAGCTCGTTGCCTTCCTGCATGGCGTCAATCACTATCGCGGCGGCGGCCCGGCGGACGTCAGGCCTGTCGGCGATGCGAAGCAGATGGAAACGTTCAAGAACGCCGCGGCCGAGCTGGAAGCCAAACGCGCCAAGGTGCAAGCCGCCCTCACCGAGATCGAAAACGAATTCCGCGCCAAGTTCAAGGGCACTGGCAACCTCGTCGGCAGCGACCTCGACGAACTGACCTACCGCTTTTATCGCAACGCCTGGACCAAACTGCCCGACTTCACCCAGTTCAAACACGAAGACGAAGGCAAACTGCCGCGCAAGCTCTTCGACATCAGCCCGCGCACGCGAAACGAGGCGATCGGCTTCGTCTACGACGGCCTGCTCATCGTGCCCCAAGACGGCAAGTACACCTTCTATCTCGATTCCGACGACGGCTCGCGCCTTACCATCGACGGCAAGACTCTCATCACCTACGACGGCATCCACGGCATGGGCAAGATCCAGTCGAAATCTATCGTTCTCAAGAAAGGCCGACTGCCGATCAAACTCGAATACTTTCAAAACGTGTTCGGCTATGGCCTGTACGTCGGCTGGTCCGGTCCCGGATTCGCGAAACGCAACCTCTCCGTGCCCACCGATAAGGCGGCGGCCAAGGACATCGCCTCGCAAATCCACCAGGACGGCGCCCGCGTGCTCGGCGAGCAGCGTTACCAGGACTGGTTCCGGCTGCTCAAACAGCGCGACTTCCTCCGCACGCCGCCAAAGATGCCGTCCGTCGAAATGGCGCTCTGCGTCTCCGAGGCCGGCCCCAAGGCGCCCGACACCTTCGTCTTCGTGCGAGGCAATCCGCACGTCACCGGCGAGAAAGTCAATCCGGGTTATCCAGCCGTTTTCAACATCCCCGACCCGCCCGACGCGACACCGATCGGCAAATCGTCTGGCCGACGCACCGTGCTCGCCAACTGGATCGCCTCGAAAGAAAATCCCATGACTGCGCGCGTCATGGTCAACCGCATCTGGCAGCAGCACTTTGGCCGAGGCATCGTAAAATCGCCCAACGATTTCGGCTTGCACGGCTTCCGCCCGACGCATCCGGAACTGCTCGATTGGCTGGCATCCGAGTTCGTCGAACCGACCATGCCCCGGGATAAGCGAAGCGTTCCCGGGGGTGACGGTCGATGGAGCATGAAGACGCTGCATCGGCTCATTCTGACGTCCAACGCCTACCGCATGGCGTCGCGCGTCGATGCCAAGGCGAACGAACTCGGCACAAAAGCCGACGTCGCCAACGATCTCTTTTGGCACTTCGACATGCGCCGTCTCAGTGCCGAGGAAATTCGCGATTCGATCCTCGCTATCAGCGGCAACATCAATCTCAAAATGTTCGGCCCTGGCGTGTATCCGCCGATCGCAAAAGAAATCCTCGCCGGGCAATCGGTCCCCGGCCGCGGTTGGCCGACGTCGAAGCCGGAAGACGCCGCCCGCCGCAGCGTCTATGTACACGTCAAGCGGTCGCTGATTCTGCCGATCCTGGAGGCGTTCGACTTCGCGGAGACCGACCGCACGACGCCGGTGCGCTTCACCTCGACGCAGCCGACGCAGGCCCTGAGTCTGCTCAACGGCGACTTCATGAACTCGCAAGCGAAGATCTTTGCTGAGCGCCTCAAGAAAGAAGCCGGCAATGACTCCGCCGCCCAGGTGCGCCGCGGCCTGTACCTGGCGACGGCACGCATGCCAACCGATGCCGAGGTGCGCCGCGGCGTCGGCCTCATCGAGACGCTCATGCGCGAGGACCGCATCAACGCCGACGCGGCTTTGCAAGCCTTCTGTCTCGTCGTGCTGAACCTGAACGAAGTGATGTATCTGGATTGAGTCACCGTAGCCATCACGCTCCGCGTGATGGATGTTTGGTCACGAATCCATCACGCGGAGCGTGATGGCTACGGTAAACAGGAGATACCCGATGATCCGGCTCGTTTCGTTGTTCGTCGTGTTGTTTCTACTATCACCCATCGCGGCTCAGGATCGCGTGAAACCCGCCGCGGCCAAGGGCGGCAAAGGGTTCGGCGTGCCCTGGACCGATGTGCCCGCGGAGTACAAGAATCTTCGTATTCCCGATTGGCCCATCCCGACCGATCTCGCGAAATGGCAGAAGGACCGCGTCGAAGTCCGTAATACGCTCCTGAAGTGCATGGGCGACCTGCCCGCCCGGCCCGATCCGCGCAAGGTCAAGGTGCTGAGCAAAACCAAGGCCGACGGCTACACCATCGAACATTTCGAATTCCACAACGGCGTCGATGAAGTCGTCGCGGGAATCATCCTTGTTCCGCTCGGCATCAAGAAACCCGCGCCCGCAATCATCCTCGCGCATGGGCACAGCGGCTCGAAAGAAATCCTCACCGTCAATGAAAAAAGCTCGCAGTGCGCCGGCCCGACGCTCGCCAGGAAGGGCTATGTCGTCATCGCGATCGATTCCTACTTCTGCGGCAGCCGAATCGGCAAAGGCCCGGCAGGATCGCGCGAAACCAAAGCGCCGAGCGAGGAATTTAGCTTGTTCAAGTACCACCTGCTCATGGGCCGATGTCTGTGGGGTATGATGGTTCGCGATCAGCAATGCGTCATCGACTACCTCGAAACCCGGCCCGAAGTCGATGCCAAGCAGATCGGCGTCAGCGGCATGAGCATGGGCTGCACGACCAGCTGGTGGCTCGCCGCCGTCGATGAGCGCATCCAGTCGGTCGTCGGCGTCGCCTGTTTCACGCGCTACACCGAACTGCTCGCCCACGGCAACCTGCGTTCGCACGGCATCTATTACTTCGTGCCCGGCGTCTTCGCCAAGTTCGATACCGAAGCAATCCACGCTCTCATCGCCCCAAGGCCACACCTCGAACTCTCTGGTGACGAGGACCAGGGCGCCCCGCTCGACGGTGTCATCCAGCTCGAGAAAAAGCTCGGCCAGGTCTATCGACTGTACGGCAAAGAAAGCAACTTCCGCAGCATCGTCTACGAAAAGACCGGCCACGAGTATCTGCCAGAAATGCGAACCGAAATGGTGCGCTGGTTCGAGAAGACGCTGCCACGCAATTGATGATTGATGAATGAAGATTGATGATCGGAATTCGGAGCAAGCCCCACCATGAGCGCAGCGATTGGTGGGGGTGACTCGAATAGACGGAAAAGGTAGAAAAATCGCACATCACCCTAAGGATAAAAACCATGACAACAGACGTTCAACAGCTGATTCGTTCGTCTGAATCGCTCTCGGGTTCCGAGCATCACGAGGCCAAGGTGGAGATACTCCGACGATCGCCAGTTGAGGCCTACGGCGATATTCCGGATGCTTGCTTGCTGGAAGCCGCCGAAGCGTTGTTCAGCGAAATGGATCGGGCGGAATGAGGAATACACATGATAATCGGAATCGTCTGACTTCTGATCTTCGCGGTTAACGGCGTTTGCGTAATTGCAGCGTTTGTGAACTCTGATCGCGTATTGCGTATTCAGCACGTTAGATTTCACCATCAATGGATTTCTGACGGCAGACCCAGTGGTTGTTTCTTCCACCCGAAAGATGCATCATGGTTTTTTAGTGCTTTCGCTCGAAATCATATTTTGATTCAATGGCTCGCTGAAACCCCAGATTGGCTCGCGAACGAGCCGGAAGGATTAGCGGCGCTCCGTTGGGCGCGAAGGTTTGTTTTTACGGCATGGGGATGCAATTTTCTTGAGTTGTTCGTAGCTTCACTTGCGTCATATTGATGAAGTATTCAACACTATCCACAAGCATTTGGTGAGCGCAGAACTGCGGAGAACGCCCATGACGAAACGAAGACGCAAAGGTGCCGATGCAACGCCACCGCCCGCGATGCCGGTGTTGAACGCGGCGCCGATTCGGTCGCGCCGGTTGTCCGGGCGGAACATTGCGATCTGGATGGTAATCTGCCTGGCGATGACGGCTCTGCTCATTCCGATGGTGTTGAGGCTGCCGACCTGGATCGAAGCGGAGATCGTCCTTGGCGTCTGGTGGGCCATCTGGTGCGTGGTGTTGTCGCGAATCCTGTACCACGGCATGCGCGTGAGCGACGACCACAAGCTAGGCCAACCGGCCAATTGGTTCGCGGGATGGTTCTCAGGCGATCAAAGCCAAAACAAGCCGCCGCAAAGCTCTTTCTCGAACACGGGCTGGTATTTCTCCAGCGGCGACGGGGAAGGCTGTTTGGTGTTGTTGGGAATCCTTCTCGCGCTTGCCGTGCTGGTGATCGGTTTGTGGGTGCTGATCGAGATTGCGATCCCGGTGATTGCCTTTATGTTGTACCTGATCATTCGCAACATGCTGGCGATCGTGGCGAATGATCGGCATCGTTGTCGCGGGATCCTGGTGCGTGCGACCGTGTGGGGCGTCATCTGGGCGAGTCTTTACACGTTGCCATTGGCAGGCGCGGTATGGTTGGTGCATCGCGCGAGTTAGTACTACAGCGCTATCTCCCCTCTCCCCCTGAATACAGGGGGAGAGGGGAGTAAATGCCGGCGATTGCTTAGTTTATGAATCGATCACCATATAACTTAGCGCTGTAGTGTTAGAAGGACCGTTCATGCTTGCGAATTGAGAAAACATTTCCCCCGAAACGGGAAGCTCGCGGAGAATCCCCGATGTCGAAGCGAAGACGCAGGCTCAACGCGACACCGTCGCAGGCGGAGTTGATTCGGTCGAGCTGGTTATCCGCTCAGAATGTCTTCTTCTTTATTCTGATTTGCCTGTCGATGACGGGTTTGTTCGCCGCAATGGCAATGAAGCAGCAGACATGGACTGAAGCGGTGATCGTCCTTGGCATCTGCTGGTTTATCTGGTGCGCGGTATTATCCGGAATCCTCTTCAACGGCGTGAGAGATGACGACGTTTTGGGGCAACCGACCTATTGGTTTGCGAGGTGGTTATCAGCCGATCAAAGCCAAAACAAACCGAATCATAGCTGGAAGTTGGGCAGCGGCTGGCAATTTTTATTAATGGACGGCCGAGTGTGCGTGTTATTGGTGGGAGTCCTTCTCTCGCTTGCTCTCGACAATGTGCCACCGGTGTTTGGCTTTATTATGATGTTGCTTCTGATCATTCGCACCATGCTCGCGATCATGCGCGACGATCGCCATCACTGCAGGGGAAACATGCCGCGCTCCGCTTTGTGGGGCATGACCTGGGCAACGATTTTCGCCGTTACCCTGGCAGGTGCGGTTATTTGGCTAATACATCGCCCGGCCACGCGGCCGTTGTTTAGCGGCTAATTCAGCAAGCTTCGTTGGACGACTTCGCGGGCGCGGTCGAATTCGGGTTGCCAGGCGATTTCCGGGCCGCCGGTCGCCAGGCAGTTGCGGAGTTTTTCGAGCGTGTTGAGTGACATGTGCGGGCATTTGTTGCAAGCGCAGGTGATGCCGGGAACCGGATGGTAGCGGTGTAGCGGAAATTGGCTTTGCAGCTGCCACATCATGTTCGCTTCCGTCGCGACCAGAAAGTCGCGAGGCTCGGCAAACGCGCTGACGTACTTCAGCATCGCCTCGGTGCCGCCGACGAAATCGCTCTGCTCGCGGATATTCGCCGGGCATTCCGGATGCGCGAGCGTAATGCTCGCAGGGATCTTCTTCTTTTGCTTGAGCAGATCGCCCACGCTAAAAATCTCGTGCACCATGCATGAGCCGTTCCAGAGAATCATCTTGCGGCCCGTGACTTCTTCCAAATATTGGCCCAGATGCCGGTCCGGCACGAAGAGAATCTCGAAGTCCTCCGGCACGCGGCGGATGATCTCTTCGGCGTTGCCCGACGTCACGATCCAGTCGCTGAGTGCTTTCACCGCGGCGGTGCTGTTGATGTAGGTGACGGTCTGAAACCGATGTCCGTTCTCGCGCAGCATTTCTTGATAACGCCGCAGCTGCGGTGCGGGACAGCTCTCGGCGAGACTGCAGCCGGCCTTCATGTCGGGAAGCAGCACGTGCTTCTCGGGGTTCAGCATCTTGGCGGTTTCAGCCATGAAATGCACGCCGCAGAAGACGATCGTCCGCGTGCTCACCTTCGTGGCGGCGCGGGCGAGCTTCAGGCTATCGCCCGTGAAATCCGCCAGGTCCTGGATCTCGCCGTCCTGGTAGTAATGAGCAAGGATGGTGGCGTCGCGTTCTTTCTTGAGTTGCTTGATTTCGTCGATGAGATTCAACATGAGGACTGTTCCTTGTTTTTAGTGTGGCGGAGGATCAACCCACAGCACAATTTCACAAATTCTTCTTCCTTTATTCTACGTTCATTTTGGACGAGGAAACAGTGCAACTACGGCGATTTGCGGGATGATCTGGTGGAAATGCGAGAATGGCTGATTTGCGTTTTCCGCCAGCGGATTAGCGCTTCGTCTGGACCAGTTTAGCGCTAAGCCGCCAGCGGGAAGATCGGCATCACGCGCACAACTCGCGCACCGGGCGGGCGTCTTCCGGCAGGATGGTTGCCGGGCGGTCGAAGACGTCGCGGACGATGGTGTGCGGGTCGATGCCCATGTTGTGATAAACCGTCGCGAGAATGTTGCGGAAGTGGACCGGGTTCTGCGCGGCATATGCGCCGATGCGATCCGTGCTGCCGACGACATGCCCCGTCGGCATGCCGCCGCCGGACATCACGGCGCAATTGACCGGCGCCCAGTGATCGCGGCCGGAATCGCGGTTGATACGCGGCGTTCGGCCGAACTCGCCCCAGACGATGACATTGACATCGCGATCCAGGCCGCGCAGGTGAATGTCCTCGATCAAGGCCGAGATGCCTTGATCGAACTTCGGCAGATTGTTTCGCAGCGAATTGAAGTTGTTGCCATGGGTATCCCAGAAACCGTAGGCAACCGTCACGCAGCGAACACCGGCTTCGACGAGGCGGCGTGCCTGGAGAAGTTGATCGTTCCACAGCGGAGCGCCATCGCCCTGATGCCGAGGTGAACCGAATCCGTAGCGATCGCGAACGGCACGCGATTCCTTGTCAAGGTCGAGAGCATCGACAAGCCGGCTCGACGTCAACACTTCGTAGGCCTGGCGGTAGGAAATATCCATCCGGTCCATCGGCGCGCTATCGACGGTTCGGCGAATCTGATCCACCGACTGCAAAAGCGTCTGGCGATCGCGGAATTCATCCTGCGACATTTGCGATAGACGCATCAGATTCAGCTGGTCGTTCTCGACCTTCGCGCCGGCATAAGCGGGGCCGATGAAACCCGGGCCGGGAATGTTGTAGGGCCGATGCTGCATCGTCGGGAAAAGATCGACATACGCGGGGATCACGGGCGAGGTTCGCCCGAGCACGCGGGAGATCACCGAGCAGACGTTCGGCTTGCCCTCGCGGCGGGTGATGTCCATGCCGTAGCCGGTCATCGTGTGGAAGCTGGAATGCTCATCGCGCAGCCCGACGATGGAACGCACGATCGCGAGTTTGTCCGTCATCCGCGCCAGGCGAGGCAGATACTCCGAGATCTGGATGCCGGGCACGTTCGTCGCGATCGGGTTGAACTCGCCGCGAATCTCGGCGGGAGCATCGGGTTTCATGTCGAACGAATCGTGATGCGATAGACCGCCCGACAAATAGACCATGATGACCGACTTGTTGGTGCGCGTGCCCGCGCGTTGCTCGGCCTTCAGGATCGATGGCAGCGTCAACCCGCCCATCGCCAGCGCGCCGATTTGCATGAACGAGCGGCGCGAGACACCGTCGCAGAAGCGGTTCTTTCCATGTTGCAGCGTTAACATTTCTTCCCCCAAGAAACGAAAAGTGAACAGTCTCGTGAAATTGCAGATAGTAAGGTAGGTAATCCCAGTGGTGGTGTGATCAAAATGATTATAGCAGAAAAATAGGAAGATGACTGCGCGAAGTTCACGCTGCACCGTAGCCATCACGTTCCGCGTGATGGATTGTTCTGGTGCCGAAGCTACGACCTCGGCACCCACTGGCTTCGCAAGGCTCTGCCTTGCGCCAGTCGTTTGCGGGAACATTTTCTTGCGACAGTGACGCATGCCAACGCGAGGCAGAAGCCTCGTTGCTCTAGCCCGGATTTCTCACCACAGAGAACACCGAGAGCACAGAGATAGAGGAATACAAAGGAAATAAGGAGGATCGATGAATAACACTCCATTTTTGTCTCGATCCGAGGCTCAATGTCCTTAGTTGTCAATCGTCAATTCCTTTGTATTGCTTTGTGTTCTCAGTGTTCTGCGTGGTGAGAAATGCAGACTAGCTGGTGCCGAGGCAGAGCCTCGTCACCAGAGTAAGTTCGAACTGGATGGGCGAGACAGGAGCGTAAGTTCGCTAAAGGCTCCCGGCTCGCCAAGCGCGCGCTACAGCGAGAGCGCCAATGCCGCCTGTTTGGCGATTTCGTCGGGCAGCGGCATGTTGCGAAAGCGTACGACATTGGCGGGCAGCGACGCCAGTTCTTCGTCTTCCACTTTGAGCTGATCCGAGATTGCCAGCACGAATGGGCGATCGGCCTCGCGCAGCATCGTCAGGTGTTTCTCGACGCTGGATCGCCGCCAAAAGCCGAGGATGTCGAGCATGACGCTCTGCCCGGTCGGCCGATGCACGAGTTGGTAGTCGGGAATCCAGAATCGATTCTCGATCGGGATGATCTCGGCATCCTCGTTCAGTTCCCAGTCGGCGATCCGTTTCCGGAAGAGTTCCACGAACATCGGCACCTCTGGAGGAACGAAAGCGCCGATCTCGGCCTTGTGGGTCACGAGTCCGTCCTCGTGCGAAAGGCGGAATTTCTTGTCCTTTCGTTCCGCGCCCCAACGCAGGTTGGCGTGCAGCTCGAATCGTTCGCACAGTAGCAAGGTCGGCAGGAAGAGCGCGAGCTGCAGTCCGTATTTCTGCGTGGCGCTGAATAGACTCAGCGGACCATCGAGACGAAGGCGATACGTGTTTTTACGTACGAATTCGATCTCGCAGATGAGCCGATGGAACTTGATCGCGCGAAAAAGCTGGCGGTACCGCGCGGGCGCGTCAGCGTGCAGCGTGATCTCGACGCCGACGGAGCGCAACAGGACGGCCTGGGCGAGCGCGACGTTGTAGCGCTCGAGCAATCGCTCGGGCGTCGTGTCTTGAAATTGCGTGAGCCGTTGCTCGCTTTTCAGGTCGGCGAACATGCCGGCCTCGATCTGATCGACGGGCACGTTCATCGCACTTGCGACCTCGGCGACGATGGCGCCTCGCTCAAACGATTGGCCGATCTCCGTCAGCGTCGCCTGGCGTTTTTTCGCCGCGGCCGTGAACAGCGCGGAACGAACTTCCTCCGGAACCAGTGCCGATTGCATTTCGAATTCGCAGCGATCTTCGAGCAGCTTCGCCAACCCCTGATGAATCTGCGGCTGCGACAGACTGCCGAAGAGTTCGTCGATCTCGGCTTCCAACTCGCCTCGCGAAATGCCGGGCCGCGAGCGGAAGATGGTGAGCAGCTGGTCAGCGACGCCAAGCCAATTAGGATCGTGCGCGTCGAGATAGTGCGGAATGATATGATCACGCGCGAACTTGACACGTACTTGTTTGCCGGTGAGCATGGAACCTAATCGCCCCGCCTCTGGAAAAGGACAGATTACAGCGTCGGTCCGATGGCCCAGGGGGCGAATTCCTCTTCGCCGACGCCGTTGATCTCGCTCTTCGTGTGTTTGCCCGAGGCGACGGCCAAGATCTCCTCGAAGATCTGCTTGCCGACGACTTCAACGGGTGTGCCGCTCAGAATCACACCGGCGTCGATGTCCATGTCGTCGATCATGTGATGATAGAGCGGCGAATTGGTCGCGATCTTGATCGAGGGCGTCGGCTTGCAGCCGAACACGCTGCCGCGGCCCGTGGTAAAGACGCAGACATTCGCCCCGCCGGCGACGATGCCTGTCATGCTCACAGGATCATAGCCGGGCGTGTCCATGACGACGAAGCCCTTCGCCAGCACGGGCTGGGCATAGTGAACGACATCGACCATGGCCGAGCTGCCGGCCTTGGCGATGGCGCCGAGCGACTTTTCGTAGATCGTCGTCAGTCCGCCCTCTTTGTTGCCCGGCGACGGGTTGTTGTTGATCTCGGCGCCGAAGATGCCGGTGTACCACTCCCACCATTTGATTCGTTCGACGAGCTTTTCGCCAACTTCACGAGACACGGCACGGCGCGTAAGCAGATGCTCGGCGCCATAAATCTCGGGCGTTTCGCCGAGGATGGACGCGCCGCCCTGGGCGACAAGCAGATCGGATGCGACACCGAGTGCGGGATTCGCGGTGACGCCGCTGTTGCCGTCGGAACCGCCGCAATTGGTGCCGAGAATCAGATGCTTGGCAGGCAGTTCCGTTCGCCGATATTCGTTGACGCGGGGCAACAATTCGGCGACGGCCTTGACGCCTGCCTCGACGGTCTTGGCGATGCCGCCGCATTCCTGAATCGACAGCACGACGGGCGCCTGGCGCTGCTGTACGCCGTTGTTGATTCGGAGCTGTACCAGGCCCTGGCCTTCGACGAGATGCATTGCCTGGCCGGTCTCGCAGCCGAGGCCGATCAATATATATGCTGCGACGTTGGCATGCTTGGCGAACCCGGCAAGCGTGCGGTCGAGCTGGTTGTGGTCCGAACCGTCGTACTGCATCGCGCAGCCGGCCTTGTGCGTGATGGCGACGACGCCATCGACATTCGGATACTTCTTGAGCAATTCCGTCGCGTTGAATCGCTGTGTGATGTACTTGCTCGTTTGCGCCGAGCAATTTACCGTGCTGATGACGGCAATGTAGTTGCGCGTGCCGTAGCGAAACGGGTCAGGCCGATCAGAGCCGCGATCGTACCCCATGAAGGTGCGTGTGTGTGTTGCGACGGTCTTCGGCGGGCAGTCGCGGCAGAAGGCGTAGTCACGCTCGAACGCATCCGCGCCGACATTCTGAACGTGAACCCAGTCGCCAGGCGCGATGTCCTTCGACGCGAAACCGATGGTCTGGCCGTACTTGTAGACGGCTTCGCCCTTCTTGATCGGCTTGAGCGCGACCTTGTGGCCCATGCCGATCCGGCTCGACAATGTGATATTGTCGCCGTTGACCTGAATCGCGTCATTCGCAAGAAGAGGTTTGGCGACGATGGCCACATTGTCTTCGGGCCGCAAGTGAACCGCGACCTCGTGGAGTGCATGCACGGACATTCGATGATCCTGATAGAGTTTTGGATGAAGTAGTTCTTGCTGTCACCATATCGCGCCAATCGGTTACTGCAAGGACGATTGCTCGCCTCACGAGGCGACCGCGGGAGGAGCGATTTCGGGTTTAGGTGCAGGCGCCTGCGGATTGGCGAGCGGCAGCGTGACCGTGAAGGTGGTGCCCTCGCCAAGCACCGACTCGACTGTTACCTCTCCGCCGAGCGACTTGATGATGGTTTGACAGATGCTAAGACCCAGACCGTATCCACCTCGGCCATGATCGCGAGATCGCGAGTGATCGACACGGTAGAAACGCTCGAAGATCCGGTTGAGCGACTCTGCATCCATGCCGATTCCCGAATCGGAGATGGAGAGCTTCGCCAATTTGCGATCCTTGTCAATTCTAAGGTAGACGACGACTTCACCGCCTGGGCGGTTGTATTTGATCGCGTTGTCGATCAAATTGCGGACGACCTGGCGAAGATATGTCTCCTCGCCCGGCACGACAGCCGGTTCGATATGCCCGATATGAAGCAGTATCGAATTAATCTCGGCAACGCCATCGAACATATCAAGCGATTCACGCACGACACGATCGAGATGCGTCACATTTCCCGCAGCGGCGGTTCGACCGGCATCGCCCTCGGCCAAGAGCAAAAGCCGATTGACCAGTCCCGACAGACGCGTCACCTCCTCCATCACGTCGGTCAGCAGGGTGTCGTACTCTTCTTGCGTGCGATCACGATGCAGCGCCACCTCGACCGACGTTCGAATCGCAGCGAGGGGCGAACGCAATTCGTGAGCGGCATTGGCGATGAAATCGCGATTCTGATGAATGTACGACGCGATGCGGTCGAGCATTCCGTTGATCGTCAGCGATAGCTGATCGAGTTCGTCTCCCGTGCCGCGAATCGGAAGTCGCTCATGGAAATTGCTCGGCTGCAACTCGGCCGTGGTTTGAATAATATTCGAGATCGGCCGGGTCGCCCGCCACGCAATGACATATCCGCCCGCAGGCGCAGCCAGAAGGATGCAAATGCCGACAATCAACACGTTCCGGTTGATCAGATCGATGTCCTCCTGAAGCACAAGCTGGGGAAAACCGCAGCGGATGTAGTATTCTTCGCCAGCAGAATTGCGATATCGACGTGTAAAGATTCGGTGTCGCTTCGTGTCGAAGGGACCGCGGGTTTCGCCTTCGAATCGGAGAAACTCGATCCTGGGCGAGTTGGGGCTTGACCAGGTCGATTCGCCTTCAGCGTTCACGATCGTGAGAAACCAGTTCCTGTATTCGTATTGTTTGATTTTCTCCTTCAACTCCGCAAAGAGAACGTCAGGCGGGTCCGTTTCGTGGGCGACGAAGGAGGCGTGGACATCATCCACGCTCTCGCGGAGGAATGCATCATAGCCGGACCGGAGTCCTTCCAGTTCGAAGGTGCGAACCATGAAGTTCGTCACCGCGACCATGACAAAAACGACTACCGTAATCCAGGCCACCAGGCGAATTCGCAGCGTCGAGAACATTTCTCTAATTCGACGAATGAATGGCATAGCCGCGCCCTCGCACGGTACGGATGATCGGTTCCTTGGCGCCGCGATTCAATTTGGTCCGCAGCCGATTGATATGAACTTCGATGACGTTCGTCGTTCCTTCCCAGTCCGATTTCCACAGATTCTCGCACAGCATCGTGCGCGTGACAACCTGGCCCGCGTGCCGCATCAGGAGTTCGAGGATGCTGAACTCGGTGGGAGTCAGAACGATTTCATTGTCGTCGAACATCACGCGCCGCGTTGGCAGGTCGAGCACGAGATCGCCGACGCGCAGATTCGCCGCCGGCTTGGCGTTCGATCGGCGTCCTAAGGCTTCGACGCGAGCCAATAGCTCGGGCATGAAGAACGGCTTGACGAGATAATCATCGCCGCCTTTCTTCAAACCCGTCACGCGGTCATCCACCGATCCGAGCGCGGTGAGAATGAGAACCGGCGTATGAATCCCTTCCGCGCGGATCTTGCTGACGACCGAGAGCCCAGACTCGCCTGGGATCATCAGATCGAGCACGATTACATCGTGCTTCTGTGACCTTGCCGCTTCCAGTCCGTTGACGCCATCCGTAATCCATTGACAGGAATTGCCCGCCTCTTCGAGCCCCTTTGAAACGGAACGACCGATCACGGGATCGTCTTCGATAATGAGAATCTCCATGGATCTACCTTTCGCACCTTTGGGAATAGAGATAATGAAGTCGTCGATTGACCATTTGTTTATTATCTAAGATAACCAAGTGACTGGAACTGCAGAATCCACGGTCTTACGATATTGTAATCGAATTTGTAATTTCGAGGCAACTCTGCCGTTTTTTTGTCACCGATTGGCGCCGAAAAAAACGTGTCTTTTCCGATTTGGACGGGCTGTTCCTCGCATGGAAAAAGTGGATGACGATCTACACCGATCTTCTCCGTGGTATCTCTCAGCTGATTTACCCGAACCTGTGCTGGGCTTGCCACACGGTTTCTGGACCGTCGAGCGACCTGTTCTGCGGCGAATGTTTGCCGAAGCTCATCAGGGATCCCTTTCCGACCTGTCCGCGATGTTCGAGTTCGGTCGGACCGCACACGGTACTGACCGACGGCTGCCCGCAATGCTCGGGCCGATCGTTTGCGTTCGACGGCGCTTTCCGCCTGGCACCCTACGACGGCTTGCTTCGCGAAGTCATCCTACGCATGAAATCGTGGACCGGTGAAGATCTCGCGGAAGCGCTAGCTTCGGTCTGGGCGAACGCAATGACCCAACGAGTCGCCTCGTTGGCTGCCGATTTCGTCGTGCCGATCCCGCTTCACTGGTCGCGTCGCTGGCGGCGCGGATTCAATCAAAGCGAAACCTTGGCGCGTGTCCTGGCGAACACGCTCCATGTCCCGTACCTGCCCAGGTTGCTCCGTCGATCCCGCGCGACATCTCCACAGTCCGCGCAAACCGGCCCCACCGGGCGCTTTGAAAACGTACGCAATGCCTTCGACATTCGCGGTTCAGTAGATTTACAGGGAAAATCAATATTCCTGGTGGACGACATCCTCACCACCGGCGCCACGGCAAGCGAAGCCGCCAAGGCACTTCGAGCTCAGAAGACCAAATCCATCCACGTTGTTGTCGTGGCGCACGGAAAATAGCAAATCCAGCGTTGACTTGAATAATAGATAATGGTAATTTGTTCACATGAACAAGATTACCGTAAAGAACATTTTCCAGCAATGTTCTCAACGTGGATGGACAACATGGAAACCAACACGCAATGGGTTCACCCGCCAAGTATCAACGAGTCCGCCGCGAAGTCCGCCTGCCCGGTGTGTGGCGGTCATTTGTCGCCGCAACGAAACGCATGTAAGTGCCAGCGCTGCGGCTACATCGTATGTGAGAGCTGCGATTTAGAAATGGGCCACGACTGGCTGAGCGAAGGCGAATGAGTAACAGGAACCACGATCGGGCTATTTCTTTTTGTCTAGCCCGATCAAGGTTTTCGGGTCGCCGAAAAAGACGACGCCGTTGCCGCCCTTGTCGGGTCCGACCAAATGGATCACCTCGATCTCGAAACCAAAGGCATTCTTCGCGGTGCGAATTCGCCCGTGAAACATACGTGCCGTTTTGTGCGTTTCGATCTGCAGCTGCGATTGCTTTGAAAACGGCGCCGCCTGCCCCTTGATGAAGCCGTAGATATCGAAAGGGGCGCCTTTGTCCGCGAAATGGCGATAGATGACCGGGTCGGCCTCCTTGCTCCATTTATGGAACCAGTTATTGGCGTTGTAAAGTTGCCAGGCCCCTTTGGTTTTCTCGGCATCGATCCAGACCAGATGAGCCGTCGCGATGAGCGGTTCGTCGAGTTTGAGGTGGTAGAAATTGGCCGGCAGCCGATCGACGCCGGTAACGCCGACGATCTTGACGCGGGGGTTGCTCTTCCAGTCGGGTTTCGTTCCCGTGAACGTCGTGCCCATGCGCCAGTCGTATGCCGGCGTGGGTTCGCGCGAGAGGATGCGCCAGGTTTTCCCGGTTTTTTCGTCCGTGAGCAAGAACGAAAAATCCTCGCGCCAGTAGTAGCTGTTGTAGTTTCTCGTGTAGAAAAACTGGCTCGCCTTGCCGACAAGTTCGACCGGTTTGATCGCCGCAGGTTGGGCCTGCGATGGGATCGCAACAACGACGGAAAACAGAATCGCGTAGATGATTCGTGAGAGCGTCATTCCGTTGTCTCCTCTGGGAATAGCCAACCGTCACGCCGTTCGCCGAGTTGATTCGCCTGCCAGTATCTGCCGGATAACACATCCAGGCAGGTTAGCCAACCCGTTCCGTACACCCACGTATCGATACAGAAAGCATGAGGCAGCGCCAACGGCACGCCCGATTTCTGCGCGGTGTGGCCACAGACCATGATCTTGCCCGATTCGTGTGGGCGGGATCGCTTGGCGTCGAGCCGTTCCCATTGCAGCATGAATTCAGGCTGTTCATGGAGGGGCACATCCGGGAATACATTGGCGTGAACGAAGAAGTGCGTATCGATTTCGAAATAGGGCACGCAGCGGTCTTCGATGAAGTTCCAGTGTCGGCTTGGGATGCTATCCTGAAACAGGTTCCAGCTGGGATCCGCGCCGTAGGATTGCAGCGTCTCTTCGCCGCCGCACGCGAACCAATCGTCGAATGCGTTTCGGTCGCGGCGAGAGGCGACCATCATGAGATCGTGATTGCCGACGAGGGCGACATGCTTGCATTGTTTGCGCAAGCCAATCAGCCGATCGAGCGTACCCGAGGAATCCGGCCCGCGATCGACGTAGTCGCCGAGCGTGACGAGCACGTCGTCCTTGTCAGGCCGGACGGCATCGAGCAATAGATCGAACGCGCGCAGGCAGCCATGAATATCGCCGATGGATAATACGCGCTTCACAGAACCTCCCCTCAATCGAGACATGCGCATCGTCCGCGCTCGCCGAAGGCGAGCGGCTAAACGCTCGGCTGCAACTTGAGCAGCACCGTGCTCCCGCCGGAGACTTTGTCGCCCACCTTGACGCGAATTTCGGAAGCGGCGCCGGCGGGAATTAGAAGATCGGTGCGCGAGCCTAGTTTGATCATCCCAATGAGTTCGCCACGCTGCAGTATATCACCCGGTTTCAGCCAGCACACGATGCGCCGTGCAATCGCGCCGGAGATCTGCTTCAAGCGCATGCGGCGTTTGCCTTTGGTTTCGAGGAGATCGACCCAGAGTTGTTCGTTGCGAACGGCGCTTTCCGAATTTCGCGCATCGAGATATTCGCCAGGGAAGTAGCGGACATCCACGACTTCCGCATCGCCGACATTCCGGTTGACGTGCACGTTGAAAACGGACAAGAAGATGCTGATTCGCAGCGCCTTGCCGAATTCCGGTTCGTCAACCTCCTCGACATTCGTCACCACGCCATCCGCCGGACTGACGAGAATGTCTGGCTCCGTCGAGATGACGCGGTTAGGATTGCGGAAGAACGTGATGATTTCCAATTCGAGCAACGCTAGCGCTGTGAATGGGATCCAGAACAACCAGTGCAGGGCGAGCGCCGCCCAGACGCAGGGCGCAGCGAGCAAGGCAAAAAGCAGCGTGAAGAGCAACATCTCCGCGAAGCCGTGGCGTGCGAAGCCGAGATGGTTGCGGTAGGCGTAGGCGTCGTCCTCGGGGCGAAAGAAGTAGCCGCAAACGTTGCGCGTGTATTTCAGGTCGCGAGCATCGATGATGTCGTGCGTGCAGTCGGGGCATTGGCCCTGGCGTTTTTCGAGCATCTTCCGAACGTAGCCCGGGCAAAGTCGGCGCAGCCAGAACTTGCGGAAGCGCGCCCAGGCGAGTTCGATGGCCATGCAATTCCCGCCGCCGGGCTGCACACGGGTGGGTTTCTGTGGAGTGGTGGGGAGGGACATGAATATTCCAAACTAAATGAAACGGGTAGACGGACGCACAAACGACGGTGAAGTTTCCATCGCTTCCCCTTATTGAAGTTGCGCATAACGATCCGTTTTCGGCTCGGATGTACGGCTTTTTCATCATGGGCGTCGGGCTAACGGGTGCGAACGCCAAGGCTATCTCGGTCTACCCAGATGCTTCTGGAAGAACATCGCGATGCGTCCGTGCAGGCGCTCCATGACCAGCGGATCGGGAACCATGTGCGTGAGGCCCGAGAGCGGGACCATCTCGAAATCCTTGCCCGCGCGGAAGAGCGAATCGACCATGCGAAGCGAATGGCGAAAGTAAACGTTGTCGTCGGCCGTGCCGTGGAGAATCATCAACGGCTGTTTGAGATCGTCGGCATAGGTCAGAATCGAGCCTTCCTTGTATGATGCTTCATCCGCCGGCGGAACGCCCAAATAGCGTTCCGTGTAATGGGTGTCGTAATCCATCCAATCGCAGACCGGAGCGCCGGCGACACCGGCCTTGAACACGTCCGGCCGGCGCATCACTGCGAGCGCCGACATGTAGCCGCCAAACGACCAGCCGTCGATACCGACACGATCGGCATCCATGATCGTGTATTTCTGGGTCAACGCCTTGAGTCCAGCAACCTGATCCTCCAATGGTACCGAACCGAACTTCTGATAGATCGCCCTTTCCCAGGCGGCGCCGCGTCCAGGCGTGCCCCGGCCATCGATCGCGACGACGATAAAGCCCTGATCGGCGTACCACTGATCAAGCAGCCAGCGGTTCTGAGCGGCGAGCACGTGGATATGATGCGGGCCACCGTAAACATCTACGATTACCGGATACTTCTTTTTCTCGTCATACTTGTGCGGAAACACGACTGCCGCCCGAAATTTGCGCGATTCCGCGCCGATCTCGAGCATCTCAACCGTCGGAGCACGCGGCGGATTTTCCGCGACCGACGGCAACTCGCCCAGCGGCTTGCCCTTCTTGTCGAAGACATACGTCCGCGGCATCGACTGCATCGTTCGCGACGTGATCACGTACGCGTCGAGCTTGCGCGAAAAGACCGCGCTGTGCAATCCCGGTTCTTTCGTGAGTTTTTCCGGCTCGGCAAACGGATCGTTCAAAGCAATGCGATAGACGTGCGATTCCGTCGGGTTCACGCTCGCATGAAAGGCGACCGTCTCTTCCTTCGGATCGACGCCGATCAGGCTCTGGTAGGCGAGGTCGGCTCCAACGATCACACGGCGGACCTTGCCGTTGCGGCTGCGCAATTCCAGGCGGGGATGGTCGTCGATCTCACTGACCCAGAGAAACTCGCTGCCGGACGGCAGCCAGCGCGGCATCTCTTGCCTGAGGTTGATCCAGGTGGAGCTTTTTTCGGTGAGCAGACTCGTCGTCTTGCCGGTCTTGATTTCCACTTCCAGCAGCGCGAGCTGGCGTTGATCGCGCGATTGCACGGTGATGCAGAGCGGCGCCTTCTTCGACCAGCGCACTGTCGCGAGATAGGGGTAGGCCTTTGTGTCCCACGCGATCCACTGCGTTTCGCCGCCATCGATCGACACGACGCCGAGCTTGACCGACGCATTGTTTTTGCCTGGCCGCGGATAATAGAACGGCGTCGGCTTGGCCTCGGGATGTATGGGATCGGCGACGTGCCAAACCTCGACATCGCTATTATCCGTCTGCTGATACACGAGGCGCTCGCTGTCCGGCGCCCACCAATATCCGGTGAATCGGCCCATCTCCTCTTGGGCCACGAATTCGGCCGTTCCGTTCGGCTTCAGCGCGGTCCCACCATTCGTGATGCGTGATTCTTTTTGGGTAGCGAGGTCGAGGATGTAGACATCATGATCGCGCACGAACGAGACCTTCTTGCCATCCGGTGAGAATTTCGGATCGAGCAAGAAGCCCTTGCCCGTAGGCAGTTCGGTGATTTTCGTTCCCGCGCGCTCGACGGTGTAGAGCCGGCCGGAAAGGCTGAGCAGGATGAGCGAACCATCGTCGCTTAGTTGAAAGTTCGTGAACCCGCCGGCGCTGACGCGCATGCGCTCGCGGATCGCTTTCTCTTCGGGCGAGAGTTTCTCGGTTGCGCCTTTGAGCACTTGCTCGGGCGTGAGCAACTCGCGCGTCTTGCCGCTCGCGATGTCGAACTCGAAGAGACTGAGCTTGGACGCGCGAGCCTCGGAGCGAAGGAACAACACCGCTGCGCCATCAGGCGTGATCATCGGCCGTTGTGGGCGACCTAGCTGAAAGCTGCGCGTCTGCGCCAGCGTGCGGAGGTAGGTAGTATCCACGGCCAAATCCTTCGGCTTGGGTTGCGCGAACGAGTTGTGGGAAAGTGCAAACAAAGCAATGGATGCGATAACGAATTGTTTCATATTCATGTCGTCCATTTACCTGTTTAGGGCGGCTTGAAAAATAACTTCCGTATCTGCCGCTTGCGGCTTAGCGCTCAGCATGGTGCCCTGTTGAGCGCTAAGCCGCAAGCGGCAAATGCAAATCGGGATTTTTTTTTCTGATTTTCCTAAACGAAAACCGCCTTCGCCGGGAAGTCGAGCCGTTGCACGAATTTCAATGCTTCCTCGGCGCCGTGGTCGCGGTCCATGCCGGCGTCGCTCCATTCGATCGAAAGCGGGCCTTCGTAGCGAATCGCATTGAGTGCTCGAAAGATCGATTCCCAATCGATGCCGCCGTGGCCAGGCGAGCGATATTCCCAGCCTCGCCGCGGATCGCCATACGGTTGATGCGAGTTCAGCACGCTCGTTCGGCCATTGAGCGTCATCGCCAAATCTTTGATGTGCACATGAAAGATTCGCTCCGGAAACCGCTTGATGAACTCGGCCGAATCGATGCCCTGCCAGTGCAGATGGCTCGGATCCAGCGTGAAGCCGAATTCCTCTCGGCCATCGAGCGCTTCGAGCGTCATCTCGGCGCTGAACACGTCGAACGCGGTTTGCCCGGGATGCACTTCGAGAGCGTATCGGATTCCGGCGGACTGGCAGGCGTCGAGAATCGGCTGGAAGCGGTGGGCGAAATCGCGCAGCCCTTCGCGCACCTCTTCGGGGTTGCACGCCGGGTAGCCGAGCACGCCATTCCAGATGGATGACCCGGTGAAACCGCTGATCGTACCAACGCCGAGCTTCTGCGCCGCCTGCACCGTGGCCAACATCTCCGCCGTGGCACGCTCATTGACGCCCTGGGGATCGCCATCGCCCCACACGTAGTCCGGCAAGATCTTGCGATGCCTGGGCTCGATGCGGTCGCACACCGCCTGGCTGACGCGATGATTGCTTAGAACGAGAAGCTGTAGATCATGCCGCGCGAGCTGATCGAGCTTGGCCTGGCAGTATTCGTCCTCGCTCAACGCGCGTTGCACCTCGAAATGATCACCCCAGCATGCCAACTCCACGCCTGTGTAGCCCCACTCGCCAAGCTTCTGGGTGAACTCGTCGAAAGGCAAGTCCGTCCATTGGCCGCTAAACAACAAAACCGGACGAGACATGGGAAAATCCTCCGTGAGATCCGCTCGAAGTATTCTCGTATCATATGCTGCCATGCCGCGATTGGCCCGGCGGCGATGCTGCCTGGCTCCCCAATATTATGTCACAGCAAAAAAACGGGTAGCGGAAGTTGCCAGACCTCCGAGCAGCGGCAAGCTACCGGAAGTCTGGCGACTTCCGCTACAAATGAACCCGTATTTTTAGCTGTGACAAAGCACCAAGGAGCTTTCGAAAAATAACTTCCCGGAATGGTCGAGCCCGCCTGCTCCCCTCTCCCCCGCCCTGTTGACGGAGCGACCTTGTCAGAATGAGTATGGGCGGGGGAGAGGGGCCGGGGGTGAGGGGTCCGGCTTGCGTCGCGATTGACCAGTTCGTAACGGTTTTCGCTTGCGTCGAACGAACGATCGACTTGGAACTTGACGGCGAGTCACACCTTGACCGCACACAGCAAGACCAGCCGCGTACACATTCTACCAGGCCTGCATGAAGCGACCGGAATGCGAATTGGGGCACTATGACTCGCCTCAGTGCCCCTCACCCCCGGCCCCTCTCCCCCGCCCATAATCGTCCGGCGAGGTTGCCCTTTCAACAGGGGCGGGGGAGAGGGGAGCAAGTGGGCTCGACCATTTCGGGAAGTTATTTTTGTAAAGAAACTAAAATCTGCCGACGAGCTGCCAGATGCGGTCTACGTTGTAAAGCCAAAGCAATCCCCCAAGCGCCGCGTAGCACGCGAGCTGAATCGCGAGCAGCGAGCGGTGGAAACGCGCGACGGCGGATGGGCGATCTTGCATGCCGCGCAGAAAATCGATCCGCTGCCGAATCGACGGATGCTGCCACGACACCAGCCAGTTCCCCGAACCTTCGCGCGGGATGCCATTGATGTCGGCGACTTTTTCGAGCGCGTTGATGAACACCTCCGTCGATACCGTGTTCGCGCCGTACAGATCAGCCTGGCGCTCGCATCGGCGCGATAGGTAACCGAACACGAACAGCGTATACGCAGCCATGAGCATTAACTTCAGAAACCCGCTGACGGTGCCGAGAAACTCCTCGATGGCGTCTTCATCATAGTTCTCGGCAACCCAATCTTGCACAGCTTCGAGCGGCCTTGCCGTGCGAACCCATTCGGCGGCGTTCTCCCAGATCAGGCCGAGCAGGATGAAGCTCGCCACGAAAAACGCGAGATAGAAAAAGAGATGCCGATGCCGGATATGCCCGACCTCGTGGCCAAAGACCGCTTCGATTTCTTCGGGAGTGAGTTCGTCGATGAGCCGATCGGTGAGGATCACGTAACGCATCCATGGAACAAAACCGGTCACCAGGGCATTGGCGATCTGATGACGCGTGCTCCAGACGAGAATGTTGCTGAAGCGAAAGCCCAGCCGCTTTGCCGTGCTTTCGAGCTGTTCGCGGAGCGGACCTTGGGGCAGCGGTTTGAGGCCGAGAAAAATCCGCAACAAGAGCGGCAGCAGGAGAAACGCCGAGGCCATTGTCAGAATCGCTAGCGCCGCCAACAGACGGTTGCCGTCGCGCGATTGAGGCAACACGGCCAGAACGATCTGATTGAGCAGCAGCAAGGCGATCGGCGGAACCACGAACAGCCACTGGCCGCGAACCTGGGCCAACAAATAGGCCCGCTTCGAAATGAAATGATCGGGATAATTCCGTACCTCGTAGGCCGTCTTCTCGACGCGGTAGAACCGCTCCCACGATAGAAACAATGCAAGAAAAAACGGCGCAAGCAACGCCAACTCTCGGCCGACGAGCAACCGCTCGGCCGCCACGCCGTCGGCAGGGTCAACGGGGCCTGTCGGCCAAGCGAACGATTCGCTCATCCAGACCGTCGCGACATCGCCCCAGCCAAAGTAGTAGAGCGAAACGAGATAGGTCGTCACGATCACGATGAAATGATTCTTGCGTGCCCGCGAATAACGGCGGAGGACGCTGATTTGAAATTCGTCCTGCTTTCGCAACTGCCAGCTCAGCGCCTTGGCAATCAAGCTGGCCGACAACCACGACCCAATGACAAGCGTGCCGACGAGGATCGCGCACCCCTCCGGCGTGAGCCAACTCGGCGGCGAAGGCCAGCGTGTCTGCATGCAGATCAGGGCGAGCAACAACAGATAAACAAACGGCATAGTGATTCCATCAGCCCGCGTCGGCGCCGCCCGACGATCCGTCGCGCTGAGTCTGTTTTATGGACATCACGTTCCGCGTGGTGGATTTCGTGAGGTTTGAAAAAATCTTCCGCGTTCTGCCGCTTGCGGCTTAGCGCTCAACAGGGCGCCATGCTGAGCGCTAAGCCGCAAGCGGAAAACGCGCACCCCCTACTGCAACGAGCGATCGTTGAAGCGTGCAATCATCCGCCAGCAAAAAAGCCCGGCCAAACCAGTGTACCCGCCGAACATGCTCAGAGCAGTCCAGATCTTGCCCGGCTGCAATTCGCGCAAGCCCCAGATCGGCCACATGAATGCGTCCAGATACGAAAACGCCAGCAGCGGCGCACCGGCCATCAATGACAGACCTACATAAGCGACCATCACGAGCACGATCGTCAGGAACGCTCGCATCACCGTGCGCATGACCACCGACAGATACATCCCGGCAAAAACAAAACACGCGATCATCGGCATTGGCCCGACCACGAGGCAGACAAAACTAAACGGATGAAATGCACCGGACAATAGACCAGGTACGAGATCCAGGCTCAACAACGCCAGCCAGGGCCACCCACGATATATACAACCGACAAACTTGACGAAGAGAATCTCCCCGCGCTCGATAGGCAAGAGCAACAACGGCTCCAGCGTCTGCTGTTGCCGTTCGCGTGCAATCGATGCGGCTGCCCGATAGGTGCTGTTCAGGACAAATAGGCCCAGAAACAGCCAATAAAAAAAGCCGATGGCGGACGATAACACGGTACGCGGACTCGGTTCTAGCACAGGAGTCCGATCCACGATCATCTGAATAATTAACGCGATCGTGAGAAGCGGAACCGTGACGAAAAAAGGAATAAGGACGATGGCGAAGACCGGCGAATACAGTAGTGGCGGCCCGCCGACGTAGCGTTCCTTCCACCACAGCGCGTTACCGGTGATCGGCGGCAGTTCGTACGGCAGGCCAAACGCGTCCAGCGTATGGTTCGGCAATCCACGCCGATGCTCTTCGCCGGGAGTGACAGCCGGCGCCGGTTCGCTGACCGCAGTTTGCGTTTCCTTCGGCTTCGCGGGCGGCGGTGCGAGCGGCGGCGCGAACGGTTCGTGTTCGCGGACTGCCATGATCGCGAGCCACAAGCAGAATCCCGATATCGCCAGGTGCAAGACCGCCAGGATGCCGATATCCTGCACGGAAATCACCTGGCCCGCACCTGCCAGACGAGAATCCTGCAGCACCAGCGGAAAGCCGCGCAGCGTGCCGGTGCAGCAGAATCCAATGGGCAGCACGATGGCGTAGGCGATCATCACCGCGCTGGTCGTGCCTCGTGCGAGTGTCGAGATCAAGAGACAGATGCTGCCGATCGTGAGTGCGTTCAAGAGCGTGTTCGCCAGGTTCCCGACGAGCACCAGAAAGTCGATACCGCCCCAGAATTGGATGAGGGCAAGTATCGGAAAGCCCGCGATGACGAAGCCGAACAGATGCACGACGCGGGCGCTGAGGATGCCGAGCACGATCTCGCGATTATTGAGGTGCGTGGTGAAGAGCAGTTCCAGGGTGCCTCGTTCGCGTTCCTCGGTCACCGTGCTGGCGATGTAGGGCGGCGCGAGCATGAGAATCGCCAGGTTCTGCACGACGAAGAGCGCGTAGGCAAAGCGGACCGAGACATCGGCGAGGTCGTTGGGCCTCATGCGTTCGCGCCAGCCGAGTTGTTCATAGACAATGAACAAGCCGGCAAGCATTGCCAGCAGGCACACGATACGCAGAACGGTGCTGCGCCCGCGCCGGGCCAGGCGGACGACATCGTAGTAAACGTGAGGCCCGACGAGCTGCCAGCCGCCGTGGCGAATCACGATGACCTGAGTCGCCACGAATGCTGCGAGCGCCGTGATTCCCGCCGAGAGCGCTGCCGACCTTCCGAGTAGCAGGAACAACGCCACGGGAGAGGCATAGAGAATGGCGAGGATCCACCATTCGAGCCGCGACCATTTTGGCAAGGCGAGTCTCGCCGTTGGATTGCTTGACTGAATCGCACGAATGGCCAGCGACCCGCCGATCGCGAAGCCGGCCAAAAGCAGAATCGGTAATGAAGTCCAAATTGCCCACGGACTACGACTCGCGATCAGGAGCAAGCCCGCGAGAAAGAACAGAATCACCACGGCGGTGGAAAGGAGCAACCGCGGCGAAGCCGGTTTCTCGGAAGGGTCGTTCATGCAGCGGACCACTTCAAAAGGGACGTGACGACGAAAGATGCCGCCCGACCTGTTTTACGCGAAGGGTGGTAAGGTGTCTCGCCGACTTGCGTGCGAAAAGAAACAACCCGCGTCAGGTGAATGACGCGGGTCGCAGTTGTTTTCCGATTGCGCTGGTTCCTGGCCTCACTTTTTTCACTGTCCGTTCTTAATCTGTATTTAGAACATTACGAAACCTGTACAGCTCTTTTAACGAAAGACCGCAAAAACAACGCGTGTGACGCATGTCATGCGTTCGCGCCAGGCATAGCCGAGGGAGTGACAGATGCTTGTAATCGTCTCCGCCGACAGCGCGGCAGCAACATCGGCCTTGAACCGACGGACGATTTCGGAGATATTAAGGGCCATCCTTGGCCTCCTGTTGGAATGGGATGTAGAGTACCCCAATTCTGACAGGAGGTCATTGTTCGATCAAGGCCAGCCAGTTTTCCCCAACCGCATAAATGACAAGTAGTTATCGCTAACTTAACGCCATTCACTCCCGACCCCTTTTTCTTCCCGGAACTGCACCCCACCCATGCCGCATTGAGAGTGCCAATTATTTTTCTATATTTTTCAGATCAGCACCTGTGTGAAGATTAGCCTGGTTCATTTATGCTGGCCCCTCGTTCCGTTAGCAATTACTGGGCGAGCATGAATCAATGCAACGAGGGATCAATATGATGACGTCAAGTGAATGGGATCGTTCTACCAATTTGGGAGACATGCTGACTTCCGTTTTCCGTATTGAATTCTGGAACAAATTAAAGACGATTGCAACTTTTTCACGCTCGTCGATTATTTTTGATCGAAAGTTGCGTTTCTTTTGCTGTGGGTGCTTACGATCAATCAGTGAATTCAAGCCGGCGTATTCGAGGATTGCTATTTCCGCAGGCGAGCGGTATGCTTCGGGCAAGATGTCGGATGAGATCCTTTTGCATTATTATCGAATCTGCTTGCGTTTCGCAAATAGGGAGGCAGAAGATGAAGATTTCTTTGATGCGTCTGATTTCTACGCACCATGCCTCCTACTAAAAAAGAACATCCTTTGGTACGTGGCGAGATTCCTGAATACCTCGTATAATATCGACTTACCAAATCCTATTTGGCTAGGTCTTTTTCAGAAAAACATACCTTCAAGATACGACGTTATTTTGTGCTCTATCCTTAGAGATATTTTCGGAAATCCCTTTCGAGATGTTCAAGATACTAAATGGCGTTTTGCGGACAATAGCGAAGCAGCGGAGGTTATTTTTCGCATTTGGAATTCCTTCTCATTTGAAGATATTGGTAGAGTTCGAATACTTTTAGAGAACGAGGGATTTCCAGATTACGAGATTATTGATCATTTCAATAGAGATCAAATGTGGTATTCCTTTGGCATTAGTTATCCACATTATAGAGGCTGCTGGGCATTGAATTATTTGACGCGTCTCTTACTGAAACAGCGGCCGGACTATGCAACATTGATGACTCGGCCCGTCCTGTTCAAAAATGTTGACGCAACTTTTTTCAAGAAAAACCGCCACGAAACCGATGGAACTGCCTCAACGTGATTGCGGGGCAAAAATGAAGGGCGTCCTGTGCAGTTATCCTGACACCGGCTTCACCAAGGAAAAATCGCGGCAAAGGCGACGAAATTAGGTCAACGTGATCGCAGAAGAGATGCGAATCAATGTCCACATCGCAGGGATTCGACGCGAAAATCGCAGAACGGCGCGAAGAAACATCGGCAGCGGATTGTGAAATCAATCCGACGTATCGCAAAAAGGACAGTCGAAGTGGCGTTCACGCAGCCTTGCGCTCGTAGTGCATGAGGCGTCCGCGGAGGTTCTCGGAGATGGTTTTTTCCTCCATCGTAACGCGCAGGTGGAGAGCCATGCAAAGTCAGTAGAGCTGCTTTTTTTCGTTTTTGCCAAATAAACTGCATGCAGATGCACCCCCCTCTCCCCCTCGGGAACTTGGCCAACACCCCCCAAAAGTGCAAAAAAAGGCCGAAAAAGTGCGAAAGCGCTTGGCCATCGGCTGTTGGCCAAGTGCCTGGTGGCCAGGCGGGTGGAGCGAGTTTTCCGGGACCGGATCGCGGCAGGTCGAGCGATTGAGCGGCACAATCGGCACACTTTACCAGAATCCCGGGCGACATTGACGCGCGTTCGCCGAATCGTCGGCATTCGTGCTTCGCTGGTGCCGATCATACTTTCGTGCGCTCATATCACGGCCAAGAAGGCCGGCAACTTCAAAGGCAGGACGCCAATGACGCTATCACGACGCGATCTCATCAAGGCCGCCAGCATCGGCTCGGTCTACCTCACTTCCATGAGCCAGGCGCCCGGTCAAGCTCCGGAACGCGTGCAGGCGCCGCGCGGCTGGGTAGTCGGACAGATGACCGGGGCCGACGCGCTTGTCGAAACGCTCATTGCCGAGGGCACGGAATGCGTCTATGGCATTCCCGGCGCCCAGGAGAACGAGATCTGGGATTCGCTGAAAACGAAACGCCTGCCATATCTGCTGACAACGCACGAATTCTCCGCATCGACAATGGCCGACGGCTACGCGCGCAGCACGGGCAAACCGGGAGTCATGTGCATCGTGCCCGGTCCCGGCTTGACGAACGCCCTGACCGGTCTGGGCGAAGCACTGCTCGACAGCGTGCCGATCGTTTGCGTGGTCGGCGACATCTCCAACGCACGCAATGCACGCGGGTTCCAGGTTCATTGCCTGAACAACACCGCTCTGCTTGAACAGGTAACCAAGCGCGTCTTCACGGCTAGCAGCGCTGCCGATATTCCCAACGCGGTCCGTCTCGCCTTTCAGTTAGCGCGAGCCGGCGAGCCGGGGCCGGTGGGCGTCATCATTCCGTACAACCTGTTGATCGAAGCGTGCCGATACAATTCCGGTCCGATGGAAGCACTCGCCTCGCCTTACGATGAGCAGGCGTGCCGGCGGGCGTTGCAGTTGCTATGCGATCGGCGGCTGCGTGTCGGCATCTATGCGGGCATGGGCTGCATGGATCACGCTCCATCGATCACGCGATTGGCGGAACTGTTGCAGGCGCCGGTGGCGACGAGCATGTCCGGCAAGGGAGTGATTTCGGAAACGCATCCGCTCGCCGTCGGCTGGGGTTATGGTCCGCAGGGCACGCGCACGGCGGAGGATCTGTTCCGCAACCATGTCGATGTCGTGCTGGCGCTGGGCGTGAAGTTCAGCGAGGTCTCGACGGGCTTTTATTCGCTGCCCCAACATCGCCACCTGATTCATGTGGACATCAACGAGGCCAGTCTCGGACGCGTCATGCGCAATTCGCTCTGCGTGCATGCCGATGTCGGCGTGTTCCTGGCCCAGGCGTTCGATCAGGCCGACTCACTGCGGCGAGCCGACAATCCTCGCTTGCGCGAGATCATCCAGCTGCGCAAACGCGACGAGGCACGGGTGAATGAAGAAGTATTCACGCGAAATTGCGTTGACCCGATGCGCTTCGTGCACTGCCTTCGCCGCCTGACCTGCCCCGAGGCGTTGACGTTCGTCGATGTCACGTTGTCGCAGTATCTGGCGACGGAATGCTTCACGACCACCCAGCCGCGAACCTTCTTCAATCCGACGGACAACCAGGCGATGGGCTGGTCGATACCTGCCGCGCTCGGCGCCCAGAAAGCGCATCCGAATCGGCAGACCGTGACGATCACCGGCGATGGCTGCTTCCTGATGTCGGCAACAGAAATCTCGACAGCGGCGCGCGAACGCCTACCCGTCAAGTTCTTCGTGCTCGACGACCAGGCCTACCACTACATGCAGGAACTGCAGAACCCCGCCTACCTGCGCACGACGGCGACGATCCTCGCTCGGCTCGACTACCGCTCCCTGGCGATGGGATACGGCGTGGCGTTTCAAGAGATTCGCAATAACGACGAAATGGAAGTCCGCATGCGCAACGCTCTCGAGCACAACGGACCGGTGCTGACGCGCGTCGTGATCGACTACCGCAATCGGCCCGTGCGCTGGCTGGCCGCGGCGCGAGCGCGATTCCTCGGCGAACTAACGCAGGAGCAGCGCCGGCGATTTCTGGCGCGCGTGGCGTCGCGCGCGCTCGATCGGCAGCCGCGAAATGACTAACCGCGTGCTGCCGAATGTCGCAGAGATCTATTACAAGAAAAACAGAAAATTTCAGATTACGCTTTTGACATCTGCGTCGTAGCGTTCTATTATTTCACATCCCCGAACGATTTCCCCTTAGTGTTCATCCTCGACAATGGCAAACCCGTCGCAAGGCGGGGACGCAAAGCCATGGGCCCACGTCTGTCATCTCCTGACAGGATGGGGGTTGCCAGGTTACCGAAATGGATGAGGGACCAGACGCATCGTGCGCTCTGGGACTGAACCGATTCTCTAACTCCGGTTTCTCTCAACAAAGGAAGGGCCATGAAGATGCTTCACGCAAGCGTCGCAGAGTTTCTGCGCGCGGAAGATGGACAAACCGCTCTCGAATATGCCGTCATGCTGTCGCTGATCGTCACGGTATGCAGCTTGCCTGTCAACAACCTTGGCAACAACGTAAACGACAATTTCGCCGCCGCCGCCGAAGGCGCCGACGGCAGCTATGCCGCTGCGGCGAGCACGAACACCAACGCGTCGTCGAATGCGGGCAGCTTGTATATTTATCCGTCCGACACCACGACGACTGGAACCACGACAACCGGTTCGACGTCCACCACGGGAACGACGACGGCTGGCACATCCACGGGAACGACGACAACCACGACAACCACAACCACGACTTCCAGACGCCGCAGGTGGTAACACCTGCGCTCGCTCTTTCGACCAATCCAAGTTACAGCAGTGCTCGCCCCACTGCTTGCCGACGGCCAACCTTTCCGAGCGAAACAACTCATCTCGCCTTTTTTCCTTGTCACTAAACACGCAAAATAACCTCCCGAAATGCTTTTGCCGCTTGCGACTTAGCGCTCAACAGGGCACCATTCTGAGCGCAAAGCCGCAAGCGACAGACACGGAAGTTATTTTTCAAGCCGGCCTAAACTTTGCGCGGAATGGATTGAGACGACAGTGGCACAGACATTCCAGTCGGGTCGCGAGTTAGCACGGATAAGAATGTCTGTGCCACTATCTCAAAATGTCAAATCTCGGCCCGATTGGAAGAGAAGCAACCGTGCATTTTCTCGGGCCGCTCCCGGCTCGCCGAAGTACGAAATCGAAGCGCGGACGCACCGAGAATCTTGCAGCATTCCGGCACATCCGCGCTTCATCAGGCGCGACCGACACGTTGTGGCAACCTCTACGACTTTTTCGCCTTCGCCGCGGCTTCTTTCTCGCCTTTGGCGAGTGCCGATTGTACGGCATGAGTGCGAGCGCTCGTCGGTTCGGCTTGCGTGAGGATCGCCAGCATTCGCCGAGCCTCCGCGAATTCTTCCAGGCCGATCAGCACCTGCGCGAACCGTGCAACATACCGCGTGTTTCTTGGATCCTCTTCGAATAAATCCGAAAGGAGATTCCGCGCCTGCCCGAGGTGGCGATCCGCAACGAGCAATTCCGCGAGGAGCAAGCGTTCGTCCGCGCTCGGTGTCTGCCGGCGATTGGTTTCCTGGAACTGGTGGATGGCATCACGGCGACGTTCCGCCTGCTGGCCCTGAATAAAAAGACGAACACGCAGATCGGGCAAGGTGTCGCCGCGCAGGCTGCGGTTATCGTTCATCAATGCGAGGGCACGATCGCGGTCGTCGGTGTTGCCCGACTTCGCCAGCAAGACGGCAAGATTTCGCCGCGCGGTAACCGTGATTTCCGCCGGGGCGAATAGCGCGGGATCGACGAGGCGTTCGTAAAGTCTTCGCGCTTCGCTATCCAGATCGGCTCGGCGGAAAAAGTCGGCCGCGAACGCCAGCACCGTCGGATCATCGCCCGCGCCGGCGACGGCGGCGCGATACGCCGAGCCAGCCTGGTCGAACTGCCGCATCGCATCGTAGCAGCGAGCGCGTGTCAAGGCAACGCGGTGCTTGTTAAGGAATTTTTCCATGCGATCGATTTCTTGCGAGGCACGGTCGGCCTGATTGGTCTGGGCGAGGTAGGCCAGCCAGGCGATCCAGACATCCGGAGCGTGCCCCGCCAGGTCCAGCGCGGTAGTCAGCATCGACTCGGCTCGCGCCGATTCGCCGGCCGCCAGGCAGATCGATGCAAGCCAAAGCGCCTCGCGGTAATCGCGGATCGGCGTTGCGACGGCCAACTCGGCTCGCCGCAGCGCCGTCTTTGCCGACAACTTGTCGCGCGACCCCAGTGCCACATCGGCGCCGAGGCGTGCGAGTTCGGGCGTCAGCGGATGTTTCTGCTCGTACTTCGTGACTTCGATTTCCGCCTTGCCAAACTCGCGGCGGTGAATCAATATTTCCAGCAATCGCGCCAGCACGCCCGGCTGAGCCTCGCCTTGATCCAAAGCTCGGCTATACTCGCGAATCGCCTGCAAGTAGTTGCCTTCCATCTCGGCAATGGAACCCGCCAAGGCGGCGGCGCGGGGCCAATTCTTGTACAGCCGATCGATCTCCTGCAATTTTCGCCGAGCCTCGTCGAGATTGGCACGCCTGCCATGCGCTTCGTGAATGAGGATGGCGCAATCGCCGTATCGCCAGTACACGCCCGATTCGCCTTCGATTCTGCGAAGTTCCTCCACCCACTGGCGGGCAACGGCGGGCTGGCCTCTTTGCAATTCCAGGTCCAGTAGCCAGGAACGGCTGCGCAGATCCTTCGGCAGAATCTTGGCGATTTCGCGCCAGCGGTCTGCCGCCTTCTCCAGATCGTTCAATCGATACCATGCTGCGGCAAGTGCGAAACCGAGCCGTGCTCGATCTCCCGTCGAGAACGTCGTCAATTCGTCGTCGGCGAGCCTCTTCAATTTCGAGCGATCCGATGCGGACGACCGCTTCAACCAGAGCCGACACTGTGCAAGGCGCAACTCGATCGGATTGGCAGCTTGCTTGCTTCGCAGCGCCTGATCCAGGATCGATTCCGCCTCGTCGAATCGGCCCATCCGAGACGCCAGGTCGGCGCGGGCACACGAGACCGCAGCTTCTTGCGGGAAGCTCGTCTGGGCTTTCTCGAGCGTCGCCTTCGCGCCGTCGGCATCGCCTTTTTCCAGGAGATATTCCGCACGCACGAGAGCCAACTCGGCACTCGGCGGCTCCGTTGCGTCGGCCTGCGCCAGGGCCTCCTCGACAATATCCCAGCGACGATTCGCCGCTCGCATCCGCAGCTGATTTTGCAGGCGAGCGCGCGTGACCCATATCCAATACCCTGCCGGCGGCGACGCGAGATTCCGCATCGGTTCGAGCACCTGGCAGGCTTCGTCAGAGCGGCCGTTATCCAGCAACGCCACGGCGAGACCGATGTTCGCCGTGCCCCAGGTCGGATCCTCCGCGACGGCACGACGGAATGATAATAGCTCCTGCTCGCGGTCGCCCATCTGCCGATGACTCAAGCCAAGCAATGCATGCACCCGGCTGCTCCATTCCGACTGCGGGCCCAGATCGCGGCCAACTTCTTCCAACAGTCGAATCGCCTCGGGCCATTGCTTTTGAGCGACATGAATCCGCGCTTGCAAATAGTTTGGCAAGGCCGACCGCGCAAATTTCACCCGCAGGGCATCGATCTTCTCTTGCGCTTCCTTGATCTGGTTCTTGTCGATCATCAGGTCGATCAACAAGACCGCAAGCTCGTTTGCTTTTGGCAGCTGCTTTAGCCCTGCGTAAAGGCTATCCATCGCGGCGACGGAATCGCCCTTCATCAAATTAACGTTTGCCAGCTGCTCGTAAAAGCGAGCCTGATCGGGATAGCGCTTCAGGCCGTCATTGAGCAGTCCGAGCGCAACCTCCCATTCGCCCTTGGCGCGAGCGGCGTCGGCGGCGGCGAGAATGACCGACGGCTCCTTCGGCGCGATCTTGAGCGCGGCCGTGATACTGCGGTCGGACTGTTTCTGGTCGCCGCGCTGGCGGAAGAAACGCGCTCGTGCCAGGTGAGCCGAGTAATCGTGCGGGTTTTCGCGAATCAAGTCGTCCATTACTTTCGCGGCTTCGTCTGGCTCGTTCTGTCGATCATGCAACACCTCGGCAAGAAGCGCGTAGCTGCGGATCTGCTTTGGATCCTGCTTGATCGCCTCGCGGAAGAGCCTCACCGCAGCCAGGTAATCCTTTTTCGCCTCGTTACACCAGCCGAGCATATGCAAAATCTCGGCCTTGTCGTCCCAAACATCCCTGAGACGCGTAAGCTGATCGGAAGCGTCGCCGAGCCTACCCACGTTGATGAGGTTGTGCACAAGCCGCATGCGGAACGCATGTTCGTTTGGCTTGGCGCGGAGAACCTGCTCCATAAGCAACACGCGCCGCAAACGATCGCCAGGGTAGTCGATCCGATCGAGAACCTCGACCAGTTTTTGCACGGCATCTGGCTGATCGGGAATTACCCGCAGGTATTGTTCGTAGTAATTTTCCGCCTTGTGGTAATTCTTGCTTTCGAACGCCTCGTCCGCTCGCTCGAGAAGGCGATAGGCATTGCGCTCGACCTGGAAGCCATGCAGGAAATGAACAACAACCGCACACAACGCAATCGAGCCGAACACGATTCCGATAAGCTTGACGTTCAAGGTTCGCTTCATGGGGAGTTCCTTGGGGATATTTGCGTCGACTCAGCACACACCGTGCGCAAGCCGAATGAAGTGTAGTTCACAACCGTGCCGAATGTCGGCAATTTCCTGATTGGCGCGAATAAACTAATAGTGAACATTTTTCCATTTATTGCTTGATTTTCATTTCTGCGGACCCTATAATGTATACATAAGTGCATTAAGGAGGAGTTCCCATGGACAATCGCACCATTGCACAACAACTTTTTGGTTTGGCGCGTTCCCTCGAACAGCAACACGCCAATCTTTACCGCATCAAAGCCTATCGCCAGGCGGCTCAAACGATCCTCGGACTGGAGCGGCCGATCGAAGAAATCGTCGCCCATGAAGGCCGGCGGGCGTTGAAGGAATTGCCGGGAATTGGCCCAAAACTCTCGGTGAAAATCGAGACGCTCGTTCGCACGGGTGACATCTCGGCTCTGAAGGCGGAAGAGGAAAAGACACTGGTTGCACTTTCCGTATGATTGCGGTTAGTATACTACAGCGCCACCTCCCCTCGCCCCTGTACTCAGGGGAGAGGGGTTGGGGGTGAGGGGGCTGAGACTTGTCGCTATCTGGCGTCTCTCCCCCTCTCCGCTGAGTACAGGGGGCGAGGGGAGAAAATGCCGCCAATTGCTGTGGTTAAGGATTTATCGTTATTTAAGTTATGCTGGTCGCGGGCAGGATTGACACATTCTCCGAGCCGCGCACGCAGCGCAGCGGAGTAAGCGACTTGCACGTTCACCGCTTACTCCGCTGCGCTGCGTGCGCGGCTCGGATTCATCATTCCTGCCCGCGTGCAGTATAACGCTGTAGTATTAGTGCATGGGTGGCATACCTTTTGTCTTCCGAGCTCGAAATGCAGACCGTCCTGCTCTACCTGGAAATGATCCGGTTCAGCCATACGCTGTTCGCGCTGCCGTTTGCGCTATTTAGCGCGGTGCTCGCCTGGCAGACGAAAGGCGCGTTTTCGTGGATCGAACTGGCGGGAATATTGCTTTGCATGGTGTTCGCACGCAGCGCCGCCATGGCGTTCAATCGTCTCGCCGATCGCAATATCGACGCCCTGAATCAGCGGACGGCCGTGCGCCACCTTCCCAGCGGTCAGCTGAGCGTGGCTGGCGTGTGGGCGTTTACCCTGATCTGCTGTGCCGCTTTTGTCGCCAGCACGGCTATCTTTCTGGTCAACGACAATTCCTGGCCGATCTGGCTATCTGTTCCCGTTTTGTTGTTTTTACTCGCGTATTCCTACACCAAGCGATTCACGCTGCTCGCCCATTACTGGCTTGGGGCGTCATTGCTGATGGCGCCTGTCGCGGCCTGGATTGCGATTCGCGGGTTCGACGATTTCGCGCCGCCGACGGTGCTCGGCCTGGCGGTGCTGTTTTGGGTCGGCGGGTTCGATATCATCTACGCCTGCCAGGATGCGGATTTCGATCGCGCGTCGAAACTGCACAGCATTCCGGCGAAACTCGGCGTGCCGCTGGCGTTGCGCGTGGCGATGCTCAGCCACCTGGCGACGATCGCACTCTTGGTAGCGCTCTACTTCCTCGCCGCGCCGCCGCTTGGCACTGTTTATCTCATCGCAGTCGGAGCCGTCGCGCTGCTTCTGATCTACGAGCATTCTCTGGTTCGGCCCAACGATCTCACTCGCGTCAACCAGGCGTTCTTCAACGTGAACATCATCATCAGCCTGGGATTGCTTGCGGTCCTTCTCATCGAGATTGCGCTTGTGCATTTTGGGTAGAGCAATCTCCGATTCCGCCGTTGACATGGACCTTGGGAAGAATTATAAGCCCAGCGTAATTGTAACGGGAAGGAGTTCCGATGCGCGCGATTCTTTTCATGCTCTTGCTGGCCGCAACCTGCACTGGATGTTACATGGACGAGCCGTTCGTTTACGATCAACCGCAGTGCGGCGGCCACGCGTATTACTCCACGCCGATCAATGCCGGAAACAACGTCGTTCCGGCAAACTACGTGCAGACGCAAGAGCCCGAAATGCTGCCCGCGAAGCGTTGACCTCGCCAAATCGCCCAACCTAACGCAATCCCGTTGCCTTGTACACTTTCTCCATCGTTCGCTGGGTCTCGATCCGGGCGCGCTGGGCGCCTTCGCGAAGAATGTCCTCCACGGTATCCGGCTTGGCAGCGAGTTCCTTCCGCTTCGCGCGAAATGGCGTGAAGTAGGCATCGATCTTCTCTTTCAGCATCTTTTTTGCGCCGCCGAACCCGATTTTTCCCGAGCGATACCTTTCCGCCAGTTCGGCCTTTTCATTGTCGGTCGCGAACAGGCTGTAGAGCGCGAAGACATTGCAAGGCGCCGGATCGAGCGGTTGGCCCATGGGGGTGCTATCGGTCTTGATGCTCATCACGGTTTTTTCCAGCGGCTTGCCCTCGGCAAAAATGTCGATCGTGTTGCCGTACGACTTGCTCATTTTTTGGCCGTCGGTCCCTGGAACCTTCGATTCCTTGTCGAGTCGAAACGTCGGGATGGGGAAGACGTCTTTCTCGAAAGCGCGATTGAATTTGCCAGCGATGTCAGCCGTCATTTCGAGATGCTGGACCTGGTCCTTGCCGACGGGCACGACATTGGACCGCACGATGAGGATATCCGCCGCCATCAGGATGGGATAGGTAAAAAGACCTACACTGGCCTCGATGCCCTTGTCCACCTTTTCCTTGTAGGAGACAGCCCTTTCGAGCAGGCCCATGTTGGTGACGGTGGCCAGCACCCATGCCAGTTCGGCGACTTCGGGCACGTCGGACTGCCGATAGAACACCGCCTTGGCCGGGTCGAGGCCGAGCGCGAGATAGTCGAGCGCGACATCGATCGTATGCTGGCGCAGCAGGTCGGCGGCTTTCAGTTTTCGATTTTGCTCGACGGACATCTTGTCCGCCAGATCGCGCATCGTGGTTTGGGCGTGATAATTGGCGATGAAATAGAAGCACTCGCCCTGATCTTGCAGTTCGATGTGCTGTTTGATCGCGCCGAAGTAGTTGCCCAGATGCAGCTTCCCCGACGGCTGCACGCCGCTGAGGATGCGCGGTCTTTTTGCTGATGGTTCCATGTTGTCGATTGCCGTTTCCGGTGTTTGATGAGTTGCGTGACGCTAAAAAAATCCACAATGATGCCAAGCAGGAATCAACTTTTCCCCAAGGTTGGCATTCACGCCAATATCAATTCACTGTACACTCTCGGACAAAGCGTGGCCACGGAGGTTCGCGATGGACCGCAAACGATTTGAGTTATTGGAGGCGATCAAGACCGGTGCCCAGGCGCGCGGCGAGGTTCGGCTTTACGTGCGAGGCAAATTGCCCGGCCTATTCGAGCAACGCACGCGCGAGACATGCGATCTGGCGAATCAGGCGGTTCAAGACGGTTTGCTCGAAATCACCCGCGTTGAAACGGTCGGCAAAACCACCGTGGAATGGGTGCGCGTCACGCAGAAAGGCCTGGAGTTCCTGCTCGAAAGCGAATCGCCGATCCGCGCTCTCGAAGACCTGCGCGACGCACTCGCGGTGCATCGCGACGGCTTGCCCGACTGGGCGGCCAATCTTCAGGCGAAAATCGATTCGCTCTCGCGCGATGTCGCCGCCGAGATAAGCCACGTGCGTGCCAAACTCGATCAACTCGCCGACCGTGTTGACGAATCGCTATCCCGGCTTCGGATGACAAACACCGCGCCGACCACGACGCCCTGGGCGGCCGACGCGCTGCGATTCCTCGAAAGCCGGCGCCAGGTCGGGCTAGGCACGCGTTGCCCGCTTGCGGATCTCTTCGCCGCACTGCGAGGAAAGCACCACGACTTGACGCTCCGCGAGTTCCACGCCGGCATCCGCCGACTGCGCGAGGGCAGCGTGCTGACACTGCATCCGGGTACGAGTCCCGATGACGCGCCCGGCCCCGAATTCGCGTTGCTCGACGGAGCCACGGTGTATTACTACGCCGGATTACCTGCTACAGACGACGAAATAATCTCACGCAAAGTCGCAAAGATAATCTGAACCAACATAAAATCTCACGTTCCTTTTTGCGTCATTGCGTGAGGCCTTCTGTTTCTCAATAACATCTGGCGGAACCGCTTCTTTTGGGCGACTCACATGCCTGATCCTTTTGCGTCGAAACGCGCAGCAATGCTCGACGAATACTACGCCAAGTTCTTTCTTCTGGGTGGTTGGCTTGGCGCAACCGATACCTACAAACGCACGATGTGGTCCGCCGTGCCGGACATCGCTGTCGCGCATGCCGGTTACGGATTGACAATGCGCAAGGGGCTACCCGAACCCGGCGCGGAGAATCAGCTCATCATGGCCGGCCACGAGACGATGCTCGCGCAGTGGTTTCATCGGCCGCTCCGGCGTGAAGACATCATCCTGGCTGAGAGGTGGTTTCGCGAAAACGCGACGGCCAAAGCGTTTCCAAGCGTGCTCTGGCAAGCAGTGTTCGGATTGCAAACGGGCGACGACATCCAGCTGCCGATCGACATCTGGGGGTTTCCGGGCGGGCAGACCTTTCTGCCTGGATTGCCTTGCTTGTTCTTTGAAGGAATGGGCGGTGCGATCTCCTACCTCGAACCCGCGATGTGCCGATATTTCGCGCCGATCCTGTGGGCGACAAAAGGCCGCCTTATGAAATTGGCGACGCCGCGCGACGCCGAGTTCGGGCTGCGCTCGGCTCCGTGCGAGACGCTCAACATCACGCTGTTGCTGGCACGCTACGTCGGCGGCGGCGGACGGCTGACCTCCAACGACACCGCGGAGTTTCTCTTCCCCGATCTCTTTCAATCGATCGGAACCATCGGACACGAGATGATGTGCGCCGGTCAATCGTTTGATCGCACGCTTGGCGAAGCGGAATACGAGATGATGGACCGCTTCGTGTCGGCCATGGGCAAGGCGTCGCTCCTGTGCGATCTCGTCGATGCGGAATCAGTCGGCCTCGAAAACGCTCTGCGGGTCATTCGCAACCATCCCGAGACAACCGACGTTGGCATCCGCGTCGATTCGGGCGACATCGCGGCTCAGTGCGTGCTCTATTTCCGCAAAATGCGCGAGGCCGGCATTTCGCCGCGCACCATCGTCTTCGAGGATGAAGTCACGCCGGAAACAGTTCGCAAAGTATACGAATTTTTTCGTGCATCTACCGGTATCGAGCCGACCATGCTCTTCCCCGGCGCGGGCGGATACTGGTGGCGGCTGATTCATCGCGACACCGTCGCTGCCGCGTTCAAACGCAGCGCGACCGGAGAGCATCCCAACGTGAAGTTCTCGAATACACCAGGCAAGGAATCGCTCGGCGGCTACCTGCGCGTGCTCGGCAAGGACGACGCGCTGATCGTCGCCGATGCGTCGGAATCGATCGATGCCGAGCCGTTGTTCGTCAAACTCGTCGAGCAAGGCCGGATCGTTTACCGCGAGTCGTTCCAGGATCAAGCGGCACGAGCGGATCGCACCTGGGGCCGGTATCGCCGCGTCGTGCTATCGCCAAGGATAGCCGAGTACCGCGAACGCTTCAATGCAATGCGCGAGCGCGAAGTCGCGGCAGCGCGCGGCCGGATCGAGTAGTGTTTTTTCGCGGCTACTCGCCGGGGCTATAAGATGATTGGAAAGTACCGATTCATCTGAAAGGCCGATTTCATGCGAACCAATCTCTCGACACTCAAGGGCAAAACCGTCGCCTTCGCCGCATCGGGCGGGCTTGACAGCTGCACCATCACGCGCTGGCTTGTGGACAACGGCGTGCACGTCGTCTGCCTCACTGCCGACATGGCACAACCCGACGAAGCCGACTTCGATTCCGTCCGCACCCGCATGCTCGCTTGCGGCGCACAGGACTACGTCCGCGTGCCGCTGCACGACGCCATCGCCGAGGCCGGCATCGACATCATCCAGGCTCAGGCGTATTACGAAGGCCGCTACTGGAACACCACCGGCATCGGCCGGCATGTCATCGTCGAAGGCCTCGTTGGCGAGATGCGCAAACGCAAAATCACTGTGCTCAGCCACGGCGCCACCGGGCGAGGCAACGATCAGGTTCGCTTCCAGCTCGTCACCAACATGCTCGAACCGACGTTCGAGGTCTACGCCCCCTGGCGCGACGAAGCGTTCCTGAGCCGATTTCGCGGCCGCAGCGAGATGATCGATTTTTGCAACGAGCGCAAGCTGCCGATCAAGGCGACGAAGGACTCGCCCTATTCGACCGACGCCAACTTGCTCGGCCTGACGCACGAAGCGGGTAAGCTGGAGTCGCTCGAAACGCCGCCGAGTTTCGTCACGCCGGGCATGGGCGTGCATCCGACGCAAGCGCCGGACAAACCGGAGATCGTGACGATCCGCTTCGAGAAAGGCCGGCCCGTCGCCATCAACGGCCAGGCCGTCAGCGCGTATCAAGCGATCACCACCGCCAATGCGCTCGGCGGCAAGCATGGCGTCGGCATCTGCTATCACCTCGTCGAAAACCGCTTCGTCGGCATCAAGAGCCGAGGCGTCTATGAAGCCCCCGGCATGGAGCTTTTGGGCTCTGCGTACTTTTACCTACTCCAGCTCGTGCTCGATCGCCGGGCACGCGAACTGTTCGATCAGCTATCGCTGATGCTCGCCAAGCAGGTCTATCAGGGTTATGGCTACGACGTGGCGTCGAAAGTCGCGCTCGACGCCGTCAAATCGCTGGCCCAACTCGTAACGGGAACAGTCAGCGTGTCGCTGTACAAGGGAAGCGCCAACTTCGCCGGCGCGAAGGACGTGCCGCACTCGCTTTATTCGGAAGCCAATGCGTCGATGGAGGCGATCGGCGAATTCGACCACGCCGACAGCGAAGGCTTCCTACGCGTGCTATCGGTGAGCGCGCGAGCGCTGGCCGCCACGGGCCAGGTGCGGCGGTAACGGATTGGCCGATATCAATGATGGAGGGTGGCAGTAAAATGGTCCTGCACTTATTCCGTCTTTTCTCAGGTGCGGGTCGCACCTCAAGCCAAGTTGGCTCCGAAATGCGGACTCGCCAGTCCAAGCCGGCGGTCAGGCGAAACAGGATTAGCCTGCCACTGTCAATTTGAGAAGCATGCTGCCCAGGCTCAACTTTCTGCACCTGGGTCCCCCCCTACCGATCATTTTTCAGAAAATCCGGACTTTTGAGCAGGTGGTTCGGTATCGACACCTGCCTTGATTTGAGCGGACCTGTTAATAATGATCTGGTAAAGGATATCTCGCCTAGGCAGAGCAGGCTTTGGCTCTGCAATCGGCTTTTCGACCACTTCTAGCGGTTTTTTGTTATCCACGTTCGCCTCCTGATAGTGGGGTTGGTGTTGTCACAGCGTCCTGGTTTTGGGCTTTGGTTACTTCCTTGCCACTCGACATTAAGCTCGTTGAGGACACCTCGACTCGGCGCAAAGCGTCGTCCATCTCTTTTGCGACACGTTCGATTCTCGACAGAAGCACCTTTGATTCTTGAGCCCCTATTGGCACCAATGTCATTCTTTGTCGGTCCTTGTCATTGAACTTTCCGTGAGACTTCCGATCATCAGACTTGCTCAAAAAATAAGCGTCATACCGAGCCGGGCCTACGCCACCGTAAAGGTCGAACTGCACTTTCTTTTCGTCTCGTTCTCCGTACGGGTCGTTAATTGCGTCACCGTGCAGTTTTCGTGCCAGGCTCTTTTCATACGGCTCGAGGTACACCACTCTCGCAATGCCAGCGTCAATAATGTGTTTAGCACAACCGTGGCACGGAAAAGTAGTGCAGTACAATGTTGATCCACATATTCCCGGCGCTGCGGTTCGTGCGACAGTGATGATCGCATCCATTTCAGCATGAACTGCACGGGTGAATTCAATTAGGTTCTTAATGCGAGAGCCCTCGACGATCCTTCGAACGTTGCCTCGCAGTTGATCACTACCGTCGCCGCTGAACAAACCTGCGTCCGAAAATTCCTGCATGAGCTCATCAATGATGAAGCGTTTTTCTTCGTCGTTATAGCACTTACCCCCGCTTGCCCAGCACCGCTTGTCTTCACCTTCTGACTCGGGACCATAAAGGCCGCCATGGGCTTCCGGGACATCGTTGTGCCCGGTAGCAATGACTTTACCATCAGCATCAAAGATGGCCGCCCCCACCTGCCTAGATAGACACGCGGACCTCGCCGCCGATTTGTACGCAACCTGCATACCGATTTCGTCAAGGCGTGGCGACTGAATCCCGATTCCGAACACCAGCTTCAAAAGCCTTTCGGCTTCACTGGTGATTTCGTCCTTCGTGGCATAATCATTGGCAAAGAAATAATCTGCCCTCGTTACGGTCTTGATGGTTCTTTGCCCATGCTTCTCGTTCGCCTGTTCCGCATCAATCTCCGAAAGTTTCTGAAAATCATCTTCACTGAATCCTTTTCTGGAGACCAAGCGATCCTTTCTCTTTCGGTCGCTGGCTACTACGCCGACCATACAAAAGGCATCTGCGAAAACTGCTCGCAGAAAGTCTACTTCATCTGGGTGCTTCAGGCTGTCAATTACGAAAGCCTGTCTTTTTACAAGCTCGCCGTTCGTCTCCTTGATGTGAGGATAGATGGCTTCGCTGATGCACAAACCTGCAATAATATCGTTTCCGTATGCCAGTCGCAGTTTATTGCCGCGATCCTGATATTCGCGCACCCTATCGACGGCAGACTTCGGCGGAATTACTGCCTGGTCTGCCGGAGTAACTTCTTTCTCAAGGAATTGCTGAGACTTTAGCAACGTTACATGGGCGCCTGATGACTAAACGGGCAAATTGCCGAGGAAAGGCCGTCAGCGAGGCTGTCGGTTCCAAAGCTGACAACCCAAGGCGAACGCCTTCCTGAGTTGTTGCTCTGCCCGACGTTTTTTCGCCATTTTACCGCCAGAGTTCCATGTAACGATGCTATAGTCTCGAATTGCTCATAGTTTTGCAAGAATGCGTCAGCAACATCAATCACGATTGTCTCGTATCCGAAAACCGCCAGCTGCTGCGTCAACTTGTCGCGCACAAAAGAACACCCACTACCTAATCTACCCGATATTGCAAAGACCAATAGCGGGCTAAACGCCGGCATTGAGACGGCGGATTTATTGGTGGCGACCATTTATTCACCTGCAAAGGACAGAAACAGGTACCATGGGAACCGGAACAATTTCAGATGATCAAAGCTGCATAATTAGTGTACTAATGTCAATCATATTCGACAAGTACGAATTTGCGGAATTTTCTCTCACCAGTTGTATTGAAAATTCGTCGGACGGCGTTCTACGGACCCTGCTCAAGGGAAGAAGACGAAAAAATCGTGCGCGGTTTACGCTTCAAGTCCACTCTTCTTCACTGGATCTAAAGCTTCAAAGACAGATTCCGACGGTGCCACGATCGCAATTTAACCGCGGATCTTTTTGGAGAAAGGTGCCGGGACTCTTTTGATAGGAAAATTAACCTATATATAGGGCTCCTGACACCTCTGGCACTTTTTTCCTTTTCATTCCGGCCCATCGTCCGCCTTGAACGCCTCCGACGCATCGCGGCGTGGCTTTGATTTGTGTTTGCCGGACAGGTATTCGGCGAGCACCCGTGCATATTCCGGGTTGCGGAAGCGTAGGCGGACTACGCCTCTTGCGGAGTCGCTCTTCAAGACGTAGGCGGGGCCGCGCGGGGCCAGGAACTGGGCCATGACGGCGACGACGATGAACATCAGCAGCAGGAGGCCGATCAGGAGCATTGATGCCGTTGTTCCATCCAACACGAAGAACGATGCAGCTCCCACGGCCACGAACAGGGCGATGACAACGAGGATCGTCGCGTTGGGGCCGCTGCCGGTTTTGGCGGCGCACGAGGCACATTGCGGGATCTCCAGGCCGTTTTCTCGCCACAGGATCGTCACGACGGCGGCGTGTTCCGTCGTCGCGGGTTGCAAACAGCCGCAGCAGATCATCGGGAAGGTATGTCGGCCAACCTGGAAATCCAGCCAATCCGGTTCGTCGGATGCCGAGGTCTGCCGTGGTTCCGCACGCTTTAGTTCGTCGGTGTCTTCGTCCAGCAGCAGCGCCGGCGGCGTACCGGGAGGCAGGTTTGGCGCATGCGGGAAATTGCGATTGGGCTGAATCAGGCTGCGCAGGCCCCATTGCAGCAACAGGATTGCGATGCCCAGGGTGATGAAAATTGCCGGTCCGCCGTAGAGGACGTAGGGTCGAATCCGGTCGCTGCCGAAGGATCCTTGCAAGGCCCATGCGGAGATCAAGCTGATGACGACGCCGAAGAAGGCGGTGCCGACGGCGAATTTCGTCAATGGGCGGAAGCGTGTTCGGCGATAGCCGCGCACGAGTTCGTCGCTGATCCAGTTGCAGTTTGGGCAAGGGACGAGTTCGGCTTCGGAGGCGAGGCGTTTTTGCAGATCGCGTTCGGAGGCGGAGGCGGCGGAGCGTTGTGCGCCGGCCGTGCCGATGCCATAGTGGGCGACGCCGCTGCCCGTGCCGATGCGGGCCAGTTCGTAGTAGTATCGGCAGGCGCAACGTTCGCAATCGACGCCGACGACCAAGGCGCCAGCGGATTCGGCTTTGAATTGCTTACCGTAATAAACGAACATCGGGCACCGGGGGTGGAGTTGTTTTCATTGCCGAGCAAGGTATTGAGGAGAAATTTCGCCAATGGACTGCATTATTTTTACGGACAACACATTGAATGAAGAAGTAGCGGGCTGTGAACAGTGCGCAGGCGATCCTTCAAGCACGTCCGTTGGCGTTCGATCTAACCGTTGGATGCGCCGTCTCGAAGAGCATTCGCCAAAACCGCGGTAGCCCGATTGCTGGCTCACGTTCTGCCGATGAATTTACGAACGATTGGCATCTCTTTTTTCACCATCGTAACGCGCGGCCAGTTGGGATCGCAAAGTCGGTTCTGAGTTTTTTCGCTATTTTCTCCAATAAAGTCTGCATGCAGTTGCGCCCCTCTCCCCCTCGGGAATTTGGCCAACACCCCCTAAAAGTGCAAAAAAAGGCCGAAAAAGTGGCAAGGCGCTTGGCCAACAGCAAATGGCCAAGCGCCCCTGGCCAACTGGGTGGCGTGGCGATGGCACCGGTTCGGGATATGCGGGACGGGCGCAATCTGGGCAATTGCTGCATCATCATTTTTCTCCCTTTCTCTTATCGCATTTTCGGCTGACGTTGCGTTCGCGGTCCTACTTCGCGTATATTATCGAGTTGCTGATAGGGATTCTGGCAATCACGGAGGATGAGCCATGTGTGGCATCGTTGGATATATCGGTTATCGCGAGGCAGAACCGCTTCTCGTCGAAGGGCTGCGCCGGCTCGAATACCGCGGCTACGACAGCGCCGGGGTCGCAACTCTTACGGGCCCGCATCTTCATCTTCGCAAACGTGCCGGGCGAATCGCCGACTTGGCCAAGCACCTCGGCGAAAAGCCGGCGCCGGGTTGCCATGGCATCAGCCACACGCGCTGGGCGACGCATGGCCCCGCCAACGACATCAATGCACATCCGCACCTGAGCAGCAATGGCTCCATCGCCATCGTGCATAATGGCGTCATCGAGAACTATTCCGTACTCAAAAAGCAGATGCAGGCCCAGGGCATCGTCTTCAAAAGCGATACGGACACCGAGGTCATCGCTCAGCTTCTCGAGCAACATTACCAGGGCGATCTGGTTCAGACGGTGCAGAAAATTCTGCCTTTGCTCAAAGGCACCTACGGGCTTGCCGTCGTCAGCCCGCTGCATCCGGATCTTCTCGTTGGCGCTCGGCTTGGCAGCCCGCTGGTCGTGGGTATCGGCAAGGACGAAAACTTCCTGGCCAGCGATCCCGCCGCGCTTCTCAGTAGCACGCGAAAAATCGTCTATCTTCAGGATGGCCAGCTCTGCGTCTTGCGCAAGGATAGCTGGCATATTCAAGACGCGAATGCAGCACGCGTCGATGCGAAAGTGCACAATATCGACTGGAATCCCGTCGATCACGAGAAAGGCGACTTCGAGCATCACATGCTCAAGGAAATCTACGAGCAACCAGAAGCCCTCGAAAACGCCATGCGAGGCCGACTCAACGACGAAGACGCGTCGGCCCATTTCGGCGGCCTGAATCTCGACAGCAAACAGCTTCGCCGGGCGGAACGCCTCATCTTCACCGCGTGCGGCACGAGCTATCACGCGGCCCTGGTTGGTGAATATCTGTTCGAAGAATTCGCCCGCATCCCGGTTGAGGTGGAATACGCCTCGGAGATGCGCTATCGCAATCCGCCGATGGATCGCAACACCATCGTGCTCGCCATCACCCAGTCCGGCGAAACCGCGGATACTTTGGCCGCTCTTCGTGAGGCGAAGCGTAAAGGCCATCACACGCTGGCACTATGCAACGTCGTCGGCAGCACCATCGCCCGCGAGGCCGACGGTGGCGTCTACCTGCACGCCGGGCCGGAGATCGGTGTCGCTAGCACCAAGGCGTTCAGCAATCAGGTTGCCGTGCTATCGATGCTCGCACTGTACATGGGCCGACTGAGGCATCTGTCGAGCTTGCAAGGCACGCGCATGGTCGAGGAAATCCGCGCCATTCCCGGACACGTGCGTCGAACCCTCGAATGCCATGACCAGGTTCGGCGTATTGCCGAGAAGTATCACAACGTCAGCAACATGCTCTACCTGGGCCGCCAATATCTGTTCCCGGTAGCACTCGAAGGTGCGCTCAAGCTCAAGGAGATCAGCTACATTCATGCCGAGGGCTATCCCGCGGCCGAGATGAAGCACGGTCCGATCGCGCTCGTGGATGAGAACACGCCCTCGGTGTTTCTGATTCCGTCGAGCGGCGTCGTTGACAAGGTCATGAGCAATCTCGAAGAAATCAAAGCCCGCGGCGGCCCGGTGATCGCGATCGCCCCGACTGGCGACGAGGAAATGGCCGACCATGTGCGCGCCCGAGCCGACGAAGTGGTCTTTATCCCGCAGGTGCCCGATTACCTGCAGCCGCTCGTCGCCGCGGTACCGTTGCAGCTATTGGCGTATTACATTGCCGTGATGCGCGGCTGCGATGTGGACAAGCCGCGCAATCTGGCAAAGAGCGTGACGGTGGAGTGATCGAAAATCCAAGCCCAAGGGTTCGCTGCGCTCACCCTTGGGATAAATCTACGGATGATCCCAAGGGTTCGCTGCGCTCACCCTTGGGCTTGGGCTCTGCCGGTTGTATCGATTGTGCCGATCCGTGAAAACTTTCCGAACGTCAAATCATTCAGTTTGGGCAAGACAAATCGATTGTTCCGAATAATAATGGTGTCATAGCACCTCATCCGGCTGAAAAGGTCGGGTGGGCCCCAGCGCACATCAACTGCGGAGCCGTTTGCGTGATTTGGTTGACGCGATAGTTTCAACTCATGCCAATTGGCGCTTCGGCGCCGAGCCACGCGCGATTCCGTTTCAGCAACAGCCGACGTGCCGCCATGCCATTACGAAGCCGTTTTCCCCGTATCGTGATCGGGTTCGCGTTGTTTCTGACGGTGACGTTGCCGTTTGTATCCACGCCGGACTTTGGGATGTCGCGCATGACGGCATCGGAAGGCATGCCGCTGGCGCAGCGGTTGCCGGCGACGGCGAGCACGGGCGACGACGACTGCCTGCCCAAGTATCCGCCGCCGCCGACGGTGAAAATCAAGGTCCGCGTGCCCGCGAATGCAGAGCCGGGCCAGGGCATCGAGTATCGCATCTGCGTGGAGAATTGCTCTACTGCGGAGGCGCATCACGTCACCGTCAAGAACGCCCTGCCTCCGAACGCGAAGTTCGTGAAGTCCGATCCGCTGCCGTCGAAAATGGAGCCGGAGCTGACGTGGAACCTCGGCACGGTAGGCGGCGGGGCGACGCGCGAGATCGTTCTCGTACTGCAACCGACTAATACCGACGACGTCAAAAACTGCGTGCGCGTTCAGTTCGAGCACGGTCAATGCGTGACCACCCGACTGAGCGGACGCGGCGCGATTGGCGGTCCGGGCAAGGGCGACCGACCGCCCATCGTCAGCGTCGTGCCTGATGTGCCGAAGAAAGACGCAGGCGGGCCTTTCCTCGAAATTTCCGTCGCGGGGCCGAAGCAGCAATTCTCCAACCAGCCGGCCAAGTACACGATCACTATCGCCAACACGGGCAAGGCACGGGCCGTCAATGCCGAGGCACGGCTGTTCTTCAAAACCGACACGCTCACCGTCATCAACGCCAGTGACAAGGCGGAGAAACAAGGCAAGCTCGTCGAGTGGAAACTGGGCAACATCGAACCCGGAGCGACACGCACGATCGACGTCACGCTCCGCGCCGCGGAAAAAGGCGACTACTGCTTCAACGTCGCCGCCACGGCCGATGGCCAGCTTGCAAGGCAGGTCGAAGTGTGTACGCGTTTCGTCGGCGTATCGGGAATGACGATGGAGATGTACGATCACCAGGATCCGGTTTTCGTCGGCGAGAAAACCAAGTATCCGATCATCGTTCGCAATCAGGGCGGCGAACCGCTGACGAATATCGTCGTCCGCGCGTTGATTCCGCCGCCGCTCAAGCTCGAACGCGCCAACGCCAAGTTCACCGCCAAGGAACCGGAACTAGCGGGGCAATGGATTGAATTTTTGCCGCTGCCAAAAATCGACGTGGACGCGGAAGCACGCTACGAAATCTTCGTCGAGGCGTTGAAAGCTGGCGTGACGCGCTTTCACATCGAAGTGCGTGCCGACCAGCTTACGAGCAAACTTCCCGCGATCGAGCAAGACCTGACCACGGTGATCGACGACCGCGAACCGATCCGCCCAAAGGTGAAAGAGCTTGGCCTGCAGCGGTAGTGTTTGTGAGACTCGAAAAACAACTTCCCGATATGCTTTTGCCGCTTGCGGCTTAGCGCTCAACAGGGCACCATGCTGAGCGCTAAGCCGCAAGCGGCAGACATGAGAGTTATTTTTCAAGCCGCCCATAGCCGCTCGTATAATGGGATGGTGTCGGTCCTGTTGTTAGGCTCTCGTCGAGGCGTTGTATGAATCTCTTCGACCTCGCTTTCATCTCCTTAAAGACGCTTGCCAAGAATAAGCTGCGTTCGTGTTTGACGGTGCTTGGCGTCGTCATCGGCATTGCCGCGGTGATGGCGATGGTATCGATCGGCCAGGGCGCCGGCGCGCTGGTGCGGAATCAATTTCGCAGCCTCGGGGCGAACGTCATTATCGTGCTGCCCGCATCAAGTCAAAGCGGCGGAGTTCGCCAGGGGCTCAAAGTTACGCTCACCGATGGCGATTCCGACGCCATAGCTGCGGAATGTCCCTCCGTCCGTGCAGTCTCGCCGATCGTCGGTGCGAGCGGGCAGGTGATTGGCGGAAACGTCAACTGGAATCCGAAAGAAATGCTGGGCGTGGGGCCGGACTATGTCGTCGTGCGCAATTGGCCTCTCGCCGTCGGCGATTTCTTCTCCGAGCGCGAGATCGGAGGCGCCTCAAAGGTCTGCGTCATCGGCACGACGGTGGCGCAGCAACTCTTCGGCGGCGACGCGGAGGCCGTTGGCCAGCAGCTTCGCGTCAAGAACATTCCGATGCGCGTCATCGGCGTGCTCGAGAAAAAAGGCGCGAACATGGTCGGCCAGGACCAGGACGACATCCTCCTGATGCCCTACACAACGGTTCGCAAGCGGCTGCAAGGCTCGGTCTTTTCCAACGTCGCCGTAATCATCGTCTCCGCGCGTAGCGACACGCTCAATGCCCAGGCCATGCGCGAAATGGACGCGCTCCTGCGCGAGCGGCATCGCATCGCTCAGGGGCTGAAACCCGACTTCGAAATTCGCAGCATGGCCGAGGTCGAGAATATCCTCGGCATCATCATGGGCGCGCTTACCGCGATGCTTTCCGCCATCGCCGCGATCTCGCTGGTCGTCGGCGGCGTGGGTATCATGAACATCATGCTGGTCAGCGTCACCGAACGCACTCGCGAAATTGGCATTCGCATGGCGCTCGGCGCCAGGCCTCGTGACATACTGCGCCAGTTTCTCGTCGAGGCGGCCGTGCTCTCCAGCATTGGCGGGGTAATCGGCATCGCCCTCGGCGTCGGCATGTCGGCAGGCATCACGGCGATCATCAACATGCTCCTGCCCAGCGCCAACTGGCCGTGGGTCGTGTCGATTCCGTCGGCGGTCATCGCGTTGGCGTTTTCCGCCGCCGTCGGCCTATTCTTCGGCTACTACCCCGCCCGCCGCGCCAGCCGCCTCGACCCTATCGACGCATTGCGGTATGATTAAGAGTTGTCAGTTGTTAGTAGTCAGTTGTTAGTTGTCACAGCGGTCGAGCTACGATAATAGGCTCGCTGCGAGGGAATTTCATCCTTGAGCAAAAAATAGATACTCCGACAATTGTCCACTGACAACTAGCAACTAACAACTAACAACTCTCTTAGCCTTGACCCACATCAGCAAGATGCTATACCCCCTGGCTACCGGTTCCAAATATGCCTCTGATTGAGCTGCGCGACGTGACCAAGACGTACGACCTGGGCGAGGTCAAGGTGACCGCGCTCAACGGGGTTTCGCTCGACATTCACGAGGGTGAATTCGTCGCACTCATTGGTCCGTCGGGCTCGGGAAAATCCACGCTCATGAACACGCTTGGCTGCCTCGATCGACCAACGGGCGGCAGCTATCGCCTCGCCGATCAAGAGGTCGCGACCATGAACGCGGATGAATTGGCTCAGATACGCAATCGCCGAATCGGGTTTGTCTTTCAAAACTTCAACCTGCTCGCGCGAACCACGGCACTGGATAACGTCGAGGTGCCTTTGCTCTATAACGCGTCGTGCCCGCGCAGCGAGCGTAAACGGCGTGCGAGCGCGATGCTGGAGCGCGTCGGTCTGGGCAATCGCCTCGATCATACGCCGAACCAGCTTTCCGGCGGACAGCAGCAACGCGTCGCCATCGCCCGGGCGTTGATCAACGAACCGCCGATTCTTCTGTGCGACGAGCCGACGGGCAACCTGGACACGCGAACGAGCCGAGAGATCATGGCGCTCTTTCGGCAGTTGAACGAGCGCGACAAGCTTACCGTGATTCTTGTGACGCACGATCTTGAAGTCGCCCGGCGAGCCAAACGCGCACTGGTTCTGATCGATGGCAAAGTCGTTGCCGACACCACCGACATGAACGAGGCGGCGAACTTGCTCGCTCGCCGCACAGTGGAAGACGAGGCTGTGTAGCCGCCCGGCAGAGGACGCCGGGCGGGTTATTGAAGCATGATGCGCTGCCTGCCAATTCTGATGTTGATGGTCGCCGGCGGATGCGGGGCGACGGCGGACATTGTGCATACTGCGATCCTGCCCGAGCAACGCACCATCGAAACCCGCGAATTCGGCCCGCTTTCCACGATGCCTTTGCCTGTTAGCTCGGCGCCGCGTACCGTGCTCGATCCGCGACCGGATACTGCGGAATGGCGGCTCTCGCTCGACGAGGCGATCCGCATCGGCCTCGATAACTCGCGCGTCGTCCGCACGCTCGCCGGTCTGACTGCGGTCTCCACGGGAAAGACGATCTACGATGCCGCCATCACGAACACTACGATCGACCAGCAGCAGGCACGCTTCGATCCGATATTCGCTCAAACGAACACGGTGGGACGAAATGCCACGCCATCCTCCACGTTCGACACAATCAACCTGGGCCGGGCCTTCATCGCCGCTTCGCCGACGGACACCTATCGCGGCACGCTCGGCTTATCGCAAACCAATACCATCGGCGGGCAGTACGCATTGAACTGGCTGACGACGCCGACCCGAATCGGCGGTACGGGCGCGAATCTCGCCGCACTCAACCCGCAGACGCCGACGTCGCTCGAATTCAGCTACACGCAGCCGCTCTTGCAAGGCGCGGGCTTCCGCGTGAATCGCGCACCGATCGTGATCGCGCGAATCAATACCGAGATTTCGTTTTTCCAGTACAAGGCCAGCGTGCAAGAACTCGTACGCAGCGTGGCCGAGGCGTACTGGAACCTCGTGCAAGCGCGTATCGACGCCTGGGCACGCAAGATTCAAGTCGATCTCTCCGAGTCGGCTCACAAGCGCGAACAGGCCAGACTCAAGGCCGGCCTGGCCGACCTGGGCAACGTCGCACAGGCGAAGCTGACCTGGTCGCAGTTCAAGGCCGCCCGCGTCGCGGCCGATGCAATCGTGATGGCGCGTGAAGGCGCCCTGCGCAACGTCATCGGTCTGCCGCCGACGGACGATCGCGTCATTGTGCCGGTGTCCGCGCCGACGAATCAATACCTGAAGGTGGACTGGACCGACCTCGTTCAACTCAGCGAAGCACGTCGGCCGGACATCGTCGAATTGAAGCTGATTCTCGACGCAGAGCAGCAACGCCTGATCCAAGCCGAGAATCAAACCTTGCCGACGTTGAACGCGGTCGGAACCTACCGATGGAACGGCCTGTCAGGCTCAATGCCCAACGGCGAGACACTTACGTCGGCGCTCGGCGCCAATAGCGACTGGTCGGTCGGCGTCAATTTCTCCGTCCCGCTGGGGCTGCGTCTGGGCCGCGCTCAGGTGCGTCAGGAACGCCTTCTGATCGAGCGTGATCGTGCGAACCTGTACCAGGGACTGCACAACGCCATCCATGAACTGACGCTCACGATCCGCAATCTCGACAACGCCTACGCTCAATATCAGGCGAACAAGGAAGTTCGCGCCGCAGCCGAGGAGAATTTGAAAGTTCAGAGCGGCAAATTCAAGGTGGGGCAAAGCATCTACCTGAACGTGTTGCAAGCGCTCAACGATTGGGGCAACGCAATCAATGCCGAGTCGCAATCGCTGCTCAGCTACAACATCGCGCTGGCGACGCTCGAACGCCAGACCGGCACGATCCTCGAGACGCACGGTCTCGTTTTCGCGGAAGAGCGATTCCGTTTCGCCGGGCCGCTCGGACCATTCAGCCATGGGCGTTCCTACCCGACGGCGACGGTCCCCGTTGGCGAATCCACGCGCTACCCGACGACCGGCGAACCCTCGGAGAACGTCTTCAATTTGCACAACCCCGTGCCGCGGAAAGAATGAGGGGTGTGAATCCGTGTGGGTTGTGGAACATCGCTCAGCAAGTGATACTATTGAGCGCTAAGCCGCAAGCGGGAACGCATTTTCGTCATTTTTCCCCTTGCGGGCTTGTCCTCGCATGGTATAAATCCGCGGGCGATGGGCATCGTCACGGGTTTATCGGCAAGATCCGCGTAATCGGCAGAATCGGCAAACCTCATCCAGCCGCACCAGATTCCAGCGTCATCCTGGGAAAAGGCGGCGCATCTTATTGCGTCGGGCCACGCGGATTTATTAGTATGTTCTGACCAGCCGACAGCGAATCAGTGAATTTTCAGCGAATTTTCCAACCAATGGGAGTAGCCGTGAGCGAAACTGCCGCGCTGCGCCGTTGCGTAACTTTGGTGGACGCGGAAGCTGTCACACGCGATGTGCTGGTCCGCGCCGCCGAGTTGCTACATTTTGATTGCCAATCCGCAGGTTCACCAGAAGAAGCGATCGCGCTCCTGGAGAAGTACCCGACACCCGTCGTCGTGACAGACCTGCGCATGCCTGGGCTGGGTGGCGTTTGGCTGGTGCAAGAGATCAAAAGGCGCTGGCCGCATACCGCTATCATCGTCGTCACCGCCGGCTGCGACGAAAGCGCCCTCGTGCAGTGCATGGCCGTGGGCGTGCAGCACTATTTTCTCAAGCCGATCCACATCGACGAATTCCATCACGCCCTGCAGGCCACCTGGTACAGCCAGCAGATTCGCCGTGAGAACCAACGGCAAAAGCAGCACCTCGAATCCGTCGTTACCCTGCAAAATCACAAGCTGCGCCACACCTTTTTCTCCGCCATCACCAGCCTGGCACGCACCTTGGAGGCACGTGACGCCTACACCTCCGGCCATTCGTTGCGCGTGCGCAAGTACGCGCTCCGGTTGGCGGCGGAAATCGGCCTGGACGAATGCTCCAAAAAACGCCTCAGCCTGGCGGCGAAATTGCACGACATCGGCAAGGTCGGACTGGCGGAAGGAATCCTCAACAAACCTGCGAAGCTCTCCGAACTCGAGTTCACGCTCGTCCGCGAACATCCCGTGATCGGCGAACGCATCCTGCGCCCGATTATCCGCAATCGCGTCGTCCTGAGCGCTATCCGCAATCATCACGAACGCTTCGATGGACGCGGCTACCCCGATGGACTGCGCGGCGAAGCGATTCCGTTTTTGGCGCGAGTGATCACCGTGGCCGACTGCTACGACGCGCTGACGAGTTCACGCGCGTACCGGGCGGCATTGCCCCGAGAGGAAGCCTTACAGATTCTGGAAGCAGGCATGAGCACGCAGTTCGACCCGCACCTCGTGCCGCCGTTCGCCCGCATGATCCGCGCGAGCAAGATGAAAAAACAAAAAGTGGAAGCAGTCGTGGAATCAAGACCGATCGAAGCCTAACACATGGTCACTGCGAAAAAGACGGGTAGCGGAAGTGACTGGCCTCGCTTGAAATTCTTTTGCGCGCCTCGCCGTTAACCGAACGGCGAAGCGCGCCGCTAGCACATTTTTACTTCACCAGTACCTTGAGCATCGCGGCAGCGACAAAATGGTTGCCGGCTTCATTCAGGTGCACGCGATCAGTCGTCAAAATACCCGAGGCTTTGTCGTTCGGGTTTGCAGTCCTGAGGTACTCAACGAACTCCTTGCGAAGGTCACACAGCTGGGATTTGGTGTCCGCCGCGACTTTCCGGCTGATAGCGGAATATTCGTCGAGTTTGGTATCGAGATTATTTCCGCCGCCGGTCTTTTCGCCGATGACGCTGGGCGTGCAAAGGATGACGCGAGCATTGGCTTTCTGGATCTTGCCGATGATCTCGCGCAGGCCGGATTCGAACTTCTCGGGCGAGGTGCCGCGTTTCGGGTCTTTCTCGCCGTGCCAAACGTCGTTGATGCCGATGTAGATGACGACGACGGTGGGGTTGCGTTTGAGGACAGCCGATTCGAGCCGTTTTTGCAAGTCGGGCACCTTGTTTCCACTGACGCCAGCGCCGAAGATCTCTACTCCCAAGTCGGCGTGCTTTTCCTTGAGGTGATTCTTGATGACGGTGACGTAACCCTTCGGCCCAACGCCGCCCGCGGTGATCGAGTCGCCAAGAAAGACGATGCGGTCGCCCTTCTTCAGTGACGGGCTATCGCCAGCGGAACTGAACGCGGCTGCAACGGACACGACGACGGCGGAAAGCAAGAAACGCATTGGTAGATCCTTTTGAAAAATGCTCGGTTATTGGAAGACAGTTACACTACAAACGACCGCACTGCTGGCCAGCGGAACTTGCTTTTCCGCCCGGCGAGCGTTAGCATGAAAAAAGGTATGCCGTGTTTTTCGGCGAGCCGGGAGCGTCAGCGACCGGAGGAAAAAAGGAGTCCCCGCATTGAATCAAACGCGTGAAGACATGACGGTGCACCTCGAACGCGCGGTGCTCGTGAGCGTCGCCCTTCCGGAACGTCCGTGGTCCGGCGATGATCCGCTCGACGAACTCCGTGGTCTCGTCGAAACTGCTGGCGCTCGCATCGTCGGCGAGGTGACCCAGAAACGCCAGGGAGTCGTACCTGCGACCTATATCGGCAAGGGCAAGCTCGACGAACTCACCGAGCTCGTCAAGGCCGACGACGCCGAGGTCGTGATCTTTGATAATGACCTCACGCCTGCCCAGGTTCGCAATCTCGAAAAAGCGACTGGCGCCAAAGTGATCGACCGCAGCGAATTGATTCTCGACATTTTTGCCACGCGGGCGCGCACCATCGAATCGAAACTTCAGGTGGAACTCGCGCAGCTCGAATATGCCTTGCCTCGACTGAAACGCATGTGGACTCACTTGTCGCGCTACAAAGGCGGCATCGGCCTGCGCGGCCCTGGCGAAACGCAGCTTGAAGAAGATCGCCGGCTCGTCGGCAACAAGATTCGCGACCTCAAGGAACGGCTCACCGCCGTTCAGGCTCGCAAGCAGCGCGAAGTCCAGAGCCGGCATGAAGAGCACACCGTTTCGCTCGTCGGCTACACGAACGCCGGTAAGAGCACGCTCATGAATCGGCTCACCGGTGCGTCGGTCTATGTCGAGGACAAGCTCTTCTCCACGCTCGACACGCGCACTCGCCAGTGGCGGCTGGCAGATTGGGGCCGCGTGCTCCTCAGCGATACCGTCGGCTTCATTCGCGATCTGCCCCACCACCTCGTGGCATCCTTCAAGGCGACGCTGGAGGAAACGCGCCAGGCGCGTTTGCTGCTGCATGTCGTCGATGCAAGTAATCCGCATGCGGAGGAGCACATCGTCGCCGTCAAGAAGGTCCTCCAGGAGATCGGCTGCACGGAGAAGCCGACCTTGCTGGTGCTCAACAAGATCGACCAATTGCAGGATCCGTCCTACCTTCAGGTACTGGAGGCGCATCATCCGCGCGCCGTTGCCGTCAGTGCGTTCACGGGCAAGGGAATCGACTCGTTGCAGGACGCGGTGATCGAGTTGCTCAGCGCCGATTTCGCGCAGGTGACGATCGACGTGGACGCGGGCAACGGCCGAGTGCTCGCCTATTTGGCTGCGCACGCGGAGATAGTCCGCCAGGAATTCCACGACAATCGCATCCGCATGGTCGGGATAATGCCGCGCCATCTCGTTCGGCATATCCAGGAACCCGACGTGTCGATCACAGAGACCGAGTCTGAGAATGAGCCAAGATCGGCCGGCGGGTGATTACATCGTCAGATCGTTGAAAACCACGAAAAAAGCAAGGAAAATCACAAAAAATTCACAATGACCGATACGTCGTTACATTCCGGCAAGGTCGAATTTGCCTGTTGAATTTTTGTCGTTCGGGACCGTATAGTGGGATATATGGACCTCGACAAAACACCAATGGCTCGACCGCTTGAAGGCGAACCGCATGCCAACACCCCGGAACCCCCGGCGAGCGAGCGTGGGTTCCGTTGGTATGGTTCGGCTGTCGGCATGATTTTGGCTGTCGGCGTGATGGCGCTCGCCTGGGTATTTTTTACCCCGCTTCTTGCTCTCTTCGAGCCGCCTGAACCGAAAGGCGCTCCGCCAGCCGAGGAGCCTGTCGCCATCACTTCGACTGGATTGATCGTCGTTTCACCGGACAATCCACTGGCGAAACGGTTACAAATTGTCACCGCACAAACGAGCACGATTCGTTCTCCTGTCCTGAGCACGACCGGTTATGTGATCGCCAGGCTTGCTCCAGGTCCAGACCTGGCGGAAGCCCGCTGGGATTTTGCGAGCACGGAAATCTCCACCGCCTACGCCGATTGGCTAAATGCGCGCGCTGACAGGGTATTCACCCAGAAGCAAGCCGCCAAGACGCGGGAACTCGTCAAAGTGCGTCTCGATTTTTTGAAGTCGGAATGGGAGCGGAAGGAAAAAGGATTTCTTACGGGAGCGGTGCCCGAGCGCGACCGAGTCGTTGCGAAAGCGGATTATCTGCAGGCCGACATTCAGGGGCAAAAAGACATCACCGATGCGGAGACTGCGTCCAAAAAAGCCGAGCGTTCGCGCGGTTTGCTCGAACGGCAACTTTTCCAGGTTGGCGTAGATCCAGAGGTCGTACGCAAGGCGACCGAGGGACTGGTGCTTGTTGTAGCGGATGTTCCCGAAGCGAAAATACAGGCCATCAAAGTCGGCCAGCCCTGCGATGCCAGCTTTTTCGCCGTTCCGGGAAAGGTCTTCCACGATGGGCGAGTTGGCCGAATGGGCCCCTCTGTATCCAAAGAAAAACGAACCCTGCGCGTGACCTTTGAGTTGACCGACACCCGCGGATTGTTGCGGCCCGGAATGTTTGCCGACATCGGGCTGGACACCGAAATTCGTCATCCGCTGGTGGTACCGGCGGATGCGGCGCTACATATCGGGTCGCATGATTATGTGCTTCGCGAGGAATCGCCTGGCCGGTTTCGAGCGATTGCGGTGAGGCTCGACGAACCTCACGTACTGGATTTTGACGGGAAACCGACTTCCTGCGTAGTCATCAAGAATGGATTGAATTCAGGCGACCATGTCGTCGCCGCGGGCGCGATTCTCCTAAAGCCTGTAGTCGCCAAGTATTTGGCATCCCAAGTCCATAGCACGATCAACTAAGATGACCGAATCTGCGATTCGCTGGGCATTTCAATACCGCTGGGTGGTGGTCATCACCGCGGCCGTCATTGTGGTCATCGGCGTTGCCATTTTCCCTCGAATGAAGATCGAGGCGTATCCCGATATCTCCGGCGTAAGTGTCACGATCATCACGCAATTCCCCGGACGTGCGCCGCAGGAAGTCGAGCGGCAGGTCACGGTGCCGATTGAAATCGCGATGGCGAATTGCCCGCAGGTCGAAACCGTGCGATCGCGAACCATTTTTGGATTGTCGGTCATTCAGCTTAGTTTCGAAGACGGCACCGAAGGGTACTGGGCCCGGCAGCGCGTGCAAGAACGGCTAACTCAAGTCGATTTGCCGAAGTCGGCAACGACCGGTCTTGGCCCGTATACCTCGTCCGCAGGCGAAATCTGCCGATACGAGATGCGTTCCTCCGATGAGTCACAATCGGTGATGGACCTTCGCACCTTGCACGACTGGGTCGTGATTCCGCGACTGCTCCGCGTGCAAGGCGTGGGCGATGTCGCCAACTTTGGCGGCGACGCGAAACAGTTCGTCATCACCGTTTCGCCGACACAACTCCAGCGCTACGGCATCTCGCTCACCGACGTAGTCGATGCCGTCCGCGCCAACAACGCGACCTCCGGCGGCAGCTTTATCACTCGCGGCAGCATGTCGTTTGTCGTTCGAGGCCGCGGCGCTGTGCAGGACGCCAGGGAGATCGGCGATATTTTCGTCAAATCGATCGGTGGCGGATCGACCCGTGTTCGCGATGTGGCCCAGGTCCGCATTGAGCCAAAGATCCCGACCGGCGTTTTCGGCAAGGATGGTCGGAATCATTCCATCGAAGGCCTCGTTGTCATTCGCAAGGGAGAAAATCCGTCGGTCGTACTCGACAAGATAAAGGAGGCGATCGCCGAGCTTAACAAGAGCGGTTTGCCGCCTGGCGCTGAACTCGTGCTCTTCTACGACCGGAGCATGCTCATCACGACGACGTTCGAAACGGTTGCGCATTCCGTGGGCGTCGGCATCGGGCTGGTCGTGCTCGTGCTGTTGTTCTTTCTCGGCAGTCCACGTCTTGCGCTGCTCGTTGCCGTCACGATTCCGTTTTCGCTCATGTTTGCACTGGTGTTGATGTATGCGACGAATATCCCGATCGGGCTGCTCTCCATCGGCGCCATCGATTTCGGCATCATCGTCGATGGCGCGGTAATCATGGCGGAGAATATCGCCCGCCGGCTCGGACATTTTGAAAAGTTCGCAACGCCCAAAGAGATTCGCCGAGTGATCCTCGAAGCGGCACTCGAAGTGCAGCGGCCTGTGTTTTTCGCGGTGCTGATGATTATCTTCGTGCACCTTCCACTGTTGACGCTCGTACGCATCGAAGGGCTTCTCTTTCGGCCGATGGCGATCACGATCGTCTTCGCGTTGGTCGGCTGCTTGTTGTTCGCCCTTCTCGTGGTTCCCGTGCTTGCCGCATTCCTTTTTCCGCGTGGTCTGACGGAATGGGAAAATCCGCTGCTCCGCCTTGCGAAACCGGTGTACGCAGCGACGGTGGGCACGCTGGCCCGGGCCCGGTGGGTTGTCGTGCCGGTTGTTTTTGTCGTGCTGGGTGGGACAATCTTTTGGGTGGGTCAACGGCTGGGGACGGAGTTTCTCCCCTACATGGACGAAGGGGTGATCTGGATCCGTGCCAACTTTCCCGAAGGCACATCGATGGAGCAGACCAGCCGATTCGCCGACGAGATTCGCGACATTATCCGCGAACATCCCGATGTCGCCTTTGCATCGAGCCGCAGCGGACGCGCGGATAACGGACTGGACCCCTTTCCGCCGAGCCGAATTGAATTCATGATCGGCCCCAAACCGCGCGAAGAATGGACCAAGGCGGCCAACAAACGCGAACTGCTCGATTGGATGGGCCGGCGCCTGCGCAACGAATTCCCGACCACGCGCTTCAACATCACACAGCCAATCATCGATAATGTCACCGAGGAAACGAACGGCACCTCCGCGAACATGGCCGTCGAATTCACCGGCAAGGATCCCGCAATATTGCTCGGCCTGGCGCAGCAAACCGTTACGCTTTTGAAGCAAGTGGTCGGCGCCGTGGACGTCGCCATCGAACAGGAGGGACCGCAACCACAGCTCGTCGTCGATCCGCAGCGCGACTGGTGTGCACGCTACAACGTCCGCGTCGAGGATGTCAACACGCTCGTCAACACCGCGCTCGGTGGCGATCCCGTTGCCACGATGTACGAAGGCGAGCGCGTGTTCGAGATCGCCGTGAAATACGATCGTATTTATGCCAATTCAAAGGAGGCCATCGAGCGTTTGCCGGTCTACAACCAAGAGGGCACGCCGATTCGCCTTTCCGAGGTCGCCAAGGTCTATATCAAGGAGGGCCAAACGCTTATCGCCCGCGAAGGCGGCAAACTACGCGTCACTGTTCGCTGCGATATCGTCGGCCGCGACCAGGGCGGCTTCGTCGCCGAGGCGCAGCGGAGGTTTGACGAAAAGATTCGCCCGGAAATTCCCGGAGGCTACCGCGCCAGCTGGATCGGCATGTTCGAGAATCTCGACCGGGCGCGCAAGCATTTCATGCTGGTTGGCCCTATCACTATTGGGCTTATTTTCCTGCTGTTGCTCGTCACGCTCGGGAGTTTGCGAGCGGCTCTTGCCGTCTTTTGTTCGCTGCCGTTCGCGTTCGTCGGCGGTGCGTTGGCGATTTACTTTCGTGAGATGAATATCAACGTGTCTGTCGGCGTCGGCTTTGCGGCGCTTTTCGGCGTGTCGATCATGAACGGCGTGCTGATGGTCCAGCGGATCACGGTAATGCGCATGCAAGGCAAAACCATCGACGATGCCGTGCGCGACGGCGCTGCTGAACTGCTGCGGCCCATCCTGATGGCGTCGCTTGTCGCGATGCTCGGTTTGTTACCCGCGTCGATGGCCGACGGCCTGGGCTCGGACGTGCAGCGCCCGCTCGCAACCGTGATCGTCTGGGGCCTCTTCAGCGCTACGACGATGACACTCTTCATGGTCCCCGTCCTCTATCGCTTGCTCGACCCGCCGCTGCCAGTTTCAAAGGTGGAGCGGGATTCTATTTAGTCTCTTGCGGAAAATAACTTCCCAATTTGCGTTTGCCGCTTGCGGCTTAGCGATCAACAGGGCACCATGCTGAGCGCTAAGCCGCAAGCGGCAAATGCGGAAGGTATTCGTCAACCATGTGCGGTCAGGGCCCCGTTTTTCGCCGGATGAGTTTGCGGACGTAAGGCCGGAAGGCTCTGGATCCACTTCGCGCTCGGCAGAGCATACGGGCGGAACTTTTCAATTCGGCCTTGATCCTCGGTGAAAAACAACGCCCGCTGAGGGCCGAGCTTGGCGGCGATCGGCGAATCCATCAGAGTGCTCGAATCCGACGCGCTCATCTGCATCATGACGCGCTGGTCGAATTCACGCATCGTTGGGCGGTCGATCGTGCGCTGGAGGTTCACGAGCGTGTCGCACCAGAGCAGCGTGAAGACGCCGACGGGCGGACCTTCCTTGAGCACGTGCGTGAATTGCCGATAGGGTGTCTTGTCCTCGCCTTTGCGCGAGAAGCCAAAGTCGTCGTCCGGTTTGCGGAGATCGCGCAGGCGTTGCAGGCCGTAGAGAAACAGGAAACGCGGCGGCGCGCCGAGTTGGCCTCGGCGGTCGATTTCCTCGGCCAACTCGTTCAGGAGCGTACTCAGGTCGCGCTGTGGCCAAAGCCTAATAGGTAAAGTGTCTGTAAGTGTTTTTACTAATTCCTCCGATGCCGCGTCGAGCGCCTGGCCGATGACGAGATCGACGCACGGCTCCGTGCTCAGTCCGGCCAGGCTAACGAGGCTTGATACCGTCAGGCCGACGGCGAGGTCTTCCTGCTGGCCGAGGATGAACAAGTTCGAGCCGCTTTGCTTGCGAAAAACTGCCGACGTGGGATCCTTGATGGCGATCGCATCGCCGAGCCAGGCGCTCCAGGTTGCGCTGGCAGGTTGTTCGGACTTCCAGCGTTCCATGAGCAATTGATTGGTCGCGATGTCGGCGGGTATTGCGCCTTCGAAAACGATCGGCTTCATCACCGGCGCCTCGGCGGGATACATCGCGTGAACCTTGGTCAAGAGCTGATCGCGCTTGTTGTCGCCGAGCCACACGACCTGGAACATGTGGTTGCCTTCGAGCAAGCCGTGCATCGCGTTGTAGATGCCCTCGCCGGGACGCGAGAGCAGGCGTGCCTCGGTATTGTCGCGGCTCAGGATCAGGTGGGCGTCGGCCTCGCTGCATTGCAGGGCGATGCGCACCGCCATCTGGTCGATGGTGCTTCGTGCCAGGCTGTACGCGCCGCCAATCGTCTGCGAACCGAGCAGTACATGGATGCCAAAGGCACGGCCCTGGCGCACCAGGCGATCGAGCAAGAGCGACGATTCGCCCGCGATCTTGTCGTCCTCGATGAAGAACTCCTGGAACTCGTCAACAATCAGCATGATGCGCGGCAGATGTGGCAATTCGGGATGGCTGCTTGCATGTTCGCGGTAGGTTGCCAGATCGTTGACGCCCGCGGTGCGGTAGATTTCGCCTCGTTTGCTCAGTTCGCTATCGAGTTTCTGCAACACGCTCAGGCCAAACTCGCGTTCGCTTTCTACGGCGATGACGCGTGCGTGAGGCAGTTCAAGCGAGGCGTAGGCCTTGAATTCGACGCCTTTCTTGAAATCGATGAGGTAAAGCTCGATTTCGCGCGGGCTGTAAAACATCGCGAGTTGGGTGATGAGTACGTGCAATAGCGTCGATTTACCCGAGCCGGTTTTGCCAGCCACGAGTACATGTTGCGACGTGCCGAGGCCGAGTTCGAGGTACTGCTTGCCCTGTGCTCCGAATCGGCCGATCGGCACGCGGATGCCGTTGGCGGTATCGCCATGCCACCAGGCGTCGCGGGCGGGCATGATCCACTCGAAGGGAACTTCGACCTTGCTGGAGCGCACGGCTTCTTCGCCGACCTGCTTGAGCAGCTCGGTGCATCGCGCTGCTTCGGGCGACGTGGACAGCGTGAGCGGGAACTCGCCGAAGTCGGTGTCTTCCCAGAGGAATCGGTCTTTTTCCCAAAAGAGACAGGTGCAGACTTTTTCCAGGTCGGCCAGGTTGAAGCCGTGCGGCATCGGCTGCTTGAGATCCACCATGACGAACGTGTAGATGCCGCACCGCGCGCCGGCGCTGGCGAGACTGACGAGGCGTCGAGCGGCGTCTTCGCTGAAGTTGACCGGGAAATGCGCGACCACCAAAAAATGAAACGGCTCCGCGACTTCGCCCGCCTGCGCGTTGTACTCGGCAAGTGTTTCGTACTCGTTGCGCAGGTATTTTTGCAGCACATTCTCCATGTGCAGCGTCAGGTTTGAGAGTCGTTCGTCGATTTGCGAAAGCTCGGTCCAGATGCGGTAGTCGATCAATTTTTCGTCGTGGTCCGCAAGATGCATGAACGCCGAGAAGTTCTCGCCGCGGCCAACGGGATCGATGATGGTGGTGCGAACTTTGCCGGCGGGCATGGCGGTCCAGCAGCGCAGGAGCAGGGCCTGCAGCGCATCGATGGCGATCGGCTTGCCTTCGCTGTGTGCGCGATAGAGCACCGAGGCACTCTGCGGAAATGGCAGCAGCGCGGGATAAGCCGCCTTCGAGAAATCGGGCCGGGGCAACTGCGGATCGCTCGGCACGCCGCCGGGGAACATGTCGAGTGTCCAGTGCATCTGTCCGAGCGGCAGACCGGCGGGCAGGGTCTTGGGCAGCGTGAGAGGCTTGTCCCAGCGCGGGAACCATTCATCGCAATCGCGAGCGACAGATCGGCACTGGTGCAGGAATTCGTCGCACGCCGACTTCCAGTCGCGCAGGAGCGCGGTCCATTGCTGCGTGTGCCAGTGGTGGTTGGCGTCGCGCTTCTGGCGATATTCATTCTCGACGAACTTGCAGTCGGCCTCGTATTGCTCGGTGGCGCGGTGTTGGTCTTTAGCCATCGTTTCGTCAATGGCCGCAGCCTCGGCGTGTTGGCGTGCGTTCAAGTCGGACAGGCGTTTCTCGAATGCTCGCTGAACCTTTTTGAGCGCCTTGTCGCGAATGCCGCGAAGTTCGATCAAGCGTTTTCGCGTCTGCTCGGTCATCGCTCGCTGCAGGTCGCGATTGCGTTTGAGGCTGTGCCGCTTCTTGGTCATGTAGGTTTTCTTCGCCTGCTGAAAACAGGCAGGCCTGAGCTTGCGTGCCTCGTGGGCGGCGGATCGAAGCGAAAGCCAAAGCGAGAGTATGCGGTCGTTCGTCCGCTCGCGCATGCGGTGGATCAGGCTATTGCCGATCGGCAACAGGATGGCGGGCAGGACGATTCCGACAAACCAGAATTTGTCCGGCACGAAAACGATGCCGAGCACCGACGGCGCCGTAACGAGCAGCCAGATCGCGACCAGAATGAGCCAAGGCAGCCAGCCGTTGATGAAACGCGGACTGCGCATGGTTTGGAGTGCATGCACGTCCGAGGCGGCACGATCGGCGCAGGCCTGGATCAACTCGAACGGATCGCCCGGCTTGATCTTGATCTCTTTCGGATTCAGCACCGGGATATCATCGAGAAACTCGAGGCTATCGATGATGTTTCGCCCCACGCGCCATTGCGCGAGCAGCTTTCGCAATAGCTCCTTGCAGGACGCCATCGCTTCGAGCATCTGTTCCTTGGCAACGCGTTTGTCGGCCTCGTAGACAGCGCCGGTGGTCCAGCGGGATTCACGGAACTCGGTCTCGAGTTTGTCCTTCGCCTTGGCATATTCGCCTAGATGCGTTTCGCGAGCCGATTCGTGTTCTTGCCGAAGCGAGTCACGTTCGCGCTCGTGGCGATCGTGCGTCTCCTGGCGAGTCGCCTCGGCGCGCGCCAAAGCCTCGGAAAGCGCGGCCGCGTGGACGCCCTCGACCTTATTCTTGCGGGTCGTGTGGTGCTGATCCGCGGCGCGCGAACGTGAATGCTCTTCGTCGGCGATCTCGCGTTCGCGGCGTGCTCGCTCGGAAATCGCTTTGCGAAACGTCAGCAAGGCGTGCCGCTGCTGCTCGCACCATAACTCGGCCATGGATGGGTCTCATGCTCAATCGAGAAACAATCTGACCACGGATAACACGATTCCGCACGGATTCTTTTTTTGATCGTTCGGATCGAAGGATCACTCGCGCTGGGTTCCGCAATCGTTGCGCATGCTGGCGATTTCGAGCTCCAGCCTATCGATGGCGGTTAGCATCGATGCCAGGCGTGCTTCGAGCGGATCCCAGTGATGCTCGGCGAAGTCCTTACGCACAATGTCGCGCCAAATGCCTTCCGTCGATTCCCATTCTTGCTTCAGCGACTTGAAGGCGTTGGCCAGCTGATACCTCCCAGCAGACAAACTCATGGCGATTCTCCCGAACCGGTGACGCGCTGATATTCTTCCAGCGCGGCAAGTTTATGTTCCAGAAAAACGACAGCCTTGACCATATCGGTTTCGAGTGCGTCCTGAAACGGTCTCGCCTTGCCGTCGTACTCGTCGATGGCGTCGGGCAGACGCTGCAGCCAGGATTTGGCGTTGTCGCGTTTTTCCTCGGCAAACGCCAGCCGCATCTGAGCACGCCGGAGCAGCTTTTCTTGCTCCGTTGTGTCGATTGGCCGATCGCCGATGCGCAGCATGCGCCGGCGCGCCAATTCACGCTTGGCGTGAAAGACTTCGTCTTCCGCGCGAATTATCTCAGCCTTCCAGAACTGAAGCTGCTGCTCCAGCCAGTCTTGCGAACGGCGGATGGACAGCGTATTGCCGCTCATCGCCGATTTCGCCTTGTCGATAAAGGTATGCAAGGCAGCCTTGAATTCGGCGAGGCGGTCCAGACTATGCACTTTCGCAGACATGGCGCGGATCCCCGATTTCGGAATTCATGGAAGTCAACGCTGCTGCAGATACTCTTCGATGCGCTCCGCCTTGCGCTGCAGGAACGGCACGTGCATGTCGGCGATTTCCAGAAAATGCTCGATCACGTGCAGCGTCTGTTCGAACTCTTGCGTGAACTTTTCGTGCTCCTGGTCGCGCCATGAATCGGAAAGACGCGTCATCTCCGCGTGCAATCCGGACAATCGCTCGCGAAGATCGCCGTTAAACTGCTTGAGATGGTGAGCAAATCGCCGCAGTTCCAGTGGATCGACAATCGCTTGAGCCATGAGGCACCTTTCTGGAAATCGTCCAAGAATATCGATGTGCCGCGCCAGTTTTCAGGCGCACGGCATAAGATCATTTTCCTTGAATCGCCGCCGACCCGCAAGGACAAATCGGCGATACAATAGGGAAGAGTCGATTTTTCCAGGCGGAATAGTCCGAATTTCGAATCGGAAACCCGCGCCACCACAAATAAACATGGGAAACGGTTGTATAACGAACGCCGATTTCCGCTGGTGCTTTCCATTCTCGCCGCCGTGGCGACGCTGGGAATCAAGTTCGCCGCTTACTGGTTGACCGATTCGGTCAGTCTGCTTTCCGATGCGGCTGAATCGCTCGTCAACCTGGTGGCGGCATTCGCGGCATTCGCATGTCTTTGGTACTCGGCGCTGCCGGTCGATTCGTCGCATACCTATGGGCACGAGAAGATCGAGTTTTTCTCCAGCGGCCTGGAAGGCGGTCTGATCCTCGTCGCGGCTTTTGGCATCGGCTGGTACGCCATTCAGCGATTCTTTCTGCCATCGCCGCTGCAACCGCTCCGCACGGGATTGATTCTTTCGACGATCGCGGCCGTGATCAATCTGATCGTCGCGCGCGTCTTGATTCGTGTTGGGCGGCGCACGAATTCCATCATCCTCGAAGCCGACGGCCAGCATCTGATGACCGACGTGTGGACATCCCTCGGAGTTCTCGTCGGCCTGGGGCTTGTTTATCTCACGCAATGGGAGATTCTCGATCCGCTGATCGCGCTGGTGGTGGCGGTCAACATCGCCTGGACGGGTGCGGATCTGATGCGGCGTTCGTTCAACGGGTTGATGGATCACGCGCTGCCAATCCACGAACAGGCGGCTGTGCGAACGGCGATCGAATCGCTCATGCGGCCTGGCTTGCATTATCACGCCCTGCGAACGCGCCAGGCGGGCGCCCGAAAGTTCGTCGATTTCCATCTCCTGGTGCCAGGCAAATGGTCCGTGAAGGAGGCGCACGATTTCACGGAAACGGTGGAGGCAGCCGTGCGAATTGCGTTGCCCGGCGCGGAGGTGACGGTGCACATCGAACCGATTGAAGAGGAATCGGCCTGGCGCGATAGCGAGCTACTTGCGGTGGAAGCGCGCGAGAGTCAGCCATAGGGCTTGTTTCGCGTTGAGATTACCCTTAAGAAAATACCATCAGGCCCAGGGATGAGCGCAGCGAATCCCTGGGATACAGGACCATGATCCCAGAGGTTCGCTGCGCTCACCCCTGGGCTTGAATTTTCCTTTCGAAGGAGCACTTCGCATGGCCGCCGGACGTGGACGAATTTTTGATGACATTACCCAGACCGTGGGCAACACGCCGCTGATCCGTCTTCGCCGCGTCGTCGGCGACGCCAGGGCGACAGTTGTCGCGAAGATGGAGAACTTTAACCCGCTCTGGTCGGTCAAGGACCGCATCGGCGTGGCCATGATCGACGCCGCCGAGCGCCAGGGTAAAATCACCAAAGACACCGTCATCGTCGAACCGACGAGCGGTAATACTGGCATCGGCCTGGCGTTTACCTGTGCGGCTCGCGGTTACAAGCTCATGGTCACCATGCCCGAGAGCATGAGCCTCGAACGCCGACGTTTGCTCAAAGCCTTCGGCGCTGAGATCGTCCTCACGCCGCGCGAACGCGGCATGACCGGCGCGGTCGAGAAAGCCGCGGAGCTTGTCAAGTCGCTGCCCAACGCCTTCATGCCGCAGCAATTCGAGAATCCCGCCAATCCCGAGATTCATCGCAAGACCACGGCCGAGGAAATTTGGAACGATACCGAAGGCAAAGTCGATATCCTCGTCTCCGGCGTCGGCACGGGCGGTACGATTACCGGCGTCAGCGAAGTCATCAAGCAGCGCAAGCCGTCGTTCAAGGCGATTGCCGTCGAACCGGTCGCCAGCCCGGTCATTACGCAAAGGATGGCAGGCCAGCCGCTGCAACCGGCGCCGCATCGCATTCAGGGCATCGGCGCTGGCTTCATCCCCGGCGTGTTGAACCTCAAGATCGTTGACGAAGTCGTGCAGGTCAAAGATGACGACGCCTTCGAAATGGCACGCCAACTGGCGCGCGAGGAAGGCATGCTCTGCGGCATCAGTTGCGGCGGCGCAGCCTGGGCGGCAGTGCAGGTCGCCAAACGTCCGGAAAATGCCGGCAAGTTAATCGTTGTCGTGCTGCCCGACCTCGGCGAACGGTATTTGTCCACACCGTTGTTCCCGGAGTAAACAACGATGGACGAGTTACCGTAGCCATCACGCTCCGCGTGATGGATTTGCTTCGAATTGGCATGCAGTTCTAGCAATTTTGGAACCGCTCTAAATCCATCACGCGGAGCGTGATGGCTACGGTAACAGCAGGAACTATTTCGACACTGGTCAACAATAATCATTTTTCGTTGTGACATCATGGCAGTAACCTGCGACATCCTCATCGTCGGCGGCGGGGTCATGGGCACGAGCATCGCCTGGCATCTTGCCAAGCGGCGCTGCGGCCGGGTCATGCTCCTGGAAAAGTCGTTTCTCGGCGCCGGTTCGAGCGGCAAGTCCGGCGCGATCATCCGCCAGCACTACTCCAATCGCTTGACGGCGAGCATGGCTCAGAAAAGCCTGCGCGTCTACGAACAGTTTGACGCCGTCGTCGGCGGACCGCCGGTCTTCACGCGCAGCGGCATGGTGCTAGTCGTCAATGAAAAAGACAAGGCCGGCGTGGACGCCAACGTCAAAATGCAGCAGGAACTCGGCATCGACGTTCGCGCCATCCCCGCTCAGGCACTTGCCGATATCGATCCGAACGCCCGCCTCAAGGAGGACGAGATCGCCATTTATGAAGCCGAGGCGGGCTACGTCGAATCGGTGCAAGTCGTCGCGTCTTATGCCGAGGCCGCTCGCCGGGAAGGCGCGGACATTCGGCTCGGCGTCGAAGTAAAGAAGATCGCGAGGAAAGGCAACAAAATTCTCGGCGTCGAGACGAACGAAGGCCATTACGATGCCGGAACCGTCGTCCTCGCCACGGGCCCGTGGGCGGCTCAGCTAGGCAAGGACGTCGGCGTCAAGCTGCCGGTGCAGGCTTGCCGAACGCAGGTTGCCCTGTACCGCCGGCCGACCGATTTTGGCCGACGCACCGCTGTCTATTGCGATTTCGTGCAAGGCATCTATTTCAAGCCGACGCACGGCGAGATGATCCACGCCGGCAGCCTGGCAGGTGAAGAGGCCCAGAACCCCGTCGATCCCGATGAGTACAACGAGGCCGCCGACGGCGCCTGGTTGCCCGGCATTCGTCAGCGTTTGAGCCGGCGCTATCCCGCGATGCACCGCAGTTACGGCCGCGGCGGGTTCGGCGCGCTTTATGCGATAACGCCCGATTGGCACCCGATCATGGACCGCCTGCCCGGACTCGAGGGCGCCTACTGTGCCCTCGGCTTTTCCGGCCATGGCTTCAAAATGGCCCCGATCGTCGGCCAACTGATGGCCGAGATGATCGTCGATGGTCAACCAACCACGCTGGACATCAGCGCCCTGCGCTATGCCCGCTTCGACGACAACGACCCCGTCAAGACGCCGTTTTCGTATGGGGTGATGGGGTAATTTTAGATTGCAGATTGCAGATTGCAGATTGAAAAAGCTATCGCCTTCGCAGCGCGCATGTATTTTGCATTTCAATCTGCAATCTGAAATTTGCAATCTAAAATCCATCATTCCGCACCGCCAACTCCAATCGAGGAATAATGATGTCTCTGCCAATTTCGAGAGTAGTCCTCTATAAGCATGGCGTCGGCTACTTCGAGCGCGAAGGCAAAGTCACGGGCGATGCGACCGTTGCGCTCACGTTCAAGCAAGCCGATGTCAGCGATGTGCTCAAGTCGCTGACGGTGCTCGATCTCGATGGCGGGCATATCGCGTCGGTGTCGTATGATTCGACCAAACCGCTCGAACAGCTATTGTCCGAGGTCGCGCTGTCGATTCCCGATCAGGCCAGTCTGGTGACACTGCTGCCTCAGATCAAGGGCGCGCGCGTCTCGCTGCATTCGGGCGTCGCCGATCCGGTAGAAGGCGTCATCCTCGGAATCGACACGACCGAACGCCAAACGGGCGACGGCATCGTGCATATCGTTCTGTTGTCATTGCTCACCGATCAGGGCGATGTCCGCCAATTCGATCTGCATTCGCTGGTTGCGGTGCAAGTGCTCGATCCAGCGATGCGGCGTGATCTCGACTTTTACCTCAAGACGCAACTGTCCTCGAAAAAGAAAGACGCGAGAACCTTCACGCTCTTCGCCCAGGGGCAGGGCGAACGCACGATCCGCGCCAGCTATACGCTGGAAGCACCGGTATGGAAGGCGACCTACCGCATCTTGCTTGGCGAGGGCGACAAGAAGCCGATGATCCAGGGATGGGCGGTGGTGGACAACATGCAGGACGAGGACTGGGAGAACGTCAGCCTGTCGCTCATCGCCGGGCTGCCCGTGTCGTTCACGCACGACCTCTACACGCCGCGCTACATCCGTCGCCCGGAGGTTCGCGTGGCGGAAACGACGGGCGTCTTGCCGCCGGAGGTGGAAGAGGGGATGGGCGCGGCGGCGATGTCTGTTGCAGACGAGGAGCTTGGGAAAATGATGCTAGCAAGGCAAATCCCTGTTGGTGCGCCCTCCGTCGCCCGAAAGAAATCGTACGCAGATGTTGCCAAAGGCGGAACTATTCGCGATCCCAGTTCGATGCCAGCACAGGTTCGCGAGCGCAAGGTCGGCGATCTGTTCGAATACGAAATCGAGCATCCGGTGACAATCAAGCGCAATCAGTCCGCGCTCGTGCCAATCGTGCTGCGCGAGTTCGCGGGACGGCCTGTGTTGCTCTACAACAAGACGACCCGGCAAGAGAATCCAATGCGCTGCGTCGAGTTCAAGAACACCACGGGATTGACGCTTGAAGGCGGGCCGGTCACCGTGCTCGAAGCTGACAATTACGTCGGCGAAGCGATGTTCGAAACGATGAAGCCCGACGACGATCGGCTCGTGCCGTATTGTGTCGAGCTTGGCGTACACGTGCTCGACAACGTCGAATCGCACAGCGAAAACGTGCATCGCGTCGTCATCTTTCGAGGGCAGTTGCGTGCGCATTACGTGCAGGTCGATCAGACGACGTATCACTTCAACAACAAGTCCGATGTGTCCCAGGTTGTGTATCTGGAACATCCGCGCAAGAGTCGGGAGTGGAAACTAATCGATACGCCGGAACCGATCGAGATCACCGAGAATTATTGGCGTTTCCGCTTCGCGATCGAGGCGAAGAAGGTGACGAAGCTCGTCGTCAAGTCGCAACAGATTCTCTCCGCGCACTTTTGGTTGAATGAGGCGACGGACGAACAAATGAGTGCCTGGATCCAGCAGAAATATCTTGACGCGAAAACGGAAAAGGCACTCAAGCAGACGATGGAACTGCGCCACGAAGCTGGTCGGATCGATGCGCTGCTGCAATCGCTGGCGAAGGAGCGCGATTCTATCCACAACGAGCAGAAGCGCATCCGCGAAAACCTGCAAGCGATCGGCGATCGGCCCGGTGAGAAGCAACTGCGAGAACGCTATCTGAAAACCGTCAACGGTCAGGAGGATCGGCTCGAAGAGATCGACAAGGAAATCGCTGTCCGAACGAATGAGCGTGATGCGTGCCGAGACAAGATAAACACTGCCCTTGCGAAGCTGGAATACGAGGCGGACGTCGGCGCGTGACATGGAGATTGATATGCCAGCCGAAGAATGGGGGCGCGGATGGAAACCGATACGTTCTTCTTTCAGCTCTTCAAAAAATTGCCGCAGACATTGTTTGAATTGCTCGGCAAGCCTGGAGCCGAAGCGAAGCGGTATCGGTTTGATTCCATTGAAGTGAAGAAATCGATGCGAATCGACGGTCTGTTCCTGCCAAACGATTTCGCGTTGCCGTTTTACCTCGTCGAGGTCGGTTTTCGCACGCACGAAACATTTTACGCGAATATGTTGGCCAAGGCCTTTCTGGTGCTCGAAGCCGAGCCGAGATTGTTCGATTGGCGTGGGATGGCGCTATTCGGCAGCCGGCGGTTTGAGCCGAAACGATTGCAGGCCTACCGAGAATATTTGGAATCGAGCCGAGTGACGCGGATCTACCTTGATGAGCTTCCGCAGACTCCGGACGCGCCGACCGGACTTGGTGTATTGCAGCTTGTGTCCGCCCCTGAATCGAAGATCGAGAGTCTTGTGAGTTTGCTCGTGGATCGCGCGAAGGAGGAGGCTCGCGATAGCGAATTCGTCCATCAGGTGATAGAATTGACAGAGGAACTTTTGATTCGGCGGTTCTCGGAAAAAAAGCGCGAGGAGATTCGTAAGATGTTCAAACTTGCCGATATCCGCAAGACTGCGGTTTGGAAAGAGGCCCGTGAGGAAGGATTCTCCGATGGAATCGAAAAGGGAATCGAAAAGGGAATCGAAAAGGGGATCGAAAAGGGAATCGAGAAGGGCGAGGCATTGGCCTGGCGAACAATCGTTGGCCGAATGCTCGCACGCGGACTTTCCGTCAAGGAAGTTGCCGACGCTCTGGGCGTTGATGTGAAGGAAGTTCGCCGACTTTCGAAATAGCGGCTGTAGCGGAATTTGCCAGAATTTCGGCATGACACAATCGAAAATCTTGTGACTTCCGCTACGAGTAGCTCGCGGGGATTATTGGAACCGTAGCCCAGCCTGTTTCGCAAATAACAAAAAGAATCGGCCCGCGTGTTCATCAGCGAACACGCGGGCCGATTGTGTTTGGACGTGGGAATGGATTAATTGGCGCCCGGGATGATCGACAGGTTGACGGCCGGGCCGCGGGAGCGATTGCCGGCGTCGAAGAACGGGCGGATCACCATTTCCATCTTTCGGCGATCGTCACTGACACGCAGCTGGGTGGTCATTTGCATGCCGCCCGTGTTGATTACGTTCTGCGCGACTGTTACTCCAGCCTTGTTCTTGCTATCGCGTGCCGCCAGGGCTTCGACGCTTGGGATGCGTGAACCGCCCGGTGGAGCGCTCACGCCGCCGCGAGGCCCGCTGACCCCGTAGAAGTTCGGGTTGGCGACGGCACGAAGGGCGCTGAAGGCGCTGCCTTCTGCCTTCGGCTCGTTCTTCGCCGTGTGGCGTTTCTGAGCCGCGGGCGAAACCAGCGACAATTCGGTGCGGCGGCCGTCTTTAACGGTGATCTTGATCGGTGCGTTTTCAGCAAGGTTGATGATCTTCATCTGCCGAGACTGGTTCACCATGCCTGCGTTCTGGGTGATGATGAGCCTGGCGCGGTTGCTGAGCACTTTGCCATATACGCGCGAGACGGTGATCTCATACTCGCCAGGCAACGCCTGGGCGGCGACGTACTGGCAGTTCGGTTCCTTGTCGGTCAGGTTGTAACCGATCATGATGCCGCCGCCCGGAGTCTGCGTCTGCTCCCAGGTCGCGACGCTGCCGCACGGTTCCTTGACACGCAGGTCTAGCTCGGCGGGACCACCGACGGAATCCCACACCAGTTGAACGACGAGGTCGCGTTGATTGAGCCGGGCCAAGGCGGACTGGAGCGTCTTGGCCTCGGTTTCACGGTTCTCCGATTTCAGCGTGGCGGCAAGCGAATTCAAACGCTTACGGGCCAGATCGTGCAGGAGAGAATTATCGACAGGCCAATCCTGGCTCATGAGATTTCCGACGGCCCATTCCATGGCTTTCGCGTCCTTGGCTTTTTCCGCACAGGCGAGTGCGAATTCGTAAGCGTGGTAGTCGGTGGGCTCGAGTTGAGCCGCGTTTCGGCAGAAGGCGAGAGCGCGATCGTGCTGGCCGCGGTCGGACATGGCGCGAGCGGCGCTGAGGAAGCCTTGCGCATCGTTCGGGTCAAGTGCGATACCCGACATCCGAACTCGGCGAATTTCTTCGGGGTCGCCGCCGGAGAGTTCCATGGCGATTGCGAGCGATTCAAACACCCATGGCCGAACTACGACGGAGTGGCGAAGATTCGCCTTGAGGAATTCGGCAGCGTGATCAAATGCTCCGATTTCGAAGAGGAAGTCGGCCGTCGCGATGACGTGGCCGGGCTGAATACCAGGTTTGGCCAGGGCCTCTTGCCAAATCTTGCGAGGATCAAGGTCGGCGGGTTTATTCTTTATGGGCTTCTTGTCGTTCTTGGCGATCTCCATGCCAGCCGCGACCTTGAGATTGGGGGCTTTCTTCAAGTCAAGTTTGGGGTCGAGTTTAGCGAAGATGCGATCACGCATCTCTTCGTTGAGGAAAACGGCCGCGGCCGGTTTTTTATTGCCGCCGCCGAAAATGCCTCCGGTGATCGATGTGTGGATGCGTGACGGTGCCCGCACCAGGAGGGCCTGCGTCGGTGCGAAGTAGTCGATTGTGTTTTTCTCAGGATTGACCATCGGGTCCGCGCCCGGTGGGCCGGCACCGATCATACCCATGCCGGGGAGCATACCAGCGACCATCATTCCTGGAAAGCCCATCATCATTCCTGGGAAGCCCATCATCATGCCTGGGAGGCCCATCATCATGCCGGGCATCATCGGCATCATTGCCATGACGGACGCGACGTTGGGTGCGTTCCAGTTACCTGGATCGACGATACGAGTCAAGATGTCGATCAGCGGAAGCGCCTCGAACATGGCCTGTCCACCCATAATGCTACCACTCATCATGCCGGGCATGCCACCCATCATCATACCGGGCATGCCGCCCATCATGCCGGGCATGCCACCCATCATCATACCGGGCATGCCGCCCATCATGCCGGGCATGCCACCCATCATCATACCGGGCATGCCGCCCATCATGCCGGGCATGCCACCCATCATCATACCGGGCATGCCGCCCATCATGCCGGGCATGCCACCCATCATCATACCGGGCATGCCGCCCATCATGCCG